>JAURNY010000025.1 GCA_030829955.1 Gammaproteobacteria bacterium | reverse complement strand
GTAGTCACTTTCTTTTTAGCTGTTTTTTTCTTAGCGACTTTCTTTTTGGTAGTCACTTTCTTTTTAGCTGTTTTTTTCTTAGCGACTTTCTTTTTGGTAGCCGCTTTCTTTTTAGCTGTTTTTTTCTTGGCAGCCATAAGACTTCTCCGCCCTAACAAAAAATTTGACGTGCATCTATACCATTAAAGATTAAATGTAGCAATTAGGAATTATGTTTGTCCTTTTATTGACAGTTTTTCACGTTGTTCCACATATAGTTTTGTTGCTCCTGCAATAGCAATCGGCATCGCAATGAAATTCAATATGGGAATAGTAGTTAACCCGACAACACCTATGCCAAAACCAAATGTCATCGACTTGTTTTGCATGAGCATAATTCTTTGATCCTTGAAAATTAAGCCATGATTACTCAGCGGATAGTCCATATATTCTATGGATAACATCCAGGTGCTGAATAAAAACCATAAAAAAGGCGCAGATACATTAATTACCGGGATAATAAACAGGATCAACAAAGGTATAGCTCTAGGAATAAAATAGCCCAATTTCTCAAATTCTGATTTAAAAGACAGAAAAACTTCATCTATTATAGGTCGTTGTAATATATCGAGTTTATCGGTTTGTACTAAATGTCTCTCAACCGCTTCTGACAAAAAACTGTTAAATGGTGCACCTAGAATATTGGACACAAAAGTGAAGCAAAAAAATACGACAGCGAGAGAAATAATGACGAAGATTGTCTTGAGTAACCATTTTATCCACTCCAGCCATTCATATTTCAATATCATCAAGTCAAGATATTCCTGCAATGAATTAGCGCCAAAATAGATGACACCAATAAATAACAACGAATTGATTAGAAAAGGCACGATCACATACAACCGGATACCAGGTTTAAAGATTAATTTAAATCCCACCAGTAAGGATTGAAGACCTAGTTTGAAACCTGACATAGCAATAGTTAAGCTAAGTTAATGACAGATTGTGGTTGCCAACCTGTTTTCACATGTTCCACTACGACGGTTGTGTAGATTCCACCTCTGACATTAAATTTTGCAGTTAATCGCATAAAACGTGGAGAAGTGATTTTAGCTAGATCGTTTAGAATCTCATTAGTAATTGCTTCGTGAAAAGCGCCAACCTCACGGAATTTCCAGACATAGTTTTTTAGTGATTTTAGTTCGACACATTTTTTATCGGGCACATATTCTATTAACAACACAGCAAAATCAGGTTGGCCAGTTTTTGGACAAAGACAGGTGAATTCGGGAATATCAATACGAATCGTAAAGTCACGATCGGCTTGCGGATTGTCAAATGTATCAAGAGTATCAATGGCTTGGCTGCTCATAGCTATTTTTCCTAAATTATTGGCTTGAATGATATGCTATTAACACATATTCTTGCATTTATAATGACACCTTTAAAAGTGTCTTGTTAATTAATAATATTATAAAAATATCAATACTATATAGTAATTTTTTAAAGTTAATTATAGTTTATTTTTTTCATTTGGACAGGGTCACGTTTCTTTAGTAGATTATCGCCTCATGCGTTTAAGCAATATTAAGCTTTCCGGTTTTAAATCCTTCGTCGATCATACCAATCTTATCGTTCCTAGTAATCTTGTTGGGATTGTTGGACCTAACGGTTGTGGTAAATCTAACATTATTGATGCAGTGACTTGGGTTATGGGCGAAAGTTCTGCCAAGCATCTGCGTGGCGAATCACTAACCGATGTCATATTCAGTGGTTCGACAGCCAGACAACCAGTGGGGCAAGCGAGCGTTGAACTGGTATTTGATAACACCGAAAAGAAACTAGGCGGGCAATATGCCAGTTACAATGAAATTTCAGTCAAACGCCAAATTACTCGTGACGGCATCTCAACATATTATTTGAACGGCGCACGTTGTCGTCGACGTGATATTACCGCAATATTCTTGGGGACAGGTCTTGGCCCCAGAAGTTATGCCATTATAGAGCAGGGTATGATTTCTCGTTTAATAGAGGCGAAACCTGAGGAGTTGCGGGTTTATATCGAAGAAGCTGCCGGTATTTCAAAATATCGCGAGCGCCGTAGAGAAACTGAAAACCGTATCAAACATACCAAAGAAAACCTTGATCGTCTTAACGACATCCGTGAAGAACTTGAAAAACAATTAAACCATTTGCAAAGGCAAGCAAAGGCGGCTGAAAAATATAAGGAATTTAAACAGGAAGAACGCCAAATCAATGCTGAACTGCTAGCTCTTCAATGGCATGAGTTGAATTCCGAGATGATTCGCTTGCAGGAAACGGCAAGAGGTAAAGAAAACGCTGTTGAATCATCGGTCGCTAAAGTAAGACAAATTGAATCCGAGATAGAAAAACAAAGAGAGGCTCTAAGCGAAGCTAATGTCGGTTTTAATGACAAACAATCAGAATACTATCAAGTAGGTAGTGACATCGCACAATTTGAACAACAACTGCAGCACGTTAAAGAAAAGATTGCAAATACAGAAGCTGAATTGGAAAAAAGCAAAGCCAGCCTGGCAGACGCAGATCGTCAACATCACCAGGATAAACAAGAATATGAAAAGTTATTAAGTGAGCTTCAACAGCTTGAACCTAAACTTCAGGGTTCACGCAGTGAAAGCAATCGTGCATATGAAATTTTAAATCAGGCTGAAGAAGCCATGCAATCATGGCAAACAGAGTGGGATAAATTTAACGACTCATTCACCGAATTCAGCCGACGCCAACAAGCTGATCAATCCCGACTGGAATTTTTAGAAAATCGTACTGAAGAAGTAAAAGAACGTCGTCATCAGGCGCAAACTGATATTGATAATTATCAACAGGATATGTATGACTCCAGAGTTGATGAGTTGAGAAACAAATTGAGCCACCTCGAAAGTCAGCAATCTACGGCGAATGAAACCTATTTAAGCATACAATCCAGTGTCAAAGAAAAACGTGAACGATTGAAAGAGATTAGTTCCAATCTTGATAAGGCCCGACATCAATATCAGGTATTAACAGGGCAACTATCTTCGCTGGAAACATTACAAAAATCGATTGTTGCAGACAATCAAGAACTTGATGTTTGGCTAAAAAATAATGGTTTGTCCGAGTTTAAGCGGTTATCACAATTATTAAAGATAGAAGAAAAATGGGCTCATGCTCTGGAAACAGTTACCAGTGGTATGTTAGGTCATCTATGTGTTGATAATATAGAACAGCATATGGATAAGCTCGAATCTATCCCTGGCAAGGTTGGCTTTATCAATCTATCTTCAGCAATAAGTGCATCTGATCTGGATGAAAAATATACAACACTTGCTGACTTAATAAGTAGTGAAATTAAACTATCGTTTTTACTTTCTCGTATTGTACTTGCTGGTGATTATGAAGAAGCTAAAACTATTTTAAATGATATGCCAGATGGATACTCGGTCATTACACCTCAGGGCATATGGCTAGGCAAGGATTGGTTAGTAGTCAATCATTCGGAGCAGGCGAAAGACACTGTGTTATCCCGCGAGCAGGAGATTGAGAGGGTCAGACAGGCAATAGCAAATGCTCAGAAAGAGACTAGAAAGCTGGAACAGGCGCTGACCGAAACTGAACAGGCGATGGAAAGTGCTGAAGAAACATTGCAACAACAACAACAGTCATTAAATATCAATCAGCAACAATTGTCTGAAATTAAGACAGAGCTTGCCAGTTTAGATGTACAGCGTCAGCAAAACCAAAAGCGTCATGAAGAACTAGTTGAGGAGCTTGATCGTTTAAACGAGCAGGTGCGTCAAGACGAACAGGAAATTGATTCTATTAGATCAAGATTATCTGATTTTGACAGAGACAATGATCAATTACTTAGTCAGAAATGCGAGCTGTCTACTGTAAAGGAAAAACATAAAAATTCGCTGAATGAAGCCAGACAACGTTGGCAAAGCACACATGAAGAGAGTCATGGGATTGCCTTGCAACTAGAATCCTTTAGTTCAAGACGTGCTTCTTACGAGCAAGCGATAAAACGTAACGAGATACAGGTTCATCACCAGAGCAATCGTATTCTGGAACTTGAAAATGAATTAACACAAAACAAAGCACCATTAGCCGAGTTGCAATTAAAGATTGAAGAAGCACTAAAACGCAAACTCGAAGCAGAAAAGAATCTTGCTAATGCGCGCTCAACTGTACATGGTATTGAGGCTCAATTAAGAGAGCTTGAGCAGGGGAGACATCAACAGGAACAAGGTCTTGAGGTATTGCGTTCAGAACTGGAAAAAGCGCGAATTAATGTTAATGGCTGTCAGGTCAGACTGGAAACAGTTATTGAAAAACTTAATGCGTTTGAACAGACTGCAGAAGCATTGCTCGAACAATTGGAAGAATCAGCTCAACCAGCTGATTGGCAAGAGAAGCTTGATAATATTGGTCGCAAAATCCAGCGATTAGGCGCAATTAATCTTGCTGCTATAGATGAATACAAGCAGAGTGAAGAAAGAAAGACCTATCTCGATAGTCAACATCATGATTTGACAGATGCATTGGCCACCCTGGAAAGTGCAATACGCAAGATTGATAAAGAAACACGTACTCGTTTTAAGGAAACTTTCGATCACCTAAACACCAACATTAAAGATATGTTTCCGAAACTATTTGGTGGCGGACATGCGTATCTTGAATTAACAGGTGACGACTTATTACAAACAGGTGTCGCTATCATGGCCAGACCACCAGGCAAGAAGAATAGCAACATTCATTTGCTGTCAGGAGGCGAAAAAGCACTAACAGCAGTTGCACTGGTGTTTGCGATATTCAAATTAAACCCGGCACCTTTCTGTATTCTCGATGAGGTGGATGCACCGCTTGATGACACAAATACGGGGCGTTTTAGCCAGTTGGTTAAATCCATGTCTGATGAAGTACAGTTTATTTTTATTACGCACAATAAAATCACTATGGAAATCGCTAATCAATTAATGGGCGTAACCATGCATGAGCCTGGTGTCTCCAGATTGGTGTCTGTGGATGTGGATGAAGCGGTTGAAATGGCAAAAACTGCCTAATCCAGTTCATTTAGTTGATGGCGAATGTTCAATTCATTCGTCTAATAATTTACAGTCCTTTAATATCTTTCGTTGGTGTTATGATGGTAAATCATGATGTCTGATTTGCAATTTATATTACTCATAATAGGCTGCCTGTTCGTAGCTGGCTTATATTGCTGGGAAGTATTTTTTCGCTCGGAACCCAAGAAAAAAAACGACTTTCTGAATGCTATCGATGATTTACCTGACGCACCGAGCTTTAATCCTGCTCAATTTGAAGATTCTGCTGAATATAAACGTTCGTTGCTGGATTTAGGCAATATGATTGCACAGGGAAGAAAAGAGCGCAGCCAGATTCAACAGGCACCTGAACATATAAATATCTTTGGCAATGATAATGATGAAGATGCTGAAAATATTCCTTCATTAAGAAAAACACCTGTCATTTCTGATGAATCCGTTGATATTGAAGAAACTGCCAGATTTTCTGCACAAGAATATAAACATGAAGATGTTCTACACCAGACCATTTCAGATGAAGACGTAGCCGATGAGCCTGACTATGACAGTGTTTTTGAAAGCAATAATGAATCCATCGCTGATAGTTTCGATCCTGACATGGAATCAGTAAACGATACAGATGATGAAGATATGCAGATTGCACTTCAGGAAATGGAAGATGAAGTCCCTGAGGTTGCTGAAGAAAACTCATCACAACCACAACAAAGTGACTCTGATCTCATTATTTTATTTATCACCAGTCCTGCGCAGACAATGTTTAATGGCTTGTCTATAAGTAAGGCGGCAGATGAAGTCGGCATGGTCTATGGTCACATGAATATTTTTCATCATTTTGGACCTGGGAAACTTCACTCCGGACAGCCATTGTTTAGTATGGCAAATATGTTTGAACCTGGTTCGTTTGATTTGGGAAGAATGGCGGATCTGAGAACAAAAGGGATTGTCTTATTTATGTATCCACCTGCATCAATAGAACCTGAAGTCGTATTCGAGCTGTTTTTAAATACCGCCAGACGTATTAGTAAAACTCTAACTGGCGAATTAAAAATGGCAAACAATCAAAAACTGGATAACGCCGGTATCGAAATCCTAAGGAAAAAAGCTGAGTCACTTTCCGAACAACAATATTAATTTTTTATGAATCGTGATTCAGCAAAAATCCGTATTGACGATCTGCGTCATCAAATAGATAAACATAATCATAGTTACTATGTTCTGGATGAACCGGTCATTCCCGATCCGGAATATGATCGCTTATTAAGGGAGTTAAGTGAACTAGAGGAATTGTACCCCGAGTTTGTTTCAGATAACTCACCAACTAAAAATGTCGGCGCGGAACCATTATCATCTTTTGAAAAGATTGAACATATTGTTCCTATGCTATCTCTTGGTAATGCGCTTGATGAAGATGAAATGCGCGCCTTTGATAAACGCATTAAAGATAAACTGAGTATTGAAAATGTTATTTATTCTGCTGAGACCAAGCTGGATGGCCTGGCAGTTAATATATTTTATGAAAATGGCATATTAAAGCATGCGGCAACACGTGGTGATGGACAAACCGGTGAAGATATTACGAGAAATATTAAAACAATCAAGTCAATTAAACCGTTATTGAAAGGTAAAAACATCCCTGAGCGCATTGAAGTTCGTGGTGAAGTGTTTATGACGCATGCTGATTTTCGAAAACTAAATCAACAGCAAGAAAAAAATAATCAAAAACAATTTGCAAACCCTAGAAATGCTGCTGCCGGAAGCCTAAGACAACTGGATTCACGCATTACTGCAAATAGACCTTTAAGTTTTTTTGCTTATGGTATTGGTGATTATGAGGGGGCTTTGGATTTTCATTCGCATACACAGGTTTTGGAAATGCTAAAAGAATGGGGCATGCCTGTGTCACCAGAAAGTCGAAAGATCAATGGACTGGATGAGGCGATAAGTTTCCACAGGCAAATTTCAGAACGCAGAATGACACTTGCCTATGATATAGATGGCGTTGTGTTTAAAGTTGATGATATTGAGCAACAAAAAATATTAGGATTTGTTTCTCGTGCGCCAAGATGGGCAATTGCCTATAAGTTTCCAGCATTGGAAGAAATGACACAGGTGCTGGATATTGAAGTTCAGGTTGGACGTACAGGTGCAATTACGCCAGTGGCCAGATTGGCATCAGTGAAAGTAGGCGGTGTAACAGTGATGAACGCGACGTTACACAACCTTGATGAAATACGACGTAAAGATGTTCGTAAAAATGACTGGGTATATATCAGACGTGCGGGTGATGTGATACCTGAGGTTGTGAGTGTCATCATGGACAAACGTGATGAAAATAAGGTTGTTGTATTTCAAATGCCAACGCAATGTCCTGTATGTGGTTCTGATATAGAAAAACAGGACAACGAAGCTGTTTACCGTTGTAGCGGTGGTATTTATTGTTCCGCGCAAAGTATTCAGGCCATCATTCATTTTGCTTCCAGAAAAGCGATGAATATTGATGGTCTTGGCGATAAATTAATTGAACAACTTAAACAGGAAGGCTTTATCACAACAATTGCTGATCTATACTCACTAAAAGAAAAACGTGAAGATTTGATCAAGCTAGCTCGTATGGGTGAAAAATCTGTTGATAATTTGCTGGCAGCAATAGAAGCGAGTAAAGAAACAACATTAGCTCGTTTTATTTATGCTCTAGGTATTCGTGAAGTTGGTGAAGCAACTGCAAGATCATTAGCACAACATTTTCGTGTATTTCAAAATATCAGGGTTGCTAATACTGATGAACTGGAATCAATTCAGGATATAGGTCCGGTCGTTGCCAAAAATATTCATACTTTCTTTCAACAGGAACATAATGAAGAAATTATTGAGAGATTAATCAGTCCCGAACATGGAGGAATACATTGGGAAGAAACTTTACAAGTTGAGCAATCTTCCGAATTAACCGGAAAGACCTTTGTATTAACAGGTACGTTAATTTCATTCGGCAGAGATGAGGCAAAAGAGAAATTGCAGATGCTAGGCGCAAAGGTAACTAATAGTGTTTCTAAAAATACAGATTATGTTGTTTATGGTGATTCGCCAGGAAGTAAATTCGATAAAGCAAAAAAACTGGGAATCACTTTATTATCAGAAAAAGCATTTCTAGAATTACTGAATACCTAATTATTAGATTCTGAAATAACCATATTGCGTCCACTTTCTTTTGCCTCATACAAGCGTCTATCAGCGCGATGTAGTAATCTGGTAAAGTCATCATCAATTTCCTCTAGCTGAGCGACACCTATAGAGGTAGTGACACCTAATTTTACCGAGTCAAATTTCATTTCTTCTTCCTCAATTTTTTTGCGCATACGTTCAGCCAGCAGTGTTGCGCCCGATAATTCCGTATTTCTTAGCATGAGAATAAACTCTTCCCCGCCATAACGAAAAATTGCATCACTTTTTCGCATGCGATCTGTTAACGACCGAGCAAAGCTTTTTAACACCATGTCGCCAATCATATGACCATAGTTGTCATTGACCAGTTTAAAATTATCTATATCTAGCATCATGATTGATAAATGATGTCCATGTCTTTTAGCCAACTCAAATTCCTGCTGCATAGCCTGATCAAATGCCGCACGATTACTTACTCCTGTGAGTGGGTCGACATAAGCTTTTTCCAGAGCCTGTTTATAAAGAAGGGCATTCCTGAGCGGATAAATTATTGCTGATAATAACGTTTCAATCCTATCGACTTCTTCATCCAGGATTTTGGTTGTTCTTGAGATTGTTAATGTGCCTAAATCATTTCCACATAATTTAAAACGATAATTTAAACTATGTATAGATGATTTACCGAAAGAGAATTTGATTAACTCTTGTTGATTTTGATAGAGCAAATAATCGTGTGACACAACATTTGATAACTCATCATTGAAAAGTTCTAGAAGTTTTTCAAGCTCCAGAGTACTTTGTAAAATACGTATTATATGAATAGATACATCATTCACGCCTGTTATATGCTCTGGATAAGAGATTAGACGACTGTCTTTACTCGCTAGTTTAATTTCAGTAACAGTTGCCATAAGTTTATTTCATCTTATTTGAAAACAGTATTTATCAGGCAATTATAATTATAGTAAACACATGTGCTTATTAAATATTTGAAAAATTAGTATTAAATATAATACTAATAAAGTTTAGTAATTAAGCGGCAGCATTTCCATTTTTTTTCTGTATTTTTTGTAAAACAGTATTCGTTGCCTGTTCGTTAACATCAGTCACTGGAAAATCAGCGCTGTAATGTAAGCCTCGACTTTCTTTTCTAGATAATGCCGATTCAATGATCAAACTAGCTACTACTGCGAGATTTCTGAGCTCAATCAAATCTTTGCTTACCCTGAAATTTCCATAATATTCAGTTATTTCTGATTGTAATAAGCGAATTCGGTGTTGTGCGCGTTGCAGTCGTTTTGTTGTCCTGACAATACCCACATAGTCCCACATGAAACGTCTAATCTCTTCCCAGTTATGCGTAACAACAACTTCTTCATCTGAATCGGTTACTCTACTTTCATCCCAAGGCGGCAATTCTGCTGGTGGCGCTATATTAGGAAGGTGTAGACATATATGCTCAAAGGCGGAGTGCGCGTATACCACACACTCCAGCAATGAATTGCTCGCCATACGATTTGCGCCATGCAATCCGGAACAACTTACCTCGCCGATAGCATATAGTCCTTTAACATCAGTTTGACCATGCTCATCAATAATGACGCCACCGCAGGTATAATGTGCAGCAGGCACAATAGGGATCGGTTCTCTAGATATATCCAGATCCAATGATAAGCAGCGTTGATAAATGTTAGGGAAATGATGTTTTAAGAATTCCGCATCATGATGGGTTATATCAAGATAGACACAATCAAGTCCCAATCTTTTCATTTCATTATCGATTGCTCTTGCAACGATATCTCTGGGCGCCAGTTCTTCGCGCGAATCATATTGCGACATAAAACGTTGCCCGTTTTTTAGAATTAGCTTTGCACCCTCACCACGTAATGCTTCGGAAACAAGAAATGATTTTGCTTGCGGATGAAAGAGACAGGTAGGGTGAAATTGTATAAATTCCATGTTGGCAATGCGACACCCAATACGCCACGCCATGGCAATACCATCACCAGTACAAGCATCAGGATTACTGGTGTATAAATAGGCTTTGCCTGCACCACCAGTGGCTAAAACAGTTATTTTTGCTCGAAAAACTTCTACTCGATTTTCATCCTGATTAAAAACATAGGCCCCCAAACAGCGATTTCCCAAGCGGGATAATTTGTCTTCCGTAATTAAATCAACTGCAATGTGATGTTCATACAAATCTATATTCTTATTCGCACGCACTTTTGCCTCTAATTTGGTTTCGATCGCTTTTCCAGTTGCATCAGCTGCATGAATGATACGACGATGACTGTGACCACCTTCCTGATGCAGGTGATAAGGTGAATTACCAGAAGGGTCTTTGTCATCAGTACGGGTAAAATCAACTCCCAAATTAACCAACCAATTAATACTGTTTATGCCGTTATTGACGACACGTTTAACGACTTCAGGATTGCATAAACCTGCTCCTGCAATAAGTGTGTCTTCTATATGAGATTCAAATGAATCAGCCTCATCTAGTACAGCAGAAACGCCTCCCTGAGCATAAAAAGTAGCGCCTTCCGCAAGATTTTCTTTTGATAGAACTGCAACTTTAGCAAAATCAGCTAATTTCAGGGCGAGGCTGAGCCCAGCAGCACCACTACCGATAATTAATACATCGTGTAAATATTGGTCATGCATAAAGGTTAATGTAAGATTGCCTCTTTTTTTTGATAAGTTATTGATTGGATAAGTTAAACTATTTTAGGCTTATGCCATCAAATAACACAATAGAGATTTATTCATTAAAACATCATATTTACATATAGAGGCTAGGCCGAATGGCCAAAAAAACAACAGATAAAGAATTAATAGAACGCGTCAAAAACGGGGATAAAACTGCCTATGACCTGTTAGTGATAAAATATCAGCAACGTATCGTCAATCTTGTTTCGCGTTTTGTACGCAATCAAAGTGATGCGCTAGATGTAACTCAGGAGGCATTTATCAAAGCCTATCAAGCATTGCCAAAATTTCGCGGTGATAGCGCATTTTATACATGGTTATACCGTATTGCGGTCAATACGGCTAAAAATTATCTGGCTTCTCAGGCACGCAAACCAATAGGTAGTGATTATGATGTATCAGAAATTGAACAAATTGCTGGCGGAGATGCTCTAATAGAACAGGCAACGCCTGAAAACATGTTGATGAAAGATGAGCTTCAAGCAACTGTGTTAAAGGCGATTAAAAATTTACCCGATGATTTAAGGTCCGCGATCGAGCTGAGAGAAGTCGAAGGGTTAAGTTATGAAGAGATAGCTGAAGTGATGGAATGTCCTATCGGCACAGTTCGATCAAGAATATTTCGCGCACGTGAAGCTGTTGATAATGCGATGCTACCACTTATTAAAAATTAGTTTGCAACATGGTGAATGCGATGAATAATGAAAAAATATCGGCATTAATGGATGATGAAATTGATGGGCAGGTTATAAAGCAACTTCAATCTGATGATGAGTTAAAGTCAACCTGGAGCAGATATCATCTTATTGGTGATTGTTTGCGAGATAGCTTACCTGAGGCTATTGATCTTGATTTGGCAAATAAGGTTCGATTGCGTCTTCAAGACGAGGCAGTAGTTATAACGCCAGATTTTTCCAGAAAAGCGTTTCTTAAACCTGTTGTTGGTTTTGCAATTGCCGCATCAGTAGCGACAGTCGCTGTTTTTGGCATCAAACAATCTAATCAATCAGATTTTTCACTGGCTACAGGTCAGGTAGCTGCAGTAAAAATGACAAACAAGTCTACTACTGCCCAGCATAATGTTAATTTTGAGTTTGATAATTCACCACAATATCGAACAGCAACCTTTCAAACTGACACATCCGATTTAACCGAGAATCATCGTATGAGCGGTTATCTTATTAATCATAATGAATATCGCAAAAATGGCATGAGCGCTATCAGGCCTTATGTCAGAATAGTGACTATAGAATCACAGGAAAAATAATTTGCTAAAATCGATTCGTTCTAGTGTTGTCTTAATAACACTTTTAATCTTTGCTCACGTTAATGCGGAACAAACTCTACCGGACGCGCATATCCTGATTAATGAAATGTCTGACGCAAGTCATAAACTGAATTATGACGGGATATTTATGTATCGTTTGCAAAATCAAATAACAAGCATGCGCATAATTCACAAAGTTGATGAAGACGGGGTAACAGAAAAACTAATATCCCTTACTGGTCATCCCAGGGAAGTAATTAGAACTGATGAGCAGGTGAAGTGTTATTTTCCTGAAAAAAATGAACTGGTAATTGATGAAAGTCGTATCGGCAAACTTGTGTCATCATATCTGCCAAACCCTATAGAAAAAGTATCTGGGTTCTATATGTTCGAAATTGCCGGTGAAAATCGCATTGCTGGTAAAGAAGCCTGGATTGTAAATATCAGACCAAAAGATGAATATCGTTATGGCTATCAACTATGGATTGATAAAGAATCAAAACTTTTATTAAAGTCGGATTTAAAAAACAAGGATGGGGTGTCACTTGAACAAGTAATGTTTGCACAGATTGAAATAGGTCATTTTATTGACGATGAACTGTTAAAACCCACATATAAATTTGCTAACCCTATATTGGTAAATAATATTCAACATGGCGAAGTTTTAGATAGTAAAACTAAATTATCTTGGCAAATGAAGTCGTTACCAGCAGGGTTTAATATAAGTGAGCATGCCAAACAAATTATGATGACCAGCGAAAATCCGGTTGAACATATTATCTACTCAGATGGATTGGCTATGGTTTCAGTTTTCGTAGAAAAATTAGGCAATAATTCCAAATTAAAAGCAGGAGCGGCACGTTTTGGTGGTGTAAATACCTTTGCTACTGAAGTGAATGGCTATCAGGTTACTGCCGTTGGCGAGGTGCCTGAAAAAACCGTAAAACTATTGGCTAATTCAATTCAATCAGTTCAATAGTAGTCGTCAACAACATAATATTACAAATATTTAATTTTCAAATTTAGAGAATCTTTGAGCATGCAACGTTATTTATTAATTTTATTAATGCTTTCATCATTATTTCTTACTCAATTAGCTTATGCTAATAATTTACCTGATTTTACACCATTAGTAGATCAGAATTCTGCAGCAGTTGTTAATATCAGCACGAGTAATAAAGCACGTCGAATAGAAGGTATGCCACCCGGGCTAAATATGCCGGACATTCCTGAAAATAGTCCTTTTTATGAGTTTTTTAAAAAATATTTTGGCGATATACCTAAAGGAGAAGGCCCTTCTCAGGAACGTTCTTCATTAGGATCAGGTTTTATTATTTCTAAAGATGGCTATGTTATAACCAATCATCATGTGATTAGAGACGCCGATGAAGTAATCGTTAGATTAAGCGATAGAAGAGAGTTTATCGCTAGTGTTATTGGAACTGATGAACGTAGTGATATTGCGGTCCTTAAGATTGATGCTGACGAGTTACCCATTTTAAAGCTGGGCAATGTCGATAATTTGAAAGTAGGGGAATGGGTTTTAGCCATCGGCTCCCCATTCGGGTTTGATCATTCTGTTACTGCCGGCATTATAAGTGCGATCGGACGTAGCTTACCTAATGAAAACTACGTGCCATTTATACAAACTGATGTTGCTATTAATCCTGGCAACTCAGGTGGGCCATTATTTAATCTGGATGGTGAAGTAATAGGTGTTAATTCACAGATATATAGCCGCACAGGTGGTTTTATGGGCTTGTCGTTTGCTGTTCCTGTAGACGTGGTAGAAAGTGTGTATCAACAGCTTAGAGATAAAGGTCGAGTGAGTCGTGGTTGGCTAGGCGTATTGATACAGGATGTAACGCGTGAGCTGGCGGAATCATTTGAAATGGATTATCCGCATGGCGCATTAATTGCTAAAATATTGGAAAATGGCCCTGCAGAAAAGTCAGGTATAAAAGTAGGGGATATTATTGTTGAATATGACGGAAAGAAGATAAATTTTTCTTCTGATTTACCACCATTAGTTGGTAGTACTCTGATTAATACGGAAGTGCCTGTAAAAATAATTCGTCGAGGCAAAGTCAATAAATTAACTATTAAAATTCTTGAATTACCTTCTGATGAACAAGTTATTGCTCAGGGTGAACAGGTTGGTGCAAAAAGCAATGTGCTTAACCTTGTTGTTAGCAATCTGAATAAAGAACAAAAAGAAGATCTGGAATTAACAGATCATGGCGTATTAATTGACAAGGTTGGTGAAGGACCGGCTCAATCTGCGGGCATAAAGAGTGGTGATATCTTATTATTGTTAAATAATGAGAAAGTAAAAGATAGTAAGCACTTCCAGGAATTAATTTCTGATTTACCAAGAGGTAAATCTATTCCAGTGCTGATTCAAAGAAGAGGCGGTCCTATATTTCTGGCACTAAAAATTGATGAGTAATGAGCAAATCACTCTACAAGTATTTAGCCGCCCAAATTGCCAATTGTGCGGTGAATTAATCGAGGAATTATCTCATTGGCAACAGCGATATTGTTTCAGGCTGAAAATTATAGATATAACAGATGATAAAGAGCTCACTGCCAAATATGCTGGTCGTATCCCTGTTTTGACTTCAGGAGATATAGAGTTATGCGAATATTATCTTGACAGCGAGCATGTGCGGGAATTTCTGGAAAGAATAGAAAAAAATTAATTCATTTAATCACTTAGCAATTTCAGCTAGAATCTCGCCTTTTATTCAACGCAGATCCTTAGATTTAAGTCCTTATGCAGGAAAGAATTCGTAATTTTTCCATCATTGCCCACATTGATCATGGTAAGTCGACTCTGGCAGATCGTTTTATACAAATATGCGGAGGGTTAACAGATCGTGAAATGGCTGAACAGGTACTGGATTCAATGGATCTGGAACGTGAGCGTGGTATTACCATTAAATCTCAAAGCGTTACACTTAATTATAAGGCAAATGATGGTAACGATTATCAACTAAACATCATCGATACCCCGGGACATGTTGACTTCAGTTATGAAGTGTCGCGCTCCTTATCTGCATGCGAAGGAGCATTACTGGTTGTAGATGCTGCACAAGGTGTAGAAGCACAAAGCGTAGCGAATTGTTTTACTGCGATTGAAAACAATCTTGAAGTGATTCCTGTGTTGAACAAAATTGATTTACCATCGGCGGAACCAGAACGGGTAATCAATGAAATAGAGGAAATTATTGGTTTAGAGGCTACTACAGCATTACGTGTTAGTGCAAAATCAGGAGTTGGCGTCAAAGATCTGCTTGATGAAATGGTAAAATTAATTCCTTCGCCAAAAGGTGATGCGTCATCGACATTGAAAGCGCTGATTATTGATTCCTGGTTTGATAATTATCTAGGTGTTGTTTCACTTGTGCGCGTTGTTGATGGTGAACTAATTGCTGGCAAAAAAATGCGTGTGATGTCTACCGGTCGCGATTTTTTAGTCGATGATGTTGGTAAATTCACCCCCAAAAGAACGCCGACCAAGGTATTAAAAACAGGTGAAGTAGGGTATGTCGTTGCAGGCATAAAAGATATTGATGGCGCACCGGTAGGTGATACCTTAACCGTTGCAGATAAACCCGCAGACAAACCATTGCCTGGCTTTAGAACAATTACACCTAAAGTATTTGCCGGTCTGTTTCCGGTTGACTCTGCCGAGTATGAGTCTTTCAGAGAAGCATTATCCAAACTAAAGCTGAATGATGCCGCACTGCATTATGAGCCAGAAACTTCACAGGCATTAGGCTTTGGCTTTCGCTGCGGTTTTTTGGGCATGTTACATATGGAAATTATTCAGGAACGTCTGGAACGTGAATATGATCTGACCCTAATCACAACTGCACCTACTGTTATATATGAAGTATTAAAAACCGGTGGCGACATTATTAATATTGATAACCCGGCAAATCTGCCATTACCAAATGAAATCGAGGAAATCCGTGAACCTATAATCACTGCCGACATTCTCGTGCCTCAAGAATATTTGGGAAATGTTATTACATTATGTATCGAGAAACGCGGTGTACAAAAAAAGCTTCAGTATCTGGGTAAACAAATATCGCTCAGTTATATGATGCCAATGAGCGAGGTCGTTCTGGACTTTTTTGATCGTTTAAAATCTGTGAGTCGAGGATTTGCATCATTTGATTACAGTTTTAGTCACTTTCAGGCATCCAACCTTGTTAAACTCGATATATTAATCAATGAAGAGAAAGTCGATGCCTTGTCTTGCATTGTTCATAAGAATGTTGCTCAAAGTCGTGGGCGTGAATTGACTGAAAAGATTAAAGAATTTATTCCACGCCAGATGTTTGACGTTGCCATACAGGCAGCAATAGGCTCCAAGATATTAGCTAGGCAAACTGTTAAAGCGATGCGTAAAAACGTAACTGCCAAGTGTTATGGTGGTGACATCACTCGAAAACGAAAATTGTTAGAGAAACAAAAAGAAGGAAAAAAACGTATGAAGCAGTTTGGTTCAGTTGAAATACCTCAGCAGGCATTTATGGCAATTTTACATGTTGGAAAAGATAAATGAATTTTGATTTTTCTGCTTTATTGGTATTTCTAAGTTTCGCAAGTGGCTCGGTCTGGCTTGCCTATGTGTTATTTGTAGAACGAAAAGCGAAACCAGAAAAAGATGGTGTCAGCAAAGAAAAACTGAAGATGCCACTTATTGTGGAATATTCGAAATCATTTTTCCCTATATTCTTTATTGTACTAATATTGCGTTCATTTTTATTTGAACCGTTCAAGATTCCATCGGCCTCCATGATGCCAACATTACTTATCGGCGATTTTATATTGGTCAATAAATATGAATATGGTTTACGACTTCCCGTGTTACACACAAAAATAGTCGATAATAAAACAGCAGATCGAGGTGATATTGTCGTATTTCGTTATCCAGAAGATCCTTCCATACCTTTTATTAAGCGTGTTGTAGGTATTCCTGGTGACAAAATCGCATATCGAGACAAGGTATTGTATATTAACGATAAAATAGCTGTACAAGACAATATGGGTAAATATATTGCAAGTGGTGCAGGTATGGCGATGAGTGGATATGAGCTGATTGCAGAAGCGTTAACAGATAATATCAATCATCAAATTTTGGTTGATCCTCGCACAGGCTCTATAGAACTAGAGGTGATCGTGCCAGAAGGCAATTATTTTGTTTTGGGAGATAATCGTGATAATAGTAAAGATAGTCGATTCTGGGGCTTTGTTCCGGATGAGAACCTGATGGGTAGGGCGTTTATGATCTGGATGAACTGGGATGGTCAGCGTGGTGGAATTGATTTTGAACGTATTGGCAAAGTACTAAATTAGAGAGATTAAAATAGGGGTAAGCATGATAAAGACAGCAAAAAATCAGCAAGGTATTACGTTTATAGGGATTTGTCTGATGTTAGCCATATTGGCATGCTTTATTTTATTTGGCTTGAGATTATTTCCACTCTATAACGAACATTTAGGTATTGTAAGCTCTATGCATTCTGTAATGAATCAGCCGGCAGAAAGAAGAAAAACAATAAAAGATATGCGATCATTGTTTTTAAAAAACACAAATATTAATAACGTTTATTATTTTAAAGATTCAAATGTAAAAGAACACGTTAAAATCAAGAAATCTAAAGACGGTAAAAAGAGATATTTTCATGTGTCATATGAAAACTCTAATATTCTTTTTAAAAATATTTATTTAACAGTTAAAACTGACGAAGCTATTGAAATTACGGGGGTTGATTAAATCAGCACGTTTCTAAATTATAATTTCAACAACACATCTTTATTACAACAAGCTTTAACTCATCGAAGTGTTGGTAGTTGTAATAACGAGCGTTTTGAGTTTCTCGGCGATGCAATTCTCGGTTTTGTTATCGCAGCCGCTCTTTTCCAAAAATTTCCTGACGCTGATGAAGGCCAACTAACGCGTCTTCGAGCTTACTTAGTGAAAGGTGAGCGTTTGGCAGAAATTGCAAAGTCCTTAAATTTGCAGAATCAAATAATTCTTGGTGCAGGCGAACTCAAAAGTGGTGGTTGGCGCAGAAAATCTGTATTAGCTAATACACTAGAAGCAATTATTGGTGCTATTTATCTTGATTCCGATTTGAATACATGTTCTGACATTATTTACTCACTCTATCAAACTTATCTTGAAGAAATTGATTTATCTTCAATAAAAAAAGATGCAAAAACTGAATTGCAGGAATATTTGCAAGCAAGACAGATTAATGTGCCAAGATATATAAATATTAAAAAATCGGGTACATCTCACGAGCCTCTATTTCGAGTTGAGTGTCATGTAGACTCCCTATCTGAACCTGTATTGGCTGAAGGTGGAAGTAAGCGCAAGGCAGAGCAGGCGGCAGCCAAACTGGCTTATGACAAACTAATCTCTGAAATGAATAATAAAAAATGAAACAAAGTTTTCATTCTGGTTATGTCAGTATTATTGGCAGGGCTAATGTTGGCAAATCTACTTTATTAAACACAATGCTGGATGAAAAAGTAAGTATCGTAACCAGAAAACCACAAACAACTCGCCACCATTGCCTGGGTATACATAACCTAGAACACGCACAGATTGTATTCATAGACACACCGGGCATACAAAAAACTCCTAGACAGGCAATTAATCAATACATGAATCGACAAGCCGCCTTTGCCATGCAAGATGTTGATGTTTTGTTGTTTATGGTTGAAGCCTTAAAGTGGCAAGAGCAGGATGAGCATGTTTTGAATTTATTACAATCATCGCGATCCAGTGCGAAATTTCTTGTTATTAACAAAGCAGACAAAGCAGACAAAGCGGGTGATAAAACAAAACTTTTGCCCTTTATTGAAAGCCTGCAAGCAAAAACAAGTTTTGACGAAATCTTTCCTATATCAGCAAAAAACAAACAAGGTATTCAGGCATTGGAACAGGCAATCATTAAGTACTTGCCCGCAAATATGCCCATATATCCTGAAGATGTAATCTCCGATCGAAATGAACGATTTTTTGCTGCCGAATATTTGCGTGAAAAATTAATGATGCGCTTAAGTGATGAGCTTCCCTATGAATTAACAATTACCATAGATGACTTCAAGGAAAAAAATGATGTTTATCATATATATGCTTGTATTTGGGTAGAAAAGGCAAGTCAAAAAAATATTGTTATAGGCAAACAGGGTGAAATCCTGAAAAAAGCTGGTAAAGATGCCAGACTCGATATGGAAAAGCTCTTTGCAAAAAAAGTTAACCTTAAGACTTGGGTAAAGATCAAGAAAAAATGGACAGATTCAGAACAGGCGCTGAAATTATTTGGTTATGATAATTAAATCTTATACTAAATTTTTATGAATAAAGTTTTATGTGCTCCCGCATTTATTTTGCATCGGCAGAATTATCGAGAAACTAGTTTGATACTGGATGTATTTAGTCGTGATTATGGTCGAATCAATCTCATTGCCAAAGGAGTAAGAAAAAACAGGAGACAACAATTCAGTACTTTTGAATTATACCAACGACACCTCATATCATGGTCAGCAAGAACTGAACTTGGTACATTAACCGACATAGAATCGGATAAGCAGTTTATATCACTTAACCAACATCAATTATTCATTGGTTTTTATATGAATGAATTGATTATCTATTTACTACATAAACATGAACCGCATGCAGAGTTATTTGATTATTATTCGCAGGCACTGCTGGCTTTAGCTTCCGGTCAGAATGAAAAAACTTTTTTACGTTATTTTGAAAAACATCTTTTAGAATCGTTAGGTTATGGTTTGGTATTGGATATCGACATTAATACTGGCGAACCTATACAGGAGAAAAGCCACTATACATATGAAGTTGATTCAGGACCAGTATTATATAATAACAATAATGAAAATAAATTAATCATTTCCGGTAAAACATTATTGCAACTGAAAAATGAATCCTTATCCGGAGAAGAACAATTACGTGAAGCAAAATATCTTTGTCGTCTTATTATTAATTGTTATCTGGGCAATAGGAAATTAAAGACCAGAGAATTATATAATGCCTTTA
Organism: Gammaproteobacteria bacterium; assembly: GCA_030829955.1. Lineage (GTDB taxonomy): Bacteria > Pseudomonadota > Gammaproteobacteria > Eutrophobiales > Eutrophobiaceae > JANQNX01. The sequence goes on along the minus strand of JAURNY010000025.1, from coordinate 24,388 downwards.
TTAATGCCGGAAGTTCGGCATAATAGCGCTTTTTTAATCTAACTCATCAGTTTATGTTACTTGGAGTCAATATAGATCATATCGCCACCATTCGTCAGGCACGAGGCACCGCATATCCACGCCCGTTAGATGCCGCCTTGCTTGCAGAACAATCAGGTGCTGATTCGATTACAATTCACTTGCGTGAAGATAGGCGCCACATTCAGGATGATGATGTTAACAATATAAAAGCGAATATATCCATTCCATTAAACCTCGAAATGGCATTGACTAATGAGATGTTATCAATTGCCATATCAATAGCACCTGCTTACTGTTGTATTGTGCCGGAGAGTAGGGAAGAGTTAACAACTGAGGGGGGGTTGAATATAAAAAATAATTTGGATTTTATTAGCGCAGGAGTTGCAAGGCTTGCTGAAGCTAATATCAAAGTTTCGTTATTTATTGATCCAGATAAAGAGCAAATTGATGCTGCTATAGCAGCAGGTGCTCCTTGCATTGAGATTCATACTGGACGTTTTGCAGAAGCAACAACAGATGCCGAAGCAAAACAGGAACGACAAAAGATTATTAATGCAGTTAATTATTCGCTTAAAAAAGGGTTAACAGTAAATGCCGGTCATGGCTTGAATTATGATAACACCATGGACATTGCAAATATAAAAGGCATCAATGAATTAAACATTGGTCATAGTATTGTTGCTCGCGCACTGTTTGTTGGATTGCCAGAAGCAGTAATAGAAATGAAGCAATTAATTCAAGGGGCGGCTGAATAGTATAAATGTCCAAATTATTACAACAATTAAAGAAACGTCGCACCTTCGCAATTATTTCTCACCCTGATGCTGGTAAAACAACTGTAACAGAACAGATGCTTTTATATGGCGGTGCGATACAAATGGCAGGTACCGTTAAAGCAAGAAAGTCCAGTCGTCACGCTACCTCTGACTGGATGCAGATGGAAAAAGAAAGAGGTATATCGGTCACCAGTTCGGTTATGCAATTTGAGTATTCTTCGCATGTAATTAATTTGCTTGATACACCTGGGCATGCGGATTTTTCCGAAGACACTTATCGGACACTAACCGCAGTTGATTCAGCAATGATGGTTATTGACGTGGCTAAGGGAGTTGAGGATAGAACGCTAAAATTAATGGAAGTATGTCGTTTAAGAGATACCCCCATCATAACTTTCATAAACAAGCTTGATCGGGAAGGAAAGGAACCTATCGATCTGCTTGATGAAATCGAAACTGAATTAGGTATCCAGTGTGTACCTTTTACATGGCCAGTCGGCATGGGCAAACGTCTAAAAGGCATTTATAACTTATTAAATGATTCGATCAGACTATATAAACGTGATGATGATAAACATGATCAAATGATCAATGGTCTTCATAGCAATGACGCGAAAACATTACTTGGTGATGATTGGCAAGTATTATCTGATGAGATTGAATTAATTAAAGGTGTTTACAATGAATTTAATCAAGATGCCTTTTTAAAAAGCCAAATAAGCCCGATATTTTTTGGAACAGCACTACATAACTTTGGCATATCGGAGTTTCTCGATTGTTTAATTGAGCATGCGCCATGCCCACAATCACGTGTAAGCGAAGAGAGACAAGTTATTGCCAGTGAAGAAAATCTTTCCGGATTTGTTTTTAAAATTCAGGCTAACATGGACCCAGCTCATCGTGATCGTATTGCTTTTTTACGGATATGTTCCGGTCAATATAAACGTGGAATGAAAATGCGGCATGTCAGAATAGGGCGTGATGTACAAATTGCTAACGCAGTAACCTTCATGGCCGGCAATAGAGAACAGGCCGATGAAGCGTGGCCAGGGGATGTCATTGGTTTACATAATCATGGCACTATTCAGGTAGGTGATACTTTCACACAGGGTGAATTACTTAATTTTACCGGTATTCCTTATTTCGCACCGGAATTATTTCGCCGTGTTCAGTTGAAAGATCCACTTAAAATGAAATCATTACAAAAAGGATTAGTACAATTAGGCGAAGAGGGCGCGACTCAGGTATTTAAACCAATTAATAATAATGAATTGATACTGGGTGCGGTCGGTGTTCTTCAATTCGATGTTGTAGCTTGGCGTTTAAAAGAGGAGTACGGAGTAGAGTGTGCATATGATGCAATTCCTGTTGTCGCTGCGCGCTGGATTTATGCTGACGATGAAAAGAAGTTAGAGGAATTTAAACTTAAACAATCAGACAACCTTTCTATTGATGGCGGAAATTATCTAACTTATCTTGCTCCATCTATGGTAAACCTTAATTTAATGATGGAAAAGTGGCCTGATATTCGCTTTCAAGCCACTCGTGAGCATTAATTAAGCTTCTTCTTTTACAGCATTATTATCCTTATGCGACTCAGAATTATTTGTATTTAAAAAACTCTTCTCCGGACGATTCGGATTCATGTCATTTTTATCCCTATCAGAATAGTTCGTCGATTGTTCTTCTGACTGCTTAGCGACTTGATTGCTTACTTTATTGTCTGTGCGCTGTTGTGAAGACTGATTATTATCAGTATTCAATTGATTATTTTTTTTTTGATTGTTCTCGTTAGTAATCTGTTCCGGATTCTTACTTCGTCTACCACCTCGTCGGCCACGACGGGAAGAAGAGTTGCGACGATTATTGTTTTCGTTATTACCATCACTTTGGTTATTCTCGTTACGATTATTTCTAGATTCAGGTCTATTGTTTCTATGATTTCGATTTTGAGGACGACGATTTCGACTATGACCTCTCGATTGAGAGTTATTTCTATTGTAACGATTTGCTTTATCAGCGTCGTCTTCATCTGGCACACCAAACAAGCTGCCAAATATTCTTGAAATTAAACCTTTAGACTTAATTGGTTCTTGCTTACGGGGGGGTACTGGTGATTGTGGAACTATTTGTTTTACAGCTGGTTGTTCAGTCTTAGTACGCTTGCTCGCAAAAAAAGTTTCTTCTTCAGCCTCTATACTTTTCATCTCATAACTCACCTGACGATGTTCAGGCAAATTGGAATCAGACAGCCTTATTCTCTGCATAGAATATTGAGGCGTTACCATGTTGATGTCTGGTATGATGATGATTTCAACATCATATCTATGCTGTATCTCGTTTACCGATTTGCGCTTTTCATTTAGTAGAAATGTTGCAGCATCTACTGGAAGTTTTACTACAACTTTGGCAGTAAAATCTTTCATAACTTCTTCTTCAATAATTCTTAATATAGATAAGGCTAGTGACTCAACGTCTCTTATCGCCCCCTGTCCATCGCAACGTGGGCATGGAATATGACTTGATTCACCAAGAGAAGGGCGTATCCGTTGTCTGGACATTTCCAGTAGACCAAAGCGCGAAATGCGACCAACCTGAACTCTGGCGCGATCCATTTTTAAATGATCACGCATTGCATTTTCAACTTCTCGTTGGTTTTTATTACTTAACATATCGATAAAATCGATAACAATCAGTCCACCTATGTCACGTAAACGAAGTTGTCGTGCGATTTCTTCTGCTGCTTCCAAGTTTGTATTCAACGCTGTATCTTCTATATCAACACCTGCTGTCGAACGGGCAGAGTTGATATCAATAGAAATTAGTGCTTCTGTGTGATCAATAATTAAAGCACCACCGGAAGGCAATCTAACTTCTCTGGAAAAAGCAGACTCAATCTGGTTTTCAATTTGATAACGAGTAAATAAGGGATCTTTGTCTTTATAAAGCTTTAATTTTTCCAAGTTATGCGGCATTACCTGCGACATAAAATCGTAACTGCGTTTATATACATCTGGATCGTCTATCCAGATTTCATTTATATCTTTGCGTAAATAATCGCGAATAGCTCGGATAATGACTTCACTTTCCTGATAAATCAGAAATGGTGCGGTTTTCTCTTCAGATGCTTTCTTGATTGCATCCCAAAGCTGCACCAGATAATCCAGGTCCCATTGCAATTCTTCTACAGATTTTCCAACACCGGCAGTTCTAAGAATCAGTCCCATATTTTCAGGCACATTTAATTCTGACATTGCGTCCTTGGCTTCATTACGGTCACTGCCTTCAATCTGGCGTGATACGCCACCGGCACGAGGGTTATTGGGCATGGATACTAGATATCGTCCCGCAAGACTAACAAATGTGGTTAATGCAGCTCCTTTGTTACCACGCTCTTCTTTTTCGATCTGAATAATAAATTCCTGACCTTCATCAACAACATCTTTAATACTCAGACGACCGCTTCGTGATGAACCTTCTTCTTCAGGTTTAAATAATGTCTTTGAGATTTCTTTAAAAGGCAGGAAACCATGGCGTTCAGAACCATAGTCGACAAAGGCTGCTTCCAGACTAGGCTCTATTCTTATAATACGTCCTTTGTAAATATTTGATTTCTTTTTTTCTCTTGCGGACGACTCTATATCAAGGTCATAGAGTATTTGGCCGTCAACAAGCGCAACACGCACCTCTTCGGGCTGAGTTGCGTTAATCAGCATACGTTTCATTGTTAATTCCTTATCATTATCGCTCGACCTTGTAGGGAGCGATGCTAAAATCTTTACGGTTGATTCTTTACAACCCGTCCAGTTATTTGAGTAATAAATTTAACTGGAACTATTTGTTAGTTTGGATATTGTTCTTTATCTTGGCCTTTACACTATGGCTTTGTAATAAATTTCTAATCCACCTCACACGTTCATATGTTAAACATTGGCGCGTGCGTTTTTGGGTGGCTAATAGTGATCTATTCCACAAAGTCAAATATAACAATACTGATGGATTACGGCAATAATATGGACAAAAAAAATACCAATTTAATATGAAAAAAACCAAAGTAAAACAGCTGCTTATCGATAATGACGTTGCAGGGCAACGAATTGATAACTTTTTACACCGTTATTTGAAGACAATTCCCAAATCTCGTATCTACCAAATGATCAGAAAAGGTGAAGTCAGGATAAACAAGGGACGAGTTCAACAAACCTATAAATTACAGTCAGGGGATACGATTAGAATCCCTCCTGTACATGTTGAGGAAGAGGTTAAGTCACGAAAACCCTCCTTGGCATTACAGGAATTGATAAAATCATCAATTATTTATGAAGATGATGCACTAACCATTATAAATAAACCGTCAGCACTTGCCGTTCATAGTGGTACAAATCAGTTACATGGTGTAATCGACGTCATGCGAGAATTATTTACTGGCTATGAATTGGTTCATAGACTTGATCGAGATACATCTGGCTGTCTGATGTTAGCAAAAAACAGGCAAGTACTTCGTTTACTTAACGACGACATGAAAACAAACAAGGTGAAAAAGCACTATGTTGCATTATTAGCCGGCAAACTCACCAACAAGTCCTTTGTTATTGATAAACCGTTATTAAAAAACAGGATGCAGGGCGGCGAACGAATCGTGAGAGTTTCTAATGAGGGCAAGAAAGCGTTAACTAAATTCAATATAAACAAGGTTTATTCAGATGCGACGCTGGTAGATATTGAACTTGTCACAGGTCGTACGCATCAAATTAGGGTCCACAGCGCAGATATGTCTAATCCCGTGCTAGGTGATAACAAATATGGTGACAAATATATGAACAAAAAATTTAAACATATAGGTTTAAACCGATTATTTTTACATGCTGCATCACTTGAATTTTACAGTCCGGCAAAAAAGAAATCTGTTAAAGTGAGTGCACCATTAGATGATGCATTAATCTTATTGCTGGAAAAACTCAACTAACTAAATATTAGTTTAATATTATGAATCAGGAACAACAGAATCAAAATTTAAGCATGGAACAATCTCTCTTGAATGAATTAGCTAGGGAATTATTACTAGAAAATAAACGAGCCAGACGTTGGGGTATCTTTTTTAAAGGCCTGTTTGGACTGTATCTTTTATCTTTTTTTATAGTTTATTTAATCAATAATTCTGATGTTGCAGGATTAACTGCCAGTCAACATACGGCTCTAATTGATATTAATGGTGTCATCTCTAGCACTACAGAAGCTAATGCGGATTATGTTGTCACCGGTTTACGAAAGGCGTTTGAAAATCCAAATACCAAAGGCCTAATATTAAGAATTAATAGCCCGGGCGGAAGTCCGGTTCAGGCAGGTTATATCAATGATGAAATAAGTCGTTTAAAGGATAAATATCCTGATATACCTGTTTATGCAGTTATCAGTGACATGTGTGCTTCTGGCGGTTATTACATAGCTGCTGCCGCTGATGAAATATTTGCTAACAAGGCAAGTGTTGTTGGTTCAATAGGTGTAGTAATGGCTGGATTTGGTTTTACTGAAGCTATCGATAAATTGGGCGTTGAGCGTCGTTTGTTGCATGCGGGTAGTAACAAGGGGTTTCTCGATCCTTTTCAGCCATTAAAACACGATGAAGTTGAGCATGTGCAAGTTTTACTGGATGACATTCATAAACAATTTATTGATGTTGTTAAGTCCGGTCGAGGTGATAGATTAGTTGATGATGAAAAACTATTTTCAGGTCTAATCTGGACAGGTGAAGAGTCGATTGAATTAGGCTTGGTGGATGGCCTGGCAAGTGCAAGTCAGGTTGCTCGTGACATTATTGGTGTCGAAGATATCGTCGACTACACTCGGCGCGAACATTTTCTTGATCAGTTCGCAAGACAAATTGGTGCTAGTCTATTTCACTCATTGATTGAATTCAGATTTTGGTAAGTATTTAGGGGATTGCTAATCCCATACGACGAAGCATTTTTGAAAGGCTGATTAATGGCAACCCGACTAATGCTGTTGGGTCATCACCCGTCATTCTTTCAAGTAATGCTATCCCCAATGCCTCTGATTTAAAGCTGCCTGCACAATCTATAGGTTTCTCATGACTGACGTAACGTTCGATTTCCGCTTCAGTCAATTTTCTAAAAACTACTTCATATTTAATGACATCCTGTTCTGAAGACATCGTTTCAGCATTAATCACACATAAACCAGTGTAAAAAGTAAGCGTCTTACCGCTCATTTTTGTTAATTGCATTATCGCTTTTTCTTCATTTCTTGGTTTGCCAAGAATGACACCTTCACAATCCAGCGTCTGATCTGAACCAATAATCAAACCGCTAGGGTATTTTTTAGTAATATTTTGTGCTTTGGCAATGGACAAACGAAGCGCCAAATCTTTAGGTGATTCGTCTTCAAACGCTGTTTCTGACACATCAGGCACATCGGTAATAAATTCTATATTTAGCCGTTCAAGTAGCTGTTTTCGATAGCGAGAACCGGAAGCTAGGATAAGTTGAATGGGATTTCTCCTGATAGATATAAAAATGAGTGTTAATAATCAGTAATTTATCAAATAAGTCAATTATTTACTTCAAAACGAGCTTGTTTTTTTGACAGTTTTAAGCAGTGCCGATAAAATTCGCGCCCTAATGCCGCATGACCCTTTGCAACCGCTAGATTTTCATCGCCTGACAAAGGAGCAAGCTATATTTAGTGGCGACATGTCCCTGGATTCAATGAAAAGAATCTTGGATTTGCTAGATCAACAGCAAGGCAACATTCATTATCAATTAGGCTTTGACAAGAGTGAGCAAGGGCAGACCTTGATTGATATAAACATTGATGCAGAACTTGTAATGTCTTGTCAGCGTTGTTTATCGCCCATGCAAGTGAGAATCGCTCGACACTCTATACTAGTCATCGTCAATGACAAAACAGAGTTACACACAATATCAAGTGATTATGAGCCTTATGTTGTTGAAGAGAATGGGAATTTATCATTGCATGATATGGTTCAGGATGAATTGTTGCTAACAATTCCTCTGGCACCAATTCATGATGAAGCTGATTGTGGTGCGACATCAACTGTGAAAAAGATTAAAGAAGAGAGCAAGATTAATCCCTTTGCTATACTAGAAAGATTGAAAAAAAAGACGAATTAACCTAGTCATTATTCAGGAGACAAATAATCATGGCTGTTCAAAAGACAAAAAAATCAAGATCAAGAAGAGATATGCGTCGTTCGCATGATGCCTTGTCGTCAGCTGCTTTATCGATCGAGCCTACATCAGGAGAAGTTCACTTACGTCATAACATCAGTCCTGATGGATACTACAAAGGTAGGAAAGTACTTAATACAAAAGAAGACCAGGAATAACACCTGTCTCTTAACTATTTATTTCTTTCTATGAAGCCAGATGACAAACATCTGGCTCTTTTGCTATGACAACAACTATCGCTTTAGACGCTATGGGAGGCGATTTTGGCCCTTGCGAGATCGTTCCTGCCGCTATATCTGTTTTACACCAGCACAATAATCTGAAACTGATTTTGGTCGGTAAAGAAGACCAGATTAACGAACAATTACAACTGCACAAATCCTATGATAAAGAACGGCTAACTGTACTTCATGCTGCAGAAGTCGTTGAAATGGATGATTCTCCATCGCAGGCAATGCGAAACAAAAAGCAGTCTTCGATGCGCATAGCTATTGAACAGGTAAAAGATGGTCAGGCACAGGCTTGCGTAAGTGCCGGTAATACGGGGGCTTTAATGGCTATTTCCCGTTTTGTTTTAAAAATGCTGCCTAATATGGATAGGCCCGCAATCTGTACCATATTGCCTGGAATTAAAGGTCATACGCATGTACTGGATCTTGGTGCTAATGTTGACTCTAGCTCTGAACAGCTATTTCAATTTGCCATCATGGGAGCACAACTTGCCAGTGCGGTTGAAAACAAGGAAAACCCGACAGTTGCTCTGCTGAATATTGGCGCAGAAGAAATTAAAGGAAATGACCGTGTTAAACAGGCGGCCTCGTTGCTTGAAGAAAGCCATCTAAATTATGTTGGTTATGTAGAGGGCACAGATATATTCGCTGGTGAGGTTGATGTCATAGTTTGTGATGGTTTTGTAGGAAATGTTGCATTGAAGTCAAGTGAAGGTCTAGCTAATTTTCTTCAACATCATGCAAAATTACAATTTAGTAAAAATCTCTATTCAAAAATTGCTGCTTTATTTGCCATTCCCATATTAAGGACACTAAAAAGAAAAATTGATCCCAAAAAATATAATGGTGCCTCCTTATTGGGTTTACGTGGTATCGTAATTAAAAGTCATGGCAGTGCCAATCGTGAATCATTTGCAACTGCAATCAATGAAGCCATTCTGGAAGTTGAGAAAAATATCCCAGAACGTATAAATGCAAAGCTTGAACAATATCAGGAATAACAGGTTAACCTCGTGTATTCAAAAATAATAGGTACGGGATCATATTTACCGGAACAGGTCGTCACCAATGCTGACCTTGAAACAAAGGTTGATACTACCGATGAATGGATATTTAGTCGTACCGGCATAAAAAAACGTCATATTGCAGAGGAAGGTCAAACTACCTGTGATTTGGCTGAACAGGCATCACGAGCTGCGATACAGGCTGCTAATATCAACAAAGACGATATAGACATGATCATTTTGGCAACAACGACAGCTGATGTGATTTTTCCAAGCACAGCCTGTCTATTACAAAAGCGTCTGGACATTCATCGCTCTCCGGCATTTGATGTACAAGCGGTATGTACCGGCTTTATTTATGCAATGAGTATCGCAGATCAATACATCAAATCCGGTAATGCAAAACATATACTCGTAGTTGGCGCTGAAACAATCAGTCGTATTCTTGACTGGAATGATCGTTCAACATGTGTGCTATTTGGAGATGGTGCAGGAGCGGTTGTTCTGGCGGCAAGTGAAGAACCAGGAATATTATCAACTCATATTCATGCTGATGGCGATTATGAAGCCTTGCTAAACGTACCTGCCGGTGTTTCTGCTAATAGCGCAGTGTTCCGCGCGGGCGAAGCCTATATTCAAATGCAGGGTAATGAAGTCTTCAAAATGGCTGTAAATACGTTAGGACGAGTCGTTGATGAAACATTAGCTGCAAATAATATGAGTATATCAGACATTGATTGGCTTGTTCCTCATCAAGCGAATATCAGAATTATTTCAGCAACGGCTAAGAAACTAAATATGTCAATGGACTATGTTGTTGTTACCGTTGATGAGCATGGCAACACTTCAGCAGCTTCAGTGCCATTAGCGCTAGATGTTGCTGTGCGTGATGGCAGAATTAAAACAGGGGATACCTTGTTACTTGAAGCGTTTGGTGGCGGATTTACCTGGGGTTCCGTTTTACTTAAATTCTAATAATTAATATATAAATCATGAGTACATCATTAAATAATCCTTACGCTATCGTATTTCCTGGACAAGGTTCTCAATCCGTCGGCATGATGGATAAGTTGGCTGAAACATATACAAATGTAAAAGAAGATTTTGCTGTTGCTTCTTCTGAATTAGGTTATGACCTATGGGAAAAAGTTACACTAGGTCCTGAAGCATATTTAAATCAGACAGAAATCACACAGCCTGCGTTATTGGCGGCTGGATATGCCACATGGAATATCTGGCAACAGTTAGTTGATACCAGTCCTTCGGTTTTAGCTGGTCATAGTTTAGGCGAATATACCGCACTGGTTTGTGCTGGCGTAATTGATTTTAAAGACGCTATTAGTCTGGTAGCGCATAGAGGCAAATGTATGCAGCAAGCTGTACCTGCCGGCATAGGCGCTATGGCTGCAATACTTGGGCTGGAAGATGATGCAATCACCGATATTTGTAATGAAGTTTCATCTGATCAACACGTTGCGCCAGCGAATTTCAATTCACCGGGACAAATCGTCATTGCCGGTCACAAAACAGCTGTTGAGGCTGCTATTGAAAAAGCGAGTGATGCCGGTGCCAAGCGAACCATTTTGTTGCCTGTCAGTGTGCCTTCGCATTGTTTATTAATGAAAAAAGCAGCAGAACAATTCTCTGAAAAACTAAACAGCGTTACTTTTTCAGATGCATTGATACCGGTTATTCAGAATGTAGATGCTACCGAACGAACAGATGCCAAAACGATCAAGGAAATATTATTACAACAACTATATAAACCCGTACGTTGGGTAGAATTGATTCAGTCTATTAATAATAAAAATATTTCTACTATTATTGAATGTGGTCCTGGCAAAGTACTTTCCGGGTTAAATAAGCGTATCGAACGCAGTCTTGAAGTGCATTGTTTACAGGATAAAACATCAATAAACAAAGCAATGGGGCAAGCTTAATAATGTCAACATCATTTTCTGAAAAAACGGTATTGGTAACAGGTGCAAGTCGCGGTATTGGTCGCGCCATTGCTGATTTATTTATAGAACAGGGTGCATATGTAATTGGCACAGCAACATCTGAAAGTGTAGCTAACAGCTTGAGTGAGCATTTTGCAGGGAAAGGTAAAGGTCTGGTCTTAAATCAGGCATGCAATGATTCTATTGCCAGCTTTTCAGAAGCCTTATCTGATGGGAATACCCCTGAAATATTGATCAATAATGCCGGTATTACACGTGATAATTTGATGATGCGCATGAAAGATGAGGAATGGGATGATGTGATTGAAACTAACCTCACCGGTGTATTTAAAATTACCCGCCTGTGTTTACGTAGCATGATGAAAGCGCGTTTTGGCAGAATTATTAATATCACCTCAGTTGTTGGCTTATCAGGTAATCCCGGGCAAACCAATTACTCAGCAACAAAGGCAGGCGTCATTGGTTTTACTAAATCATTAGCCAGAGAAGTAGGTTCCAGAGGTATCACCGTGAATGCTGTAGCACCCGGATTTATTGAGACGGATATGACTGATGAATTGTCTGATGAGTTAAAGGAAACTTTGCTTAAACAGATCGTATTAGGTCGTTTAGGAAGCCCTGATGAGATAGCGAGGGCAGTGTCATTTCTTGCATCAGATCAAGCAGCATACATAACCGGTCAAACCTTGAGTGTAAATGGTGGTATGTATATGGGATAAGTCTATAATGAACTTTAAATTAACTATATAAATAGTTGTTTTTTATAATTATTAATTCGCTAGGTTTTTCAAAGTTGCAAGAAGATTTGATTTCACTAAACTTAGCACTCGCAAATTGGCTAATAAGCCGCGTACGGAGGATATATTTATCATGAGTAGTGTTGAAGAACGCGTAAAAAAAATCGTCGTTGAACAGTTAGGTGTCAAAGAAGAAGAAGTAACAAGTGAAGCTTCATTTGTTGATGATTTGGGGGCAGATTCACTGGATACAGTTGAATTAGTCATGGCACTGGAAGAGGAATTTAAAACTGAAATTCCTGACGAAGATGCGGAAAACATCACGACAGTTAATCAAGCTGTAGATTACATTAACGCCAATCTAGAGTAATTAGTTATACTTACATCAAAGCCGCGTTATATATAAGCATAACGCGGCTTTTTTTATTATTAATTTCTAATTCGAAAAAACAGGGCACAAGGGCACATAAGTGAGTAAACTAAGAGTAGTTGTTACAGGATTAGGAATGGTTACCCCGCTAGGTAACACGGTTCCTGAAACATGGAAGAATATTCTCAATGGCAAAAGTGGAATTGCACGTCTAGAGCATATTGATGTTAGCGAATTTAGTGTGCAAATAGGTGGCTCGATTCGTGATCTGGATGTCGATAGTTACATTCCTAAAAAAGAACAGAAAAAAATGGACCCGTTTATTCATTACGGTTTAGTTGCGGGTATTCAGGCAATTCAGGATTCGGGATTGGAAGTTACAACAGAAAATGCTCACCGTATTGGTGTCGCAATAGGATCTGGCATTGGTGGATTACCGGGAATTGAAAAAGGTACGCGCATGTTCGATGCCGGTGGTCCAAGAAAAATTTCACCATTTTATGTGCCGAGTAATATTATCAATATGATTTCTGGCCACCTATCTATTATGTATGGATTAAAAGGCCCTAACTTTGCGATCGTAACTGCATGTACAACAGGAACGCATAATATTGGTGATGCGGCTCGATTAATCGAGTATGGCGATGCTGACGTCATGATTGCAGGCGGAGCCGAAATGGCATCATCAGAAACCGGTTTAGCCGGCTTTGCTTCAGCAAGAGCTTTATCCAGTCGTAATGATGAACCTGAAAAAGCAAGTCGCCCATGGGATGTCGATCGCGATGGTTTCGTATTAAGTGACGGTGCTGGCGTAATAGTGCTTGAAGAATATGAACATGCTAAAAAACGAGGTGCAACTATTTACGCTGAATTAGCTGGGTACGGCATGAGCGGTGATGCATTTCATATGACAGCACCTTCAGAGAATGGTGAAGGTGCAGCTAACTGCATGTTGAATGCATTAAGGAACGGCAGTGTCGAACCAGAATCAGTTGATTATATCAATGCACATGGCACATCAACTCCTGCAGGTGATATCGCTGAAACAATGGCCTTAAAAAGAGTGTTTAATGATCATGCTAATTCTTTGGCAGTCAGTTCTACTAAATCTATGATTGGACATTTATTAGGTGCAGCGGGTGGTGTTGAAGCAATTTTTTCTGTACTAGCAATACGAGATCAAGTCGCACCACCAACCATCAATCTTGATAATCGTGATCCACAATGTGACCTGGATTATGTGCCACATGAAGCAAGACAAATGAATATTAATGTTGCCTTATCTAACTCTTTTGGTTTCGGTGGAACAAACGGCACACTTATTTTTAAAAAGCTCGATTAGTGAGCTTGCCATGAGTTAATTATGGCAATAGACATTCTAATTAATGGTCAGGCCACTAACACCTTTCCTGTTGATGATCGTGGTCTTCAATATGGCGATGGTTTGTTCGAAACGATTGCCATTAAAAATGGCAAATTACTTTGCTGGGACAGTCATCTTGAACGTCTAGTTATATCTTGCCGCCGTTTACAAATTCCTTTTACTGATTTAATTGCATTAAGACAGGAAGCCGAGTTACTCGCTGATAAACATGAGCTTGCCGTATTAAAAATCATTATTACGCGAGGGCAGGGAGGTCGCGGATACACCCCACCTGCTAATCCAGTTCCATCCCGAATTCTTGCAACTTATCCATGGCCTGAATATCCGACTGCTATACGTGAAGAAGGTGTCGCAACAATTATTTGCAATTCACGCTACGCTATTAATCCATTGTTAGCTGGAATGAAACACCTGAACCGCCTGGAGCAGGTCATGGCACGTATGGAGTGTGAAGAGCTATCTATTAGAGAAGGAATTATGCTGGATATTAATAATGCTGTAATAGAAGGCACAATGAGTAATATTTTTATAATAAAAAATAAACAAATCATGACGCCTGAATTATCCCAATGTGGTGTCAAAGGCGTTATTCGTAAATATATTATTGATACACATGACGTTTTAATAAAATCAATAAATATTGACGACTTGATGCAGTCCGATGAGATTTTTTTATGTAATAGCATTATGGGTGTCTGGCCAGTAACCAAATTAAATGACAAACAATTCAAAATTGGTGCATTAACAAAATTGATAACACAATTATTTATCAAGCAAGGGTATATCATTTGAACTTAATTCGTAAAACAGGAATTATATTTGCATGCCTGACTTTATTAATTCTAATCACTGGAATATATCTTTATAAGGATTATCAACGCTTCAAACAAACCTCTTTAAATGTTAGTCAGGAAGATGTGTTAATCATTGATCGTGGTCAATCATTTCACAGTGTGCTGAATCAACTACTCGATAAAAAAATTACTGATGACGCCGGATACTTTAAATTACTTGCTAAAGAAACTGGTCTGGCCACCCAGATTAAATCGGGTGAATATCAACTCATCGATAATTTATTACCTGAAGAACTATTATTGTTACTAAGCTCAGGTAAGGTTATTCAATATTCATTAACTCTGGTGGAAGGCTGGCATATATGGGAAGTCTTAAATGCAGTCAGCGACGATCCTGTATTGATCAAAACATTATCTCATGACCAAGCCGATACATTAATGCAACAACTAGGATTAGAAGCGGAGCATGCAGAAGGCTATTTCTTTCCTGACACCTACTATTTTCCTCGAGGTACTACTGATAAAGAGTTTCTAATCCGGGCAAATAAGAGATTATTCGATGTGCTAAATGAGGAATGGGAACAACGTGACGAAGGTTTACCCTATCAGACTCCTTACGAAGCCTTGATTATGGCTTCAATTATTGAGAAGGAAACCGGACATCCAGATGAACGTAGTGAAATTGCCGGTGTGTTTGTCAGACGTCTGCAAAAAGACATGAAATTACAAACTGACCCCACAGTTATTTATGCCATCGGACAACAGTTTGATGGCGACATACGTAAAAAAGATTTAAGTATCGATTCACCTTACAATACCTATAAGGTGAAAGGATTACCGCCAACGCCTATTGCTATCGTCGGTCGAGAGGCAATTCATGCGGCACTTCATCCAAAAGATGGCAAAACATTGTATTTTGTGGCTAAAGGCGATGGCTCACATTATTTTTCTGAAACATTGGCAGAGCACAATAAAGCTGTAAAAAAGTATCAACTAAAATAAAAATGAAGAAACAAGGTTTATTTATTACATTAGAGGGTGGCGAGGGTGCAGGTAAAAGTACGTTGCTCGACGTCATTGCAGATGTCTTAAGAAAATCCGGCAACACTGTTTTAGTAACGCGTGAACCCGGCGGCACTAAAACCGGGGAAAAACTTAGAGAAATTTTACTTGATAAGACAAACACTAAAATAACAGATGATACTGAGCTTTTGGTTATTTTTGCGGCGCGTTCACAGCATTTAAGCGAAGTTATTATTCCAACACTGAAACAAGGTCATATTGTTCTGTGTGATCGTTTTACCGATGCTAGTTATGCCTATCAAGGTGCCGGGCGTGGCATTGAAACTAATAGAATCAAAGTATTAGAAGATTGGGTACAGCAGGGATTAACTCCAGATTTAACATTGCTATTTGATATTGATGTCGAAACAGGGCTTAGAAGAGCTGGACGGCGAGGCGAATCCGATCGATTTGAACAGGAAAAACTCGATTTCTTTGAAAAGGTACGTCAATGCTATTTACAACGTGCATCCTCAGAAACGGAACGTTTCAAAATCATTCATGCAGGTAGATCGTTAGAAGAAGTTAAACAACAAGTATTAACAATCCTGCAAGAACATGACTTATGCTGAACCTGTTTCCATGGCAACAGGCACAATGGCAGCGTTTCTTGTCCATGCAAAACCAAAACCGACTGCCACACGCCTTATTATTAACAGGCAATCAAGGTCTCGGCTTAATGCATTTTGCGCAACTTATCAGTCGTCATCTTTTATGTCTAAATCCTAATGCTGACAATCAGTTTTGTGGGGCCTGTCAAAGCTGTCAATTATTTGAGGTAGGCAACCATCCGGACATACAAATCATTGAGCCAGAAGAAGCCGGTAAACAGCTCAAAGTTGCGCAGATTCGTGAACTTATCGAATTCATGTCACTGAAGAGTTTCACCACTAAAAACAAAATAGTGACGCTTTGTCCGGCGGAAGCAATGAATCGTTCAACAGCCAATGCCTTATTAAAAACACTAGAAGAGCCGCCAGCACAGTCGATGTTGATATTGATAAGTCATCATCCCGAGCGTTTACCTATTACCATTAGAAGCCGATGCCAGCGCATTGAATTTAAACCTGCCGCTAATCAGGGAACAATAGAGTGGCTGGAACAGCAGAATATAGAAATAGATTATTCAGTAGATATATTACTAAACCTGACGGGCGGCGCGCCTTTATCTATCATAGATATGCTGGAAAATAATATTTTCGCAGAAAGACAGCATGTAGTAGCTGATATCGAAAACATAATGAAAGATAAGGTCAATGTTATTGAATTAGCAAGTAGATGGGAATCACTTGGCTGTGGACAAGTAATCTCATGGTTAATGCGCTTTTGTCAAGATCTGGCGCGCTTAAAACTACTTGGTAGTGAGGCTGAAGTAATCAACAGCGATTTGAGACATCAGCTATTGAATTTAGCAAAACACCTAGAAATTAACCGTATCATGCATATTTATGATTATCTTCAGGATAAATATCTAGAATCTACTGCACAGAGCAACTTCAATTCACTTAGTCTCCTTGAAGAGATAATCATTTACTGGAATAATCCTGAGCATATAAAGTAAATATAAGGAGTTATCCATGGCGGCAGGCCGCAATCCAAGACAAGGTATCCTGTCTCTAACCATACGTGACAAAAGCTCGCTATATGCTTCTTATATGCCATTTATCAAAAATGGCGGTCTATTTATTCCTACAGCAAAAACATACAATCTTGGTGATGAAGTATTTATGCTACTTACATTAATCGATAGCAAAGATAAATTACCGATTGCTGGCAAAGTCGTCTGGATCAGTCCTACAAACTCACAAGCTAATAAAATAGCTGGAATCGGCGTTCAGTTTAGTGAACTCGACAAAGGCGCTACCAAGCACAAAATTGAAACCCAATTAGCCGGGGCATTACAATCGGGTCGTGCAACTCACACTATGTGAGTCTTAACCCTAATTATTGTTTTTCCTATGCTGGTTGATTCCCATTGCCATATTCCACTATTAAGTGAATCCATGGCTGTTGACGCAATTCTAGCTGAAGCCAAAGAACAGCAAATTGAACATATGCTTTGTGTAGCAATTGATATGGAAGGCTCGCCTGAAATTATCAAACTCGCTAAAGTCTATGACATGGTATCAGCTTCAATTGGCGTCCACCCCAACACCGAAATGATTAATCCGATTAATCAACATGAATTCCTGCAAATGGGCAATGAAAATGTCGTGGTTGCAATAGGGGAGACTGGGCTCGATTATTTTCGAAACGAGGGTGATTTGGAATGGCAACGAGATCGATTCCGCTTACACATTCATCTAGCAAAAGAATTAAACAAACCACTGATCATTCATACCCGAGATGCTAGAGAAGATACGATTCGTATATTGAAAGAGGAGGGTGCGGATAAAGTAGGTGGCGTCATGCATTGTTTCGTCGAAGATTGGGAAACTGCTCAAGCCGCAATGGATTTGAATTTTCTAATTTCTTTCTCCGGTATCGTTACTTTCAAAAATGCTACAAATTTACAAGATGTCGCCAAAAAAGTGCCTTTGGGGCAAATGTTAGTTGAAACAGACTCTCCCTATCTAGCTCCTGTACCATTTCGAGGAAAAACTAATCAGCCTGCATATGTCAGACACGTCGCTAACTTCATAGCTGATTTAAAGGAGATAGAATTTGAAGAAGTAGCTAAAGAAACTACTAATAATTACTATAATAAATTTAATTAAATCAAATAATTGAATTTAATATTTCAAGTGCATACTTGATTGCTTGTTGGCTAGTATAGAAGTGAGGGGAGAAGCGAATACCTCCTTTACGGTTTGCGCAAATAACGTTATTTTTCATTAACTTGTCGTAAATTAATTTATTATCTTGCTTTTTGATTTTGAAGGTAACAATGCCTGCTCGATTGGACTCATTGCTAGGAGTGATTAATTCAATATTATTATTAATATAATCAATAATATATTGCGTATTACTAAGAATTATTCTAGTTATATTTTCTATTTTTATTTCCTCAAGCAAACTCAAACTGGCAGACAAGGCGTAGATGCCAAGCATATTCGGACTACCACACTCAAAACGTTTAGCTGACCTAGCTGGTCGCCAATCTGCTAAATCATAATTTCCTGCCTGTTCCACCATGTGCCAACCAAATTCATGCAATTCTAGCTGCTCTCTGACTGATTCACGACAAAAGAACAGCGCAATTCCCTCTGGTCCCATCATCCATTTATGCGCATCTGCCATAACAAAATCCGCATTTATGGTTTCCACATCTATAGCTAGAATCCCAAGACTTTGAATTGCATCTACACAAAACAAAATCTTGTTTTTATTACAAAATTTACCCAATTTCTCAAGGTTTATGCGTGTTCCAGATCCATATTGCACGGAACTAATCGTTAATACGCGCGTTTTCTCATCGCAGGCATTTATTAAATTATCTTCAGCTGACTCTGGATTTGATATATCAATTTCTCTAAATTTAACGCCATGTTTAGCCTGCGCTAACCAAGGAATTCGATTGGATGGAAACTCCTCATTACTGCTAACTATATTGTCGCCGTTATTCCAATTTATTCCGCTAGCTACCATGGATATGGCTTCAGAAGTATTTTTCAGCAGGGCAATATCATTAGTGGAGGGCGCGTTTATTAGACGCTGTAATTGTTTTTTTAATTTTTTCTCCTTTTCTAGCCACTTTAAATAATGTTTTGCACCGGAATATGAATTTTCCTCAGCAAAGGATTTTACGCTTTCAGCTGTTCTTTTTGGCCATGGTGAAACTGCTGCATGGTTTAAATAGACAATATTTGAATCTAGCTGGAATTCCTGAGCGATTATCTTATTTAAATTCATAATTTATGTTATTTATTTTTTTGAGCTATAGTCTAAAAATTTATTGTATATAGTAAAACCAATCATTCTAATGAAAAACGGATTTTCCAAATCTGCTTTATTCATATATCGCACTAGATCGGTTATTTGAGAATAGTTAGCTAAAACTACCATGGAGAGACACCAAGATATTAAAAATACGATGTGATGCAGTTAAAACAATTTTTAATAATGATACGAGCTGCATCCTTATATGCGCATAATGTATATTATGTTAAATAATATATTTATATATTAAATTATGAGTATACGGTTGCACTAGGAGTTGATTTGAAAAATACTGCCTTAATATTAAGGGGTAATACTAATATCAAAATTTTCAAAACGTTTTAGTTTCTCTTCTAAATCATTAAACCAATAACTAGGCAAAGAACTAATATCTTTTGCTTCTTCCTGTTGAGATTCGCGTGCTATGCCATATATCTTTAGACCTTTAATAGGAATAGCATTTAACTCAATAGCTTCAAGCAAACTAAAATAGCTTTTTAATTCGTGCTCTGAGGGAGGTCTGTCTTTCCATGCAAAAAAACAGGTTTGAATATACGTCGGACAAAGTTCTGCTGAAAGCTTTAGTCGTTTTAATGAGTCGAGACCACTGCCCTGTACCTGATTAATAAAGGCCTGCCCTTTTCTACTTGCGCTATCAATTTTGAACCATACTTCACCATTTATTTTCGCCATTGTTTTCAATCCTGTTTGTACAACTTTGCGATTAATTTGGCTACCATTGGTAATTAGCACAACGTTTACACTATTAATCAAGCCAAACTCATTTAAAATCATGTTAATGAGTTGTACTACCTGATCAAATTCAGAGGACGTAGTTGGCTCCCCATTGCCTGATAAAGCAATATCCTTGATCATGCGTAATTTATCAGGAACAGACTCTGCATCATAGAAATCACCTTCTATGACATCAGATAAAAAACACCTAAGTTCTTTACCTAGCAAATCAAAATTTATCAAGGGTGCGCTGCCTCTTTTCAACTCCGGAACCTGACAGTAGATGCATCGCCAGTTACAGGCATTATTAGGGTTTAAATTAATACCGATAGAGAGCCCTCCAGATCGCCTGGACAACACAGGATAAATATAAGTCAAGCCAAGCTTGTTTCGATCATGATTTAAAGTAGACAGCATAATTTATACTGAAGGAATTGATAAAAATGGGCATTAAAAATATTTCGCAGATTCATTTTTTTTCAGTCATCATGTGTTTCAACAGCTTTAATAGATAAAACAGAGCTTTATCTACGTGTTTAGTCTTCTCTTGGCAAATGCTTTTCTGTATATTAAGTATATCTATGAAAAAAGTCATAACTACCAGTATTTTATTGCTTTTATTCTCACCGCTATATGCACATGATAGCGAACGAATTGATCAATTAGAGCAGAGAGTATTAAAACTAGAATCTCTTTTAAATAGTAGCCCTGCCAAGGCTGAAACAATTACCTCATCAAGCGAAGGCTGGAAATCAATTGCCAACTGGAGAAAAATTGAAACTGGCATGGCTTATAAAGATGTGCGAAATATACTCGGGGAGCCAGCTAGGATAAGTGGAGGTATTATTACACAATGGTATTACGAAAATGATGGCTCGGTTTTTTTCTTGCAAGACAAAGTTGATGGTTGGACAGAGCCCCGATGATAAATACTTTTAAAAATAAGTTAGCCCTATTATTGGGATTATTTCCCTCGTTAATATTTTTTACGCCTTATGCAAATGCCTTGGGTGGATACCTTGATGAGATGTCAACGTGCGTGGCTTACCATTTACTAAATTCCAGCGAATTGCCACCAGAAATAGATCAAACAGTAAAAAAAATAAAAAAAGAAGCTGGTATTGATGAACAGGCTTACAAAGCGAGGGTGTATACAAGCATGACTTGGCTTGAAGATATTTATGCTGGCAATCATTCATACGACAGGAAAAAAGGAGATGAAATAGCGCAACTAGATTGCCAAAAGATGCTCAGATACAATTTGCTTTAATATCTTTTGAAATTATCCCTGTTGTTTTAGCATTTCCTCCACATACTTCATATGCTCCACCAGGTAGCATAATTCTCGGTCTATTTTTTCTTCTATGTGCGGTTGGATTTTTTGAACTGTCTCGATCAGTTTTATGGTGTGATTCAGTGATTCAGCTATCATAACAACCTCCTTGTTGTTACTTTTATACTACGCCTGAAAGCAGAATTTTAAATCCTAATATCAGAGGATTTTTAATACTTCTGGACTTACCTTATTTTGGTGATCCCTTGATTAAAATGCCGTTCCTGCCCTCTGCATACTCATAGTGAACGACATGAGTACCTATTTCCTGATTGCTTAATTCGAATGTGATCTCGCATCTGCGATCAATCATTTCGCTACCGGTGGTTATGTCTTTTACATTTTTAATGTCGATAACGTGTAAATTGAATTGTTGGGCGTAGGGGCCGTTGTTATACAATTCCATAAACTGATCTTTGAAGGCATCTTCCTGACATTCCGGGATACTATAAGCGGGATCAATCGTTGAGGCGACATAGGCAAAACCACCGATAATAATTACACCCAGTATCAGCAGGGATTTTCGGACTAATGGAGGCCTGCTTTTGTTCTTTGCCCCGCAGTGTGGACAAGTCTTCGCCTCTGTACTGATCTGGGAACCGCATTCATGACAGCTAATCAAGGCCATAAATAAACTATCCGCAACTACCGGTTATATATGGTTCTGGCTCAACTGATTCCATCAATTTCGCACTAATATTATTTTCCCATACATCGACAATAATGAAATTTGCGTGTTGCATCGCTCCTTTTGAGAACCAAAAAGCAACATGAGAACTGCCGTCTTTCGTTCCAACCTTTAAAAAATACAGATCGGAAATATCTGATTCAGTGCTATAACCATATTTTACTTCTACTCTGCCAATGCCTATGCCGCTGGCTTTAATAGCTACCGGGTTCTCAATTAACTCTTCTTCAGTACAACAAGTACCCAATGCGAACAAACTACGATCATTGTCGTAGCTAAAATCTTTTGGGGGTATAACTGTAACTTTCAGTTTTCTACTTCCATAATCAGTTTCCTTTGAGAAAGAACATACTAGAGTATCAAGTGCGAAAACCGTTTCTGCCTTAACCTGAAATGACAGCGATAAAATTAAAATAAAAACTACAAGGAATCTTTTAAGCATTATTATTAAACCTAATATAATATATCATGGGAAACGATCCTAGATATGTTCTCAATAATTTATAATGACACTGACTATCTTATTTGATGTCTAACATTTTCACTTCTGCTTCTTGGGCCTCAACTAGTCGTTGCATCATGCTTGATGTTTGATGACTTTGATAGATGCTATAAACCGATAATGCTATCGCCAGGAATGATAACCAAAGAACTCTAACTGCATATTTGTGTGCTCTTGATTCAGACTTTTCTAGTGCCCTGTCCTGTTTGATTGAGTTAATGATAAGTGCGCGAATGATGAATGTATGACGAATTAGTTCGTTAGGCACGGGGGCACTTGCGAGAAAGCGTAAATATTTCCCAATACGTTCATCATCGTCACTGAAAACGCTGCCCGAATTAAAAGCTTTTCGAACTGCATCTTCCATATTTTCTTTTTCTGGTCTATTCATCCTTCAGTAAATAATTAACACGGGAAAGCTTTTCTTAATGCTGCATTAACAATATCAGCTGCTATGAGACTGAGAAGTTCTGGGTTGTTTTCTAAATATTTTTTTACTATCAGCACAAGCTGTTTTGCATCAACATTAGTTGCGCAAAATATATTTTTAAACTCTTGCTGCCTTAGAGATGTTTGTCGGCTAGTAGCATCTACAACGGCCATAATGTATCCAAGACATACTCCGGACTGCATAGCAGAATATGAGTCAGTGTTTTTTAGGTGTGGGTCCTGGCAGTTCTCTAATAACTGCATACCAGTTACATACAATGAATTATC
The DNA here is from genome assembly GCA_030829955.1 of Gammaproteobacteria bacterium. Taxonomy (GTDB): domain Bacteria; phylum Pseudomonadota; class Gammaproteobacteria; order Eutrophobiales; family Eutrophobiaceae; genus JANQNX01. The sequence goes on along the minus strand of JAURNY010000025.1, from coordinate 987 downwards.
TTTGGTCTCTGCTGCTGATGTGTATGTCGCAAAGAGGAATAGTAAGATAAGAATTAGAGTTTTCATGATTTTTTCTCTGTATCTTTTCTTGAATAGCCTAAACATCCAAAATAAAAATGCAAAACAGAGCAAATCAGAAGAATTCATTTGGCGCTTACATATTGCTTACATAGATTTATTCATGATTGGAGTTAAATCAGAGGATTGGCTGAAAGCCTTTTATAACTTGGTGCCCGGAGCCGGAGTCGAACCGGCACGCCCGTTAAGGCGAGGGATTTTAAGTCCCTTGTGTCTACCAATTCCACCACCCGGGCTAGACACTGTTTATATGGAGGCTGAGCCCGGAATCGAACCGAGGTCCACGGCTTTGCAGGCCGCTGCATAACCACTCTGCCACTCAGCCAAATAAATGTGGCAATAAATTACTTAAATAAATACTGGATATTTATCTAGCGACCTTAAAGGCCGTACTGCATAACCATTATGTTGGACATCCTTTTTTCTACCCTTTTAGGCCATCTTCACTGCGAACGATGTTCAAAACTGCTCCATGCGATTTTGTCTGCCACCGAGCAAAATAACATAAACGAATAGCCAAAAATTCATCATGTCTTTTGCCAAAATTCAGCTGCGGTATATTAACCTATTTAATTAAAAATTGTTAATACTTAATATAAATCAATATCTTGAAACCGAATTGAAGAGAAAAAATGGAGCGGGAAACCGGGTTCGAACCGGCGACCTATACCTTGGCAAGGTATCGCTCTACCAACTGAGCTATTCCCGCACTTGCTTGAAAGAGCGCATATTTTAGTCGTGGATTGATGCCTGTCAACCAGAAACGACATTATTCTCTCAAAAGAGGCCAAGCAGCTATAAGATATTGAATCATTGACAATAATGTGAGGATACTTGCTATATATAGTAAAACTATACCAATCATAAAAACTGGCATACTAAATAATGGCTCTGAATAAATTAAAAATC
>JAURNY010000024.1 GCA_030829955.1 Gammaproteobacteria bacterium | reverse complement strand
GGGGGTAGCCCGCCTTATTGGGGAGTGAAGTAAATTAACTTTTAACTTCTATTTTTCTTGGTTGTACTTTCTCATGCTTTGGTAAAACAATTGTCAACACACCATCTTTACTATTCGCTTCAATACGTTCTGCGTCGGCGGAATCAGGCAGACTAAAACGCCTATAAAAAGCACCACTTACACGCTCGATACGTTTATAACCCTCTTTTTCTTCTAACGATTGAGAAGCTCTTTCACCCTTAATACTAAGAATGCCATTGTCCATGGTAATTTCAATATCTTTAGGATCAACGCCTGGTACATCAGCAGTGATAAGAAACCGGTCATGTTCTTCCCTAATATCCACTGAAGGACGCCAATGACTGGTAACAATATTAGATGAATCGTTATCGCTTTTGGTAATAGCCTGATCATGATAGGAAAGACGGTTCAATTCTTTTTGAAAACGATCAAGTAAACTCCATGGTTCATAAGTTGAAAGTGACATAGTAATAACCTCCAAATGGTAAATTCAGTTCGTTTTATGACTTACTGAATAAATGGGGCAGGAGATTTCTTTTTCAAGAGGGAACTCACCAATAGTAAGCTGTTTTCTTCATCACCAATGAAGTCAGGTTCATTAATTTTTTAGCGGTTTGCGGTAATTCATATGCGCCGGCATTTTCAGCTAATGCCGCATGTGCTGCTTCATCTATTTTCATCTGTTCAACGATTGCACGACTGCGATGATCATTTACTGGGAGCTGTGATAGATGTTCATTTAGATGTTCGACTACCTGGTGTTCAGTCTCTGCTAAAAACCCCAAATTCCATTTATCGCCAAAACTGCCAGCAAACAGCCCTATGGCAAATGAACCTGTCGCCCATACCGGTTCAAATATACTAGTGTGACTTCCCAGTTCATGTATTCGTGACTCACACCAATATAGGTGGTCCTGCTCCTCATCAGCAGATTGCCGCATTTCCTGACGAATATATGCATCTCTAGCGACCATTGCTTGCGCCTTGTAAAGTGCCTGAGCAGCAATTTCTCCGGCATGATTCACCCGCATTAACCCGGCGGAATGCTTTTTTTCTGAATCACTAAGCGATGAATCAAGCAAATCTTCAGCCGGATTTGAGCGAAAATAAGTAGAACACGTATTTTTATTATTATTTTTCAATAACTTATCGAAAAATGAAATTGCTCTATCAATATTTGTATAGTTTCTGGACATCTAAGTTATATTGAAAAATTTAAAACAAACGACATTATATATACTCATCTATGCCAAATACCAATACACCGTATTTAAGATAATTACGAAAAATCCGTCCTAATATCGTCCTGAATTATTGACAGAAACAGAGGCAATCCGTACTATTCGACCTCTTTTTTTGGGCACCCCGAATTTTTAGGATTACGTAATGAAAACCTTTACTGCAAAACCTGCCGAAGTAAAGCGAGATTGGTACGTCATAGACGCATCAGGTAAGGCTCTAGGACGCCTGTCTACCGAGATTGCTCGCCGCTTGAGAGGCAAACATAAACCAGAATATACCCCACATGTTGATACTGGTGACTATATCGTTGTCATAAATGCAAAAGACGTTCGCGTCAGTGGTAATAAGGCCAAAGACAAAATTTATCATCATCATACTGGCTATCCAGGTGGTATTAAATCAATCAGTTTTGAGAAACAGATCGCAAAACGCCCTGAAAAAGTGATTGAAACTGCAGTCAAAGGCATGTTGCCTAAAGGCCCATTAGGCAGAGACATGTATCGTAAATTAAAAGTCTATGCCGGTGCTGAACATCAGCACACTGCACAGCAACCTCAGGTTCTGGAGATTTAATATGTCTGATCAAGTTTATTACAGCACTGGTCGCAGAAAGAATTCATCTGCACGCGTTTATTTGAAACGCGGCTCCGGTCAAATTACCATCAATAATCGCACACTGGAACAATACTTTGGTCGTGAAACCGGACAAATGATGGTTCGCCAACCACTAGAATTACTGGAAGTTGTCGATCAATTCGATTTCAATATCACCGTTTCTGGTGGTGGTATTACTGGTCAAGCTGGTGCAATTCGTCATGGCATGACCCGTGCGTTAATTGAATTTGATGATTCTTATCGCAAGCCACTTCGTCAAGCGGGTTTTGTTACTCGTGATGCTCGTGAAGTTGAACGTAAGAAAATCGGTCTACACAAAGCACGCAAGAGACCACAATACTCAAAACGTTAATCGTCTCTTCTTTAACGTTTATAAAAAAAAGAGGGGCAACCCTCTTTTTTTTTCGCCTACATGAATGTAGGGGGGTAGAACGAAACAGAAGAACTAGCCGAGCATACTCGGAATTTATATATATAATTGAAGTATTGAGAAAATGTGATTTAAATGGGGGTTCGTCTAACGGTAGGACTACGGACTCTGACTCCGTCAGTAGAGGTTCGAATCCTCTACCCCCAGCCAATAAAATCAATATATAACCCTATAGTATGCCCTTACATTATCATTCAAGGGGGAATTATGGGGGAATAAACCACAATAAACTACAATCAAAGCCCTCTCCCTATTTGGTCTGAATAGCCCTGAAAATGGACTTTTTCGGACTCTACTCCCCCATATTTCCCCCATATTCATGTAATAGCTAATATTATTATTTTTTATCAGTTACTTAGTGATATTTTTGACGGAGTATAAATCATTATTGCTGAGAATTGTGGTTTGCTGTAGTCTTTAGAGTTATGGCTTATATCGAAGAAAGAACCGACTCCAAGGGCAATAAACGATACCGCGCTCAGATACGAATCAAAGGACAAGATCCAATAACTGCTACTTTTGATCGTAAAACTGATGCTAAACGCTGGGCACAGGAAACTGAGCCAGAAGTTCGAAATGGTAAATACTTCAAAACAGCCGAATCCAAAAAGCATACGGTTAAGGAATTAATTGAAAGATATGAAAAGAAAATCCTTCCAGAGTTAAAAAGTGGTAATGATAGAAAAAACCATCTTATCTATTGGAAAGATAAACTAGGCAACTTAACTCTTTCAGATGTTACACCTGCAAAAATCGTTGAATGCCGTGACGATCTTTCTCAAGGTGTCACTAGAAGAAAAACTAAACGTAGCAACTCAACTGTAAATAGATACCTATCTACTTTCTCACATGCTTTTAGTATCGCAGTAATGGAATGGGGCTGGATTGAAGATAATCCATGTAGAAGAGTATCAACTTTAAGAGAGCCAAGAGGTCGAGTTAGATATTTAGATGATGATGAAAGAAAAGCATTACTAGATAAGTGTAAAGAAAAAAGCGAAACACTTTACACCATTGTAGTTATCGCACTTTCTACTGGTGCGCGTAGAGGGGAAATACTCTCACTACGATGGAATGACATTAATTTAAATAAAGGAATTATTACACTTCATGAAACTAAGAATAACGAAATACGCTCAATTCCTTTACAAGGTCATGCACTCGAATTAGTAAAAAAATTAAGTAAGGTGCGCAGGTTGGATACAGACTTACTTTTCCACGATAAAAACAATCCAGATAAACCACAATCTATAGACTCTATTTGGAAGGATGCAGTTAAGTCAGCAAAAATAGATAACTTTAGATTTCATGATTTAAGACATAGTGCCGCTTCTTATCTTGCCATGAATGGTGCATCAATTGCAGAATTGGCAGATGTACTGGGTCATAAAACTCTGCAAATGGTAAAACGTTATAGTCATTTAACGGAACAACATACAACATCAATTGTTGCAAAAATGAATAGTCAAATTTTTGATTTATAATGAGTAAAAAGACTAAAACTAACTCTTCTAAAGTGAAGAAAACGAATTATCAAATAATTGCTGATGATTTTAAGAAGTCTCAAAAATTATTAAAGAATGAATTAACTGGCAACGCACCGCCAACTGATACAGCATCAGCCACACCTAGCACCCGTTCATTAATAGCATTAGAGGAACTAGATAAATCTGAACAAAAAAGAAAAAGTATTTTGGAACAAGGGCGAAAAAAAGGAGCTAATGCGAATAAACTCAATGCGAAAAGCAGAAAAGAAGAACTAAGAGGAGCTGCAAAATATCATTTCACTAATAATCCAAATTTAACATACAAAAAATGCGTTTATAAACTAAAGTCTGATCCAATCACTAAAAAATATACTTTATATAACAAGGGTAAAATCTACTCAGATAGCCATATATTAAAATTAATATCTGGCACTAAAGAGGAAGCGTTATCCAATTAACATCTCACCCTCTGAACTAACTTAACTTTTTTTAAGTCATGTCTGTTCAGGCATGACATGAAAAAGGGCTTTTTTAAATGTGTTTTACGTGTTTCATATGTTTAAATCTCCACAACGAAGGACACTATTGTCCTTTTTAATTTAATCATTAACGTTGAGGAGGTTTATATGAACCTTAAAACAATTTCACAATTTTCACATGAATATCCTGCTTTTCCAGTAGGTGGTATTCGCTGGCAAATTTTCAATCAAGACAAGAACGGCTTAAAGGAATCTGGAGCCATTGTTCGCATTGGAAGAAAAGTCTTGATAGATCCAGATAAGTTTTTTTCATGGATTAAAAAACAACAAGACAAGGAGCCGTTCAATGAAATTAACGAAATTTGATAATGGCAGGTTTGAATACCGCGAAAAACTTATAGCTAATCATGCCAAGAAGGCGGGATTAAGGGGCAAAATTAACGCGAAATGCATTGAGTGCATATATTGCCCTTTCTCAGAAGGTACATGGCGAAAACAGGTGCAAGATTGTAACAGTACGGCATGTCCATTGTGGGATGTAAGACCGACTATGTATGACACGGAGGTTAAGCATGACAGTTACTAACATCATCCCATTTGAAATAGAAACAAAATGTAAATTGGATGATTTAAGACCAGTGTTAGTTAAACCTGGCACTTACGATGTGATACTTGCAGATCACTGGAAAGGTCAACTTTATGGTGGAATACCAAAAATAATGCTTGTTTTTAGAATAGTTTCTGTTGGTCAATATTACGGACATTTATTGAGTCGCTGCTATAACGTTAAGGGCTTTACTAAACGTAAAGAGATAATTCCTAAAGGCTGGCACTCTGATTTTGTAAGAGAGTATTCAAAATTATTTGGTTTACCTGAAAAACTGCGCGATGTTGGTATTGGCAAATTCAAACAAAAAGTAATTCAATGTTCAGTGCGCACAGTAACAAAAGACAGAAAGCAAAGAGATTTACCTAAAGAACTTAGGTATAGCGTAGTCAGTGAATTGTTAACAGTTAAGAGTAATACAACTTAACCTTAGCCTAGACCTATACCTTAACCTATACCTACCTAGTCATACGTGAAAGGCATGTATATAAAAGGTTTCGAGTTTGGTCGGATGGTAAATTTAGACCCTTAGTATTGGTAGTGGTCTAACCCTAGCTATATTATATACTACCGCCGGAGGGGAGCAATCCTCTCCGGTACTAAGTCACTTCGTTACAATGGTAACCTTCAAAGCTGCATCTACCCTTAAGGTTACGCTAGTATTTTATTTAGTACATATTCCAATATAAAGAAAACGCTTATTTACATGGGTAAGATTTTTAAGAGCCTAAATAAAAACATCTGAGGCATTCTCACCATTTTAAATATCCGTTGTTTCTCATTCATAAAAAACACATAACGGTTGAACTCACGGGCTGCGTAAACATTCCGTGTGGAGTGATTTGTTATATGTGGTTTTTAGGCAGAGAAGAAAAATATTAGCCAGCAAAATAAGCCTATAAGATAACCAAAATCATACATTACACCAGAATTTGGAAAAGCATAGATTCTTATATCCGAAAAAATGCTGCCGATGAAACTAAAAATGATGATAAAGCCATGCATGATTCCATAAAAAAATCCTGGTGGGTCATACGCAGTTGGAGACGGCTGATTTGCACAGCTTGCAAGTAAGAGTGCAGTTCCAATGAATGCAAAAAATATAAACGCCCTTCTGGTTTTTAACTTTTAATCATATTTGTGTGTTTGCTTTGCAAGCCATGTTAGTTTAGGTAGCCTAAATCTTTGCATGCCCCCAAGATGGCTGAGAGGGTGTCCTCCATCATCACATCCAATAAAGTCCAATAAAATACATTATTTATAATAAATACAGTATGTTATATATTTTTATTGTTTATTAGTGTACAACGTAGTTTAATAAGATCCACGTCAAACAGTAAGATCTATAGTAAGATCGGATTTCAATGCTATGGCCTTAAATATTCATAAATTATCAGCACGCCAAATTCCTACACTTGGAACAGGATTTCATTCTGATGGTGGAGGACTTTATTTACGAGTCAAAAATACGGGTTCACGAGCATGGGTATTCAGGTTCACCCTGTACGGAAAAACACGTGAAATAGGACTAGGAGCAACACATTCACAAAGTCTTGCAGATGCCAGGACACTAGCCGGAAAAATGCGCAATGCAAAGCAAAAAGGAGACAATCCAGCAGATATCATAAAAAAATCATCTGGACTGTCAAACGACAAGAATACTTTTAAATCTTGCGCAGAAGAACTGATAGAAACTAAAAAAACTGGTTGGAGAAGCGCTAAACACGCCCAACAATGGCAAAATACGCTTCGTGATTATGTATACCCGGAAATTGGTCATCTACAGCCGAATGAGGTCTCATTAGCTCATATTAAGAAAATACTCTTACCTCTCTGGACAGATAAAACGGAAACGGCAACCAGAGTGAGGCAAAGAATAGAGGCTATTTTGGATTGGGCTAACGTACACGGATTGAGAGAAGGAGAAAATCCAGCTCGATGGAAAGGTGTTTTGGATAAAATCCTACCTTCTCCAAACAAGGTGCGTTTTGTAAAGCATTTCTCTGCCCTACCCTATGATGAACTTCCAGATTTGATGAAGGATATTCGTAAAAAAGACAGTATATCTGCCTATTGTTTACGATTTGTTATCTTAACTGCTGTTAGATCTGGTGAAGCTAGAGGAGCAACATGGTCTGAAATAGATTTAAAAAAATCGATTTGGACCATTCCAGCTGATCGGATGAAAACAAATATTGAGCATCGCGTCCCTCTTTCAAAAGAATCCATATCAATTATTAAAGAAATGAAAAAGAAACATGATGAAGAATTGCTTTTCCCTGGAATAAGGGGCGGCAAACAATCTGATGCGACTTTAAGTAAATTCTTGCGTTCTATAGCACCTGATATAACTGTTCATGGTTTTCGTTCAACTTTCAGACAATGGGCAGCAGAAAAAACGAATTACCCATCAGCTGTATGTGAGCTGGCATTATCCCATGTAAACAAAGATAGAGTCGAAGCTGCTTATCAACGTTCCGACTTATATGACCTTAGAAAAGAACTTATGAATGATTGGGCTAAATATTTAGAAAACTGAGCAGGAAAGAGGTAACTAATAAATCACCTAACCAGCTATTTTATATATAATTTTACAGTGTAATTATACAGCATACCTCACCAAATACCCCACATAATTTCACGCGAGAAAAACGTACGGGTTCGACTCCGACTCACCACAAATAGCTGTTGATGTGTGCAGCTTTAGCAGAAATATCCTTCTTGGGTAATTTCGATGGCAATCCGCATATAATTAAACACATCAATAAAATACTTAAGCAATACATCGTTTTTTCCAAAGTAGATAAATAGAAGGAATAACAATTAACGTTAAAATTGTTGAGCTGACCATTCCACCTATCATTGGTGCAACGACGCGAGTCATTACTTCTGATCCAGTTCCATCGATAAACATAATCGGTAATAGTCCTACAATAGTAGAACAGGTTGTCATTATTATAGGTCTTACTCGTTGACTCGCTGCATCGGTAATAAGGTTAATTAGGTCCTTTTTTGTAGAGTTATATTTTTTAACTGCATTATTTAGAAACTCGACCATTAGTACACTGTCTTGTACTGCTATCCCTGCAAGAGCGATAAACCCTACTCCAACGGCAACAGACAGATTGTAATTCAGTAAATATAAAAACCATGCGCCCCCACCTAATGCGAATGGCAGAAACCCCATGATTAAAATTACATCACCTAACTTTTTGAAGTTTAAATAGAGCAATAAAAATATAATGAAAAAGGTAATCGGCACGACAATCGTTAAACGTTCCATTGCTCTTAACATATATTCATATTGACCAGACCAACTTATGGAATAACCGGGTGGTAAGTCTACTGTCTTGGCAACATGCTCTCGTGCTTCATTGACATAACTACCTAAATCACGATCCTTGGTATCAACATATATCCAACCATTAATACGCGCGTTTTCACTTTTAATCATAGGTGGGCCGTCTGTCACATTAACGGAGGCAACATCTCCCAATGGTATTCTTGCACCTGCGGGAGTAATAATGGGTAACAATCGTAACTGTTCCAGTGAGTCGCGTAGCTTATGTGGATAACGAATATTGATCGGATAACGTTCCAAACCTTCAATTGTTTCAGCAACATTCATCCCTCCCACAGCTGTGCGTACAATGTCCTGAATATCATTGATGTTAAGACCTAACCGAGCGGCATTAACTCTATTAATATCAACTGTGAGATATCGACCACCAGCAACACGTTCAGCATAAACAGAAGCAGTACCCGGTACATCTTTCAGTACCTTTTCAATTTGCCGCCCGATATTTTCAATTACTTTCAGATCACTACCTGCTATTTTAATTCCGACTGGGGTTTTGATACCCGTAGCTAACATATCGATACGTGTTTTAATTGGCATGACCCATGCGTTGGTAATACCGGGTAAATTTACGATACTGTTTAATTCGACTTTAAGTTTTTCCATTGTCATGCCTTCGCGCCATTCATCGCGTGGCTTAAACCGGATGAGTGTTTCAATCATCGTTAATGGCGCTGGATCAGTTGCTGTTTCTGCACGACCTATCTTTCCAAAGACAGTATCAACTTCAGGAACCGTTCGAATTAATTTGTCCGTCTGCTGTAAAATTTGTTGTGCTTTACCGATTGAGATAGCGGGTAAGGTTGTTGGCATATACATCAAATCACCTTCGTCTAACTCCGGCATAAATTCACTACCTAACTTTGTAAAAGGCCAAAGTCCGACAATCATAATGACTAATGCAAAAAACACCGTAGTAATTGGAAAGCGAAGAACATAACTTACAACTGGTTTATATATAGAAACTAATAATCTCGAGATAATGTTTTTTTCTGAGGAAATCACACTACCTTTTATAAAATAGCCAAGTAATACCGGAATTACGGTTATCGCAAGTATCGTTGCCGATATCATTGCATAAATCCATGTATATGCCAGCGGTGCAAACATACGCCCTTCCTGAGCCTGTAATGTAAAAATAGGTAATACGCTTAGTCCGGTTATCAGCAATGAGAAAAACAATGGAGGCCCCACTTCAGTCGTCGCTGCAAGAATGACTTTCCAATGATCGGCATCATCACTTTTATTTTCGATATGTTTATGTACATTATCGATCATCACAATGGCAGCATCGACCATGACACCAATAGCAATCGCTATCCCTCCTAGTGACATAATATTGGCATTGATCCCTTGGATATTCATGATGATAAATGCCATTAAAATGCCCAGCGGGAGACTGATAATAACGACCAGAGCAGATCTTAAATGCAGTAGAAAAATGAAACATACAAGAGAAACCAGAATCAGCTCTTCCTGCAATGCGATTTTTAAAGTGTTAATTGCGCGCTCAATTAAACCGGAACGATCATAAGTCTCAACAATCTCAACACCATCAGGCAAACTACGTTTCAACTCATTTAATTTATCTTTAACTGAATCGATTACTTTTTTTGCGTTTTCCCCCCAACGCATAACAATCACACCACCAACAACTTCACCTTCGCCATTTAACTCTGCAATACCACGACGTAACTGAGGTCCAATACGGACTTGTGCAACATCTTTAAGAAGCACGGGTGTACCTCTAACATTGACACCCAGTGGAATATTCCGCAGTTCTTCCAATCCAGTGATATAACCCGTGACCCTGACCATGTACTCCGCTTCTGCCATTTCTATAACAGAAGCCCCTGCTTCTTGATTGGCTTTTTTTATGGCATTGCTAATCGTTGTTATAGGAATATCGTAAGCGCGTAATTGATCCGGATCGACAACAACCTGATACTGTTTAACCATACCGCCAATAGTTGCGACTTCCGCGACTCCTGGAACAGTTTGTAGTTCATATTTAAGAAACCAGTCTTGAAGCGATCGTAACTGGGATAAATCATGATCACCTTTTCGATCAACTAATGCATATTCATAAATCCAACCGACACCAGTTGCATCGGGGCCAAGTTCTGGTTTTGCTCCGGGCGGCAAACGACTTGACACCTGACTCAAATATTCAAGCACGCGTGATCGTGCCCAATAGAGATCAGTCCCTTCTTCAAAGATCACATAAACATAAGAATCACCAAAAAAAGAATAACCTCTAACCGTAACGGCATAGGGTACTGACAACATGGCTGTTGTTAATGGATATGTTATTTGATCTTCAACGACCTGCGGCGCCTGTCCAGGAAATGGTGTTTTTATAATAACCTGTACATCAGAAAGGTCCGGTATTGCATCGACAGGAGTTTGCTTGGTGATATACACACCACTTACAAAGACAATAACAGTACTTAGAATAATCAAAAAACGATTATCAATTGACCAACGTATAATTTGTCCAATCATAATCTATTCCTTATCCATTTCAGACTGTTCCATTGAATGATCATTCATATCATGTTCAACGGCTTGCATGCGATTTAAACTTGCTTTGAGATTTGATTCAGAATCAATCAGAAATTGCGAAGAGATAACAATTTTATCGTTTTCATTTAAACCTGAAATAATTTCGATCCAGTCTCCACTCTCCATACCGGCAACAACTTCCTGTGCCTGAAAATGACCTTCTCCAAGTGCTTTTATCACACGTTCCTGTTTTGCATCACGAATTAAAGCTTCTCGCGGTATACTAATGACATCCTCTTTTTCACCCGCAAATATGACAATCCGTGAATACATGTTCGGCTTTAATTTGTCGCCAGAATTATCAAAACGTAATCGAACCCGCAAAGTTCGTGTAACTGGATCAAGATCAGGATAGATATATTCAACAGTTCCTTTCCAAAGGACTCCCGGCATCGAAGGTAATTCGGCTTCAGCATTTTGACCCACTTCAACCCAATTCGCTTGTTGTTCAAAAACCTCTGCCAATAACCAGATGGTATCAAGATTAGCTACGCTTATTACCTGGGTTTCAGGTTTGATATACATGCCTTCGCGCACACCGAGATCAACGACGACACCTGATTGCGTTGCATAAAATCGAATATTCTGTGTAATTGTTTTATCTTTCTCTAATCTATCTATTTGTGACTTTGATATACCCAACGCAGAAAGTTTTTCTTGTGACGCTGAAGCCAAACGTTTATTACCACTCGCTAATGCTTGTAAATATTCTTCTTGTGCATTAACAAGAGGTGGCGAATATAGTTCAAATAAAAGTTGGCCGCGCTTAACTTTTTCTCCTTTGGCACGGACTTGTAACTTTTCTATCCAACCTTCTGTCCTGGTATGAATATGATTAATTCGAGTTTCGTCATAATCGATATAACCAACAGTACTAATCCTTTTCCATAAGGGGCCACGTTCTACTTTAGCTGACCGCACACCAAGATTATTAACGACCTCGGGCCTTATCTTAACGATGGACATATCTTTACCCATGCCCTCATCTTCACCTTCATATACTGGAATTAGATCCATACCCATAGGTGATTTTCCAGGTTCATCACGACGATAATCTGGGTTCATTGGTGCAACCCAGTATTTGATTTGCTTTTCAGTAGAATTTAATTCATTTTGACTATTCAATTCATAATCAAATAACAGCGCAGTTATATCAAATCGATTCTCGACTGTAATACCTACTAGTAAACCAATAACTATCATTACTAATATAATTAAACTTTTCATATCGTTTCTCTTTTGTAATACAACAGGTTTGCTTGAGACTTGGCGCGATCTACACGAATCTTTAGCATATCGAGTTGCGTATTTAATTCTGTTAATCGAGCACGCATCAAAGTTGTAAAATCTGTTTGACCATTTTGATACGCTTTTAATGTGGATTCAGAATTTTGAGCAGCATCAACAACGGCACGTGTTTCATAAAGTTCAAACCGTCGCCCCATACGCACCCAGTTTGCATGTTCTTTTTCAACCTGCCGTTTGAGTTCCAACAGTCGATCACTACGCGAATATTGAGATGCAATGTGTTCCAGTTTGCTTGCTGATAAACGTTTGTCCTGACGTTTATCCGTAAAAAGAGGAATGTCGACCATGACCATTGCTGAAGCAAAATCATCTCGACTACTACCATCCAGATTATTTCCAGAACGTTGACCATAAGTCAGATCCAACATCCAGCCAGGTTTGTATTGCTCTTCCGCTATCTTGATATTTTTTTCTTTGGAATTAACAACTGCATCTTCCATTTGAATCAAAGGATGATCTGCCAAGGATGAAATGATCATTTCTACATCTGAAAACGTTGTTAATTCAGGAAATGTTTCTGGCAAAGGTCTTTGTGCCGAATTACTACCAATCCATTTTGATAGCTCGGCCTGAGCAATTTCTTTAGCACCCACAATTTCTGCAATACGATCATCGACCAATGCCAACTCAAGTTGTGCACGAAGTACATCATGTTGATTATCTCTGCCAACAGCATATTGGCGCTGGGTGATATCCAGAAGTTGTGTAAACAAATCACGGTTTTGTTGCAGAATTGATTCTGTTTTTACATTCAGATATAAATCCAGATAACTATTACGCAGTGATCGCAAAACTTTCTTTTTCTGATCCAAAGCCTTTGCTTTATCAACATCTGCCATATCCTCAATGCGTTGTCTTTTATAGTGAAGTGTGTCACCACGCGGAAATGATTGTTGAACACCAAACTGAAGTTGCGTCATGGGTTCCTGACTACGATCAAAACTGTTAACAGGAATATTCATGATGCCGAACTTAGCCTTTGGATCTGGCAGTTGTTCCTCAGCAATAGCAATTTCATTCAGACTATCTGCACTCGCATTATATTGCTTGATAATAAAATCAGCTTCTAATGCCAGTCGTTCTGCTTCAACCAGCGATAATTCATTCGCCAGAGTATTAACAGGCAACACTATCAAAAATATTGCACTTAATTTTTTAAATAAATTGAAAAAATACATAACACACCTCAAACACAAGCAACAAACGACAATCGATCTCGCGATCAATCAACGAACAAAAGGTAGAGACGTGTTTAAATCAGAAGTACGTTGTAGGTATAGAAAGGGGGAAGTTTAGCTCGCTCAGGAGAGGAGGATATTGGATAGCCTGGCGGTGCTCGATTCGATAACGTTATTTTTGATGAAATAGCTAAAGCCACATCAGGTATGAATTTGACTTTCTCTTTTGATTCAGAATTCTTGTCACTATTAATAGTGACCGTTAAGGCATCACAATCACAAGCACCGAGACAATGCTCATCATCTATACTATTAATATCTTCATCAGGAACATGGCAAGAATTAGTAACTTCAGATGAAGTTTCATGATGACCCATATTATCATCAGTCAAAGCCATACAAGTTTGACACAACAATAACAACCAACTACCCACAAAAATGGATAATATTCCAGAGGCGATATTGTGTCGCTTGTTATTAAAATGCATCAACATATTGAATATTATAGCCGAACTAATTTAAATAACATAAAAAATCTAATCTCTAATTATTGATCGATATCAATATATGACATCTAAATTATATAAGGTTCATCTATTTTCACTATTTTACATTTTACTTCGGGCATCAACCGCTTCTCGTAAGATTTGATAACTTCCATACAGAACAACCGTTGATATTATTGCGCCAATAATTAAATCAGGTAATGCTGATTCGAAATACGCTACTAATATACCAGCAGTAATGACACCTAAATTTGCAATCACATCGTTCTTCGAAAAAATCCATGTTGCACGCATATGAACTTCACCCTGTTTATGTTTATTTAGTAATACAAGACAAACAATATTTGCGGTTAAGGCGAATAATGAAATAACAATCATCACAATAGAAATTGGTTCACTGCCATATAAGAAGCGTCGAATAACTTCAAATATTATTCCGAATCCAAGTAGCATTTGAAGCATACCACTCAACATAGCTGAATTCGCTTTAGCTAATACCGTTTTACCTATGACGTATAATGCCGATGCATATACCATTGCATCTGCTAACATATCGAGTGAATCAGCAAGCAACCCCGTTGACTCTGCATACAAACCAAACGCAAATTCAAATAAAAACATAACTCCATTAATCACTAATACAATGATTAAGAGATTACGTTGGCTCTTTGGATCTATATCTTCATGACAGTCGCAATTACTCATAGCACTAAAGTTTCCTATTTATCAATGAGGAGTAACAATTGATTTATCACAACAATTCTTATTTTCCGACTGACTTTCATACTCAAATTCAATAGTTGAGTGCGAAATATGAAATGATTCATTTAAGATATCTTTAATTTGGCCTTTGATGATTTCGGCATCCTGATATCCAGACTCAGAAATAACAACATGTGCTTCAAGTGATCGTTCATGCTCATTTAATTCCCACACATGCAAGTGGTGAACTTCCTTTATATTTTCAATCTCCTCTAGGCTATTAATCACCTCATTGAGGTCAATATCGGCTGGTACACTTTGCATCAAAATCCTAATCACAGATTTTATTTCGATGTAACCATGGAAAAGAACATAGCCTGCAATTAGAAAAGTACAAATCGTATCCACAATGTACCATTCATAAAAAATGATAAGTGTGCCTGCGATAATGACGGCGACACTACTCAATGCATCTGCCACATTATGTAAAAAGGCTGCACGAATATTAAGACTGTCTTTTGACATGGCATAAGTAAGTAATGCAGTAATGACATCGACAACCAGGGCAACACAGGCAATGATAACTACAATCCATCCCGCTATGGGTTCAGGTTCAAAAACGCGCATGATAGCTTCAAACAGAAGATACACCCCAATCAAGATCAAGGTTGTTAAATTAATCATCGCTCCGATTAATTCAGCACGTTTATATCCAAAGGTGCGGTTTTCATCCGCAGGTTTCTCTGACCATTTCCTGGCAATAAGCGTGATTAAGAGCGCGGCTGCATCACTAAAGTTATGAAGTGCATCAGCAACTAGTGCAAGACTTCCCGAAATAATTCCACCAATGACTTGCACAACAGTCAGCACCAGGTTTACAAATAGCGCAAGAATCAATCGCCTAATACCATTGGCATTTTGAACATTTATACGTTCAGTATGTACATGAGATGTGTTCATGTTTTTAGAGTATTGAAAATTATAATATTAGATTGCATCTTTTCCTGCAGCACCAGTACTAATTCGAATTGCGTTGTCAACGGGTAATACATATATTTTTCCATCACGTCGTAAACCCGTATGAGCATGCGTTTGTATTTCATGTACAATTTTTTCGACGAGTTCATTCTCACATGTAATTTCTATTTTAATACACGGCAAAAAGTCAAAACCGTCTTCAAGACGTTCTTCATTCTCTGTGCCACCACGGCTTCTTCCAAAACCTTTGTAATCAGCTATGCTCATTCCTGTTAATCCATCAATCTTATGTAACGCCAGAGTCACATTCTCAAGCATATGTTCTTTTATATAGGCAATAATCATTTTCATGTTATTAAATCTCCATAATATGGACTAATATTAAATTTCAGGTTCAACTCGAATTGCAAACCATTTATAAAGCGCGGGTATAACTAATAAGGTCAGTATGGTAGACGTCACAATTCCACCCACGACAACCGTTGCTAATGGGCGTTGAACTTCACTACCTGTACCTGTTGATAGTAAGAGTGGAATCATTGCCAATACCGTTGTTATTGCTGTCATCAAAACGGGTCTTAATCTAAGACATGCTCCATGGATAGATACTTCATCTATATTCATTCCCTTCTCTAATAATTGGTTAAAGTATGTTACCAATACAATGCCGTTCATTAGGGCAATACCAAAGAGTGAAATAAAGCCTACAGAAGCAGGAACGGAAAGGTTTTGTCCACTTAACCATAAAGCGACTACGCCTCCTACCAGTGCCAACGGAATGTTTAAGAAGATCAATGTTGCATTTTTAAACGAATTAAAACTGCTAAATAGCATGATGAATATTAACAGCAACGTAACAGGGATAACGATAGCTAAACGTTTATTTGCTTCCTGTTGCAAACGATACTGCCCGCCCCAGGTCACCAGATAACCAGGAGGTAACTCAACACTTTGATCTATTTGTTGTTGCGCCTCTTCAACAAAGGTCACAATATCACGACCAACAACATTGCTTTGTACCGTAATAAAACGTTGATTGTTTTGTCGCGTGATTTGTCTTTGTCCAACCAACTCTTCAATCAAAGCAACCTGCTCAAGAGGAACCTTTACCCCATCAGGTGTTTCGATCAATATTTGTCTAATATCGTCTTTTGTTGCTCTTGCATCCGGTGTATATCGAACAAAAATATCGAAACGACGTATCCCTTCAAAGATTTGTCCAGCAGAAACACCCCCGACAGCGGCACTGATCACATTCTGTACATCTTCAAGATTTAACCCGTATCGGGCAATTGCTTGTCTATCCGGACGAATACGAAGTTGTGGTACACCTGATATTTGATCGACTTGAACATCCGCAGCACCTTCTGTTTCCTGTATCACTGCTGCAATTTCATCGGCTTTCTGTTTAAGAATAACCAGATCATCGCCAAAGACTTTAATTGCGAGTTCTGCTCTCACACCTTCCAGCAATTCATCGACTGTCATTTTAATAGGTTGAGTCAGGTTAGCTTGAATACCCGGTATGTTTTTAATTTTCTCTCTGATCTGTTCTTCGATAAAAGGTTGATCTTTAGGCTTACGCCATTCCGTATTTGGTTTCAGGATGACATACATCTCGGCGGAGTTAGTGGGATCGGCATGTGCGCCCACCTCACCACGCCCTATACGAGTCACTACCTTGGTGATTTCAGGAATTTCTTGCAAGCGCTTTTCAACCAACATGGTATTGCGTTTACTTTCGTTTAATGAAATAGACGGTGCCATGGTCAAGCGAACGACTATCGTGCCTTCATTTAACTTTGGTGTAAACTCCGCACCCAGTTGTGGAAAGATTGCACCGCCAACAACAATTAATACAAATGCGACTATTAACGCAATGATTCGGTTATGAACAAAAAAGCGCACCAATGGCGTATAAATTTTAAGCAACCACTTAACGATTAGCACTTCGTCTTCATTATTTTCACTTTCTTTCTGTTTGGGTTTGTTCATGACAAACGAGGCAAGTACAGGTGCGATAAAGATCGCAAATAGCAATGAACCTGTCATCGCTAGCGCTATGGTATACGCCAATGGCCCGAACGTTTTTCCTTCAACCCCTTGCAAGGTAAACAAGGGAAGAAACACAATCAAAATAATGATAATCGCAAAGACAATGGGTCGACCTACTTCACGACAGGCACGTCCCACGATATGTAATACGCTTTCACCGGAATTGGCTTTGCGTAATAGTCGATCAACATTTTCGACCATAACGACACCACCATCGACCATCATACCGATCGCAATTGCTAATCCACCAAACGACATCAGATTTGCCGAGATGTTGAGTACATACATCCCTATCAAGGCAAAGAAGACAGAAAACGGAATCGATATCGCCACGACAAAACTGGGCCGAAGTGCTCCCAAAAACAACAACAGGATAATAACAACCAACGCAACACCTTGAACCAAAGCATCAGTGACAGTCTTGACACATGCCTCGACCAGACTCTTTTGTTCATAATAAGGAACGATGCGAATCCCTTCCGGTAATATTTTATTAACCTCACCTAGTCTTTTTTCTACATCGGCAATTACAGTAGATGAATTAGTGCCAAACAGTTTAATCACCATACCGGCAATCACTTCTTCAACGCCATTACGAGTTTGTAATCCTCGGCGTATAGCACCGCCCATTTTGATATCCGCCAAGTCACCCAGAAAGATAGGACTGCCATCTACCGTTTTAACAATAATATTGTTTAAATCATCAATCCCTTTGGCCAAGCCAACAGAACGGACAATAAATTCTTCAGAGTTCTTCTCGATAAACTGTGCACCGACATTTAGATTGTTTGCACGAATACGTCCGATTACTTCGTTTAACGAAACAGAATAACGTAATAAAGCATCGGGATTAATCTCTACATGAAATTGTTTTTCAAAACCGCCAATACCCAGTATCTCTGTAACACCTGGTACGGTTTGTAAGTTGAATTTGACTATCCAGTCCTGAATCTCGCGTAGTTCTATCAGCGAGTATTGACCTGTTGTATCTTCAAGATAATAAAACAGGATCAATCCCATCCCGGTAGAGATCGGCCCCATCACAGGGTCTCCAAAGCCTTCCGGTATTTGTTCTCTTGCCTCCTGTAAACGTTCATTGACTAGCTGACGCGCAAAATAGATATCAATATCATCATCAAAGTAGACATTGACGACTGACAGACCAAAGTTAGATATAGAACGAACATTATCAATACCGGGTAGTCCGGTCATCGCCACTTCCACCGGATAGGTGACATACATTTCGATTTCTTCCGGCGCTAGTCCTTCCGTTTCAGTAAAGACTTGCACCAGATTTGGTGATACATCAGGAAAGGCATCAATCGGTAATTGTGTGTAAGCACGATAACCGGCGATCACAACCATGATGGCAAACAACACCATCAATAATCGGTTTTGCAGACTAAAGTCGATTAATTTATCAATCATTGTTTTGAATTCTCTTTTTATTTTTTAACTAGTGACCATGGCCATCGCCAAACGATGCCTTTTGCATTTGTGCTTTTAATACAAATGCATTTTTAGTCACGTATTGTTCGCCTTCATGTAAGCCATCCAGTACTTCAACATGTGTCGTGTCACTGCGGCCCAGTTTCACCGGATGTGGCTCAAACCCTTCTTCAGTTTTAATAAAGACAACCGATTGATTATCGATAGACTCGATGGCTGTTTTTGGAATGACGATGTCACTGGTAAAGTCTGATAATGTGACAACAACCGAAACGAATAAGCCGGGTCGCCATTTATGTTCTATGTTATCAATAACAACTCGCGCAGTTGCACTTCGTGTTTCTTCAGAAACTTTGGGGCTGATATAATCTATAACGCTTTTAACATCGGGAACTCCGTAACCTGAGATAACCCGAACTTGTTGTCCCATTTGTACCTTTTCCAGATCTTTTTGATAAATAGTTAGATTCACCCAAATATGATCAAGGTTCGAAATGACAAATGGCCGACTTTCTTCACTCAATAGTTCACCTTGTACAACATGTTTATCAGTAATCACGCCATCACTAGGTGAACGTATTTCATACAAAGTTAAATCACAATCATCACTACATTGATTGTTAACTTGTTCGATACCGATAGCACGTAATTTTTGTTTAGCCAGCTTATACTCAATATAGGCGTTATCTTTAATTTGTTGTGCTTCCTGAAATTCTCTATCGGAAGTTAAGCCTTCTTTTTTTAATTTTTTCTCACGTTCGTATGTCTTTATGGCTAAATCATAACGACTCTTGGCAGCTTCTGTTTCAGCTTTTATCTCGGCTAACTCCCGGCTGGACAAGGTCGCTAATAAATCACCTGTCTTAACACTTTCACCTAATGTTTTGTAAACTTGTTTGGTGATACCGGAAACACGCGGAACAATATGAATCAAACGATCCGGATCAAGTGTGATTTCTCCGGGCAAGGTCAGAGTTTCTTTAATACTGCCCCTCACTGCTTTACCTAGTTTGATTTCAAACTCTTCAATTTCCTTTTCTGAAAGCACGAGCTGTTCTTCATTGTGCTCTCCTTCATCCTGCTCTGCATGAGAGGCTTCATCATGCGCATGGGCATCCTCCTCGTGTTCTCCCTCATGCTCACCTTCATCCTGCTCTGCATGAGTAGGTTCATCATGTGGGTGGTCATCTTTCTCATGTTCTCCCTCATGTTGTCCTTCATCCTGCTCTACATGAGTAGATTCATCATGTGCATGATCATGTTCTTCTTGCGCATAAGTATTAAAGCTAAGTAATAAACCTATACTAATAGTAATACTCCATAATAATTTCATCTGATTGCCTCCTCAGCAATATAATCAGTGCGATCACCTAAAGATGATCCAATCAATCTCTCAATGGCAACGACAACCCGGTGATACTCAGTCACGGCATCAACATATTGTTGTCGTGTTTCAAAGTAGGTGCGTTGTGCATCTAATAAACTTAATAAATCCAATTTGCCTAAACGGTAAATATTTGTTGACGCGTTAAATGCCTCTTCAGCCCCAGGTAAGATTTCACTTTTCAGTGTTATTACTTCTTGGTGTAGGATGTTTAAACGTTGATACGCAATAAGTAGTGCGGAACGTAATCGTGTTTCAGTTACAGCTTGTTCTTTTGATGCGCGACTAAGTCCAACTTCTGATCGTTGCACACCGGTTTGCTTGTTATTAAAAATAAATAACGGAATAGAAATACTCGCAACCGCAGCGACATCATCAGACTCATTGAGATGACGCAAACCCGCACTGACAGAAATATCCGGAATGGTATCTGCTTGTGCGAGGTTAATGGCATTTTGATGGCGACTCACTTCTGTCGCCCATCGTGCAATATCTGGGTTATTGTTAAGTTTGCTAACAATTGAAGTTAACTCCGGCAAAAAAGGTATATTGTAGAAGTCTCCCAGTACCCTATTGAAGGTAACCTCTGTTCCGCCCCAACCCGACACCAGGTTTTGTTTTGATATGGCCAATTGCCGTTCGGCATTCATTTGACTCAGGCGTGTCTTCGAAAGCTCAACCCTTGCTTTAATCTCTTCAAGCGGGGAAACCTTCCCTGCTTCCACGCGTTTCTTTACCGTTAGATAAATTTCATCAGCTAATTTATTTATTTCATTAGCTATCGTGAGTTTTTCTTGCTGGCCAAGAACATCAGCAAAGGCCACTGCCGTTTGTGATAACAAATCAACGCGTTTAACTTCATAATCCCATCGAGCTAGATCACGATCCGTCGATGCAAGCTGTCGACGCTTCATCCGTTTATCTCCCAGCTCAATAACCTGGCTTAGTGCAATAGTGGTTTCCGCTGATTTAAATGCACCGATATCACCAGAGCCAGCAAAATTTTCTAATTCAATTTCGGCTTCCGGGTTCGGTAACAAGCCTGCTTCGATTTGATCTATTTCTTTAGAACGTATCGTCCATGCATACGTCGCTAATTCCGGATTGTGTTTCAACGTCAGAACCATTGCTTGCTGAAACGAAAGTTCACCCGTGGGTTGAACCATTGGTTGATCAAATTCTTCCGGTGCCATTGTCGGTGGCAATAGAAGTTCATTATCAACAGCCATGACTGTTACATGAATAAAACATGCAACAGCAAATATATAAGTTTTAATAAACATACCTAATCTCGTGAATCAAAAGACAACACCCTCTCAGCACACGCTAAAAGAGATTCATTATTGTTTTAGAACTACCTGATGGTAGTGAGAGATTAAGCTATAGGAGGTTGGTAAGGCGGAGGCCCTTTAATGGAAAGATAGTCTTGTTCCTGAAATTTCAGAACTTCATTGATTCGATGATTAGCAGCAAAAGAAATTTTTTGCACGAGACCCAAACAGTGACAAGAAAAATGACAGCAATGGTCACAGGAGTCCACGTCACTCTTAGATTCATGTTGAACATCCATCTCTAAAGAATGACCTTCAGCTGTTTCTGCCAACTCATGAGCGTAGGCGTGTATCGGCATGATGATCCCTGAGAGGGTCATCAACACCAATAATATTTTTGCCATTCGAATTTGCATTGCTTAAATATGACTGATATGTTTTTGTATTTCAAGCTTTTTATACAAATCAGTGTCTTTTCTTAAGTAGCCACATACGGGCATAGAACGATCAAATGTTGCTATAACGTCAGTCGAATATTTAGGGTTAACTGCTGATAATTAACTGATGAAAAATTATCTTATTTTATTATTACCCCTTATTAATATCCCAGCGATTATTTAGCTTTCTTTAATATTTTTATAGCAGGAAATAATTCACCTACTTCTACTTTTAAAGTAGCAGCAATTAAAATTAAATTTAGTGAGGATATGTTACGTTCTCCTCTCTCTACTCCACCATAATAAGCCCTGTCTAACCCAGCTTCAGTCGCAAATGCTTCCTGACTATACCCAGCCCTCTCTCTAAGCTTGCGTATCTGCCTACCAATTTTCAGTAACCGTGGATCTTTTTGCATCAATCCACAATATGGCTATACTTGCTTTATAACCACGGCCTATAAGTATCATTTTCTAATATTTTGAGGGATATTCATATGGATAAATTTAAGAAAATGTTAATTGTCGTAGCATTTCTTATCCCTGCTTTTTTAGTTACAGCGGCAATAACTTTTATGCTAGCCAAAGCTGATTATGGTCCTGATCCTGGTCTTGAAGTTGGTTTGATTCTTTGGGGTACATGGGTATTAGCATGTGGTTATTACTTCAAAAAATCTAAATTTAAAATTGGTGGTTTCGTATTATTAATATTCGCCATTATAGGGTTAGTGAATGGTGTTTTATAAATTATATCTTAGAGAAAGATATGGAATAAATAATCTATGTCACATGCAATAATACTATTAGGAATAGTTTTACTTTTTTTTCTTCATTTCGAGACTATTAATTGGTATCAGGTGGGGTTAACAATATTTGCGATAGCTGTCTATATTGTTCATGATGTATATAGTAAACGCGACAGAAATTAATTTAGAAGCCAGTAAGTAATAAGAACGGCTAAAAATCTAAGTCTAACTTCAGATATTTCATTGTTTCTTGGCAATATTGCTGACTAAGTATCATTTCCTTTTCTCTTAGTTGTATAAATGTTTTCCAGTGCATATTTTTTGGTTTTAAAAGTATTGGTTCTGAAAGATTCCCTGATACTTCTAATCTTTCCCTAATTTTTCGTATTTTACGAATTATTTGGTCTATTTTACTTTCTAATTGACATGAGTAAGGTAGTTTGTGGCATTGTCGGCACAAATATATATTATTTGTAAAATATAAAATTTCATAATTTTTATCACACTTTGGACATTTGAACCGATACCTATAACCACCATAGTTGCAATTAATCTTATTTAACGGGATAACTTGGTTATTACTCAGAGATAGAATGCCATCAGTTATAGCTTTTAATTCAATATATTCCCCATTACTTAATTTACAGTGACTGATCCATCCATCATTAATAAAACACTCTTTATCTAGTTTACGTATATCAAGTTTAATTGACCCTTCAACAGTCATTTGTTTATTTGTATATGTTTTCATCGAAATTATTTCATACTACCTAAATTGTTAGCTAAATTATCTAATTTTCACAGTAACTATATTGTTAGTGGCTAAAGTGGCTGTTATTTTTTATTGACTGCCTATAAACATTTATACTTTACAAATAACAAAGCATTTAAATATAAAAGATGTGAAAACATGAGCCACTTTAGCCACTAATATATTTGAGGGTAAGATATACTAGTCATCGATAACCCAAAACGTTGACGAATACCACCTGTACCTTTACCTGCCACATACCCCATTTTAGTTAGACGATTACCAAAACTTTTCTTACTCAGCACACGGTTGATTCCAGATTGCTTTGCCCATGATTGATACTCAAAGTAGATGCTTGAAAAATCAACTCTACTATTTTGATCTGGAGTACACTTTTCATCAACAAACTGAACGACCTGATCTGCTTCATATCGCCATTGACGTTTAGCCTCATCAATACTCTCAGATGTAGATATTCCATCATTCAAAATTGCGGCAGATAATTCTATGAGTACCATATTTAATATACCTGGCAGTTCTTGAATGAGTTTTTTAATAAGTTTAGTGTCACGCTTAGCACCTTCAAAAGAATTATTTAATTCTAATACAATAGACCGTCTGAAAAATGCACCAGAAAAATCACGAGTGTGAGGCATATGATTAGTTCCAAACCAACATGTTACAATTGGATGAAAGTCAAAAGGATCTTTGTTTTTATATTCCGCAGTTGTTAACTCACCTGACACAATTGCCTTTAACTGAGCGTCTGCAATTATTTCACCTTCACGAATTTCAGTAACAATGTTAGCTGCTTTTCCATGCAAGTGTGCCCGTTGAAATTTATTATCAAACTGTGAAGGTAATACCGCACAAACATTATTTTTACCAATTAATGCTTCAACTAAAGCTAATAGAACAGACTTGCCATTAGCTCCATTTCCAATCAACATTATGAATTTTTCATACTGACAGGTAGGTAGCATAGTGTAGCCAATCATCTGCAGTAATACTTTGACTTTATCTGAGCCATCAGAATCACCTGCAAATATTTCATTTAAAAATTGAATGAATCTGGGAGCAGTAGCAGCAGGTTCATAGTTAACGGGTATTTGTGTTGTGAAATAATTTTCACGAAAATGAGACTTTAATACCCACTGCCCTTCTAAAAAATGTAATTCGCCATTGAGTGTATTAATAATATTAGTATCTGTGTTGTCATTAAACTTATGATCAGGGTTATGTAATTCTGTTTTTATTATACTTAGAGTGCTGTTTACAGTTGAGTCAGTATAATTACCATATAATTTATCCATGCATACTTTCTGTATTATCTTACGAATTGTTCTGTCATCTACTTTTACCCATACGCCTCCATTCCATACCCAGAATGTGCTTGCACTAAAAATTACATTTCCTTCTCCCAGTAGTTCTATAACAGTTCTTGCAATCTCAGGATGACTATTACTTGAAACTTCTTCATGACTTTGCTCTTGTATCGATTGCCTGATATCTTTTTTTGAACTTAAAGACGAACGTTTTTTTAGTTGATCAATGATATCTTCTTTTTCTGGTGTAAGCAGATTAGATGCATTTGCGGTAAGCTTACATATTGTAATAGTCTCTTCAGGCGTAAGGCGATCCCCCATCTGATCCATCTGACTTTTAATATCTTTATAACAACTTTTATTATCAAACTGATTCTTACCATAAACGTTAACCTGATTACCAACAGCGTTCATGATAGTGTTAGTTAAATAGTTCTTATGATTATCAGGATGCCACTTGTCCCGGACTAATTGAGATTGCCACATTAAATTCCACATGCGATTGTGATTCTTACCCGTCCAGAACGCTAACATTTGTGCTAACGCTGCATCAGCACTGGAACGATCATAAGGGTCTTCAGGTTTAAAGGACGCATAACATTGAGCTAACTTCGCTTCATCGTTAAACCATAAATCTCTGAACGTTGCTTTGTTACCAAACACACCAGCAGCAGACTTAGAGTTCAATGCTTTTTCAATTAGTGCATCATCACTTTCAATTGGATTAGCTTCAGGTACTGGTGTATCACGCCAACCAATTAAGTTTTGTTCAGACTTAGTGAAGTGGTCATCAATAATACTTTGCAGTTGTGCAGTACAATCAACAGCAGCATTACCCATAGTGTTAACATCAGTTAATGCAACAAACCTGTCTGATGTATAGAGTTCAATGCCAAGATCTTTATTCTTGCAACCATGATGAACAGGTGAAGTAACACCAAAGATGTGAAGCCCTCTACCTGACTGTGAAATTTCTTTTGCTGCTTCAGGTAATCGACTACACAACTCAGTAGCGATAGCGTTCCAGCTACCATCATCCTGTAAGCAGTTATCTATATCTAAAAAGAAGAAAGGATCATCATGACTAAATACAAAAGCAACACCATAACTATCATCAAGTCTTGTTAACGTTGCTTTACATTCATCATAACTTAACCATGCCCCTCTATCATGCGCTGTTGATACAGCCAATGTAGTAGGATTGACAGGTAACTTATCAAACTTTCCTTCATGTGTTTTTGACGGTACTAACTTATAAAGAATAAATTGATTATAAGACAGCAACGGCATTAATGCAGAAGATATATAATCTTTATTCATCTTCATAATGCATCCTGTGTCCAATTTCATTACTAAACAAATGATACCTATTATGAATATCTATAATTGCAAAGTGCCCAATCACAGTATGCCCAAGATTAACTCTTACTTGCTCTTCAAATGAGATTCCTGTTTTAAACTGCTCGGCAACCCAAAATGTAGAGATTCTTTCTCTTATAGTTTCATTTATTCCCTCACCAATAAGTTCTTCAAACGTAAAGTTTATGAATTCATCTTTAACATCAATATCATTGATATCATCAACATTTATACCACTTTCAATTTGAAGGTTTTTTTTCTCAAAATAATTATTCCACGTTCTTTCCCACTCCCATTCTTTCCAAAATGTATACTTATGCTTTGCCTCAAAGACTGTTAATGGATTGGGTATTTTGACGCAATTTGCGAAAGGAAATTTGCAATACTGATTGCCGCCATAAGCAAAAATAGCTACCCCTTCATCTGCTGACAAAACCATTGGACTCAATGGATCTGTTTTTAATTGTTTTATACTTCTTCTAATTTCATAAAGTAGTTCTTCACTTACAAGATCAGAAATTTTTTGACTATATTTCATAATGTTGCTCCTTATACGGAACCACTATGAATAGCGAAAGTTGAAAATAGTAATTCAATAATACTAAGTGAACACCAAATACCACCTTTCGGTTATTCTTTATAGTGGTATTATTCAGGTTTAAGAGTTTGCTCGATCCATTGTTCGATTTCGTTTGAAGACCATCCAACCAAACGCGGACCTAATGGCCTAGGTTTAGGAAATGAGGGGTCATAACTCTTATTATTAGGGTTCATCCTGTTATATAGCGTGCTCCGGCTTAATCCGGTACGCTCTATAACCTGATAGAAACGTAGTATATTGTTAGACATATCTATGTACTCCTCTGCATTAGTGCGAAAAAACAAATTTTCTACTAATTCAGAATTCTGTCTGTACCGATAAATATGCCTATTTATTTACACAGGTTTTAGATCCTTAATGATTAGGTCTACATCAATATCTTCTTTGTTATAAACAATTTTCTTGATGCCATCGTAGGTCAACGGTCTATCTGGATGGTCAACTAAATCTTCCATAGAAAAATAAGAAAATGGTTCTTCCTCTTCAGGAAAAGACCTCATGTGATCTGCGAGTAGTTGCATTGCGGCTTCCTTGCTAATATTTTCTTTGATTACTATTTTTGCAATAGCGATTTTAATTTCTAAATGTTTATCTCGCTGTTTCTTTGCTCCTTTTTTTCGTTTCAATCCTAGACTTTTTTCTAAGGGTTCTGGGTCTTCTTTAATTGCAGAAATTAATCCACTCGACAACCATTTCGACAACGAAGGGGGGAAAGGCTTCTGCTCTTCAAGTAATGAGGCAGACCACCTGCATAATAACCTTGCACAGCTAGGACCATCAATTTCATCAGTTATTCCACCTTCATTGATCAAATATATTTGATATTGCACTTCTCGTTCTTGCTCTTCTATATTGCGCTCTATAAATTTCTTCATTACAAATCTCTATAGTGACAATTAACGTAAATATTAATTGATTTGCATGTAAAAATATTTATGTTGTTAATAGTTGAGAAGCAATTTGTAGTAATGATTTGTTATTCGTTTGTATCCAAAAGTCGGAAGAAATATCGAGAAGGTATAGATTGAAATATAGTAAGATCGTAAATAAGATCTATGCAAATTAAATTTACATTTATCTTTTATTAACAATAAGTTAAGTATTTTAAATGGCGGAGAGAGTGGCGGCCTCTTGCTTCTGGTAGTTCATATGCTCCTCGTAGTCGTCAATCGATTTCATTTCTGAAGAGTCTCCCTTTTTTGCTATTTGTATAAGTTTGTCGTGGAATTCGCTTATTATAAAAAAGTCGTCCATCAATAGCTCAAAATCGGCTTTGGCTTGCACGCAGCCATTTTTCGCGCCGCTTTCTTCCGCCTCTACAGCAGGCAAAGACAGAAACAGTAATAGGGTGAAGGTTAGTTTTTTCATGTTAAACATCTTACCAACTAAAACGATCAAATGAAGCAAATAAAAGAGTTAAATTACTAAAAAGTATTCTTTATCGGAAATACAACATTGTTGTTATCTTGGTGTTACTTGCCATTACCTTGCTATTACCTTTTTATTTAATTCTAAATTTTATGGTATGTATATAGAAGATCAGCCTCTCTATCATTACAAGTCATCAATAGACTATCTAAAACCTTAGTAATTGATTTAGATCGCCATAAACACATGACATTTAATCCAGTCGGGGTTTGAGATAACATACTAGAGCCAGCATCATTCAAGTTTTCATAGCTATTTGCTTGTCCATAATCCTTTAATCCATCCCATCTAATAAGTTCAAACCTAGCTACTTCATCAAGATCAGTAGTAATTTCGTAGGATTTATAAGGCGATTTGCCTAAGTTTTTATCTATATCAAGTAGTATAAACATATTGGTGTGAACTTTGTGATCCATACTGTTATATTAATAAGTTAAATATTCACATCTTTCTAGAATTAATGGAACCATTAGTAAAATTAATCGTTGGCATAGCCGCACTTTTCGGTGGTGGCTTTCTAGGTGTTTTTATCGGCATGTCAATAACAGATGTGTTAGGCGGTAATGATGGCGCTCACGCAGTAGGCTTTCTTGTAGGTTTAGTTATTTTTATTCTGGCTACTCGTTGGATATTCAAATGGGCATACAGGACAAAACCAGCTAATGTAACAGATGAATAACTCTAGTTTTAATTGCTACACACCTTACCGCAACCTTGCTATTACCTTTTTATTTAATTCTAAATTTTGTGGAAAATTTAATTTCTGCTTTTTTTATATTAGACATTTTTAACAATTGCTTGCGCAATATCGGTAGCATATACCACTTCTTACGTAGATTTACTTAATATTACATTTATACTTTTGTTGCTCTAATGTTTTGAAGGATCGAATGACCTACTTTTGTTTTATATAGAAACCTAGCTTTGAAAGTTAATTTGTCCGCACCCTTATGAATGATTTTTATAAACAACTTCGAGTTTGAAAGAGCACTTAAATTGCGATGACTAAGCAGTTTTTGGTCAACGAATCCGAATTGATGAAAGAGTGGGATTATGATGACAATCAAGATCTAAATCCTGCTGAACTTCTAGTCGGAAGTAACAAAAAAGCTGCTTGGATTTGCTATCTTTGCGGCTATAAGTGGATAACTGCGATCTATCATCGTGCAATAAACAAAAGCGGTTGTCGTAAGTGTTCTTCGCGACAACGGTTAAATTTCAATATTAAAGAAAGCATTTTCAAGACACACCCTAATATTGCGAAAGATTGGTCTCCAGACAAAAATGGCAGATTAACTGCCAAAATGTTCTCCAAAAATGCCGGATATGAAGCTAACTGGCGTTGTCATATATGCGGAACGGAAAGCACTAAAAGCATTAAAACCTATAGTGGTTGTAAACAATGCAAAAAACCAAAACGACTTCAAAAGAAAAATCTTGAATTAGTTTTTCCCGACATATCAAAAGAGTGGGATAAAGAAAAAAATAAAGACCGACTACCCAGTAATTTCATGCCAGCTAGCAATAAATATGTATGGTGGTTGTGCTCTATATGTGGACACAGTTGGTCAGCTAAAATTAGTAATCGAACTTCACTAGGTCGAGGCTGTCCTTTATGCTCAAATAAAGTAATCGTTGCAGGAAAAAACGATCTCACAACAACCCATCCATATTTAGCTAAGGAATGGCATCCAACGAAAAATAAGCCATTAACACCTGAAGAAGTTACTTATGGCAGTGGTAAGAAAGTATGGTGGCGCTGTCCGAATAATCATGAATATAAAGCATCACTTCTACATAGAGCTCATGGAACAGAATGCCCTAAATGCAACGAGGGCAGACAGACATCATTTGCAGAGCAAGCCACTTTTTTTTATATCAAACAACTTTATCCTGATGCCGTAAGTCGCTATTCGCCTGAATTTCTCGAGCGAATGGAGTTGGATATTTACATTCCAGGGTTTAAATTAGCTATCGAATATGATGGTGAGGCATGGCATAAGAAAAACACCCTAAAAAGAGAAGAGCGTAAGTATCAACTTTGTAAAGAGAATGGGATAAAGCTAATAAGGCTAAGAGAAAAAATGCCAGAATTTCCATCAAATATAGCTGATGAAATGTTCAATACGGAAAGGCTATATGAGCCCCATAATTTAGAAAAAATGCTTGGCGAATTACTTAAGCGAATCAATTACTCAAAAACATGGATGCTAGGCTGCCCCATAGACATTAATATCGCAAGGGATAGACCTGAAATACTACAGTATAAAACAGACCTAAAAGCAAAATCTCTAAAATACTTATATCCTGAAATTGCGAAGGAGTGGCACTCAACAAAAAATGGAACATTATTACCTGAGTATTTTCAACCTGGATCGAATCATAAGACATGGTGGGAGTGTCCCGAGTGTGATAATGTTTACGAAGCGGCGATTGGTAAAAGAACTGGCGGAATAAGTGGAAGTGTTAAAACTGGTTGCCCAAAATGCGGCATTGAGAAATCGACACAGGCAAAAAGGAAAGCAGTAGATATGATTGACCCAGAGTCGGGTGAGATATTGAGGACATTTATTTCCATTTCAGACGCTTCAAGAAAAATGAAAATAAATGGCTCAAATATCAGCATGGTATGCAAGGGAATAAGGCCAAAAGCAGGTGGATATATCTGGGCTTATTCAAAAACATAAGATTCCACGAGTGCGCCCAAAATCGATAGGGCTAGACCCGATTAAAAATGATCACCTTCAAGAAACCATAGTAAATATATGGCATAGGAAACAATGCTAAAATCTCGGCTTATATATCTAGAAACGCTCTACTGGTTTCCACCCCTTAATAAAATCAAAGTGCTTAAAAATAGCTTTCATTCTTTCAGTAACCGCTGCTTTGTTTCTAGCATTCAAGCTCAAAAGTATAGAGTTTCTTAGCGAATGATTATGCTCTTCTACAAAAAGCACATTTCTTTTCAGTAATTTCTCAAAATATTCAATACAGGGTGGCGTCATAAATTTACCATCTGCCCCTCTATTACATTTCATGCAAGCTATAACAAGATTCCAAATTCCATTTGGATTTATGATGTTTAGCTTAACCAACATTTCAAGAGGAAAAACATGATCAACATCAGGGAAAGAAGGTGATTGTGAACCTCCCTCTTTATCTAGCTGTCGACCACAGTAGAAACACTTGCCTTTTTGATACGGACTGAGAACATCAACTGCAGAGCGTAGTCCAATTCTTTGATTGCGACAGTTAGAGTAAAATATTTCATTTTGTTTATCATACTCAAGCGTGTTTGGATTTACCCCTGCTCTCCACGCTTCCTCGACCACTTGCCATCTCGAATGACTTTCATCTAATACTTTTTTCTTCAATACATCATTTTCTAATATTTGAAGTATATTATCTGTCAATATTAACTTTCTACTTGCTTTATCGTTATTAGTTCCTAGAGGCTCATACAACATATAATTTTTTTCTATTTCACCACCACCAACGTTTTGAAACCTATCAATTACATTTAAATAGATAACTTTCTCCGCTTTATCTATTAAATCACTCCAGTCTGAGTGACTTTTACTTGAGCTTAAATATTGATCAATACTCTTGGTTAATGAAGTACTACCATTATTAAATTGATGCGGATTATTTTTATAGTGCGATATAAACTCATTTATAAAATCCTCAGTTAGGTCACTTGCAACAAGCTCAGAGGATGGCTTAGCTTTCATAAGCGCATTACATAATGCGAATTTATATGTTGCTGAATTTCTACCAAACAGCAATAACGTTCTTACAGTATTTAATGCACTTTGTTCACTTTCCAGAAATTCTTTTATGTCTTTCTTTTTTATATCCATCATTAATATATTCTTTTTTCTGGTATTACCCCTCTCACACCGCCTCTTGGTTCATCCATATCACCTTGATAACGAGGTATTAAATGAATATGAACATGCATTACTGTTTGACCTGCAGTTTCACCAACATTAATCCCAATATTGTAACCATCAGGCGAATAGAGTTCGTCAATCATTGACTTGCATTTATCAATAATCGAATAGAACTCTATCTTTTCTTCATTAGTTGTATTAAAAAAATCAGAAACATGCCTTTTAGGCACAATTAATATATGTCCTTTAGATACGGGATACTTATCATAACGTGCATATGCAAGTTTCCCATTGACTATAGCTTCTTCAAAATCACAAAACGGGCAGTCGTTACTCATAACTTTTCTTGATATTAATTAAATAGTTGATATTATCACTATACGCCGATTTGAACTCAGCTTGCAGGGCGTTTTATAAATACTTGCTAAATAGAGCGTAAGCCCGCTTTAGCAAAATGCTGAGTGGGTTTTTTTGTGGGTGACCGTCCCGTAAAGCGGCTAGGTATTTGATTTCAGATTGTAGACCTAGGCATCGTGCTGAACTACTAAAGAGGAGAATTACAATGCCATTAGTTGAACCAAAGCGTAATGCGAGAGAATTAGCTGAGTTTTACAAGAAAATGAGTCCTAAATCTGGTTTTCGAGTTGGTTATCGCCCATCAGCTGCCAAACAAAAGCAGCAGTCGGAGGAAAAAGATAATGGCAAAAATAATTAAATTACGCCCTGATTTTGATACTTTAGAAGAAATCATTGCCCATCGTGAAGGAATGAGAAGGTATGCTCGCCATAGGGTTAAACTTCTTCGCCTGAATCAGAAGATATTAGTTCTTGGTACAGACGAGCGCCCACCGGAGCAGAAATAAGCAGTCCAAGAAGCTCTGCATGGTTAAGAAAATGGACTGAATATAAAGACGCAGGGACTCCAGTAATTGCTATTTACCTAAACACCCTCCCCCACCCTAATCCGTGGGGGAATTATGGGGAAATAGACTGCAACATCTGACAATAACTGACTAAAGAATACAATTAACAGAGCTTGCTAAATTATTGATTTGATTATTGTGAAGTATTGTAACTTATTGTCTTTATTAGTATTTCAGTGACTCTGACTCCGTCAGTAGAGGTTCGAATCCTCTACCCCCAGCCATATTTAACAAATAGTTACAGTAGTGACATCAAGTCGCTGCTTGCCAGGAGTCCCAACCGCTTCATACCCCGGACTTATTGCCAGTAAGTATGATTTCAATGGAACATATGCTCAAATGTTAATAAATTGCCATGTTTTTTCGCCAATAGGTATTTTGTGAAAAAACGATCATGAATATGATATTGATTGCTATACAAGGTCTTGCCATTCGCACCAATATCACAATCTTTTTCAGCACACATCACATCAAACAGATCAAAGTATTTGGCACGATTACTTTGGACGATCTCTTTTAATTCTTGATTAAATATTTTTTGCTGTTCAAAATTATCAGGCTTCATTCTTGACGAGCAATTAGTTTTGAATCGGCCTTCATAGCAAATACTAGCATCCTGATCATGAAACGGCATGCTTCCCCAGAAATAAACCTGAATGCTCTTTTCATTAAAAATTCTTATCGTTGTCTGTATTTTTTGTAACAACCAATTACTTTCATATGCATGTGTGAACGTATTCCAGTTTCCTGCCAATATGACTGCTGTTGGTTTCTTGTCTAAAATTTCATTTAACCTTCTGTTCATCTCTTCTGCACAAACATATCCGTTATCAAACAAGGGGAAACATGCCGGCAAAGTATGATAAGCACTTATAGTCTGTTTACTATTTATAGCTAGTGTATTAAAAAAATATGTGAATCCGGAATGACTATCACCTATCAACACCATATCTTTTACATTTTCCGGCCCATAACAAATGCCATAGCCGTTACTACATAATGGATAGTCATTGTTATCAGGGTGGTCTGTAATCGATTGTTGTGTCTTGCCTTTTGTAACAATTAGTCCTGTGACTGTGAGTAGTATTACAGCGATAATCAAACATAGTAAAAAAACTTTCCCTGATATTTGACAACGTTCACTTAGGCGAAATGGTTGTTCAACATATCGCCAAGACGCTGCGGCCAACAAGAAGCAAATAAGTATTAACATCAAATGTTCTAGTGCTGACATCGGATAAAAATGCCAGTATTGATAGAGCATCAATAACGGCCAATGAATCAAGTAGAGTGAATAACTGATTTTACCGATGTAAACCAAAACAGGATTGGTAAGCAAAATAGCTGGTCCTGCTCTCTCAGCATAGATCAGCGCTGCCGTACCAATACAAGGGATAAGCGAATTATAGTAAGGAAATGGTATTTCAGTAGAAAAACTGAATATCGAGAATATGATAGCTATGCAACCTAAGACAGCTATCCATTTACCATAATAAATTTTTTGCCCAGTAAGCTTTGGCACCCACAATATCAATGCCCCAAGACAAAACTCAAATATTCTGAATGGCATCAGGAAAAATGTGGCTGCCGTATTATCAACGTACAAACAAGCGGCAAAAAAACTACATGAAGCTATTGCGATTATTACCCAAACAGGTGTGGCGCATTTAAATGCAATTAATATTAATATGGGCCATATAAGATAAAACTGTTCTTCTACTCCCAATGACCAGGTATGAAGTAACGGCTTAAACTGTGATGCTGTATCGAAATAGCCGGTCTGAGCCCAAAACAGAATGTTGCTGACAGAAAAAATTGATGCAATTATCGATTTACCAAATTCTAAAAAGTGTTCTGGTTTCAAGATAAAATAGGTGGCGCATGTAGTAAGTACGATACATGCGAATAAAGCTGGAAAAATACGCCTTGCTCGCCTTTCATAAAACCTGATAAAAGAGAATTTTTCCTGTCGTATTTCAGACTGAATTATTTTTGTAATGAGGTAGCCGCTAATAACAAAAAATATATCGACACCTATAAAGCCACCGGTTATGTATGGCAACTCAAGATGAAAGAATATTACGCTGAGTACGGCAACAGCACGCAGCCCGTCAATGTCGCTTCTATACCTCATAAAATTATTACTTTATAACTCAATTATTAATGTTAAATATTTAACTACTTATTATAGTTTGTGTTAATAATATAGAATGTAAGCATCTCTATCATTACATGTAATCTAAACTATAGTGATTTATTTAGATCGCCATAAAAACATGACATTAAGCTCAGTGATTTTTTGAGAAATCATATTACATCCATTTCATTTAAGCTTTCATATGAATTAATTTTTTAGGGGTAAAGGCAATTTTTCCTTTTTATGCACAAGGAGAAATTTTCATAACCGAGGATCTTTTATTTTTTTTAAAATATCGAATCAAGATATGGTAGGTATCCAGATCAAATGATAACTTATTGGATTCAAATAATTGTAATTGATATAGTTCTGATTCATCGTTTGCTGTCCCAAGATAACACCAGTTATCCAAAACGTGGATTTCAACGAGCTCATTATCAATGGAAGACTCGCGTACACCGATGCGTCCGTCAAAAGGCCAGACTTGATTCTTAAGTGGTAACAATGCCTGCAGTAACCGGGCTTGATGTTGAAGTAGTGTCTCTTTGCCTACGCATACTCCGTAACATTGATTTAATTGATGCGCAAAACACGCACCTTCCGCTTTTTCGAGGCCAATCAATTTCAGGCATAAGCCGTGCTCTCTTGACAACTTCCTCAAAGTGTCTGTGAGTTTTTTTCGGCTTTTAAACAGGCCAAAATATTTACTAATGTGTCCTGGTTCAATCTCGCTGGAGGTTACAACCTTAGGCATCGACTTAATATCATCGGCATCCCAATACAGACTAACTAGAGAATCGTATCGACGCAGGCGTTTATTATAAATGGGTAATTCTTTTTTTATTAACCTCGACTCCAATAAGAATGCTCCAAGCTCACCAGCAGTTTGTATATATTCAATTGATTTTATCTGACGACTGATTTTCATATCCTTGGAATTTGCGTGATCATTAGCAAAATGCGAGAGCACCCTCTTGCGGATATTAATACTTTTGCCAATATACAACAGACAACCATCATCATTGAAAAATTTATATACGCCTGCCTTTTCAGGCAATACATCAATATCATCCTCAATAAGTCCTTGGGGTAAACTGGGCCGCTTTAATAATTTTTTGATTACCCGATTAACCTCATCAACATCCAACAAAGAATAAAGGGAACACATAAAATCGAACAAGACCCTAGCATCCCCGATTGCACGATGTCTGATCTCGCATTTAAGACCATGACGTAAAATTATACTATCGAGATTATGACGTTTATGTTGAGGAAATAAATTGCGAGAAAGCTTCACAGTGCAAAGAACCGGCGCCCTGAATTGTATATTACAGCGTCTGAACTCATTTTTTAAAAACCCATAATCAAAACGGGCATTGTGTGCAACAAAAACACAACCTGATAAACGTTCATATATATCGAGACTGATATCCTCAAAAGAAGGGCTGCCGATGACCATATCATTACTAATGCCAGTGAGATTCTGGATATTTTCCGGTATGTATGTAGAGGGATTGATTAATGATTGCCACTCGGAAATAATTCTTCCATCACGCATGGTTAATATAGCGACCTCTATGATCCGATCTCGAGTAGCATTACCGCCCGTTGTCTCTATATCAACGAATACCGTATCCTGATCAAACATAAATCAACTGGCAAGAAACAAAGAAAGACACCTTAAGTTGGCAAATATGAGGCCCTTACATAAAATAAGCCTTGCCAACCAATAGTCTCAACCCAAACTTCCTCTTTGGCGTTATAACACCAATTTATTACATTAAAGAAGTTAAAAAATATTTTTTTCATAAGGTTAATCCGATAGCAATAACTTGCATAATGGTCACAAATAGAGTCAATTGGACACGTAATTTCAAATACCAACGAGGCAATAATATATTTAGGTTGTTAAGCCATTCATAGACAAAAAAACATGGAAAAATAATAGCAAAAATAATCAACGCAATGAGCGGTGGACAAAGCAAAGCGACCCAGCCAATCAATGATGGCATCATGGCAAGTAGCAGACTTCTTGTTGCATTATTGAAAGCATCCTCCTTGAGAACGACACCCCAGTGAACTGCACCAATAAAACTCAGAATTACGGCACTATAGGCTAGGAAAGCATTCAAGAAAAAAATCTTGATATTACCTGTAGCATAGTAATAACCAATGAGCATTAATATAAATGGCAACAACCCACTATAACCACTCATTTTGATTGTAGTCATTTGTGTATTCATGTTTTAGTTTTTAGAGTTTTTCAAGACTATAGCTAACATCTTATCAGTGCACGCTGATCAAAGATTGATGATAATAGAGAATTGTTTTAATAGATAGAATCGAACTGCCTACACCGAGATTTTAAGTTAAAAAGTAATTTTAATTACTATCTAAAACTATTGCTTGCGGTGCTTCCCTGTACCTAGCCGTAATTAAATGACGGTTCAATTACACTATGCAGCACTCTAATTTGATACAGTTTTAATTACTGCCCCAATGTATTCATCTCTGAATCTTAAATTCATCTAAACCATTGAAAAGCTTTACTAATATATAAGAAAAAACAGGTTCTGAAACGAAATTAGCTCGCAAGAACATTACACTTTACATAACCATAAAGCACGCTGAACGATCTCACACCAACTGAATATTTATCCCAACTGGAACAGCTTATGCGGGCTTGCTACCATCCACTAAACTAAATCAGGATATAGATATGAAGAAATTACTGCTCGTATTCCTACTAGCATTCTCATGCAATTCAATGGCAGAGTGGGTTGAGTATTTTATCAGGAGAAACGGAGATGTCTTTTTTTTTGACAACGCACGAGTACAAAAGAGCGATAATCTCGTTAAGGTTTGGAATAGAGTTTTATATAAGACCTCAGTCATGGCGGCCTCGAGCTATCAGAGCTATATCAGAATAGACTGCACCGAAAATTCAGAAACAACACTCCAAAGTACGTTTTATATCGATAAAGTCTGGACCACTCCCGCTATGGCAACTGATACGAAGGAAAAGCCAAAGGAAGATATAGTTTCGGATTCGGCAATGGAACGTCTTGCCCATATCCTGTGTAAGGAATAGCTAAACAATATTGTATTGTTGGTGTATTGTGAATGTTGAAAAGCTAGAATGGTATTGATTTTCATCTAATAACTTCTGGGCACGAGCTATAAAAATTAAAGAAGTGATGTAATCCTATTCAGCGGAGTGCTCGAACATTTAATAAAAAGCTCGCGCTACTTTCATAGCGCGAGCATTAATATCAAATACTACTTCTTAATCGGCTGTAATTTTATAAATTTCACCCTCATCAGTAGAAGCATATAACGCATTATCTGGCCCCATCACAAGACCACGAAACCTTTTTGAAAACCCAAGAGGCATATGCACAACGCTCTTAATGGACAAACCATCAGCAGCGAGATCGTACATATCAATGCGAGATCCTGCTGGTGTATCACCAAAGGCAATACCCATAATTCCAGCAGCTAAACGACCTTCATAAATCCCCCAGTTACTACCTTTGAGAAATGCAGCTGACCCTGTGCCCTGAGAAAAACCATTATTATTCCAGGCTGAAGGCATAAGATCTTCAAAGCGAGTATCACTCATGGGAGTATAAGCAGCACGTACTGCTGGATCTACAGCATCCATTTGATTAGGCTCATAACCACAGTATTTATCGGGACATGCACCTCTGCCGCCTCTCTTTTCTGCCGGATCCCATCCAGCATTACCACCATTCACCAACGCAGTAATCTCGTCGTTGTGCCATGGTCCATGTTCTGCAGTAAAGGCTCTACCATCACTTGGACGAAAATCTATACCCTGAACATTTCTGTGTCCATAAGTGTAAATACGCTTATCAAAACCGGCAGGTGGGTTGTTGTCAGGATGGGCATTACCATCTCCATCTATCCTGAGTACTTTACCACACAGCAACTTTGAATCTTGAGGGCAGACTCCTCTATGTCTATCACCACCCGTAACCCAAAGATATCCTCCAGGACCTATACGCAGCCTGCCACCATTATGAGCACCAGGACCACCAAATGGCTGATTAGATTTAAATGGTTTGTACTGTATATCTTTCACGATATCGGTACGGTCAGAAACGCTTTTAAGATCTTTGCTGACCTTAAAACGCATGACAATGTTTCCGTCGCACTTTTCAAAATTAGTTTTGCAACCATCGCCATGATATTTGTTAGATGTTGAGTATACGTAAAGTGTACGATTCTTATCGAAGTTTCTATCTGGAACAACACCCAACATTCCAGCCTGACCATCACAGAATAGATCATTGCCGGAATTTGTATAGCCTTTAGAATCCTTCATTCCATATAATTTGTTAACATCACCGGATGTTGTCTTTACTGAAAGACCTTTACATTTTTCAGTATAAAACATTGTGCCGTCAGGTAAGAAAGCCATGTCCCATGGGTTTTCAAGTCCGGACATAACTTCCGTTGATTTTATGGTTGGTACATCCATCGCATTAGCGTTAGTTATTAATCCGACTAACATCACAGCTGACGCCGTGACTGTCGAAAAAGTCTTACTTAGTCTATTCATGAATATTTTTCCTCTTAGTTACTTTATTTATATTTTGCATCTTTAAGATATGCAGCTAAATTTACAATTTCTTCATCCGTTAGGGGTCTTGCCATCATAATCATTAAGGCCGAATTGGGACCAATTTCTATTCCATCCCTATACGTCTTTAACTTGGAAGTCGTATAGGAAATTTCATTTCCAGATATTTTTGGATAACTGGCTGCCCCCTTACCTGCAGGCCCATGACAATTAATGCAAGTTTTTTTATACCTTGCTTCTCCTGCCTCCTTATCTCCACACAATGCATACTCGGAAAAGCTTAGAAGTAATAAGAAAAGTGGTAATGTAGCTAATTTAAAAATGTTAACCTCCTAAATTGAAAAAAATTATAAAAATAGTGTAAAAATCATACTTTTAATTTGAGTAATAACAAGTGTCTCGGTTCAGAAAAAAAAACATTCTTTACCAATATTAAAAAAAAATAAGGAAAACAATGGCTTACCTCAACCCTAACTTTATAAGTGATACCGTTACTATGGGCAGGCCAGTGGCATCAATTTTTAAATGAAGATTATATTACTAGTTTGCTGCTGTGCTTTCTTGCTCAATAACTGCAAATCAATCAAACCTGATGCACCAGATACCATATTAATTCCCGAAGCGGGTTTTAAGCTCGTACAACATACATATAACAAAGATAAAAGATTAAAAAATTCACTATACACACATTCCAGAAAAATAGAGGAATACGAATTCAATACTGTAGCACTCGATCACTTTATTAGTGAATTACGTTCATCGATGCATAAGTGGAACGGGGTAGGTATTGCAGCCAATCAGGTTAATAAGAATATTCAGATATTTATTATTGAAGCAGATAGACTTTCTCTCTGGCATGATTCACTTGAAACTGTTCCTTTTCAGGTTTTTATTAACCCGAAAATCACGAACGTTTCCTATAGCAAAAATAATTTCTGGCATGGGTGTCTTAGTGCCAATAATGAAAAGTTGGGCAATGTTGCTACTTATGACTGGATAGAATATGAAGCATATGATTCAAAAGGCGATAAACAGCGTGGGCGTTTATCCGGCTTTTCAGCAGTCATATTCCAGCATGAAATGCG
Organism: Gammaproteobacteria bacterium; assembly: GCA_030829955.1. Classification (GTDB taxonomy): domain Bacteria; phylum Pseudomonadota; class Gammaproteobacteria; order Eutrophobiales; family Eutrophobiaceae; genus JANQNX01. The sequence goes on along the minus strand of JAURNY010000024.1, from coordinate 34,582 downwards.
CCATCTGTTAGGTGGCACTTACCTTGATAAAGCAATGGAGTTTGTCGCTGTTAAAGATTTTTATAAAAAGCTAACTAACAATGAGTTAACTTTTTTTGAAAAAGCTGATGACAACTTGCCACTTTTATTGGATGACTATGTGATAAATAAAACACTAGAAGAAAATTATACAATTAATAAACTCTATTAATGTTTAATTTAAATCATAGTTTGTTATTCATTTCATGTAACGCATGCAACTAACTGGGCTCACTACCTCCGCCAAAAACTTCCCAAAATTCTTTTTTGGAATTTGTTCTTGGAAAATCTTCATCAGGAACAGGTATATCTAAAAAGTTACATAATGGTTCCCAACCCTCACTAACCTGATAAATCAATAAACGACTTTCAGGAATAGTTTGCTTGACTTCTTCAATTCTTCTTGCAAATACCTTTAACGCATGGTCCATATCATCAGTTATTTTGCTAAAAGTTTGCTGAGTGATAATTTCATCAGCCATATACATTACTGAACGTGGATATTCATCTTCTACCTGATCCCTGATTTTCAAAAGTTCTTGTATAGTTCCTGAAAAACTGTTCCACCATTGATCAGCAGGACGTACACTCAATAACACTTTTGCATCTGGATAATAATCGGCAAGCTCTCTCCAGTAATGTGCGCTGGGCCAATCTACTGCAGAACCATAGCCAGCAAACACGTCATCCCAATTTACTTGCTCACCCTTTGCAGCTTTTTGCCAATAAGGAAGTTGTGAAGGATTTTTAACCACCTCTTCCATATGATGACAAGGACCTAACCCCAATTTCTCCAAAGCAATCTTGATAGACATTGTCCCGGTACGACCAAAACCTGCATTAATCACTGATAATGACATTTACTTTTCCTCTTTATAAAGAATTAATACGATTTATTCGTAAGCAGTGTTAGCATCTTAAATAAAATATGTTTATTGATAACAAAATAGACATTCTACCAACTATTCACATTTCTTATCATACATTAATAGTGTTGCTGCCTCTTTATAAGCCAACTGTTTAATACCTGCCTTTTCCATCGACGTTTTCAATGAAAGCCCAAGCCCATAGGCAAGTAGTCGACGATAGTATGGTAGTTTATCAAGATAAACAGGCATAGCATCTTCTAGTGTTGAAGATTGTTGTAAAGAAATATTAACCTTCTGCCTTTCCTGCTCCAGTAATTCATTAAACCAACTTGCTTCAGAAAGTGACTCATCAAGATCAATCGTCCAGGTCATGTCATCTTGTAAAATACATTCTCCAATATAACGACCAGGTGCCTTACCAGACCAATGAGTGGGTGCAATAGTAAAAAGACGAAATTTACTTTCTTTTTCATATAGCCAATATGATTTTCCTCTAACAGGTCGAAAATCAAAACGCGCACTTAAAACAAATAATGAAGTAAACAACTCATTGCTTATTTGTTGAATGTGCTTGGCTGGAATCTGTCTTCTGGGCTGAACATAGGCTAAACCAGTTAAAATCGGTGATAAGCCTTTTCCTTGAGGATTTGGTTTTTTCTTCATGAGAATGAATTCTTCATAGAAATCGTGATATAGGAATAAAATTTTCGGCAGTAGAATTACTGAACTTTACTTTTACGTTTTTCTCTTACACGTTTAACAGCAGCGGCAATTACAGCCTGCTTATTATCATTTTCATTCAAGCTGGATGAAGTTGCGACCAGTGACTTACTTACTGTTTTTTTCTGCTGCTTGCGTTTTTCTTCTCTTTTCAACTTTGCCTGATAACGTCGCAGGTTTTCTTTCGCCTGTATTTGCTGTTTCTCGAATTTATTAATCTGCTGTTTAACCAGTTTGAATTGTTTGGTTAAAGGTATGTGACTCGGGCAAACCGCATCACAATCCCCACATTCAACACAATTAGATAAATCCAGGCTTCTTAATTCTTTTATATTTATTGTATTTGCAAACAAGTGCAGATTTTGGGCATCAAGTTTTTTTGGGCATGCCTTGACGCAATCACCACAACGAACACATTCTTTTTGTTTTATGCCAGACATGACTAACTTACTAGGGTAATTCTGTGATGAACTGGGCAACCGGCTGTCTTGCTGTTTGCGGAATTAAATCCGGTTTACCATACCAGAGTATGCCCATGATTTGTTCCAGTGACTGATCAATCCAGACACTATCATAAAACTCTTTTTTCCTGGTAATCTCCCCTGTTGACCACTTTGAGCCAAACCCTTTCTCCCACAGCGACAACATAATATTTTGCATGGCGCAGGCACAAGCTGCATAGTCTTCCATGAAACGTAGTTGGTCATTCGATTTATTGCAAGTCACGACTAACCAGCCAGGTATCTTTTTCCAACGCTCTGTTTTCTCTTCAGCGACTTCTTTTCCTTTTGTCTCAAGCAAAATACTTCGATTTAATTCACAAACTTCATCTATAGTTTCTTGACCCAATAGATAATAATGCCATGGCTCGGTTAAATGATGATTCGGCGCCCAACATGCTGTTTCAATAATCGATTTAATATCATCTCTTGATATGAAATCTTCCGACACATAATCATGTATCGTACGACGTGAGCGAATCAGATTTTGTATATCCATGTTTGTATTATTTATATTCGGAAACAATTGATAAATACCCCTATTCTAAACTGTCAGCAGACACAAAATTAAAATTTATTATGAATTATGTATTGAAGTATTCTTTGACTAACTATTTATTTGTCTTAGACAATAAGATAAACAATATCTTTTATATTCAATGAATTATACATGTTTTGTCTATGTTTTTGGGATTTAACATGCTCTACATTGATTTTAGTCGATGCTTTGTCTAAATTGTTTAATAGTTAACTTAGAGGAAACATAGCATGTCTATGAAAATTACAGAGACAACCAGAGCTGCAACAGCATTCAAAATAGGAGCTGTTTCAAGAATCACTAACATACCCGTAGATACGCTTCGTATATGGGAACGGCGTTACAGTGTTGTTGAACCTATACGTTCAAACAATGCTGATCGACTTTATCAACGTGGAGATATAAACCGCTTAACATTACTTAAAATGCTTGTTGATCGAGGACACTCTATAGGCAGCATTGCTAATTTATCCAATGTTGAATTAGTTGAACGTCTTGATTTACACGATGAAAATAATTCCCGAATAAAGAATAATCAAACAAGTAGAAAAAACAAAAGCGGCAGCCGTGTAGTTGTGATCGGCGATGTACTATCATTACAGCTAAGTCATCATCAATCCGATAATGAATTATTTACTATTGACGGTTTATACAATACTGAAGAAGAGTTTTATAAGAGCAATGATGATAAACCTATCGATATCCTTGTAGTTGAATATCCTACTGTACAGGAAGAACAGATCTCTGAAATTGATCAGCTTTATAAACAATCAGGTGCAAAAAATATTATACTAGTGTATGGCTTTACCAACAGTGCTGCCAAACGCTTATTAAGTTCTTCACGCTATCACCTTGTGCCAGCACCGGTGACCGTAGAGCATCTACGCACAGAAATCAATCAACTCTCAGAACATCCACAAACAAAAACACAAATTACTCAATTAACCTCGATTGAGAGCCCTGCCCCAAGACGACATTATACAAACAAGGAATTAATTCAGCTTTCATCATTATCCAGTACCATCAAGTGTGAATGCCCACAACATTTATCGACGTTGATACTGAAACTAGTGCAATTCGAGATTTACAGTGAACAATGCGAAAACCGTGGCTTAAAAGATGCAGAGCTACATGCGCAACTTGGCAAAATGACCGGACATGCTAGAGCAATTATGGAAGAAGCATTAACTGAGGTGGTTAAAGCTGAAGGCTTAAAAGTTTAATCATGTTCTGTCTAACAAATTTGCGAATTGTATTAATTACTTTATGTTTGCTTTCGCTTACCTCCACGCAGGCAGATGAACCATTTCGTCCACCGGGAAAATTTGTTTATATCGATAGTCAGGTTATGTATATCGATTGTCTCGGTAATTCATCGCCAACAGTTTTAATTGATGTCGGTCTGGGTGATTCGTCAGCAAACTGGTATAAACTGGCAAAACAATTATCAAGTGACGTACGAGTATGTGTTTATGATCGTGCAGGCTACGGCTGGAGTAATACAGGTCCGGGCGAACGAACAACTGCACAAATCAGTTACGAACTAAATCGATTGTTATTTGAGGCAGAAATACCACCACCCTATATATTAGTAGGTCACTCCTTTGGTGGCTTTACAGCACGTTATTTTGCAACGACATATTCGGACATAACAGTAGGGGTAGTATTAGTCGATTCATCCCATCCAGAACAGATAGAGAGACTGGCTAAACTTGATAAGCAACATAAAGATGAGCCACTTAAAATTTCCAGACGAGAGGCACCACCCGAGTGGATGAACAAATTTGAGAGACAATGGTATCTACTTAATGCCAGCCGTAAAGCAACTGTAGCTCAAATGAGTGAATTAGCGGGCTTTGCTACCAGTGCACAACAAGTGAGTTCTCTGGGACCAATGCCAAATATTCCTTTAGCTGTAATATCGCGAGGAAAAATACAACTCCCGATTATTGATGGTGTAGAACTCGAACAACAATGGCAGTTAATGCAAAAGGATTTATTGTCATTAACTACACATTCCTGGCAGGAAATTATTAAAGATAGTGGTCATCAGGTTTATACCGATGCACCCGATGTCATTATTGAAAATATTCTTAAAGTCGTCGAGATGTCGAGAAAGAATATGATGAATAGTTATTCTTACAACAATCTTATTTATAGTGGTGAAAACAATACGATTCGGCTACGTAATTTTTTCTAGTTTATTATTATCTGCACCTAAAAATTCATAGGCACATCAAATGCCACTATCAATACAACAAATTTAGCTAACCACTGATCTATTACTGGCAATATAGATACTTGCCAATACTGAAACAATAGATATCACTATGGTAACCATCATTTTGATGCTAAAAATAAATTATTCTATGGTTTGATTATCATCTTCATTTTTATCTATCTTATTATAATTAGAGTCCTGACGTTTCAGATTGACTGCATGTTTCTGTTGATAAATATCATACACTTTTTCGGCATCCAATCCGGCGCACATCATTGCCGATACAAGAAAATGCAAAATATCGATCAACTCCACACGAATATTCTGCATATCAATATCATCCTTACTCCACCATTTCCAGAGTAACTCCTCATCCAGTTCATTAAGCTCTTCGCGCATGGCTTTTGAGTAGCTTGCTAGCCATTGATTAGGTAAATGATTAACCGAAAACTGATTATTTTCCGCTGCCTGAATAATTATGCTCATGGATAAATCCCGACCGTCAGTATCTTTTAATTGGTTTTTGGCAAATACATAGTCATTTAATTCGGTTTGCATCTTGAAGATCTTATCTAGCATGTCACTACTCACTTTTATGACTGGAATGCCTAAATTAACATGAAAGCGAGGGATGACAAATCCTGAAGTCGGACTACATTTCATATATAATCCGCGCAAATTTTACCAACGTAGTCTATGCCTCTAATTACCTTAGATAACATCTCGCTTGAGCTCGGCGACCAACGTGTTCTTGATCATATCGATCTGTCGATCGAAACTGGTGAGCGCGTGTGTTTGATTGGGCGTAATGGCGCAGGCAAATCTACGCTGATCAGAATTATTGATAATCAGCTACAACCGGATAGTGGTGATATTGTTAAAGTATCACATCTTCGGATTTCACAGCTGGAGCAATCACTGCCTGATAATTCCAATAAAACAGTCACAGAATATGTCGCAGAAGGTCTTTCTCATCTTCAAGCCTTAATCAATAAGTTCGAACAACTCTCGGAAAAACAGTTGGATGACGAAAAAATCAAAATGCGTGAAATGCAAGATCTGCAACAACAAATCGAGGCTGAAGGTGGCTGGCATATTGACCTACGAGTGCAGTCTATAATCTCCGAACTCGACTTGCCTGCTGAACTAACACTTACCGAACTTTCCGGTGGCTGGCGTCGTCGCGTTGCCTTGGGTAAAGCACTCGTTAACAATCCGCAGTTATTATTACTCGATGAACCGACCAACCACCTGGACATCAGCACCATTAGCTGGCTGGAAAATAGAATCAATAATTATCAGGGTGCTGTCATATTTATTACCCATGACCGTGCTTTTGTACAACGACTAGCCACGCGTATTATCGAACTCGATCGTGGCAGACTCTCTAGTTGGCCCGGAACTTATAATGATTATCTGATAAATAAAGAGAGGGCATTGGAAGCAGAAGATAAACAAAATGCCTTGTTCGATAAAAAACTGGAACAGGAAGAAGCCTGGATTCGACAAGGCATTAAAGCAAGGCGAACCAGAAACGAAGGACGTGTACGTGCATTAATGGCAATGCGCGATGAAGTCAGTAAACGCCTAAAGCCGCAACAACAGGCACGAATACATATTGAAGAGGCTGAACAATCCAGCAGAAAAGTTGTTGAAGCCTATAATATTTCACATGGTTATAGCGAAAATAAACTTATCGATAAATTATCATTGAAGATCATGCGAGGTGACCGTATTGGATTGGTTGGTAATAACGGTGTCGGTAAAAGCACCTTACTTAGAATATTACTTGGCGAGATTACACCTGATTCCGGCACAGTAAAAATCGGTGCCAATATTGAAGTTGCCTATTTCGATCAATTGCAACGCTCTCTTGACCCGGAAAAAACCATTGCGCAAATCATTGGTGAAGGTGGTGACTATATAAAAATCAATGGTAAAGAACGTCATGTAATTGGTTACCTACGTGGTTTTTTGTTTTCACCCAAACGTTCCATGACTAAAGTGAAAGTCTTATCCGGCGGTGAAAGGAACCGCGTCATCCTTGCCAAGCTATTAATCAAGCCCAGTAATCTGTTAGTCCTTGACGAGCCGACGAATGATCTGGATGTGGAAACACTGGAAGTACTAGAAGATAGACTAACAGATTATACCGGCACATTGATTATCGTTAGCCATGATAGAGAGTTTGTTGATAATGTGGTGAGTTCTATTCTAGTATTTGAGGATCATAGCAATATCAAACTCTATGCCGGCGGCTTTAGCGATTGGCAAAAACGCGGCAGACAGTTGGCAGAAATGGATAACCCATTAAAGAAAAAACAAAAACAGGAAGAGAAAAAAAATGATACGTCAGCTAAACCAGCCAAGCTAAGTTATAAGTTGCAACGTGAACTTGATGCCCTGCCCGACAAGATCGAAAAGCTAGAACAGGCAATCAAAGAATTAGTAGAACAAACACAAGCATGTGACTTTTACGAGCAGGATTATAATAAACAACAACCTGTATTAGATGAGTTACAGAAAAAGAATGATGAACTGGAAAAAGCAATTGAGAGATGGGATGAGTTGGAAAATACTAAATCTTAATATTGAGTTATTTATTATTTAACTATCTGTTCTGGGAGCCATTTATTTTATTCAACTACACAAGAGAATAGATCAGAAATATGGTCATGATAAGTTGCTAAAAAACCTAATAGCTGCATTTCACGAACGACTTTTATTTCAAGAGTAAAGTCGTATTAAGTTAACAATTTTATAATTTTTTCTTTAAGCTCATTCATGTAATGATTTATATTTTTTATAGGGCATTAACTTAAAAAATTTTCGAATAAACTAAATATCCGATATTCGAAACAATCAATGCGATAAACAAATTAATCGTTATTTGCATCCCCAGTACTCTACCTTTCAGGTTTTCGCTTACTATTCCTTTCGCATGTATAAATCGACCTATTACAAAGATGATACCGATCGCGTTCACTAATAAGACATGTCCACCATTTAGTTCCAGCAACAGCAATAACAATATTGCCATCGGGATATAATCAACTGCGTTCGATTGTGCCGTACGTGCAATAATTAATTCATGACAATCTCCATCGGCATATAGCACTTTATTGCTTCGGCGTGCCTTAATGACATTTAATGAAAGTTTGCAGATTAAACCTGCGAGAATAGATGCATACAATGCTGTGTACATTTTGGTTATCCTTTTTTAATTGGTGTTAACATCATAGACCATAATTGTCACTACCTCGCCATAATAAGGCTCCACTGATATGATCTGCAACCTAAACGGCTATAGAAGTTTGCCTGATCCGACGTGAATAAATAAAATTTTTCAATATTATTTAATTTTGCCTACCCCATTGCATATATGACTAATGCCGAACCAATACCCTGATTGCGATGCGGCTCATCTACATACACACCGGCTAACCAAGGTGTACAGCCTTCTATCTTCATATCTCACTCCAAAATCGCGGCTGAACCTTTTACAATATCATGCTCTATCGCGACAAAAGTACTTGGCACAAACTCATCATTCAAATACTGCTGCATCTTTTCAATGCGTTGTTTCATTGTTTGCCCAGGATTAATCGCCTTCCATTGCGCATGATGCCACTCCGCAAGTTGCGGTATATGTTCGGGATAGATTTTTAAATCGACAATCTTCATCTTCTTGAATAGTTTGCTACTAATGTCATTTCATCGTTATGCTATATCTAATTAACCAATACAAACAGGGGAATGACTATGTTCGAATGGATCGCTAGCCCAGAAGCGTGGATTGCATTAAGCACACTAGTATTACTTGAGATTGTGCTGGGCATCGATAATATTATTTTCATTTCCATTCTTGTCGGCAGGCTCTCCGAATCTCAACGCCAAAAAGCACGACAGATTGGCTTATCGCTTGCCATGTTGTTTCGTCTTGCCTTGTTATTCAGCATTGTCTGGGTCATGGAGCTGGTTGAACCCTGGTTTACCATGATGGGTAATGAAATCTCGGGACGTGATGTGATACTGATTACCGGTGGCTTATTCCTGATGCTGAAATCCACTCATGAAATTCATAATAGTCTTGAAGTCATTGAAACTGATAAACAGGGCAATATGACAAAAAGTAGTTTTGCCGTGGTGATTGGTCAGATTGCGGTGCTGGATATTGTCTTCTCACTCGATTCAGTGATTACGGCAGTCGGTTTGGTTGATCAACTAGCGATTATGGTAATCGCCGTTATTATTGCAGTTGGGGTCATGATGAAAGCAGCAAAACCGATTAGTGATTTTGTTGATGCGAACCCGACATTCAAGATGCTGGCGTTATCTTTTCTATTGATGATTGGCTTAACGCTTATGGTCGAAGGCTTCGATGTACATGTGCCGAAAGGCTACATCTATTTTGCGATGGCGTTCTCGGTTAGTGTTGAGTTATTGAATATGAAGATCAGAAAGAATAAAACAACTCAAACCATTATTCTGAACAAGGCTATCAAGGAATAATTATTGATCGTAGCCCATCATATTGCTCAGCGGACCCTTAGGCATACATTCGCCACCACTAAAGGCTTCCTGAATATAAGGCATAAAGATTTGTTGATTATTTACTGCATCTTCATAACTGTGTTCTTTTTCTGCTCGGCGAACAACACAACCACATAATATTGCCATGGAAGGTTCAATTAGATCTCTGGGGAACTTTGCATCCGGATTACCAGATTCAACAACACGTTGTTCAAAATCTCTTTGAGTTGAACTGATTAATGAAAAAGTGCAACCATTGATCATGGCTTGTTTGCTTTGTTGATCCCATTCTTCTGCATTTATATAGAATGATATCGATAAACAAAAAACTAAAACTAAAATTTTATTAAACAACTAACTACTCCAATAAATTACTTATCGACGATATATTTAGATAGATACTCGTCTGCTATTGATTTTGCGTCAAGCATTTCGACTTCGTTGAAATTTTTTTCAACAATTATAATATTGAGTTTTGCTTGTTCGAAATCTGCGGCTGCAGAAAGGCTGAACCAACCATAGGCCTTGATTAAATCCTTCTCTACACCTTTACCTTCAAAATACATAGTGCCTAAACTATTTTGCGCCTCTTTCGATCCTTGTTCTGCTGCCTTACGATACCATTTTGCTGCTTGAACAAAATCCTGCTCTAATCCAGCCTGCCCAGTTATGTACATCAAGCCCATATTATGTTGTGCACCTTTACTACCCAATTCAGCAGCTCGTTTCCACCAATATAATGCACGCGCTTTATCTTCTTTAATACCGTCACCCTTATAATAAAGTTTGGCAACATTGGCCATGGAAGGGGTGTAATCTTTTTCTGCGGCTTTTTCATACCATAACGCTGCCTCAGTAAAATCGCGTTCAACTACAATGCCATTATGATAAAATATCGCAACATTATGTATTGCCTTTGGCTCACCATGTTCTGCTGCTTTTTTATACCACTCTAATGATTTAGCATAATCCTGTTCTACACCCTTCCCCTCACGATATAATTCACCCAGATAGAATTGTGCCCTCATATAATCTTTATCGGCCAGTTCAGAAAAACCCACAAATGCCGTCTCATAATCACCATTTATATAAGCGTCATATACAGCATCATATTCAACTGCATGTACTGAAAGAGGGAAAATGAATATTAAGAAATAGATTAATCGCATGGTAAAATTCCTATTAACGTAGTTAGACATCACAAATTAGATTAAATTCTTGGCCACGCCTATTTGTCCAGAGCAACACGATGAATCATCAGTATTTGTAATTCAATACCGGCATTATTCGACATTTCATAAGCAATACGTTTGATTAGACAATCTGCTTCCGTATTGATACAGCTTTTTAAGCTTGTAAACCAATCGCCAGATCACTGCATGATCAATTGGAATAAAAATGTTTGAACGCCTGTCAGAACAGGCCCCAATACTTTGAACAGGATGCCAGATACCAGTAGTAAGATTAAAATAATCAGCCCATAAGGTTCAATCTGTAAATATTTAGCTCCCCATTTATCCGGCAATAAGGCATATAACACTCGACTGCCATCCAATGGTGGTAATGGAAAAAGATTCAGAATCATCAATAAACTATTAATAATGATGCCTGCCCACGCCATTAGTATAATGATGATTGCAAACATATTATTTTGATTAGCGCCGTCCATAAACAACATTGCTAACACAATCCAGATACCAATCATGATCAGGTTGACTCCCGGTCCTGCCAATGCTACCAATGCAATATCACGTTTACGGTTTTTCAATCTACTCCAATCCACTGGCACCGGTTTTGCCCAGCCAAAGACAAAGCCGCTTAGAAAAAAAGCAACTAATGGCATAACGACAGTGCCCATTGGGTCAACGTGTTTTAGAGGATTAAGGCTTAAACGTCCTCTCTCTGCAGCAGTCGGGTCACCTAATAATTTGGCAATATAACCATGTCCGACTTCGTGCAGGGTTATCGCAAACAAAACTGGAATTGCCCAGATAAAAATTTGCTGAAGAGTTGAAAAGTTTTCCATTAACTACAAGCAGCTATTATTCGTCGCGATCACCAAGCAACCAAGCGGCACTATCAGGTGATACTGCTTTATTCTCTTCAAAATTAATAAAGTTGTAGGCAGACGTATCCAGCAGATGTGAAGGTACAATATTTTGCACACTGGTAAATATCGTTTCTACCCTGCCCGGATATGTACGACTCCATTCATTTAACATTGCCTTGATTGCTTGACGCTGAAGGTTATCCTGTGAACCACAAAGATTACATGGAATTATTGGAAATACCTTTGCCTCGGCATACGCTTTAATATCTTTTTCTGCACAATACGCCAAAGGTCTGATGACAATATTTTCCCCGTCATCACTTTTCAGTTTGGGAGGCATTGATTTTAATTTCCCTCCGTAAAACATATTCAGAAATAATGTTTCAATAATATCATCACGATGATGACCCAGTGCGACCTTGGTATAACCTTCTTCTTTTGCAACTCGATATAAGACACCACGGCGTAAACGCGAGCATAACCCACAGTAGGTTTTATTTTCCGGGATAACGCGCTTCACCACACTATAAGTATCTTCCTCAATTATATGAAACTTGATACCCAGTTCAGTGAGATATTCGGGTAATATATGTTCTGGGAAATCCGGCTGTTTTTGATCAAGATTGACAGCAATCAATTCGAAATTAACTGGTGCCGTACGCTGCATACTCATAAGAATATCGAGCATAGTATAGGAGTCCGCACCACCGGATAAACACACCATTACCCGGTCTCCTTCTTCAATCATATTGTAATCTGAAATAGCCTGACCAACATTTCGGCGCAGCCGTTTATGCAGTTTATTGTGATCGTATTTTTTTTTTTGCGCGACGGCAGTCATGTTAGGTGCTGCTACTCAACGAGCAGGGGTAATTCTTATTTAAGGCTTCCAGTACTAAATCCTGCGCGGGTTCAGCTCTTCGAGATGAGTTAGCACGGAGATAGCCATGTACCTTTACAGTCACCGACTGAAGACTATTTGCTTGTGGATTGATACAAAATACTGGCGGGCTTTGTTCTGCTTGTTGCATGGCCATCATCATTAAGACAAAATCACCCACATACTTCATGCAAAAATTACTTGGAGCTCCTGGACTGGCAGCTTTATCACAATTGGTTTTCAGTTCTCCCGCTGTGAGTAACTCTTCTTCTTCCGCATGTGTTACTGACACCAAACCAAATAGCATCATTACCATTAATATATTTGTATAAATAAAACGTTTCATTTTTACCTCGAATCGCGATACGACATACTTAATTAAATCTTATTTTCTCATGCTCACAGAAAATGCACTATACATGAGAGTTCTTTTGTGAATTATTTTGTGAATTATTTTGTGAATTATTTTTGAATATGGAAATAGGAGAATGTTCCTGAATCATTCAGGAGCGTGCAACTATAATCATTAGAATAACAAATATAACTACAATACCTATGGGCATTAATGCACCTTGCCAATCCTTATTTTCGGCTTGCTGGCTCTGTTTCAGCATTTTTCTTATGCCTGGCCAGAAGAAAAACAGCATTATAACTGCCGCTATACCTAGTAATATCTGTTCCCATGTTGCCATCAAAAAGTCTCCGCTTTGTCATACTAATTACAATATAATCACGTTTCTTATATATAACTCAAGTTGTTCAAATCGTTCAGGTTTACATAAACTGAGTATTAAAATCATTTCATTTAATAACGTTTATGGATCATAGCCCTTTAAATAACGCCCTGAGTAATAACGAAAAGTGGATGCTGGAAGGCGTAAAATAAAAAAGCCCCGCAAAATATGCAGGGCTTTATAATAATTTCAGTTGAATTTTATGAGGAAGGCTCTACTTCTACTGCATGCATTCCTTTAGGACCTTTTTCTGCATTATAAGTAACACTTTGTCCTTCATTCAATGTTTTGAAACCTTCTGCTTTTATTGATGAAAAATGTACAAAAATATCCTCGCCACCTCCTTCAGGCTCGATGAATCCATAACCTTTTGATTCACTGAACCACTTTACTTTACCACTAATCATAAAACACTCCCCAACTAATCATTTATTTATTCTAAAGATGCTGTTCGATCATTATTTGTCTTATACATAGCATCTGCATAAAGCATAGACGATTCAAAACAGAGCTTCCAGAAAAAAAAACATTTAGAGCTTAATTTTCAGGGGGAAATTGCTTCACCGCAACATTTTTGAGCGAAAAATAATAAACGAAAAAAATGACCAAATAGAAGTACTGATTAAAAACCAAATTCACGTCTCAGTGTTGAAACGACAGTTTTGTAAATATGTGACGCAAAGCTGAAGCACTCAAAATTCACATGAACGATCTCTCGTTTAATTTTTCCAGTTCGATATGCTCAAGCTAACTTATCGGAATTCGCACACGATAAAATGATCTATCAGGGGTCATTTGATTGACGACTGACATGATTTTTGAGTAGAACATAAAAAAAACCAGGCAATGCCTGGTTTTTTTTATGAAAATGGCCACTACCATACGGTAGTAGCCAAATTTCGAACAACTCAATTAGAACTGGTAGTTCACACCAACGTTAACGAAGGTAGTGGTTTCACCAACTGGAGCTGGATTAGCCACAATTGAAGTTGCGAAGTTAGCAACTGTACCTGCATTGGCGTCTACATCAACAACTGATAACACGCTGTACAGAGTGGTAGATGGAGCAATTAAGTAGTCGTTGCTGATTACCCATGAATCGGTTTCAGCACTGCCACCGGTACCACCAGCGTTAGTGTCGTCTTCGTTGTTGTAGTAAGCAACGATGAGCGCGTTCTTTTCATTCCATGCCCATTCAACACCAAGACCAAGACCAGAGAAGTCAAGAACGTCTACACCGGCTTGAGTTTCGTTTTTAGCATCCATGTAGTTTGCTCTGAAAGTGAAGTCATTCATTTTATAAGCAGCACCTACACTCCAGTGATCGGTAAGTGAGTTACCAGTCTGCTGGTCTTTCATTTGTTGCCAAGAACCGGTCAGAGTAACGTTACCGATTGGGTATGAAGCACCAAGAGCAAGGATGCTGTTATCTTCAAGACTACCTTCAACACCACCAAAAGAGTACAGAATACCGAAGTCCAGACCTTGGAGGTTGTTGCGATATTGAACAGAGTTCTTCATGAAGATACCAACGTCGTTGTTGGTGTTACGACCACCAGCATTGGCAGCATTAATATCATTGAATAACTGAGTGTAAGCCCAAGCGTACAGATTAGAGAAGTTTTCTCTAAATACACGTGGCTCAGAAGCCAGATGAGCTAACAGAGCAGGACCATATTGACGACCAACGATCACGGTACCCCAATCGCCTGTCATACCCAGGTTAGCTTGACGACGGAAAGCCAGATTACCACTTTCATCATCAGCATCTGCGCCACGTAAATCGTCAGCGGTATTATGGAACATACCAGAGTCGATATCGAAGTGAGCTTCTAAGTTGAAGAATACGGTGCTGCCATTGAACATTGGACGGCTACCTTTCCAACCGAATACTGATTGACGCATACCACTTGATTCAATTTGCAAAGTGTCTTCTGCTTGCGCGGTGAATTTATCTTGATAAAGAACACCTACGTCAATAATACCGAACATAGACAGTTTAGTACCGTCGTCCGCTTCAGCGATAGTCATATCAGCCATTGCGCCAGTTGATGCACATGAAAGCGCAACCGCTGCAGCAAGACTTTTTAATTTGGATGTATTCATTATAAATATCCTCTTAATATCTTTATTGTGTCTAATTAATTAATTAATTACTTTTTTACACCTATTTAGCTAATCACTAATTAAGGGCAAAAAGGATAGTAACAGACTTTATGCAAAAAAAAAACAACAAATAAATCTTTTTACAACAGTTATGTTGTAATATAACAACAAGCTGATATCTCTCTTTGTCTCATAATTATGCTGCTTGTATCGCATATTGTTTCATTTATTTAAAAGTATTTAGCTCATATTTATCTATACTTACGTGCCAAACTTAAATTAAAAATTCGAAATAAGCCCAAATTTTACCTTATTTCCGAAATTCACCATCGTATTATTATTGCAACGTGAACGAGTTGAGTTCTGAGCTATTTCTGATGAAGATTTAGTAGTGGAAATAAAAATGAAAAACGGTCAGCCAGCCCACCTGACTAACCGCTATCTATAAATATGTTTAAAAATTATTAGAGCTCGCTCATGAGGTCTTCGAGTTTTTTCTGATAGGTTGCATCGTCAATCAGTTCCTTTTCACGCAATTCCTTAAGTTTTTCCAACCTTTCGTCCAATGTTTTAGTGTCTTTGAACTCTTGTCTTACCGGTTGTCGAGCTGATTGATACTGAGAATCGTCTCTGAATTTGCCCTCATGTCGGGCGCGGATTTGTTCGACACTATCATTCGCCTGCTGGATTTGCTCCATCGCGGCTTTGTCAGCGACAGTTCTTTCTCCCAGAGTAATCATTAGCCAATCTTTGCGTTTTGCACTGACTAACTGCCCCCCATTACTGGATACCTCGACTTTACTACGACCGCTTTTTCGCTGACCCGCTTCCACCGGATGAGCTCTTGTCAGTTCGGCAGTTACTTCGCGGTAATGAGCGGTGTTCTCGCCTGAACGGCCTCTTTCAATGTAGGCAATATGGTCCTTACTATCGAGGTAAGCATCATAATCAAGATCAATATAACCAAAAATAATATTTAATTGACCAGCTGATATGAATATTCGCCCGCTGGTAACCAATGTCTCACTGCCCATTAATTTTTTCTTGCTCCCGGACATTGCAAACACAACATCCTGATATCTATTTGCTGCTTTCAATCCCTGACTCAGATAAACGCTTAGTCTTTCCAGTTGTCTCCTTTCAAATATCGGTTCACGTCCGCCACCGCCAATTCCCAAAAAAGATTTCTTTTTGTAGGTCAGTGGTGAAAGCAAGCTGATAATTTCCTCTTCACCAATAGAAAATGGGTGTTCATTCGGGATGCTGCGTTCATCCTGTCTAACAATTTTCACGTAATCTTGTGCATCCTGATATAGCACTCTATCGTTACCAGCAGCAATTGCACCTTGACCGATTAATAACAATGCTGCGAAGTGTGCAGCAATCATTGTGTTTGGCATGGTGTGTCTAATTTTGAACATTTTATATTTTTCCCGAACCGATATTACAGGGCGACATTTATAACATAAATCACCCCGCCAAACAGCATTGAGTATTTGCAATCAATCTTGCAAATAGGCGCTCTAATTCGGCGCTTCTAATTTAATAATCTTGCTTATTTTCTTCTTTGTTAGAGATTAAATGTGAGCATCTACTGATTAATCAAATCGACCGCTACCTGGCAAGCTGCATCATCCTGATCACCCGAAGCACCACTACAACCAATTGCACCGATTAACTTACCTGACTGGATTAATGGTAAGCCACCAGCCGAAGCAATAAGCTCTGGATCAAGTGTTCCAATAAATGTACGACCTGCTTCAAATGCATTAAAAAAGAAGCGGGTATCACGGCGATAACGCGCCGCCGTGCGTGCTTTTCCCTGAGCAATATTAATCGAACCAAGTTGAGCACCATCCATACGTGAAAAATGCACCAGATCGCCATTTTGATCGACGACTGCAATATTTAATTTCCAGCGATGTTTGCTTGCCTTTGCCTCAACTGCGGCAGTCAGTTTTTTCGCCGTTTCTAAATCAATCGCTGTCCCGTAAGGAATATCAAATGCCATACCATCAGGCACGTTAATAGAGTCAGCATTTACTAGCCCACTGGTAAATGAAACTGTAAAGGCTACTAAAGATGTCAAAATGAACTTGCTCATAACATTCCTCCGCTAGCTATTCGTTCTATTGCGCTTTGTTACTAGACAATGCTGTGCAATAAAATGTATTGAATACTTAAAACGTATTTATGCCGAACCCAATGTAATTATGTATTCAAGAGTAAATGGACTTTCTGAAACCGTTCTGGCAATCATCAGTTGCTGTTCGTTCTTCGATTTTGCCTGCAGCAAAATATCAGTACTATTTAGTTCATTCGCCGGAAAATACATTTGAGTCGTCAACTCCGAGTACCCACGTTTCGACACTTTAAAATGGATATGTGGTGGACGAGTCCAATCCTTGTTTACTGGGTACGCGCCAGGCACTATCGTTTTAAATTTAAACTTGCCTTGCTTACCACTTTGCACAATCGCCCAACCCTGAAAATCCGGATCAAGAGGCGCAGGGTTTGTGTCATGTGGATGTCGATAACGACCAGCTGCATTTGCCTGCCAGATATCAACTGTTGCATCTTCAACAGGGTTTGAATTTTGATCGACAACCTGACCTTCTATAAATACGACCTGACCTTGTGCTGTCCCCTCTCTGCCAATCACAGAAGTTAAGTCAAAGTCCATATCTTTCTGTGGTGTAAGAGGATAAAACGGTCCCTCAATTTCCGGTGGAGTGACCGTTCCAGCCAAGCTATCTTTCGAAAACAACGCCAGAAAGCTGCTAACTATCGATGCCTTTACAAACCGGCGACGATTGAAACTGTACATAATTATTGCCTCGTTAAATTAGAGCATTGTAAACATATCAGTGATCCATGCCCGTACCACTACCTCTTGGGACACGAATATGTTCAACCAAATGCTGAATATGTTCAGGTGGATCATCGGTAATCGCAGATACAAAGATCGCAACAGCAAAATTAATTAATGCACCGATAGCACCAAATGATTCTGGCTGTATTCCCCAGAGCCAATATTCCGCTGTATTCGGTAGCATCTCTGTTCCAGGAATAAAGAACCATCCTTTGAACCAGAAGATATAAATAAGCGTGCTAAGCAAACCGGTAAGCATACCTGCAATCGCACCCTTATTATTTATACCCTTGAGAAAGATCCCCATCATCAATGCCGGGAAGATAGATGAAGCCGCAAGACCAAATGCAAGTGCAACCACTTGTGCAGCAAATCCGGGCGGATTCATACCGAAATAACCCGCTAACAGAATTGCGCCAGTCATGGCCAATCGACCAACCATGAGTTCACTCTTCTCACTGATATTCGGTCTTAACATGCCTTTAACCAGATCGTGAGATATTGCAGATGCTATTGCGAGCAATAAACCGGCGGCCGTTGATAATGCTGCGGCTAAGCCTCCTGCCGCAACCAACGCAATCACCCAGTTTGGCAGTTTTGAAATTTCAGGATTAGCAAGCACCATGATGTCGCGATCAACCTTGACCATTTCATTGCCTTGCCAACCATATTCGGCAGCTTGCGACTCATACTCAGCATTTTGGTCATTGTAATATTGAATACGACCATCACCGTTTTTGTCTTCGAACTTCAGCAAACCTGTCTTTTCCCATGTTTTAAACCATTGCGGTCTTTCTTCGTAGACTAAATTGCCATCTGGGCTGCCGACTTCTTCGACTTGAACGGTTTTAATAAAATTATATATCGCCATCGCGCCAACGGCTGGTGCAGATGTGTAAAGAATGGCAATAAATAATAATGCCCAACCAGCTGAACGACGTGCATCACGCACTTTTGGCACAGTAAAGAAACGAACGATTACATGTGGCAATCCTGCCGTGCCAATCATTAACGACATCGTCAGTAGCACCATGTTAAATGTCGTTCCTTTCCGCGCCGTATACTCGGCAAAACCAAGATCGATAAGAGTACTATCAAGCTTATCCAGAAGATGAAGCCCACCACCATCGGCTAGTGTGCTACCTAGTCCTAATTGAGGTAATGGATTACCAGTAAGATGTAAGGAGATAAATATTGCCGGCACCGTGTAAGCAAAAATCAGTACACAGTATTGGGCGATCTGTGTGTAGGTAATGCCTTTCATGCCGCCAAGTACTGCATAGATAAAAACGATACCCATACCGAACATAACGCCATGTTCAAAATCAATTTCCAGAAAACGACCAAATGCCACACCGACACCTTTCATTTGACCAATTACATAGGTAATCGAGACGACAATAAGACATATCACAGCAACCAAACGTGCCGTATTTGAATAGTAGCGGTCACCGATGAATCCTGGCACTGTAAACTTTCCATATTTTCTTAGGTAAGGCGCCAATAACATGGCCAGTAACACATAACCACCGGTCCAACCCATGAGATATACCGAGGCATCGTAACCTTTAAATGCAATAAGACCTGCCATGGAAATAAAGGATGCTGCAGACATCCAGTCAGCAGCAGTTGCCATACCGTTAGCGACTGGGTTTATGCCCTTGCCCGCAACATAGAATTCGCCGGTACTTCCAGCTCTAGCCCAAACAGCAATGCCAATATAGAGAGCGAATGTCCCGCCAACAAATAAATATATGAGTGTTTGTAATTCCATCATGTTCTCCTATTTTTTAGTCTTCATGCACATCGAACTTTCTATCGAGAAGATTCATGCGCCATCCATAGAAGAAAATGAGTACTAGAAATGTATAGATTGAGCCTTGTTGAGCAAACCAGAAGCCAAGCTTATAACCACCAACTCGAATCTGATTAAGTTCATCAACAAACAAAATGCCACAGCCAAAAGATACAATGAACCATATAATCATGCATCCTAACACCAATCTTAGATTAGCTTTCCAGTAATCCTGAGCCTTTGTAGTCATTAGTATACCCCCTATTGTAGTACAGACAATGTCTGCTTTTTGCATATAATTCTTGTTGTAAAGCGACTAGGTAGTGAAATATTGTATAGTACTGGGTGCGTCTAACCAATAAAGGTAATATCGAATCCTTGATTTACATTTATTTAATAAATTACGGGTTTCTTCGGCACCTCAGTTTACATCTCGAGTTTGATACCAATACACCAAACCCTTCGAATTTAAATCAATATCCATAGCAAGTTGTCCCGATATAATTTCATCACTTAAGTCGAAACTCTCTTGCAACATCTCTCCCATACCCCGTTTCATTTTTGTTAAACCGTCATCATCCTTTGGTTGAATCTCTTCGGCTAAGCCAACAAATTTATCGATCCACTCATGATGCTGATCAACTAATGAAGCAGGATCCGACAAACGATTAAAATGCGTCAGATACATTTGTGTTGGTTGATACGACATCAATAAATCAATCGATTGGTGTAATGCATCAGGATTGAATTGTGTGGGTGTTGAGGTTGGGATAATGAAACGTTGATTGCGAAATAATATATCGGGATAAGAAAGTCCAAAAGTGTCGCCGGTGAATATACCTTTGCTAAATTCATCAACCACGCAAAAGTGGTGATAGGCATGCCCGGGTGTATCTACAATAATAAATTCACGGTCATTCAGTTTGATAGAAGTTTCATGTTCTGCACTTATCACTCGTGATGAATCAATAGGCAGTATTTCCCCATATAAATTCCTGAAAGTCTCTTCTCCATACACCGCCTCTGCAGCGGCCACTAGTTTTTTCGGATCGATCATATGGCGAGCACCGCGCGGATGAATAACCAATTGTGCTACAGGAAAATTATGCATCATGATACCCGCCCCTCCTGCATGATCCAGATGCACATGTGTCGGAATGACATACTTAACCTGTTCTACAGTAAGCGACAGTTCATTTAAAAATGCTTCTACATATTGAAGAGAATAGGCAGTTCCGGTTTCAATGATAGCTACTTCATCATTGTGAACAACACAATACAGACTCGCCATACCCGGCCGAATATATTGTGTATCGATATGATACACTCCTTGCCCAAGGTCTTCATAAGCCATCAACGATTCCCCAGATCAAACAAAAAAAAGAATCCATATCTATCAGAAATTTCGGTAACTCTATTTGAGGATTTAAAACTCATTTAACACCCACTATTGAAGTGATTTTTTCAAGACAGATTCAAATCGGCTGTAGTCTTCAATCTGTGGCAAATGTCCGAGTTCATTCAATTCAAACAGTCTTACTTTTTTATTTTTCTGTTTAATATGATTACCTAATTTATCATAACGACCAAGCTCATAGTCGAGTTCATTACTGCGCCAACCACGCCCGGGACCAGTACGATCACGCGTGCCTAAAATCAAAGAGATGTTTGTTTGCAGTTCCGGCACCTTTAATATTGCTGGTTCTGAAAAAATCATATTGTAAGTCAGCGCATTAACCGTCTGAATTTTTTCAGCGTCCGGACCATTTAACCAACCCTCATGAATTCTGGTTAATGCCTCATACTTTTCTTCCCACTGACCGGCGTAATAATTTTTCTTCTGATAAGCGATAATATCTTCTATGGTTTTTTTTCTTTCATAATTCAGAAAAAACTCATATGGCTTTGGCGCTGAATAATAGCCGTAATCTTCAAGACCGATTGGATTAACCAGAACAAGATTTTGTACTTCTTTGGGAAACAGGTAAGCCATTTCTATCGCTAACATTCCACCCATGGAATGACCAATAACAATGAATTTATCTATACCTTTTGATTTAAGCAATTCATGAGTCAGACGCGCGAATTGTCTAAATGAATATTGAAAATTAACAGGTTTGCTGGATTTACCAAAACCAATCTGATCAGGAATCAAGACATCATAACCCCAGTCCTGCAATGAATGCGCAACCTCTTCCCAGTAAAATCCTGAGAAGTTTTTACCATGCAACAAGACAGCTGTTGGCTTGCTGGAGCTAGTTTCAGTCATAGGACTTCTAACATGCATATAAGCCATTTTTAAGTCTTGACCAAAACTTTCAAACTTATAGTAGTCAACAGCAAATGGATATTTGAATCCATCCAGAGTTTCGTTATAGGCAATAGTGCCAGCACTCCAGGATAGATTCGAACAAACTCCGAGAGCTAAAAACAATAGTGCAATGAGATTGTTTTTAAATTGTCTCAACAGGTATAGTTTAATGAATGATTTAGTTACTTGTTTGCAGCTACCTGTTTTGCTTGGTCACGTAAATAAGCAATCACCTGCCACATTTGTGTTTCAGTCAGCGTGCCTTCAAACGATCCCATGATCGTGCCAGGCTTACCATATTTCACTGTGCTAAAGAAGTACTCATTACTTTTTACACCACCTGGTACAAAACCACCTTCAACTAGCGTCGGTGCTCTTGCGCCCTTGCCTTTTGGGCCATGACAAAACAGGCAGGTATTACCATACGTTTGCCGACCTGCTTCAATAGATTCAGCATTGCCAATGTGTTGGGCTTCCATATCTGTTCCAGAAGATGCAGCTGTGCTATTTACACTTTCGTCATTGGCAGAACTGTTTTCTGCTACAACTACATTTACATTTTCAGCTGCCGCAGCATCAACTCCAAAAGCAGACAACTTGGTTATTGAAAATGCATTTATCAGACTAAAAACAAAAATAATTTTCCAGTACTTCATTTCTTCAACCTCAAATTTACCTATCTCTATTATTTAATCAAAAAAAAGGGGGAGTTCCCCCCCCCCTTTTTCCTTTTATAGAGAACTAACGTTAACTTACTACCTTATTTATTATGTAGTGCGAAAACGTAAAGTGCGCCACCTTGGTTATTGGTTTTGAAAAATTCTCCATAAACCAATGGCCATAAGCTACCACCACCAGGACCTACAAGAATGGCAACATATTGAGTGTCACCAACCATGAAGGTAGTCGGGTTGCTATGTACACCAGAGCCAACGTTGTATTCCCACAGGGTTTCGCCTGATTCGTCATCAACAGCACGGAAGAAACCTTCTGCATCGCCATTGAATACAAGTCCGCCACCCGTGGATAACACACCACTGGTATTAGGAGTGCTTTGTGAACGCATCCAGACCAAATCGCCTGATGTCGCATCAAATGCTTTTAAATATCCAGCACCCGGATGCAGACGAATTACGCTGGTACCCAGCCACCACTGTCCTGGTTTGAATTCCTGTTCCTTAGCAGCGAGGTCCATAGCCATATCGATACCAGGCACATAGATATAACCGGTACGTTTACTGTATGACGCTGGATGCCATTCCTTACCACCACCGAGTGTAGGAGCGATATCGATCGTTTCCTTGCCACGAGTAGGAGTTTTTTCAGGATTTGGATTTGGACGACAGTTTTTACCAAAACTGCTTACCCAGTTAACACGTTGCATCGCTTTTACCCAGTTACAGGTAAATTTTTCACGATCAATACTGTATAAGTGACCATTACGATCCGCATGGACCCAGACCTTACGACCTTTCTTATCAGTGATTACGATAGCTTCGTTGGTGCCGTCATAATCCCAAACATCATGTGGAGTATATTGAAAGTGACCCTTGATCTTGCCGGTCTTAACATCAATCGCAACGGTGGAACCAGTATACAGGTTGTCACCTTCGCGAACAGAACCGTCAAAGTCAGGTACAGGGTTACCTACACCAAGCAGGATGTATCCGGTTTCCTTATCATAAGAAGCAGGTAACCATGGTGTACCACCAGCCAACTTCCAGGAGTCACCAGCCCAGGTCTTAGCTATCGGGTCTTTGGCACTCATTGGTACCGTATGGGTTTTCCATATTTCTTCGCCGTTATCAGGATTTAATGCCCAGAAGGTACCTGCGTTTGCACCAAGGTCACCACCAGCGTTACCGATGGTCACCATACCTTCGATAATCGTTGGCATGGATGTCAGGATTTGACCAGTCTTGTAGTCACCCAATTTCTTTTTCCAGACGATCTCACCGGTAGCTGCATCAAACGCCAGCATATGTGTATCCAATGTCGCCATGAAAACCTTGTCCTTATACAAGGCAACGCCACGGTTAATCGAGCTACAGCAAAGCTTCGGTCCGATGTCACCCGGTAAAGCATGCTCATACTTCCAGATAATATCGCCGGTGTTGCCATCCAGAACAAATAACTTGTTTTCACTGGAAGTAACATAAAGACGGCCATGAACAGCCATCACCTGACTGACTTGTGCGCCAGTCACACCAAATGACAGATTCCACTTTGGTACCAGGTCGCCAATATTATTCTTGTTAATTTGTGACAGCGGTGAATAACGAGTTTGCTCTAGGTCGCGACCATAATGAAGCCAGTTATTCGGGTCCTTGTCCGCATTAGCAAGCATGTCATCAGTCACCATATAACCGATATGTCTACCCGCCAGTTCATCTACACCCAGAGCAAAAGCCTGGCTAGATAAAAGTAGCGAGAGAACTGCGACATAAAATGCTTTAATAATTTTATAATTATTGAACATCTTAGTTTTTCCCCTTATTTAAATTCACTAGTGATTAGTTAGTTTTTTAGGCAGTTTAGATAAACGCCAACTATTAGCATATAACTAGCTATTCGCATGATCAAGCAATTTTGAGACAAAAAATAAGATATACAAATAAATACTAACCACTTGTATTTATTAAAATAAATAATTATGACCGATAATTAAAGATGCTATGCGTGAAAATTTGAGATAAAAAAACCCGCTGTCATAAAACAGCGGGCGGAGTAATCAAGTGATGTAATAGCACTTGTATGAAAAACTCTTCCTGGAGGAGGAGGAACAGTTCACTATTTATTTATTAAGTAAGTCTTCCTTTCCGCCATATCAAGCAACAGTGTTCGCAATCGCTTCATTGACTTCCTTTGCAGCTTCCATCTGCACCATGTGTCCAGCATCAGCGACTGAAAGCACTTCAACATTTCCACCACTGATATTGTCCTTATGGCTGGCAGGAATAATCTGATCTTTTGCACCCCAGATAACGCTTGCCTTGCTTACACTTCCAAGCACATCGTTAAACTGTTTTTTCTGACTAGCACCTTCAATAAAACCATCTTTAATTTGTTGTAGAGCGGCAGTCACACCATCGAGACGTTTGTACTGCAACATATTATTGATTAGCTGGCGTGTCACAAGATCAACATCGGCAAACAGTTGTTGTAAAAATGGCTTGATCTGTTTTCTGCTGTCACTGCTGATGAAACCATCAAGATACTCAAGATTGATTTCTTTACCTAAACCTGCAGAACAGATAAGGCTTAACGAATTCACCATATCTGCCTGCTTACTAGCAATGTTTAGAGCAACAGCACCACCCATTGAATGACCAACAAGATGCGCCTTATCTACACCGACAGCTTTCATGAAAGCAATAACGGTATCAGCAAGAAAATCCTGACTACCGTCACCGACAGACTTCGAAGATTGACCATGCCCTGGTAAATCCAGGGCAATGACTTTTTTGCCTGTACGTGCAACAAGATCATCATGATTAAACAGCCAGTTATCCAGATCGCCACCAAAACCATGTATCAACAGAATGGTGTCATCTCCTTCGCCTTTTGAAACATAGCGAATATTGAGTCCGTTGATGTCTATAAACTCACTTGCAGAAACTTCCTCTTCGTCATCATCTTCTGGTGGTACGAATTCAGCCAGAAATTTTTCCACATATGCGTTTACTTCATCATCAGAAACACTGTCATCAGCGATAACACCTAACAATGCACCAACCGGATAAACCGTGTCATTTTCAGTTACAATCTTTCTCAATTTGCCGGAAGCTGGTGCTTCAACAGCACTGGCAATTTTCTCGGTTTCTACATCAGCAATTTCATCGCCCTTAGAGATTTCATCACCTTCATTTACCGACCATTCCAGTAGTTTGCCTTCTTTCATCGACAAACCCCATTTCGGCATTGTTATCCCTCGAATACTATCTGACATCTAGATACCTCTTAGCCTGTAATATTTAAATTAAATTATTTAAGAACCTTTCTAACTGCCGCTTCAATTTGATCTACAGACGGGATATAGGCATCTTCAAGCGATGCAGCAAATGGCGTCGGCACATGAGGTGCAGTAACAGTTTGAATAGCAGCTTTAAGACTACTGAAGGCTTTAGTTGCAGCCAGCTCAGCAATATCACTCGCCATGCTGCAACGTGGGTTTGATTCATCAACCACTACCAATCGACCAGTATTTTCAATACTTTCCAGAATGGTTTCTTCATCAAGTGGAGAAGTCGTTCTAGGATCGATGACATCACAACTAATTCCTTCTTTTGCTAACTTGTCAGCAACTTCAGCTGCGAGATGCACCATACGTCCAAAACCTACGATTGTGACATCGCCGCCTTCACGAACCAGGTTCGCTTCGCCAAAAGGAATGGTATAAGGTTCTTCAGGCACCTCGCCTTCCAGCGTATAAAGCATTTTATGCTCAAGGAACATTACCGGGTCGTTATCACGGATAGACTGAATCAATAAACCTTTAACATCATAAGGGGTTGATGGCAGTACTACTTTAATACCGGGAAAATGTGTAAAGACTGAATACAAACATTGAGAGTGCTGGGCTGCAGCTCTAAACCCTGCACCGTACATTGCACGGATAACCACAGGTGTTTCAGCCTTACCGCCAAACATGTATTTGAACTTACCAGCCTGATTAAAGATCTGATCAAGACAGACACCCATAAAATCGATAAACATCAATTCGGCAACTGGACGCATGCCACAGGTTGCAGCACCAACAGCCGCACCAATGTAACCTGATTCTGTAATTGGTGTATCCATAATGCGGTCGCCATGTTTAGCATAAAGACCTTTGGTCACACCAAGTACACCGCCCCAGGCATCCATTTCACCCGGACTACCTTGACCACCAACTACGTCTTCACCCATAACAATAACGGATGGATCGCGTGCCATTTCCTGATCAAGCGCTTCATTCACTGCTTGTTGATATGTAATTTTTCTAGCCATTGTTATTCATCCTTCTCAATAATTAATATGAAACATAGACATCGGTAAGGAGCGTATCGACAGATGGTTCTGCCGCCGCCTCTGCTTTCTTAACTGACTCATCGATAAGTTCTGCAACTTCTTTATCGATTGCATCCATTTCAGACGCATCAAGCAGATTTGCTTCTGTCACACGTTTTCTGAATAACATCAGACAATCTTTTTCGGCCTTGATTTTTTCTACTTCATTGTCACCACGATATGTCTGCGAATCACCTTCAAAGTGTCCATAGTAACGGTTAAGTTTCACTTCAATAAAAGAAGGGCCACCACCAGAACGCGCTCTTTTTATTGCTTCACCGGCAGTTTCATAGACTGCGAAAAAGTCATGACCATCACAGGTAGTACCAGGCATACCAAAACCTGCTGCACGGTCTGCATAGCTGTCACAAGACACAGACCATTCCGAGGAGGTCGTTTCAGCATAACCGTTGTTTTCAACAACAAAAATGCATGGCAAGTTCCATACTGTGGCCAAGTTCATAGCTTCGAGCGTTGTGCCTTGGTTGGACGCGCCATCACCAAAGAAAGCTATACCAACACCGTCGGTACCGCGCATTTTATGTGCTAGGCCTACACCACAAATTAATGGAGGACCACCACCAACGATACCATTAGCACCTAACATGCCTCTATCTAGGTCAGCAATATGCATTGAACCGCCTTTACCTTTACACGTGCCTGTTTCTTTGCCATAAATTTCTGCCATCATACCCATGACATCTACACCCTTAGCAATACAATGACCATGTCCGCGATGCGTACTGGCAATACGGTCTTCATCATTTAAATGCATACAGATACCTGTAGCAGATGCTTCTTCACCGGCATACAAATGTACAAACCCCGGTATACCACCTTTTGCAAACTCATCATGTACGCGAACTTCAAAATCACGAATCGTTCGCATCATGCGATATGCATCAAGTAATTGATTTTTGCTTAACTCAGACATTAACTACATCCTCCCCTTCATATTTATTTAGTTATTGATTGACACAAATTTAAACAGAAACCACTTTTTCGTTTGTTTTACTTCCCTTATAAACAACATCAGTATTTTCTTGATTTAAAAATTTATCTTTTTTTTTCACGAACGAACCCTGTTTAACCGCAATTTCGATAGCCTTATTAATATCAATGGTTACAGGTCCGTCATTCTTTAGCTCGATGACTACATCATCTTGTTTTTTAAATTCGATTTCGCGCTCTCCATCAAATGCGATAACGCCATATTGCGTTTCAATTTTACATGGCTCATCCACCTCCAGAATATCTGAAGACACTATTCCGACTTCTTCAAACAATCCAGGAGCAATAGGGCAATTAACGCTTTGTTCACAGTTATCAGGTGCAGCAGTAATAACTTTCAATCCATTCTGTTGCGACCGTGAAACAGGCTTTAATAAACCACCGATTGAAGACATGCCAATCGCTGATGGTTCACAAAAAGTAAGATACAATTCTTTGAGATTTTCCATTTGCCACAATGCTCTGGCACCAACCCACTGGTCATTGGTAATAGCAACATCAACCAATGCAATTTCATCTACATCATCATTTAGTCGCACATGTATTGTTTTATTTTTATGTAAAATTTCCTCTGCTGGTACAATCCCATTTATATACAAGCCTATCGCCATACCAATCAAAGTTGCTTCATAAAATCTTGGAAAAGCGTTGTTTGTTCCGGTAGAGATACTCGCCATGGGAATATCGCCTATTTCCTTGGCAACCACCCTATGTGTACCATCACCACCAAGTATCAATACAGCATCAACGCTTTTTTCAAACAGTAGTTTTGCCGCATTTTCTGAATCTTCTGCAGTACTGGTAATAGGGATATCGAGAAATTCTATTTCAGGCAAATCAACATCTTTTAGGCGTTGTTGGGTTTTGAGATTCCTGAGCAAATGAGAAGAAATGCCACCTTTATCTGGCATCATGTAAACCCGATCCAGACCAAAATTAGCCACAGAAACGATAATCCGCTCAACGATATTTGCCCTTTCTACCGTCTGAATAGAGGTCGCACTGGATATCAGTCTACGTATATCTCTAGACGAATAAGGATTGGCAACAATACCAATAGATTTGTTTTTATTTGATGTTCGCATTCCCAGCTTTAAATTTTATTATGTTTTATAATTATTTTCTTTCAGAACATAAGCAATAGAAATGCCAAAGAATCCGACTCAAAAAAATTAATGCGCACTAACAACTGTAAATAATAAAAAAATAGCTAATGTTTTGATAATTATAGAAAAATTAATATAACAATATTAACTTTATTGTGAATTACAAAATACGATTATTTTAGTTAATAATTCACTGCAGCTTCAGGTGTAACACCTGTTTCACATGTAACGCACAAGAAAAAGCACAGAATAGAAATGAAAAAGGCAGTTTTACCTGCCTTTTTCTGAGAGATGTAAAATGTAAGCTGTTAATTTCCAACGTAAGTCTTCCGGTAAACTTTTCCATGGCGGCATATTGTAAGAGCCACGCTTTTTTCCGTTTGTTATGGTAGTAAAAACATAATCTGATGTTAAGTCGTCACGACCCTGCAGTTTACGTGCTTTACCCCCACTACCTTCTGGCCCATGACAATAGGCACATAGAGAACTAAATTTGGCTTTACCAATTACAATAGATTCAGGATCGGCTAATATTTTTTCACTGTCCACAGAACCTTCTGTTTTACTATCGTTAGCAATCGCAAAAGATGATGAGAAAAATAAAGCAGATAAAAGTAATAAATAGGTTAATTTCATTTTTTTTTAATTACCGTTCTAAATTAATTTGAATTATTTAAATTAGATATAAAAATCATGATTTTGTTCATTAAAACCATATATAACAAAAGGGAGGCATAAGCCTCCCTTTTGCATTTATTAAAGGGAATTTTCCCTTATGGCAACTCGAAAGCAACCAGTGTAGCACCACCAGGTTGTTTATCGATACCTGGATATGCTGCAGCAGCAAAACCAGGAGCTAATGAACCCCAGCCACTTGGAACAAGGATGTATTGTTTACCATTAGCTGCATAGCTCACGATACCACCACGAATTCCAGAACCGGTGTTGAACTTCCATAGAGTTTTACCATTGTCAGCGTCATAAGCCATAACCTGACCGGTTGGATCACCGTTAAATACGAGACCACCTTTGGTTGTTAATACGCTGCCGTAACCTGGCAATTTGTATGACAATGACCATGAAGGTTTACCAGTGAACGGATCACGCGCGTCCAGTCTTGCAGTAGCTGCAACTGTTCCTGGAGGTGCATGAGCTGCAATCGCAGATATACCTAAGGTTAATGCTGCAGGACTACCTAATGAATCAGGATCGGTAGGAGCTGAAGTAACAGTGTTACATGCTTCCTGTGCATTCATGTACCAAAGACCTGTATCTGGGTTGTAAGCACCATGGTTCCAGCTACGTGCGCCAAGCAGGTAAGGACAAAAGGTACTTTCCTGACCAGCAACTGGGTCAACACGACCAATCAGCTCACCAGTTTTAGGATCGATTGAATCAACAAAATTTACATGTTCAGCAAATTGCCAAACATTAGCAATAGATAAGTCTTTCTTGTTGTATACAAAAACGAAACCACCTTTGTTCAAATGCGCGATGTATTCCTTACCATTTCTGGTGAAGAAAACGCCTTCATAAGATGAGTCATAGTCCCAAAGGTCATTTGGCATTTCCTGATGAGCGAATTTAACCGTACCTGATTTAGCTTCCAGTGCAACGTAACTAGCAGACCATTTGTTATCGCCTTCACGACCGCCTTTATAAAAGTCAGGCGCTGCGTTACTGGTACCAATGTAGATAGTACCGGTTGCATCGTCACACTGACCTGGCAACCAAGCACCACCGCCACCAACGGCTCTTGAGTCACCTGGCCAAGATTTTTTAGAATCTTCCAAGGTTTCCCAGACCCATGCAGTCGCACCTGTAATAGCGTCAGCTGCGAATACTCGACCAATCTGAGGTTGGTCACCACCGGTGGTACCGCTGTAAAGGATACCGTCACAAAGCTGTGGTGGAGATGAGAACAGAATGCCGTAGTCTTCACGTTGGGTAGTAATAATTTGGTTTTCCCAAACTACTTCACCACTTTTTTGATCTAACGCGATAAAACGTCCATCCAGTGTACCCACATAAACATTGCCGTGACCAACAGTTACACCACGACTAGCATTGGTATAGAAAACTTCGTTAACAATTGGATCGAGTTCTGGCTGATAGTGCCAGATGGTATCACCACTGTTGCCATCGATAGCAAACACATTATTGTTTGGACCGATGCTGTAAACTACACCGTCGAGAACGATTGGTGTTGCCTGCATGCCATTAGCAATATCACCAACATGGTGAATCCATGCAACTTTCAAACCAGCAACATTCTTCTTGTTAACTTGGTCCAGTGGGCTGTAACGCCAACCGTTATCCAGACGATGGTACTTAGGCCAGTCAGCCGGGTTATCTTCAGCGTTTGCCGTTACCGACATGCCGAGCATAGAAATCGAAAGCAAAGCTGCGCTTATTTTCGATATAGAAAAATCTTTAAGATTAATCATTACTCCTCCTACTACATACTCTAGAGAATTTAAGTTTAAATTATTTTTATAATTAATTAATGAATAAAACGAAGATTTGATTTAAAAAAATATTAAAAAGTAATCTACTGAATTAAAAATTAAATTAATTGCAAAAATCTATTTGCAATCAACATGCCAGCATGTAACCGTATGATAAATAAGTAATTTAAAATTATTAATATAAATTATTGATACATTTGTTGCTTATAATTATGCTTCAAGTGTTGCAGAAGTGATTTTTATCGGGATATCATCACTTCATAAAGATTGTCTAACACAATATACCAGCAAATAGTGAGTTATTCGCTATTGCACATTAAAATTACAATAAAGCTGGTAATTTAAGTAATTTGGAGGAGGATGTTCATGTCAAGTAGAAGCATGAACCATATAGATGTAATTATGAATTCTGTTTATCGACCTGAAAAGGTTGATGGCATTATTAGTAATGTAGATCCTATCATCCTCCGCTCTTGGAAACGCTGCGTTTCCCATTTTCACTTGGAACCAAGTCCAACCCGTACAGCAAGAGTACTGAGTAATCAGGAATTATTGGACCATAAGACACCGATAGAAGAATTTATATCTATAGCCAAATCGGGTTTACATGAACTTCATAAGCATGTTTCAGCACTCGATTACGTAGTGTTATTAACGGATAAGCATGGAATTACCATTGACTATCTGGGTAATGATCGCTTTGACAAAGAATTAAGAAAAAGCGGTCTTTATATGGGATCAGATTGGAATGAAACGCGCGCCGGCACCTGCGCGGTTGGTGTGTGTGCTACCGAAATGAAACCTGTCATAGCTCATCGAACAGACCATTTTGATATTGCCAATACAACTTTAACCTGTTCCGCAGCGCCTATATTTGACCCATTTGGTAAACCATTGGCAGTACTTGATGTCTCTTCGCTGAAGTCACCTGAGAAAAAAGACAGTCAATATATACTTCTACAAATGGTCGAGCTATATGCACACATAATTGAAAGTGCCAATTTTTTACATTATTTCAAACATGAAAACTGGGTAATACGCTTTGGCGAGAGCAAACAGTATGTAGAGGTTAGTGCTCCTCATATGATTGCCATTAACGAAACAGGGGAAATCACAGGTATTAATGCATCAGCACGAACATTTTTAAATGGCAATACTCACTGGCAAGATGAAAGCTGGGATGAAGCCATGGGTAAACATATAACCAAATATTTTGATTGCAAACTAGATGATATTTTTGCCAATGCGACTTCGCTTACTAAGACCAGTCCTGTAAAACTGAAATCTACAAATCAACAATTTTATTTCCACAGTTATGCACCACATAACATAAAATCTTTATTCGTCACTGGCAGAAACAATAAAGATAGACCAAGTGTAGTTAGCCAGCATCAGATGATGCCTCTGGGTTCTTTGGCTGGCAAAGATACAAAGATGGACAAGTCGATAAGATTGGCCAGAAAATTGTTGAACAGTAGAATTAATTTCCTGATACAGGGAGAAACCGGCTGCGGTAAAGAACTTTTTGCCAAGGCAATGCATCGCGAAAGCAATCGTTCTAAAGCTCCATTCATTGCCGTCAACTGTGCAGCTATTCCGGAATCGTTGATTGAAAGCGAACTATTTGGTTACAAGCCTGGCAGTTTTACCGGTGCCAAAAGCAAAGGTAGTCAGGGCCTGATTCAGCAATCCAGCGGTGGTACGCTGTTCCTTGATGAAATTGGTGACATGCCACTCGATCTGCAAACCAGATTATTGCGCGTTATCTCTGAGCAGGAAGTCTTGCCTTTGGGATCTAATGCTCCCATTTCTGTGGATCTAAATGTCATCTCAGCATCTCATCGTTGCATTGAGAGCATGATTAACGAAAAACGCTTTAGAGAGGATCTGTATTTCAGGCTCGCTGGCACCACATTAACACTGCCTCCATTTAGAGCTAGACAAGATAAAGATTTTATCATTAAAAATATTCTTGTTTCCGAAAGTAGCAATCCTGATATTAGTATTGAAAACGAAGTTCTCGAATTACTTAAGTCTTATAGCTGGCCGGGCAATATTCGCGAACTTAAAAACATACTCAAGGTGGCATTGGCTTTAAGTAATACCCAAACGATTACCATGGACGATATCCCTGAACAATTTTTTAATAAAATAGATAATCATCAGGAAACAAGTCGGCATGCTTCGTATTCTGACAATACCCCCGACTCAATAACGAACTGCAACGCAAAATCTATTGAAGAAAAACTGATTGTTTCATTAAAGCATAATAAATGGAACATTACTGATACCGCTAATGATCTAGGTATCTCCAGAGCGACTATTTACAGAAGAATGAAACGGTATAACATCGTTCCCCCTAATCAATTATAAATAATATATATTTAATTTTTATCTGTTACAGATGTAACATCTCATCTCGTTTATTTATTTTCTTCAAAAATCTACTTCATGAAGCCGATTGTTAAGTGGCTGAAAACACTAAGCAATTACTCGCTACCCGGTTGACATCATCATTTGGTTCCTTGGCATCGATATTGCGTTACTACTTTTACTAAAAATTTATGAACGGAAATAAACTGAAATGAAAGCATATCAAGTACAGAGTAGCGATGGATTTAAAGACATAAAACAAATAGAAATAGAAAAACCAGAACTGGCAGCAGATGAAATACTGGTAAGAATGAAAGCCTGTTCATTGAACTATCGTGATCTATTGATACCTTTGGGTGGTTACCCCAGAAATGAAATGTGTCCTGTCATACCTTTGTCAGATGGTGCGGGTGAGATTATTGCCACAG
>JAURNY010000023.1 GCA_030829955.1 Gammaproteobacteria bacterium | reverse complement strand
GGCTGATCATCCTCTCAGACCAGCTACAGATCGTCGCCTTGGTGAGCCATTACCTCACCAACTAGCTAATCTGACTTGGGCTCATCCAATAGCGCAAGGTCCGAAGATCCCCTGCTTTCCCCCTTAGGGCTTATGCGGTATTAATTCGAGTTTCCCCGAGCTATCCCCCGCTACTGGGCAGATTCCTAAGCATTACTCACCCGTCCGCCACTCGTCGCCAAGAGAGCAAGCTCTCTTTCGTTACCGTTCGACTTGCATGTGTTAGGCATGCCGCCAGCGTTCAATCTGAGCCAGGATCAAACTCTTCAGTTTAATCATGTTAGCTGCTTATGGCAGCAAATCTTGGCTCGATGAATACTTGCTTAATAGTATTGACGTTGTTAGACGTTACATTAAAGCTTTCACCGAAATTTTTTGGTGAATCAAGCCTATAACGTAAGCGCCCACACAAATTACTTGATCAGAAATTGTTAAAGAACAGGGTTGGTATGCCCCAACCGGGAAGCGGCATTATACAGATCGAAAAGTAGTGGTCAACAAAACTTTACACTTTTTTTACATTAGTATATGTATTTGATTTTATTAATTATAAATACATTACTCTCGGTTTTTTTTATTGCTTGTTAAATTATTTTTACTCAAAACATTTACCAGTATGCGTTCGCTATTCTAAAAGCCATATTCTCTCGCAAATTCGATAGATTTTTATTGTTTTTTTCCTTCAAGTGCACATCTGCATCAGCTTGCAAGAGTGAAGTCAATACTTTCTCATCTCCATGCACTAGTATCTATTATAGCCGTCCTACCCTCTACTTGCCGTCAAAAGCCCGTTATCGAAGTAAGATTTCTTTTAGATAACGCTCAACGACTCACACTAATTTTTCATCGTCAGAATTATTCATAAGCAAATCTTATGGTTCTACAGATAATAATAAGATTAAACTATTCTATTTGTTCAAATAATGTTTTTTCGTAGATGGGATAACGATGGATTACTGAACGCATAAATTCAGATTTTAGTACTGCAAGATTTTGAAACTGTTCAGGAACTGGTAAATTGATTACCTCATTCATGGATAATCCATCCATAACTGACCTCTTTATTGTTACATCTAACCAGGTTAAATATTCTCTGGTTTGTTTAATCGGCGATATATTACCGGTAACTTCGCCATGTCCAGGTACTAATAAGTTGAATCGAATCTGTTCCAATTTATCAAGAGAGAGAAGCCATGCTTCTATATTTGCATGAGGCGTTGTTGCTGCTCGGTTATGAAATACAAGATCACCTGTAAACAGCACCCCTGTTGTTTCATCGAGAATGGCCAAATCTGCAGCAGTATGCCCTTTCAAAAATAGATAACGTAAGGAATGTTCACCAATTAATTCTGACGTACTATTTAATGGTAGTATTGAATTGATACTAACTTCAGTACCAGCCATCCAGTAATCAGCTAAACGATAAACATTATCGAGAAAACTTTCTGCATTTGTTTTTAATTCTCTAATCGTTGTTGGTAGAGCATAAATGCTGGCATCAGGAAAAACCTGATTACCTAGAAAATGATCAGGATGAGAATGCGTTATAAATATTTTAATAACAGGTTTATCGGTTATTTCATTGATAGCTGCTTTTGCTTGTAATGCATATTGATAAGAAGGCCCGCTATCAATTAATACAACTCCTTCATTAGTGACAATAAATGCAGTATTAAGAATATTCCCACCATTTACCATACTAAAATCTTCCTTTTTGCCAATAAACACATAGGTGTTTTTAGCAATTAATTCTGCATGAAGTTGATAGTCAGTATCTGCTATTGCAAAACCAGTCGAACCAATTATTAACAAAAAAATAGTCGTGAAAATTTTTATCAAGGTTTCAGCTCTGCTTTGAGTCGATTACCATTATTGTCTACGCCTTGTAGAAAAAGTGGTAATTCTAATTCCTTGTTTACATCTATTGTAAATACAGGATTCTCACTTAATGGCTGATAGGTTTTGATTTTTGCTACTACCACGCCAGCTTGATCAGTAATATTGATATTTTGCAAATAGAATTCCGGTACGCCATCAGCTAGACCAGTATCCATTGGATGCATTACACGAAAACGAAAACGATCAATATTTTCTTTAAACCATACTCGTGAAGACACGTTCATCAATGTTGTTGGCCACGTGCCGGAGGCCATGCCATTACTGGAAACAGTACACCCACCTCCAGCAGCTTCCAACCAAACACCGCCAACATGCCATATACCATCTTTGGTTTTTACTGCTGCTCTCACTGGTGTGGATTGTTCTACCTTTAAACGAAACGATATCACTGGTTGTGCATTGACAGGCTCATAGTTAAGCACTTGTTGAATAGGGTTTAAATCTGCAAAAACAACCATGTTTTCTATATCTTTAATATCTTTTACGTTTACAGAAATAGGTACATTTAAGGCATCTTCTGCAAATGCCGGAACAGTGACTATAACTCTGTTATCAAATAAATAAGCTTCCTCGTTAAGAATTAATGAATGCATAACATCCCAACTTGGAGATTCCAGTGGATCAGTTTGCTTATCTACAGCAAACGTTACAGAAGATATTGAGACTAATAGAAAAAGAAAAAAAGTATTAAAGTACATAATTATTTTAATAATCAATTATGGAAACAAATTATTCATAGGTTCTGCCGCAATAACAAAATCATTAAACAAGAATAAAAATTCTAATAAAAATTATAATGAATTCATTCAATAGCATATTGAGCATTATATGGAGTGATAATTTCTTTTTCTGATGCTTCTTTAAAATTCAAACCATATGATTTAAAAACACGTTCAATATCACCAGATGCTTTTAATTCACTAAATATTTCATTTAAACGTTTCGCCAACTTAACATTATCAGCTTTAACTGCAGCGCATAATGTCCATCCGTCAAGTGTTAATCCCGGTGTAGGTAACTTGGTAACCAAAAAATCCTGATCGTATTTTTTAAGATTAAATTCTATTTCACTTCTGGTTGCCATTACTGCATAAACTTCATTATCAACCATCGCTTTTACAGCTTCAGCGATGTTTACATAATGTTTTACGTTATCTCTAAGTTTGCCACCATGTGCTCCAAGTAAATAGGCATCGGCAAGCGTTGCTGTTTCGACACCTATAGGATCATTAAAAAATGCTTCTAATGAGGACGAGTTTTTTATCCTATATGTATTTACAGCGAACGCAATTAACTCTTTGAAATAAGGCTGTAAAAATGCAACCTTATCATTGGCTCTGGCAAAAGCTGGATCATATGGAATATGCATCATAACGTCTGAAGGACCACCAGCAGTAAAGTGGCCTTTCCAGACACCATTTCTTAAATCATCATCGACTGATTCATCTGCGGCAAGTAATCGCTTACCTAATTTAACTTCTAATTTGTCTGCGACAAGTTGAGCTATATCAACATCAATACCTACTATTTTTCCTGATTCATCTTCATAAGAGAATGGCGGAAAATTTTCATAAAATGCAAACTGTATGTATTTTTTTTCAAGTACCTCTTCTAAAGTTGAAGCATTAACTAATGTATTAACAAAAATTAAAATAACTAACATTACATAGCGCAAACTAATCACAGATAAACTCCTTTATTAATTATTCCTCTGTATCTACCGTTTCTAACCATGCGCGAATTGCCCACAAAGCTTCCTGACTAAGCGGACCGCCATCAGATTCTGCAAAATGAGGCATGTAGGTCACGCCATTCCTAACCGCACCATTTCTAACACGATATACATACCATTCGTCACCATCAGCAGTATGTTCAAGATATCTCAAGTCAGGTGCAATACCACCTGAAATACCACCCAGACCATGACAACGTGCACAATTTTGATTATACGCAGAGGAACCTATTTTTATTGCAGTTTCATTTCCGCTGTATGGGTTACGTGCTAGCCAATCATCACCCAAATCTTCCAAACCAGTAGTATCAACTGGCTGTGGTTGAACATCACCATGAGCAACAGCCAAAGATGAAAATAAATTAATTAACAATGATGCAAAAAAATATTTAACAAAATTATTCATTATAAAATTCCTAAACTTAAACATAAAAGCCTCTTACCGCGTCTGAAAACAGAGTTAGCTTGGTATAGAGATGTGTTTCTACTGGAGAACATAATTGGCGCGATAAGAAATTAGAAAAAAAGAAGGCCGGAAAGTTTCTTCCGGCCTTAATTTTTTTAACTAATACAACAGTTATTTAGAGAGTTTGAATGCCCAAAGGCTGCCACCCTGATTGAGTGATTTAACTGCTTTCGCAACATCACCACCCCACAGTGGAACAGCACCACCCCAACCTGATGGGACAGCGATATATTGTTCGCCACCTTCAGTCCAGGTAATTGGGCTACCAACAACGCCAGAACCGGTTTGGAACTTCCAAAGTTCTTCACCAGTTTTAGCATTGAAAGCTTTTAAAAAGCCTTCAGGAGTACCGGTAAATACGACATTACCCGCGGTTGCTAAAACACCACCCCAAAGAGGAGCTTTGTTTTTAACTTCCCAGACTCGTTTACCAGTAATTGGATCATATGCGCGTAGGGCACCGATGTAATCATCATTCAAAGGCTTAATGGTAAAACCAGCACCTAAGTAAGCCGCACCTTTTTTGTAGGTAACTGGCTCATTCCAAAGATCCATACCCCATTCGTTTGAAGGAACATAGAACAGGCCGGTAGCTTGGCTATATGCCATAGGCATCCAGTTTTTACCACCAAGGAATGAAGGCGCAACAAAGATTTGTTTACCTTTTTTACCATCGGTTGATGCAGATGGATCGCCAGGACGAACACCTGTTTCGATAGGACGGCCAGTTTTCAAATCAACGCCTTTCGCCCAGTCAATTTGGTTTACGAAAGGAAAAGCGTTAACCAATTTACCATTGGTACGATCAAGGACGTAGAAGAAACCATTACGGTCAGCATGACCAGCAAGTTTTTTGCCGCCATTGTTGAAAGATACAGTTTCGTTAACACCATCATAATCCCAACCATCATTTGGCGTAAATTGATAGTGCCACGCAATTTTGCCGGTATCAGGATCGATAGCAACGGTAGAAGTTGAATATAAGTTATCACCTGGGCGCATGTGCGCGTTCCAAGGAGCAGGGTTACCTGTACCAACAAATATCAGGTCAACTTCAGGATCATAAGTAGCGCCATTCCAAGTAGCAGCGCCGCCGGTTTTCCAAAGGTCGCCAGGCCAAGATGCATTGGTTTTACCAGAAATGCCGTTATCTTTACCATTTAAGGTACCCATGTGACCTTCAACAGTAGGACGAACCCAAACCATTTTACCGGTTTTAGCATCACGAGCTTCTAGACGACCAATAATACCGAACTCACCACCTGATACGCCGGTAATCACTTTACCTTTCACGATAAGTGGAGCAGCAGAGTTAGAATAGCCATCTTTAAATTCATCGATCTTTTCTTTCCAGACAACATCTCCAGTTTCTTGATCTAATGCAACGATTTGCGCATCAAGGGTACCGAAGATGAACAGGTTGTCATATAGTGCACCACCACGGTTGATTACGTCACAGCAAGGCAAAATACCTTCTGGTAAACGGTGGTCATATTGCCAGATTTCTTCACCGGTTTGTGAATTCAATGCGAATGCACGAGAGTAAGAACCCGTTACAAAAATCTTGCCATTAGAAACTAGTGGTTGAGATTCCTGACCACGTTGTTTTTCACCGCCAAAAGAGTAAGTCCAAGCAGGGACTAATTTGTTAACGTTTTTGTCATTGATTTGAGTCAAGGTGCTGTAACGCTGACCTTGTGGACCCATACCATAACTAACAACATCATTAGTAGTTTCAGCATCATTTAAAATGTCACTGTCAGAAACAGCAAATGCCGAAGTAGCTGGCAGAGCTGTTAGTGATGCAGCTAATGCAATCACAGCAGCATCACGACTGTACGAAAGTAATTTCATGAAATATATACTCCTCTAGAATAATTATTGTAATTGATACGCTTTATCTAGTATCAGCGCCTTTTAATAAAAAATTACATAGCACGATATACAACAATTTGTGCTAAACCCTGTAATGATAGCAATTTTGTAATCAAGCTAAAACTAAATATTTCTGGAAAATTCTGAAAATAAAATATTATGATAAAAAATATCTATATATATCAATATTTTATATGAACTTATATTAAGATCTAGACAGGCGTTCACAAATATTGATGCAAAATAAATTTTATTACGAATCAATTAGTTATCTAATAACAATTTTTGCAAATTTACGTTTTCCCACCTGTAAAACTGCAGAAAAACCAGTGATTAATAACTGTTTGCTATCTTCTACCTTTTCACCATTAATCTTCACGGCACCCTGCTTAACCATTCGATGAGCATC
This sequence comes from Gammaproteobacteria bacterium, assembly GCA_030829955.1. Lineage (GTDB taxonomy): Bacteria > Pseudomonadota > Gammaproteobacteria > Eutrophobiales > Eutrophobiaceae > JANQNX01. The sequence continues at coordinate 28,542 of JAURNY010000023.1, read as the reverse complement.
TGATGTACTACTAACGAGATTGGTCTCTTTTAATACATTTGCCAATGGCATGCCTTCAGAATTGAGGTGCAGTTCAATTTCTTCTATATCGTCAGGTATTTCATTATTTCTAAATCGATTAATAAAATCCTGCTCCGCTTGTTCTGCCAACTTAATACTATGAAAACGGGCAATGATCTCTTTTGCCAGCAACACCTTTACATTTCTTGGATTTTCACCTGCTATAATTTCATTTTTAAACTGTTCGATCTCATTTAATGCTCTGAAACTCAATAGTTCAAAATAGCGCCACATCAACTCATCAGAGATAGACATTATCTTGCCAAACATCTCATTTGCAGGTTCATCAATGCCAATGTAGTTATTCAAAGATTTAGACATTTTTTGTACGCCGTCCAAACCTTCCAAAATAGGCATGGTTAATACCACCTGCGGTGCTTGTCCTAACTGCTTTTGTAGTTCCCGACCCACCAGTAAATTGAATTTTTGATCGGTTCCACCAAGTTCCACATCGGCCTTCATAGCAACAGAGTCATAACCTTGTATTAAAGGGTATAAAAATTCGTGAATGGCGATAGACTGACCTGATTTATAACGCTTATTAAAATCATCCCGTTCTAACATACGTGCGACATTATATTTAGCAGCGAGCTGGATTAAGTCAGCGGAACTCATTTCACTCATCCAGCTAGAATTAAACATGACTTGTGTTTTATCGGGATCTAGTATTTTAAATATTTGATTTTGATAGGTTTTTGAGTTTTCTGCGACATCTTCTCGAGTTAATGGTGGTCGTGTTGCACTCTTACCTGTGGGATCACCAATCATTCCCGTGAAATCACCTATCAGAAATAGAACTTCATGCCCAAGTTCCTGAAATTGTCTTAACTTATTAATTAGTACAGTGTGACCAAGATGAAGATCAGGTGCAGTAGGGTCAAAACCAGCCTTAATTCTTAAGGGACGGTTTGTTTTGAGTTTGTCTTTCAATTCGTTCAGGATTAGGATTTCATCACTGCCACGACTAATTTCTTGTATTTGCTCTTCTATTGAAACCATTTTTAACCAACCAGCACAAAATGTTTGTAGCTTATCATAGTCGTGACAACATCCGCAGTTTGCAAATGCCTTGTTGACGATCCCCTTTTCAAACGCTATTGTTAAACGATTTACCTAGGATAAACTGTGACTTACAGAGTTTATATAAAGAAAGACTATAAGCCAGAAATTGTCTCGAAGCAGAGGCGAGCAAAACAGCTCTATATTTCTGCTATCTTCAGCCTGACATTAGTCACAGGCATCTCTCTTTATTTCATATCAACAAAGCAAATAGATGACGAAATTATCGTCGATCAGCATGTTGGAGTGGCAGGACTTGAACCCAGTCAACCGGCAGAAACTCTTCATGCTGAAGTCGTACGCGAGCCTTTGGATCAGACATATATAGAACTTATTACAGTTCCAATACTTGAAGACATTGGTAACAACTCAGATAGTGTTGCATTAAAAATTGATGAAACGAGTTCGATAGAAACAATAACTGAAAATTATGAATGGCAATCAGTTACAGTCAAACAAGGCGATAGTCTAGCATTAATATTTTCAAGATTAGGTTTACATGCAAATGAACTGTATCGCATCATGACTATCGGAAAAGATGTATCACGATTAAAAAGTATTCAGCCTGGACAAATTCTGCATTTTCAAATTGAAGACAATCAAATCAAAGCACTCGAGTATGAATATTCACTAACCAGCTCCCTAAGTATTACTCGTAATAATAATAATTTCGTTGTTACACAAATCGAACATGCATTAGATACAGTCATTAAGCATGCAAAAGCTACCATCACGGATTCACTTTTTCTTTCAGGGAAACGTGCCGGACTTTCTGACAACCTTATCATGCAGCTGGTTGGTATTTATGGATGGGACATCGACTTTGCGCTGGATATTCGTCAAGGCGACAGTTACACGGTAATTTATGAAGAGAAATATAAAAACGGTAAAAAAGTTTCTGATGGGCCTATTCTGGCAGCAGAATTTAATAATAAAGGGGATAGTATCCGCGCGATACGATACTCACATCAAGATGGCAGTATTGATTATTATGAAGACAACGGTAATGCAATGCGTAAAGCGTTTCTACGTACACCGGTCAACTTCACTCGCATCAGTTCTCACTTCAACTTAAAGAGAAAGCATCCGATCCTAAATAAATTTCGCGCTCACAAGGGTGTCGATTATGCTGCTCCCACCGGTACACCAATTAAAGCAACTGGTGACGGAACAATAGTGCATGCTGGTAACAAAGGCGGTTATGGTAAAACAGTTATCCTGAAACATGGTGGCAAATATAGTACGGTGTATGCACATTTACATAAATATGCAAAAGGTGTGAGCTCTGGCAAGCGTGTAAAGCAGGGACAAACGATCGGTTATGTTGGTATGAGTGGCCTCGCAACAGGGCCGCACTTGCATTATGAATTCAGGTTAAATGGCGTACATAGAAATCCGTTAACAGTTGAACTTCCCCATGTCGAATCAATTAGCAATAAAGATATGCCACTTTTTGTAAAGAATATTTCACCAATGTTAGCAGAGCTTGATCGCATTACGGGTCGTTCCTCAATCGCTGCCCAGCCAGAACTGATATCGGAAAATAATCTGGCAGCCCGCGATAAAAAAGGCAGCTGACGTTTCCATTAGAAAAGATATAAGCATGTTTTATATTGGTTTAATGTCTGGCACCAGCATGGATGCTGTAGACATTGCTATAGTAGATTTTGATAGAAAAGCCACATTAAAACATTATTCTCAATTACCTATCTCTGTTGAAATAAAACGCAAGATAAGAAGCATTAATTCCAACACACCCATTCAGGAAGTCGCGGAAACGGATCATCTTTTGGGAAAGTTATTTGCAAATAGCATTAATAAAACACTCGAACATGCAGGGATATCTGCTACTGAGATAATAGCGATTGGTAGTCATGGACAAACTATCTTTCATCACCCGCAAAACTGGAAAAACTCTATTCAGATTGGTGATGCAAATATTATTTGTAGGGAAACTGGCATCACAACAATTGCTGACTTTAGACGTATGGATATGGCTTTTAATGGAGAAGGCGCGCCACTGGCTCCAGCTTTTCACCGCTATCAATTTCAGGATGAAAAACAATATCGCGCTATATTGAATATAGGCGGTATCGCCAATATTTCTATTTTATCAAACGACAAAACTGCAGATGTAATCGGTTTTGATATCGGTCCGGGTAATGGATTATTAGATGACTGGAATTTTTTACATCATCAAACTGAAATGGATAAAAATGGTATCTGGGCTCTACAAGGCAATATCAATCAGGATTTATTTAGGGCTTTTACACAAGATCCGTACTTTGCTTTGCCTTATCCAAAAAGTACAGGACGTGATTATTTTAATCTTGATTGGTTAAAGCAATGCCTTGATAACTTTCCTAACGTACCCCCAGAGGATGTTCAAGCGACCTTGCTGGAACTTAGCATGAGCAGTATCGCCTCTAGTGTTGCGAATTTTAAGGATTGTCAATCATTGTTAGTGTGTGGTGGTGGTGCAAAAAATCCGGCGATGATGAACAAGCTAAAAGAACTTTTACCCAATATAGAGGTGGATACTACTGAGCGACTGGGTATACACCCTGATGCAGTTGAAGCAGTCACTTTTGCATGGCTAGCTTATTGTCGGATAAATAATATTGCGCTTAATTTGTCGGGGATTACCGGTTCTGAGAAGCCATTGCTTGCCGGAGCTATATATTCAACTACTTAAACAGAAAAAGAAGAACCACAACCACAAGTGGTCGATGCATTTGGGTTTCGAATCACAAATTGTGCACCTTGCATGCCCTCTGAATAATCGATCTCCGCACCGGATAAATATTGAAAACTCATAGGATCAACCAACAATTTAACACCTTCATTTTCAACAATAGTGTCGCCATCCTGAACGGCTTCATCAAAAGTAAAGCCGTATTGGAAACCAGAACATCCTCCGCCTGAGACAAATACTCTCAACATCAAGTCGTCGTTACCCTCTTCCTTAATCAACTCTTTTACCTTGCTGGCAGCTGCCTGACTAAAGATTAAAGGAAATTCGGTTATTGTTTCTGTTTGTTCACTCATAAATTCTACGATAGTTTGTTCATATTATTATTCAACGGGTTCGTCATTACCTAATGACAAAGGTGTATCCATAGGCTCCATAGCATGCACTAACTTTCCATTTACTTCTGCACCTATCGCCATTTCAATTAAATTATAGTGCACATTACCGTTTATTCTTGCTTTTGATGACAATTCAACATGTTTACTTGCATGTACATCGCCAATAACAACTCCATTTAAAATTATGTGAGGCACGTTAACCTCACCTTCAATGGTACCATTATCACTCACGGACAACATAGAAACACCATCATTTTCTGCAGTTACATTACCTTTGATAGTGCCGTCAATATGTAAACCACCACTAAACCTGACATCGCCTTGTATAACGGTATGCTGTCCAACCAAAGTATCGATTCGACTGATTTTGCGCTTTTTGGAACTTCCAAACATTAAACTCTCCTTATCCGGTCAAATCTGCCCATTCAAAAATACGTTTTATAACAGGGCTGTTTGAAAACTTTTGCCTAAGATTAACTACAATCCTGATAGGTTTAAAACCCACAGGAAAAGCAAAACTACCTTCTATTCTTTCAAAGTTATTAAACATAATCTCATTTGTCTGTGTGGTTGCTAGCGCAATATCATCTAGATTCAAAGTCTGTGAATCAGCACCATGCATACCTTCAATCAACATATCAAACGAGACTTTTATTAGATTATCACTTTTCCCCACGTTGGTTAATATGAGTTTATAACGAAAAAAATTGGGGTCTTCCGTTCGATCGACATATAAGCCTTGTATATTCAATCCCTTAGTGTTGATCGATGACGACATAATGCCCTCATAGAATTCTAGCTCGCCACTTAATTGATATAATTTATCCTGTAAATTCCGGATTTCCTGCTGTAATTCGACAGTGGTTTTATGATCAAGGCGTGTCAGACGCTCTAACATCAATACTTTATCCTGCAATACCAGGTTGTCGTCCTGTAATTTTCTATTTTCCTCCCAGAGGGTTTTGGTCTTTTTGCTACTTAATAATTGCCCCCGAATCACCCCCCAATGATTGGTATCAAGCCAAAACCAGACGACTAAAGCTATTAGGCCACTCAATACAGAACAATAAAGCACTAACTCAAGTGGGCGATGTTTTTTAACAACCAGTATTGGCATATAAACTATGGCAATAATGGAGGCGTAATTAATCCTTTATTTTCCGCAAGACCAAACATCAGGTTCATATTCTGGATGGCCTGCCCTGCCGCTCCTTTTACAAGATTATCAATGGCGGAAATAATTACTATCGTATTACTTGATTGCATTTTGTCCTGAATAGCTATCTGACATAAGTTAGTACCACGAACAAAACGTGTTTCGGGAAATTGACCTTTTGGCATTAGAGAAACAAAAGGCTCATCCTGATAATACTGTTGATACACGTCATGCAAATCTATTTCACATAATAAGGAATGTACATATAAAGTTGCCAAAATACCTCTATTCATCGGCACCAGATGAGGTACAAATGTTAAAGAAACATCCCCTCCTGCAGATAAAGACAGGGTTTGAGTAATCTCGGGTAAATGTCGATGTCCTGAAACAGAATAAGCCTTAAACGATTCAGACACCTCAGCATGCAACCCTGCCAAAGCCGCCTTTCTGCCAGCGCCACTTACACCTGATTTAGCATCAGCGATTATAGTTTGCGTATCGATTAAACTATTTTTCAAGGCGGGTATTAAACCAAGCGAAATTGCAGTTGGATAACAACCGGGATTCGCTACCAAATTAGCCACTTTAATGTTTTCTCTATTTATCTCCGGTAAACCATATATAGCTTGTTCAAGAAACTCCGCACATGCATGCTCCACCCCATACCATTGCTGCCACAATGTCGCATCTTTAATCCTGAAATCGGCAGATAAATCGACGATGCGACAGCCTGCTTCTAGCAGACGAGGAACATAATGCATGGCTGTTCCGTGAGGAGTAGCAAAAAAGACAACATCACAATTTAATAGCGCTTCGCTATCATGTGCAGAAAATTTTAATTGTTCGACATCATGCAAGGTAGGGAATACGTCTATAAAACGTTTACCCTTTTCACTTTCAGATGTAACGACAGAAATACTGGTATCCGGATGAAGGCTTAATAATCGAATCAGCTCCATTCCGGTATAGCCTGTTGCGCCGATAATACCCGCTTTAATCATTTGACAATCTCGGTTTTACAATATGAAAGAATGATACGTAGTGGTAGGGAAATAAAAAAGCGACTTATGCCGCTTAAAGTAAAATTATTATTGTTAAATTGGAATCGACTAAATTTCAAACCACAACAAATCTTAATTGCAGATATGAGGCAAGTCAACTATATGAATTCGATAGAAATTTTCGATATCCAGAACGACACTTCATTGCCAGTGTCAGAAGTATTAATATCTTTAATAATAATTTACTAAAAAAGGGTAAATCTAATGGAAGCAATCCAATATATTGCATTAAGTATGGGTGTAGCCTGGGCAAGTGGTATCAATTTGTATGCAGCAGTATTTATGCTGGGATATCTAGGGGCAACGGGCAATATTACCCTACCACCGGATCTACTGGTCGTAACAGACCCGCTGGTTATGACCACAGCAGGCTTGATGTATTGTGTAGAGTTCTTTGCTGACAAAACCCCTGGTGTCGATACTGCCTGGGATAGCGTACATACCTTCATACGAATCCCGCTCGGTGCAGTCCTAGCTATGAGTGCAATTGGTGAAACAACTCCGGCTGTCGAGTTAGCTGCATTTTTAGTCGGAGGTAGTTTAACTGCCGCAACGCATGCAACAAAAACCGGTGGACGTGCGGTCATTAATACGTCACCCGAACCAGTCAGCAATTGGACAGCATCTGTGGGCGAAGATATTTTGGTTATTACCGGTATTTGGACAGCACTTAATCATCCATGGATATTTGTCGGCTTTTTAGTGCTGTTTATTCTATTAATGATCTGGTTACTACCCAAGATTTATAGAGTGCTAAAAGGCATTGTCATCCGTTGTCTTGACTTCATAAAAGGAAATAAAAATCCTGATACTCCGGTATTAAGACCACCACAATAATGAAAAAAATCATGAAAGGCATATTGCTATGTATTGTTTTCGTTGCAGGAATACTGATGACTCGCTTCACCATGTATAACATAATGCCATCCAGTTTTCCTACAGAGTTAAACCTGAAAACAATTGACGGCCATACTATTGACCGCGATGATTTGATGGGGGAAACGACATTGGTAGTATTCTGGGCAACAACATGTGCAAGCTGTATAAAGGAAATACCTCATTTGATTGCCCTATATGAAGAATTAAATCATTCTGGTTTAAAAATCGTTGCCGTAGCGATGGCTTATGATCCACCTAAACGGGTGATTGATTTTTCCAAGCGAAATAATCTGCCATACTCTATAGCATTAGATGTAGATGGATCTGCAGCCAGACTGCTTGGCAATATTACTATCACACCAACAACATTATTAATTGATGAACATGGCAATATTATTGAACGTTATGTTGGTTTGATTGATTTTGCTAAACTAAAAGATAAGATTAAGACTTTACTTGTAACTACAATAGCATCTTCAAGCTCTCTATCTAATTATGCTCTGGTTTAAGGCCTTACATATTATTTTTATGGTAACCTGGTTCGCAGGTATTTTTTATTTACCACGTTTGTTTGTCTATCACGCTATGAGTAAAGATCAAATCAGCAATGATCGCTTCAAGATCATGGAACGAAAACTATTTTACGGTATCACCACGCCGGGCGCTATCCTGACACTGGTCTTTGGTATAGGCATCATCGTCAGTAATGGATTGAGCTCTTATAGTGGACAAATATGGCTTCACATTAAACTCTTATTAATATTTTTTCTGGTTATCTATCATATTTATTGCTGGTTTTTATTGCAGGACTTCAAATTTGATAGAAACAGGCATAGCCATGTCTGGTATCGTTGGTTTAACGAAATACCAGTCATGCTACTAATTATTATTGTGATTCTTGCCGTGGTTCGACCTTTTTGAGAGATCTAGATTTCGACCATTTCAAAGTCTTCTTTACGTGCACCACAATCAGGGCAAATCCAGTTTGGTGGAACATCTTCCCACTTTGTACCGGGTGCTATATCCTCATCCGGGTGACCTTTTTCCTCATCATAGACAAAACCACAGATGACACACATATACTGCTTCATATTTAACCTCGATACTTGTTGTTCATGAGAAGGCTAAGTAGCATAGCTCCATAATGTCTAATATCAATAGTAAAAAGAATATACTGTTAATCGGCGGCCATGATCCAACTGGTGGCGCCGGTATTCAGGCAGATATTGAATCAGTATCGGCAGCAGGTTGTCGTCCACTGACAATCGTTACTGCGCTAACAGCACAAAATACAAGACAGGTAATTAAGATCATTCCCCAATCTGTCGATAACCTACAACAACAGTTATCGTTATTGATGGATGATTATCCGGTTCATGCTGTGAAAACCGGATTGCTTGGTAGCATCGAACAATTCGATTTATTGGCATCACTTTTCTCAAGCATTAAGATTCCAATCGTCATTGATCCGGTATTAAAGTCTGGCTCAGGGGATAATTTTTTAGCGAAAGAAATTCATACACGTTATTCCTCGCTATTACCTTTTGCTACCCTGATTACACCTAATCATTTTGAAGCCAAACAATTAGGTGACTGTGATATAGTAGAAGACGCAGCTGAGCGTTTAATAACGATTGGTAGTAAGAATGTATTAATCACTGGCGCAGATGAAAAAACAGAAAATGTAAAAAATATATTGTTCACTTCTGACAAAACATTAACATTTGAATATCCACGATTACCACACGTTTATCATGGCTCAGGATGCACACTCGCTTCACACATTGCAGCCAAACTGGCAATGAATGAAACAATTGAAGATGCGACAAAATTAGCACAGGACTATACCTGGCAATGTTTAAATAATGCTGAATCCATCGGTCGGTCACAATGGCACCCAAACCGCTTTTATAAATATGACCATGAGTAAAAAAGGTTTATATGCAATCACTGATTTTGATCGACTTGATGATCAAGCAGTCATTGAACGATCAGAAGTTATGCTTAAATCAGGTATTTCCATGCTTCAATATCGCAACAAAAATGATGCTGCAAAAAAAAGTACCGTGCTAACTTTGCAGGAGCTTTGTAAAACTTACAACACACCATTTATAATTAATGATGATATTGAGTTAGCTCACCGCATTAAAGCGGATGGTGTTCATTTAGGAAAAAGTGATAAATCGCTTTCCAAGGCGCGTGATTTTCTTGGCAGTGTCATTATCGGCAAATCTTGTTATAACGATCTTGAAATCGCGATAAATGCACATGAAGCTGATTATGTTGCCTTCGGTGCGTTTTATCCTTCGCAAACAAAACCTGGCGCTGTAAAAGCATCTATATCATTGTTAGAACAAGCAAAACCTAAAATTAATAAACCGATCGTTGTTATTGGAGGTATTACACCAGACAATGGTAAAGTATTAGTTGAAGCAGGAGCTGACATGCTAGCTGTCATTACAGCTTTATACGGTAGTGAAGATATAGTTAACACTCTACAGCGTTTTAAATCTTTTTTACATTATTAGAAAGAAGTTATGTCGAACGAATCACTATTCAATGCCGCAAAAATCCATATCCCGGGCGGAGTTAACTCACCAGTTAGAGCATTTAAATCTGTATCTGGCACACCAGTGTTCTTTAAAAATGCAAAAGGAGCATATATTTATGATACCGACAATAAAGAATATATTGATTTTGTTGGTTCATGGGGCCCAATGATATTAGGTCATGCACACCCTGATGTGATCAAAGCCGTACAGGAAAAAGCCGAACAGGGCTTGAGTTTTGGCGCACCAACTGAAATCGAAACAATAATGGCGAATAAGGTATGTAAATTGATACCTTCTATAGAAAAAGTGCGTATGGTAAGTTCAGGCACTGAGGCTACAATGAGTGCTATTCGCTTAGCTAGGGGTGTAACTGGTAGAGATAAGATTATTAAATTTGAGGGTTGTTATCATGGTCATGCTGACTCTCTTTTAGTAAAAGCTGGCTCTGGTGCACTCACATTAGGTATACCAACTTCACCCGGTGTACCGGCAGATCTAGCAAAATATACACTTACGCTGGATTACAATAACTGCCAACAACTCGAGCAAATCTTTTCGGAAATGGGTAATGAGATTGCCTGTATCATTGTCGAACCCGTAGCCGGCAATATGAATTGTATTCCCGCATCAAAAGAGTTTTTACAAACCATGCGCAAACTCTGTGATGACTATGAATCATTATTATTGTTTGACGAGGTCATGAGTGGTTTTCGTGTTGCATTAGGTGGCGCTCAGTCAATTTATAACATCAACCCTGACATTACAGCTTTAGGCAAGGTTATTGGTGGTGGTATGCCGGTTGGCGCATTTGGTGGGAAGGCTAAAATTATGGATCAATTAGCACCTGAAGGTCCAATATATCAAGCAGGTACATTGTCCGGCAATCCAGTTGCAATGGCAGCCGGACTTGCGACATTAAACCTGCTTGAAGCACCTGGTTTTTTCGAGTCTTTAGAAACCAAAACCAATAAGCTGGTAACAGGTATTTTAAATGCCGCTCGCAAAGTAAATATAAATATGACTAGCAATATGATGGGCGGCATGTTTGGATTATTCTTTAGCGATAAGCAACACATCAATTCATTTGCAGACGTTATGAATTGCGATATCGACAAATTTAAACACTTTTTTCATGGTATGTTGCAGGAAGGAATTTATCTTGCTCCATCTGCCTTTGAAGCCGGCTTTGTTTCATCAGCTCATACTGATGAAGATCTGGAAAAGACGATTGCTGCTGCATCCACTGTCTTTAAACAACTTAAATAAGGTTAGATATGAATAAAACAAACAAATACATTCATATAATGTTGATTGCGTTTTCATTGCTGACACTAGGTGCATGCGCCCCGGAGATTGGCAGTGAAGCATGGTGTGAACAACTTAAAGAAAAATCAAAGGGTGAATGGACAGCTAATGAACTCGCTGACTACACCAAGCATTGTATTTTCTGATTGCTTATATAGTTTAAGTTAATTTGTCATTGACAAATACAACTGACACTATATCCAAGATTACTTATCCATTCAGGAACACTGAATAACTCGGCAAAACTAAACGAGAATAAACTATCAACATTGCTGGTTTGCTGCATTATGTCCTGTAAAAATGAATTACTCACCATATCCCAGGTAATACTTATGAGGCTCTTGCCGAAATCAATAATATTTCCCGGAGACACGCCTGTAATTTCCCAGGCCATTTTTGCATAGTAACAGGCCTGACTAAGCATCGAGGCGTTTGCATCAATTATCGCATTGATAGCACCTATGCCGATTAATACTGGAAAATAAACAGCGCCTACCAACCAACTGATCAAATCAGTAATTGATAACCAACCCACACTAACACCTACATTCATAGTCCAATCCTGAAAACGATTCATAGCCATAATGCCATTATTGAATATCCATACGATCGAAATGCCAATTACTATCAGATACCACAACCAGGTTTTACGCAATAGATATAAATAAAAGTGCTGAAGAACAACAGATATAACTAACAATAAAGCGATTGCCGTCCAGTGCAACACATCGATCTGTGCCCACTTAATATTAGAAAACCAGATAAAACCATTATGAGAAACAAGCGCGGTCAAACATGATAAAAAAATACCTATTAACAGAAATAGATAATGCAACTTTTTCTTTTTTATTTGTTCTAGTTTATCCACTGAATTTAATTCGTGTCATGATAAATCCAGTTTATTCTGGCTAATGACGATCCCATCAACATCAGCATAAATGTAATTACCCGGAGCAATCGTGACATCTGCAAAACTGACTGATACATTACGTTGACCCTCACCACGTTTGACACTTTTTTTTGGGTTTGTGTTCAATGCTTTTACACCGATTTTCATATTTGCAATAGCAGCTGAGTCACGTATACAACCATAAACAATGACTCCAACCCAACCATTCTTAAATCCCAGGTCCGCCAACATATCACCTAATAAAGCGCAGTTCAGTGAACCACCACCATCGACAACCAGTACTCTACCGTCACCAGCTTCTTCCAACGCCGCCCGCACTAGTGAATTATCAGCAAAAACTTTTACCGTGCTGGCAGGTCCGGAAAACTGAATATTGCCACCATAATCATTAAAAATTGGTGTAGCGATCTGGAGTTGATCTTCATATTTATCGTATAAATCAGCAGTAGCAAAACTCACTTTTGATCTCCTGTCATATATTTAATTATTTATAAAATTCGACGCGTCGGTCATTAAACAAATGATTATATTTAGTTATAAATTTATTGTTCGCATCCTTAGGGTCAATATCACATAGATATATTGCCTCACGCTGAGCAGCTGAACGATGTAAAATATTACCTCCAGGAGCAACGATTTGGCTACGTCCTGTAAACTTCAATGCCCCTTGTGGTCGTATTTCCTGACCATATCGATTACAGGTAATAATAAACACCCTATTCTCAATAGATCGCGCAATCATGGTTTGCTGACAATAAGTTAAAACCAGATTTGCTGGCTGACAAATCACCTGCGCGCCTTGCATGGCAAGCATTCTAATTGTTTCAGGAAATACCCAATCAAAACAAACTATCAAACCTAATTTAACACCGTTTATGGTGTTTACCTTAAAAGGAATATCACCTTCTGCAAAAATAAATTTTTCTTCATTAAATAAATGGATCTTGCGATAAATATGTTCAATTCCATTAGGTCCAATTAATGCTGCGCTATTAAAACAATTATTCTGCTGACGCTCGACAAAACCCAGCACCAGATGCATATTCTTTTTTGCCGCAAGCTCGCAGATGCTATCTATATTTTTACTATTATTGGGATCTTCCGAAAAATGCAGGGCTTCTTCTTTGTTTGCAAAGTAATAACCCGATAAGGCAAGTTCCGGCAATACCAATAGGTCTGACTCAACACTATCTAATACTGTAATGATCTTTTTACAATTTTGTTCAGGCTTGCCAAATAAGAGACGAAATTGATAATAACCGACTCTAAACATCACAAACTTCTATTTCTTTTTAGGTCGCTTCCAATTCTGGATTTCGCGTTGTTCTATGCGAGTAATTGCTAACGCATTTTCTGAAACATCTTTTGATATTGTTGTACCTGCAGCAATAGTCGATCCGGATTTAACATTTACCGGCGCAATTAACTGTACATCAGATCCGACAAAGACATTATCACCAATCGTCGTCAGGTGTTTATTTGCGCCATCGTAATTACAGGTAATGACACCAGCACCAATATTTGATTTTGAGCCAACATGACTGTCACCAACGTAACTTAAATGGTTCACCTTGGTCTCTTTACCGATATCTGCTTTTTTTATCTCGACAAAATTACCAATATGAACATCATTATTCAGTGTCGTATCAGGTCTTAATCGCGCAAATGGCCCAATTCGACAGCCTGAACCGATTACTGCACTATCAATATGGGTATTAGGATGTATCGTGACATTATCAGCAATAATACTATCCTTGATATAACAATTACTACCAATCTGCACGTTATTACCAATTTTCACCCTGCCTTCAATAATGACATTGATATCAAAAACACTATCCGTGCCAACTTCAAGATTGCCGCGTAAATCAAAACGAGCCGGATCCAATAAACCCACACCCCGTTGCATTAAATGATGCGCCTGAATCAGCTGATAATATCGCTCTGCCTCGGCAAGTTGTGAGCGATTATTGATACCTTGTATTTCGATTGATGAATCTGCCAATACTGATTTCACTTCAACATCCTCAAAAACGGCCAATTCAACGATATCAGTTAGATAATATTCATTTTGTTGATTGCTGTTTTCTACAGCTACTATCCATTTTTTTAATAATGATCCCTTGACTACCATTAAGCCTGAATTGATTTCACAGATACGACGTTGTTCATCATTACAATCTTTTTCTTCAACGATCTGTTTTATGTTATCAAGCTCATCTCTAATTATTCTGCCGTATCCTCGAGGATCTTCCAGATAAGCGGTTAATAATGCAAAACCACTTTCCTGAGCAGCTTGAACAAGTGAGGATAATGTTTCATCCGTAATCAATGGCACATCGCCATATAAGATTAGAACATCATCTTTATCGGGAACCAAAGGCAAGGCCTGTTGCACGGCATGTGCCGTACCTAATTGTTGATCCTGCAATACCCAGTTCACATCGAGCTCTGCTAACTGCTCCTTTACCTGTTCACCACCGTGACCATAAACGACGTGAATTTCACGATAAGGCAAACTACTGGCGGTATCAAAAACATGTTCCAGCAGGGATTTACCAGCGAGACAATGCAGAACTTTTGGCAAATCGGAATACATGCGTTTGCCCTTTCCTGCTGCGAGAATAACAATACTTAATGTCATGACTATATATTAAACGATAACATCAGCCTAAATAAGTAGGAGCGAACTTAAATAAAAAAAACCCGCTAGTTAGCGGGATTTTGTATTAGTTTATCGACCTTTACGTTTACGTAAGCGTTGTAAGGTTTGTAACTGAGCTGCTGTTTCTGCCAACTGCGCTCTGGCCTTGGCATAGTCAATCGTCGAATCTGACTTATCATGAAAAGCGTTCTCAGCCTCTTCCTTGGCTTTCATAATCGCTGCCTCATCTAAATCTTCAGCACGCTGAGCAGTATCAGATAAAACAGTTACGACTTTTGGCTGTACTTCCAACATACCACCGGAAACATAAAAAGCAGACTCATTACCATCCCTGTCTTTAACTCGAACTTCACCTGGCCCCATTTTGGTCACCAGAGGTGCATGTCCGGGGGCAATACCGACTTCTCCCATCTCAGCAGGAGCGAATACCATTTCTGCTTCACCAGAATAAATTTCGCATTCCGCACTTACGATATCGACATGTATTGAATCAGTCATAATCTATTCAATCCTAATTACATGCTCTTCGCTTTTTCGATAGCCTGTTCAATGGTTCCACACATATAAAATGCTTGTTCAGGGATATCGTCATAATCGCCAGCTATAATACCTTTAAAACCACGTAAGGTTTCTTTCAATGGAACGAATTCACCATCTTGACCGGTAAATACTTTTGCCACGAAGTAAGGTTGGGTAAGAAAACGTTGAATCTTACGTGCGCGAGCAACTGCCAATTTATCTTCTTCAGATAGTTCGTCCATACCTAGAATCGCAATAATATCGCGTAATTCTTTATAACGTTGCAGTGTATTTTGAACACCACGAGCAACATCATAATGCTCCTGACCAACAACCAAAGGATCCAGCTGACGACTGGTAGATTCCAGTGGATCAATCGCAGGATATAAACCTAGCTCAGCGATCT
Organism: Gammaproteobacteria bacterium; assembly: GCA_030829955.1. Taxonomy (GTDB): domain Bacteria; phylum Pseudomonadota; class Gammaproteobacteria; order Eutrophobiales; family Eutrophobiaceae; genus JANQNX01. The sequence continues at coordinate 12,880 of JAURNY010000023.1, read as the reverse complement.
GCCGAGACAGTACAACAGTTGAATCCAAGTGAGCGAATGTGGTTGCAGGAGAAGGGTCAGTCAAGTCGTCCGCAGGAACATATACCGCCTGAATAGAGGTAATCGAACCTGTTTTTGTTGAAGTAATACGTTCTTGTAATTTACCCATTTCCTCAGCAAGTGTTGGCTGATAACCCACCGCAGAAGGCATACGACCTAACAGTGCCGAACATTCCACACCCGCAAGTGTAAAACGATAAATGTTATCGATGAATAATAAAACGTCACGACCTTCGTCACGGAATTTTTCAGCCAGCGTCAAACCAGTTAACGCAACACGAAGTCTGTTTCCAGGTGGCTCATTCATCTGACCGTATACCATCGATACTTTTGATTGTTCAAAATTCTCAACGTTTACAACGCCAGCTTCCTGCATTTCGTAATAGAAGTCGTTACCTTCACGAGTACGTTCACCTACACCGGCAAATACTGATAAACCAGAGTGCTGGGTAGCGATGTTATTAATCAATTCCATCATGTTTACGGTCTTGCCTACACCAGCACCACCAAACAGACCAATCTTACCGCCCTTCGCAAATGGAATAACCAAATCGATAACCTTAACGCCTGTTTCAAGCAGTTCGGTAGATGGGCTAAGCTCTGTAAATTCTGGTGCTTCACGGTGAATAACCATTTCTTCATTGGTATCAATCGGCCCTTTCTCATCGATTGGCTCACCTAACACGTTCATAATACGACCCAGCGTTTTGGTACCAACAGGAATTGAAATCGCTTTACCCGTGTTACTAACATTCAATCCACGCTTAAGGCCATCGGTAGAACCCAGCGCGATTGTACGTACTACGCCGTCACCGATTTGTTGTTGTACTTCCAGTGTGGTTTCAATACCTTCACCCTCAACAATCAACGCATCGTAAATTTTCGGAATCGCGTCGCTAGGGAACTCGACGTCAACAACCGCGCCAATGATTTGTACGATCTTTCCAGAACTCATGATTTTCGTTCCTCGTTTTTACTTTCTTACAATTTAAAATTAAACAAATACAGTTATTAAACCGCTGCGGCACCCGCAACGATTTCTGATAATTCTTGTGTAATTGCAGCCTGACGAGCCTTGTTGTAAATCAATTCGAGTTCGTCTATCAATTTACCGGCATTATCAGATGCACTTTTCATAGCTACCATTCTTGCAGCCATTTCACAGGCAATATTTTCAACCACACTGGTATAAACCTGAGACTCAATATATCGAGTCAATAAATGGTCCAGCACTTCTTCAGCATCAGGTTCATACAAATAATCCCAATGATGTTCATAGCCATCAGTTTCAGCTGGTTTGGTTGGAATCAGTTGTAGCAGTTCAGGCGTTTGAGTCATGGAGTTTTCAAACTTGTTAGACACAATATGTACTTCATCAACATCGCCATCTTTGAAACTGTTCAGCATAACCATAATGGTGCCGAGTAATTGTTCCAGACTAGGCTGGTCACCAATTTGTGTTGCCTGTGCATTTATCTTTGCGCCAATCGACCCGAAGAAACCTGCAGCCTTGGAACCAATTACACAAAGTTGAACCTGCTTACCTTCTGCTTGCCAGGCGTTAAACTGGCGCAGTATTTTTCTGAATAGATTGGCATTTAAACCACCACACAGACCACGATCAGTTGATACTACTATCACACCAACAGTTTTGACCTCATCACGCGCAACAACATATGGATGTTGATACTCGGGATTCGCATGCGCCAAATGAGAGATAACATTTCGGATCTTATCCGCATATGGTCTTGCAGCTAACATACGATCCTGTGCTTTACGCATTTTACTAGCTGCCACCATTTCCATTGCCTTGGTGATCTTTTGCGTATTTTTAACACTGGCTATTTTGCCACGTATTTCTTTAGCGCCTGCCATATCTGTATCTACTCTTTACCTGTTAATCTTTATAAATGAACTTTACCAGCTACCGGTTTCCATGAATTTTTCAATGGCAGATTTCAAGTCAGCTTCAATCTCATCGCTGTAATTACCGTCATCACCGATTTTGCTCATTAATGCTGACTGCTCACTATTCATATAGTCATGTAATGCATCTTCGAAAGCACCAACTTTGTCTAATTCGACAGAATCAATAAATCCGTTTTCAACCGCATATAAACTCACTCCCATTTCAGCTACGGAAAGAGGTGAATATTGTTTCTGTTTCATCAGTTCCATTACGCGTTGACCACGTTCCAACTGTTTACGTGTCGCAGCATCCAGATCAGATGCAAACTGAGCGAAAGCAGCAAGCTCACGATACTGGGCTAGCGCTAAACGTACACCACCACCCAGTTTTTTAATAATCTTGGTTTGCGCAGCACCACCTACACGAGATACCGACAGACCCGCATTAATAGCAGGACGGAAACCGGAGTTAAACAAGTCGGATTCAAGGAAGATCTGACCATCGGTAATTGAGATTACGTTGGTAGGTACGAATGCAGATACGTCACCCGCCTGAGTTTCAATGATTGGCAATGCAGTTAATGAGCCTGTCTGACCTTTAACTTCGCCATTGGTAATCTTTTCTACATATTCTTCGTTAATACGTGCAGCACGCTCTAATAAACGTGAATGTAAATAGAATACGTCACCTGGATACGCTTCACGACCCGGTGGACGTTTCAATAACAAGGAAATCTGACGATAGGCCCATGCTTGTTTGGTCAAATCATCATATACAATCAGTGCGTCTTCACCACGGTCACGGAAATATTCACCCATTGCACAACCAGCGTATGGTGCAATGTATTGCATCGCTGCCGAATCAGAAGCCGTCGCTGCAACAATGATGGTGTGGTCAAGTGCGCCATGTTCTTCAAGTTTACGAATTACCACGTTGATAGAAGATGCCTTCTGACCAATCGCGACATAAACACATTTAACTCCCGTGCCTTTCTGATTAATGATGGTATCAATCGCTACAGCAGTTTTACCTGTCTGACGGTCACCAATGATTAACTCACGTTGACCACGACCAACAGGCACCATGGAGTCAATAGATTTCAAACCAGTTTGTACAGGCTGTGCAACAGATTTACGTGCAATAACGCCTGGCGCAATTTTTTCAATCGGAGAACTACCTTTGGCATCGATATCGCCTTTGCCATCAATAGGGTTACCCAGTGAGTCAACAACGCGACCCAACAGACCTTCCCCCACAGGCACTTCAAGAATACGCTTTGTACACTTGACGACATCGCCCTCAGAGATGTGTTCATAACTACCCAGAATAACGGCACCAACTGAATCTCTTTCAAGGTTCAACGCCAGACCGTAGGTGTTACCGGGAAATTCAATCATCTCACCCTGCATAACATCACTTAAACCATGGATTCGGGCTACACCATCAGCCAAACTGACAACCGTACCTTCGGTACGAGCTTCAGTATCAAGATCCATAGACTGGATTTTCTTTTTAATCAGATCACTAATTTCAGTTGCACTGATAGACATAAGTCTTTCCTCTATTTAATAACTATTGCGCAAAAATGTTGTTTAATTCTTTCAAACGGCCTTTGATTGAAGCATCAATCACAGCATCACCAACACGAATCACGACGCCACCAATCAAATCCCTGTCTTCACCGGGTTTGATTTCAACCTGCTTGCCAATGCGTTTAGCAATGGATGCAGAGATATCATTCAGTTGCTGTTCATTCAATGCATATGCACTGATCACCTCAACTTCGCTGAGACCTTCTGCTGCAGCTTTACTCTGCTCAAACTGTTTTGAAATATCAGAAGCGAAAATAATACGCTCTGCATCAATCAGAATGTTGACGAAGTTTTTCTGCGTTGTTGATAATTCACCGCAAATTTCAATGACGAAATCTGCCAACTGTTTTTCAGTCACTTTCGGACTGTAGATAACCTGTCGCATTTCTTTGACTTCTACCGCTGCTCTAAGCGTAGCCAAAAATGCAGACCATTCCGCTAACTTACCTTCCTCTAATGCTTGTGAGAAAGCGGCTTCAGCATAAGGTCTTGCAATCGTTGCTTTTTCTAACATTGATTAATTCCGGTTAATTACAGTTGTTGACTGATCTTGGACAGCACTTCGTTATGAGCATTTTGATCAACTTCTCGCATAAGAATTTGCTGAGCACCGGCAACAGCCAATGTTGCTACTTGGTTTCTCAAATCCTGACGAGCTTTCTCTTTTTCCTGCTCTATTTCACTAAAGGCTTGTTCTTTAATACGTTCGCTTTCGCGTTTTGCTGATTCTTTCGCTTCTTCAACTATTTCATCACCACGCTTTTGCGCTTGAGAAATAATAGTTGCCGCTTTTTCCTTGCCTTTATTGATTTCATCAACTGAATCCTGCTGGGCCTGAGCCAGTTTTTTCTGACCTTCTTCAGCAGCGGCAAGACCATCAGCTATTCGCGCTTCACGCTCTTCCATTTGTTTTAGCAACAATGGCCAAACAAACTTCATCGTGAACCAGACAAAGATGGCAAACGTAACAAGTTGCCCAATTAAGGTTGCATTAAAATTCACTTAAATCACCTTTTTTATCTTGGATAACAATTTATGATTAGCCTGCTGCGCCTTGAAAAGTGGTAATAAATGGGCTTGCCAGGGTAAACCACATGCCGATACCGATACCAATCATGGTTACCGCGTCGATCAAACCAGCTACCAGGAACATTTTACCTTGTAACATAGGGGCTAATTCAGGTTGACGAGCTGCGCCTTCAAGGAACTTACCGCCCAAAATACCAAAACCAATAGCGGTACCGAACGCACCCATACCCAGAACGATTAAGACACCCAATGATGTAAATGCCAGAATAGTTTCCATTTTTCTCCTCCAGAGGATCTAACTATTTATAAAAAAAATCAGTGATGCTCATGGGCCATTGATAAATAAACAATGGTCAACATCATGAAAATAAATGCTTGTAACAAGACAACCAAAATATGAAACACCGCCCAGACGAACTGTAATACGCCACCCAGGAATGAACCGATAAAAAACGGTAGTGCTGCGCCAAGTAATGTCGCAATCAATAAAAAGATTAATTCACCAGCATATAGATTACCGAAAAGTCGCAGTGCAAGTGACACAGGTTTTGCAATTAACGCAATACCCTCAAGCAATAAGTTAAAAGGCACCATGTATTTACCGAATGGCTGAAACGCCAGTTCGCCAAGAAAACCGCCAACGCCCTTCATTTTAATGCTGTAGTAAATAATCAGGATAAACACGCCAATGGATAAACCAAAAGTAATGTTTGGATCAGTTGTAGGCACAACCTTGAAATAGAAGTGTGGATCGCCTGCTATAAATTGTGCAGTCAATGGTAATAGATCCACAGGCACAATATCCATGGTATTCATCAAGGTAACCCAGACAAATATGGTCAATGCCAAAGGACCAATTAACGGGTTTTTAACAGACATAATATCGTTAACATTTTTATTAACGAATTCGACAATCATTTCGACAAGATTAGTAAAACCGGAAGGAGCGCCCGTTTGTTTAGCTGTTGCTACACGACGGAAAAAGAATAAAAAGATTAGACCAAGAAAGATAGACCAGCCCATGGTATCAAGGTTGATTGCCCAGAAACCCATATCGACTGCTTCTTGTGGACTGTGCGCAATTGTCCATTCGGCATGATCCAATACATGGGAATGACCTTCTGCATCGACTCGTTCATAGCCCGCAGGCAACTGACCGAAAACCAGATTTTGCAAATGGTGCTGAATATACGAATTTGAAGTAAGTTCTGTTCCGCCTGCCATGTAAAAACTCTGTTATTTATTCATTAATAAGGCCAGACCAGTTAAATTAATCAACAAAATCAAGCCGTAAGTCACAAACATCAAACCAATGTTTAATGACGAAATTAAAAGTATTGATACTGTAAATATTAAAATTGTGAAAACAATTTTGATTGCTTCACCAATGTAAAACCATGCCAAGGCACTTCCTGATGAACCTGATGATGTTCTCAAAGACACGAAAGTAAATATCAGGTTTGGCACTATAAATGCCATGCCGCCTAAAAATACGGAATAGGCGTAATCAACATTAGCAAGCATAAAAAAAAGCAGACCAATTAGTATTACTACTGCTGCTTCAATGCTTAACATCCTGTAAGCAACTGTGCGATGTTGTAATAATTTTTCTTCTCCTCGCAATCGCCCAGCCCCTAAAGCGCGACATATTGTAATGACAAAATACAAATGTGCCAGTCAAAAATCGCGGAAATTTTCATCTCATCCCCTTCGTGGGGACGGCAAGTATAAATAGCTAAGACAAATTGATCAATCGCTGCGGTGCATCATTTTTGAAAATATTTCAATATTCCATCCAATTCGTCGGCTGAATGGTAATGAATTTTTAATTCACCCTTACCCTTACTGTTATGTTTTATATCGACTTTGGCCCCCAGTTTTTCAGATAACTGTGTCTCAAGACTGGCAATATTGGCATCCTTTTTTGGAATCGCTTTATCTTTTTTATTGGTTTGATTGTTTTGTAATTGTTTTACTCTTGCCTCAGTCTCTCGCACTGACAACCTATGTTTAACAATGGTCTTAGCCAATTCTGCCTGATTTGTAGCTGATAGAGGCAAAATAGCGCGAGCATGCCCCATTTCCAGTTTGCCTTCCAACAGCATATTCTTTACTTCACTACTCAATTCCAAAAGCCGAAGTAAATTCGACACTGCAGAACGAGACCGTCCGACACTCTCAGCGACCGCCTCGTGAGTCATTTTAAATTCTTCGATCAAGCGGGATAACGCACCGGCTTCTTCCAGTGGATTCAAATCCTGACGCTGGATATTCTCAATTAAAGCGAGACACATTGCCGTCTGATCAGTGACATCCTTTATCACCACCGGCACTACATGTAGACCAGCGAGCTGTGCAGCCCGCCAACGACGCTCACCAGCTATGATCTCATATTTGTTGTCCTTAATTTTTCTAACGACAATCGGCTGCACAACTCCCTGAGCCTTGATTGAACTCGCTAATTCTTCCAACGCTTCCTGATTGAATTCCTTTCTGGGCTGATACTCACCGCGTTGAATCAAATCGACGGGTAAGCTATTTAGTGAATCCTGTTTTGTTGCGGATGCCTCTTCAGAGCGATTGCCCAGCAAAGCGTCGAGACCTTTGCCTAATCCACGTTTTTTTGCTGTCATTGATATTGTGTTCCTATAAATTAAATAACTAGGCTGCCAACCCTTCTTTTCTTAACATTTCACCAGCTAATGCTAAATAAGCCAATGCGCCTGTAGAAGATTTGTCATATGCAATCGCTGCCAAACCATGGCTAGGCGCCTCAGCCAGTCGCACATTACGAGGAATGATTGTTCGATATACCTTGTCGCCAAAATGATCTAGTAACTGTGCCGAAACCTGCGTTGCCAGATTGTTACGCGGGTCATACATGGTTCGTAACAGACCTTCTATTTTTAAATCCGGATTAAGAAACTTACGAATCTTATCAATTGTTTCCAGCAAGGCAGTCAACCCTTCCAGGGCATAATATTCGCACTGCATAGGTATCATGATTGAATCTGCTGCCACTAAACCATTTACGGTCAACATATTTAATGATGGTGGGCAATCGATAAAAATAAAATCATAATTATTTTTTACCGGCTCAAGCGCAGTTTTCAAACGTATCTCACGCGCCATCTCATCTAGTAGCGAAACCTCTGCGCCTGTTAAATCAGCATTAGTAGGCAACAAATCATAACGTCCCTCTTCGGAGCGAACGATAACCTCTTCAGCCGTCTTGTCATTAATCAACAAATCGTAACTGGAATAGTCGAGCTCATGTTTATCAACACCACTAGCCATGGTCGCATTACCCTGTGGATCGAGATCGACAAGTAGCACCTTACGTTTTGTTGCTGCAAGGGATGCTGCCAGATTTACGCCAGTGGTTGTTTTACCTACACCACCTTTTTGATTGGCTATCGCAATTATTTTTGACACAACTAATACTCGAAAAAATATAGGCCCGACTATTATCCACAGTTCACGGGCAGTTTGTCATCATGAAAACAATAGTATTTTTAAATAAAACGCGGCATTCAATGATAAATAAATGAATCAAAGTGATATTTTTACTAAACAACGTGTCTTTTCATCATCCATTGTCGCCAGATAAATACGTTCTATATCAGCAACTTTACTTTTTACTGCTTCCCACTCGGCCACTTTAAGATGCGCCTTCATTGCCAACATTAGACCAGATTTCTCCAGACAATGACCGGACTGCTCGACAAAGTCATTCATCGAACTAAATGCACGACATGTAATCGTTGAATAGAGTTTTTCCGGTTGATATTCATCTATTCGTTGTTGCACTACCTCTACATTGTGTAAATCAAGATGCGCTTTAACGTGTCTGAGAAATCGCGTTCGTTTGGAATTACTATCAAGCAATGTCCAATGTTTATCCGGTTGTACAATTGACAACACCAGGCCAGGGAGACCTGCGCCACTACCAACATCCAGACAATTTTCACCTGCTATATATTGATGAATCGATAATGAATCTAAGATATGCCGATAGACCATCTCTTGCTTGTCTTTGATCGCCGTCAGGTTATAGGTGCGATTCCATTTCTCTAATAATTCCACATAGGCGAGCAATATTGTCGACTGTTCAAGATGGGCATTAAGTTGATAAAAACCTAACCCCTGCTCAAGCAGGTTTTTTAGAAAAGATGAATCAGGCACTTTGCTGTAATAGCAAAGACTGCTTTTTCATATGTACGCGCAACAATGAAATTGCGGCGGGAGTGATTCCCTGAATACGCGCAGCCTGTCCGAGATTGATCGGGCGATGTTTATTCAGTTTCTCCACCACTTCAGTCGACAAACCGCGCACATCAGCATAATTAATATTATCAGGTAAGGCTGTTTCTTCATGTCGACGATTGCGGGCAATCTCCTCTTCCTGTCGCTGAATATAACCTGCATATTTAGCCTGAATTTCAACCTGCTCGATCACAGCTGGATTAATTTCAAACTCATCACCAATTAATCGCGCGATATCCTTACAACTAAAATCAGGTCGTTTCAAAATCTGTAACAGGTTTTGATCTTTCTTAATCTCACAACCTAACGTTGCTTCAACTTTTTCCTGTGGTAATGCTCTTGAGCCCACGCAAAGATTTTCCAGTTGTTCAGTTTGCTTTGCTATTGCTTCACGCTTTTCATTAAAGGCTTGCCAACGTAAATCATCAATCAATCCCAGTTCACGCGCCTTCTCGGTTAAGCGCAAGTCTGCATTGTCTTCGCGTAGCATCAAACGATATTCAGCACGACTGGTAAACATACGATAGGGTTCAGTCGTGCCCATGGTAATCAAGTCATCGACCAATACGCCCAGATAAGCCTGATCGCGTCTTGGAAACCAGGATTCCTTGTCCTGAACTCGAAGTGCTGCATTGAGTCCAGCCAACAAACCCTGTGCTGCCGCTTCTTCATAACCTGTTGTGCCATTAATTTGGCCAGCAAAAAATAGCCCTTGTATAAAGCGGGTTTCTAACCAGGGTGATAGTTCACGCGGATCAAAAAAATCATATTCGATGGCATAACCCGGACGGGTGATGTGTGCATTTTCGAAGCCATTTATTGAGCGTACCAAATCATATTGCACGTCGTATGGTAGTGAAGTAGAAATACCATTGGGATAGACCTCGGTGGTATTTAAACCTTCAGGTTCAACGAATATCTGATGCGAGGTTTTGTCCGCAAAACGAACAATCTTATCTTCAACGGAAGGACAATAGCGAGGACCAGTGCCTTCAATATTGCCATTAAACATCGGTGAGCGATCCAGACCCGCACGAATAATGTCATGTGTCTTCTCATTAGTGTAAGTAATATGACATGAAATTTGTTCTGGGTGTTGCCCAACATTACCTAAATATGAAAATATAGGTATGGGATCATCGCCGGACTGAACCTGTAATTGAGAATAGTCGATTGTCTTGCCATCAATACGTGGCGGTGTTCCAGTTTTTAATCTACCAACAGTAAACGGTAATTCACGTAAACGATCAGCTAATGCAATAGAAGGTGGATCACCAGCACGACCACCAGCATGTTGCTTGTCACCGATATGAATCTTACCACCGAGAAATGTGCCGACGGTTAAAACAACCGTTGATGCGAGAAATTTTAATCCAGCTTGCGTGATGACACCTCTTACCTGTTCACCTTCAACAATAAGATCATCGACAGCTTGTTGGAAGATGAAAAGATTGTCCTGATTTTCCATGGCAGGACGAACATATTGCTTATAAAGCATGCGATCTATCTGAGCACGCGTTGCGCGAACCGCAGGTCCTTTTCTTGAATTCAGTATACGATATTGAATACCACTATGATCAGCAGCGACCGCCATCAAACCACCCATAGCATCTACTTCTTTGACAAGATGGCCCTTACCAATACCACCAATCGCCGGATTGCATGACATTTGTCCTAGCGTATCAACACTGTGCGTCAGTAATAATGTTCGCACTCCCATACGCGCAGACGCCATGGCAGCCTCGGTACCGGCATGGCCACCACCAACAATAATCACATCAAATTGTTGCTCTAAAGCTCTCATGTCATTCAGTTTAGCGTCTGTTGTATGAAATCAAAGCATCATTTGCTTAATTTGCGTCCAGCGCATCGAGCAAAAACTGTGGTAAGGCGCTACAGGCCCGATGAATATCAGCATTGTAATATTTCGTCGCAAACGGTTTGCGAATAACTGATTGCTCACGAAAATCACCAAACTTCTGGTCCCGTCTTGCCATGGTTGCTGACCACCAGCCCGATGGATAAGTAATTTGTGGAAAATGAATTGTCTGTATCTCGGCAAATCCGGCCTTATTCAATTCACTATGAATATCACTAATCAATTCTTTATCAAACATGGGCGATTCACTTTGTGCAACGACCATACCGCCCTCTCTCAAGGCGTTTAAACAATCAGTATAAAAGGCTTCAGAGAAAAGCCGCTTAGCCTGACCAACAGGATCAGTTGTATCCAGAATAATAATATCCAGCGATTTAGGTTTTGCATTTTGCATCCAAGCAATCGCGTCCTCAAATAATAATGTTGCACGAGGATCGCTATTACTTTCGCAAAGTTCCGGAAAAAACTCTTCCGCTACTCTGGTCACACATTCATCAAGTTCAATTTGAATCGCTGACTTTACAGAACCGTGTTTTAACACTTCCCGTAATGTACCACAGTCTCCACCACCAACGATTGCAACATCTTTAGGATTCGGGTGATTGAACAAAACAGGATGCGACATCATCTCGTGATAAACGAAATTGTCCCTATCAGTGACCATAGTTAAACCATCCAGCGTCATCAAACGACCAAATGTCTTGGTTTGATAAATCTCAATCTTCTGATAAGGAGACTGTTCCTCATGCAGTTTTTCACTGATCTCTAGAGACATTCCAAAACCTCTGGCTGCCTCTGAATACCAGTTTTCATCAATAGTCATACTTATCCTCGCTGCTGAATCGCTTCAAAAGTGCGGAATAATAACGAATAAATGTTAGAGGTTCGACCATCTTTACCATAGGATAATCAGTCTTTGTGCAGATCTTTGAGTTTTGAATAATGCTCCGCGGAATATTTTAGAAAGGCCAATTCTTTGTCATTCAATTCTCTTACACGCTTAACCGGACTACCAACGTATAAATAACCGGACTCCAGTCTTTTTCCTGTAGGCACAAGACTTCCAGCACCAACAATCACATTATCTTCTATTACTGCACCATCCATGATGGTTGCTGCCATACCAATTAGGCAATCATCGCCCACTGTACAGGCATGCAATAAAACCCTATGACCAACAGTCACATTATTACCCACAGTTAAAGGAAAACCGCCAGGGGAAAAATCGCCGTCATGTGTCACATGACAAACAGATGCATCCTGAATATTAGTTCGTTCACCAATCCTGATTGAATGCACATCGCCACGTATGACCGTCATTGGCCATACCGAACTATTTGCACCAATTTCAACGTCACCAATAACCAATGCAGTATCATCAATATAAGCACTGTCATCTATGATTGGCGTTTTATCCTGAAACCTTCTAATGGTCATATCTTTAACAATTAAAATGTCTATAACTATTCAAGACTCTATGCGAAGTAATAATTAAATTTCTAATAAAGCATTTTATTAAAAATAGAAATGATATGAAATATATATCAATTTATTTATAAAAATTATGTTCTCAGCAATCATGATAAAAACCCTAACACCAACTATGCCGGGGTCACTTAATACCCTGAACTACAGCAAAGTTTCATCATGTTCAACCTGAAAGCTGAATTAACACTGAACCATTTATGCCGGATGACATAAATGGGAAAGTCTTATTGCTCGATTTCTGGACGTTTGATTACTGGAATTGTTATCGATCGTTTCGCTGATGAATAATCTTGAAAAAATATCATGACAAAGCGCTACAGGTGATTGGTATACATACTCCAAAGTTTAGTCAAGAAAAAGTCAGAAGTAATATCGATGAAAAGTTAAGGAGTTCGATTTAAACCATTAAATTATGATAGACAATGATTTGAGTTATTGGCATGCAATAAGCAATAAATACTAACCAGCTTTTTAGATCATCGACAAGCAGGCGATACACAGTGAGGAAATTATCAAACGATTATTGGAAGAAACGGTTTAATTCAATAAGAAGAAATTAAATGAACTGCAATTTGTACTTTGATTATTGCTTTATACAGACAATAAAAAACGGGCAGATTATTGATCCGCCCGTTTAACATTTGGTAATTAATTATTCAGAGTACGGCCAGTTTGCAT
>JAURNY010000022.1 GCA_030829955.1 Gammaproteobacteria bacterium | reverse complement strand
AGATAATTCGCATTTAATGATAATAAGTCCGGAATATCTTTAATCCTGAGTGAGCCTGCAAGCCCTGTTATCAAATCATGTGATTGAGTATATTTTACAAATTCCTGTAAACAATCAATCGACAACAATTCACATAAACTCTTGTCATTTTTTAACTTCGTATCAATCATTATGCCTCGAAGACCGATACTTAATAAAGGCTCAAGCTTTTCGCAAACTGAATAATTCTCTGCAAATAATACAATGACAATAGGTATTCTATTATCTGCTGCATCTTTAATAGTCACGATAAATTCACTAGATATATCTTTTTCAAATAAACCCACTTTGACAAAATCTACCCCGGTTGCAGCCATATCTTCAATTAATGTTGGCAAGCCGGGATCATTTGCAGATACATCGCCAATCGTAGCACTTACAGGTATTCGACCATCAACAAAATTTACAATATCGCAAACCACATTATATGGTTGCGCGCCTAGTGCGCCTTTGTCAGGATTTTTTATATCAAGAATATCAACATCATGATTGATAATGATTTTTGCTTCTTCAACAGAAGTTACACTTGCTAATACACCTGTCATGCAATCAATACCTTGTTATTTTCTGTCTGGTATTTTTCTATTTTTTCCATCAACCAATTCCAGGCTTCTAATTCACATTCACCGGCTGTCTTATCGATAGCGATTCTTAAATATTTTAATTCATCACATATTTTTTCATCGGACAACATCTCCAGTCGACTAACAAGAATAGCCGCTTCTAATATAGCTGATTGCGCTCGATTAAAACCGGTAAACGGGGAATGTGTAACCTCATTAACCGAGTTCATAAAAAATGTCGGCCTTAATTCATCATCACGAAACTCTTCAAGCTCCAGTTCAACATGGCTTAATGTACTTACCAGTCGTTTAGTATTTATTTTATTTGAATCAACTGTTTCCCAGTTTTTACGCCCAGTCAAACAACCTGCAAATATACGCACATCATTTGTCCTGTTAATTACAGCAGTTTTTTCACGCAGAATATTATTTAATGTTGCAGAAGGTTTAAACGGCGCAATAATATATTTATTATTTTCAAAACGTACACCCATAGGTGCTATATGAGTTGTACCATCTTCGTTAAGAGTTGTCACAATGACTTCATGTATCATGTTTTGCCTTCTTTCTGCTCGCTTTCAATGTACTTCCAGCTTCTTTATATTCGGCTTTTCGCAATTCTTTCATATCATGTGCTGCACGTGAATCGAGGTCTTTCTCTGCATCTGTTTTTGTTTTAGTTGTTACACCCCATTCCAGTTCTTCATCCTGCATATAGGGTTTACCTAATTGCCACGCAATTTGAGCCCTAGCAAGTTCTACTCCCATATAAAAAGCATGAGGCGCATCATCCTGTAATAAATTCAGTTTTGGAAATAAAACGAATGGATTAGTACTCGATTCAATACCATCACGGTTATAGACATGAATACCATCATCACTTACCTGGATACGATAACTTGGGTCTTTTATTTCACCTGCAATTTCCTCAATTTCTTTAGCGGAATATGGAAATGGCCGGCGGGAATGTATTCCTAACAAACCACTATCCAGTCCTTTAGGCAAACTATTATCTGCACGCGCGGCGTACATCATGCGTCTGGCCAAATCGGCTTCTCGTACTGCAGTCCGACAATGTTGGCTAACTTCTGTCACTAAAACAGCATTCAGTTTCATCTCCGATATCAAACCAAATAATATGGCATTAATCCCTGTCGTATCAGCTTCAGTTAATTCAGTAAGGTTGCCTACACCCATCATAATCTCAATTTCTGGATAGCGCTCTCTCAATTCATAATAACGAATAATTGATTCGGTAAACCCAAAATGTATAGGATCAAGAATTGCATCTGCAAAAAAAGGCTTTCCTTTTTTCTTAAAAATTTCAATGGCTCTATATAAAGATGAGAGATCTTTATGGTTTTCTGGAATTAGAACAGGAACGGAATCTACTTCATCGGCAACCCAAAGCGTACTTTCCTTGAGACTTAATAGATAATCAGCACCCGCTTTACCTCCACGAACAAGGTCATCGGTTTCAAGCGAGTCGATACTGACTATAAAATCAGCTTCATGTAGAGCAGTAATCGTTTCCTCAAGATGTGGAAATGGCGTGTCTGGCAAACAGCCAATATCAATTACATCTGCACCGTCTTCTCGATATTTATACGCTTTGTTCAGGATCTCATCGATACTAACCATAGGTGCATCAACAATCTCGGCAAAAATTGCAGCATCGAACATGTCTAAAGAGGGCTGCTTCCTTTTTCGACCAAAATATATAGGCAAGTCCTTTAGATCGATTGGGCCCCTCTCAAATAACACGCCTTTATCATCGGATAGCTGCTCTAAATCTCCTCGACAAAGACCAGGTACAACCACTTTATCAAAGGATTCAATATCATTGAGTCGACGACCAATCATCTGTGCAGTCATTAATGCCGCTACATTGACACCGATATTACGAATTTCATATTCAAATTCTTCAGGTGACATTTCATTAAGAATACGCTGCAACCGTTTTTCAGCCAGTTTCCCGGTAAGAAATAGAATACGATCCTTTATGTTTGCTTCTTGTTCCTGCATGGCTGCGCATTATAAGCGTTCGAAACGAACATTAGGGATATTTATTGAATGAATTGGTTTAATATAACCAACGATTAGATGCATTCAGCCAATAACTTAAAAAGAATAATAAATACAATATATTTATAAACATAAATATATATTTAACTAATTGTTTTTATTATATATTTTTTTTTTGAAATACTCATGGCATGATAATCGCTCAACATTGATAAAATAAACTTATTAAATAATCAATCGACTGAATCTATAACAAAATTATGCATATTCATTTACTAGGTACTGGTGCCGGGGGAGGCTTTCCACAATGGAATTGTAATTGTGATAATTGCAAACGCCTTCGTGAAGGGACGATACAAAGTAGCGCACGCACCCAATCCTCAATCACCGTTAGTGGTAATGGGGAAGATTGGGTCTTATTCAATGCTTCACCTGACATTAGGGCACAAATTGAATCATTTCCTCCACTTCAACCAGCAAGGAAAGTTCGTGATACAGGAATTTGTTCAATCATTATTTGCGATGCACAAATCGATCATACAACTGGATTATTGATCCTCCGTGAACATGATAAACCTTGGGATGTTTATTGTACTTCTAGCGTTTATGAAGACATGACGACCGGCTATCCTATATTTAATATTCTTGGCCACTTTCGCGGAGTTAACTGGCATGAAGTTAATACCGGTCAAAAACCATTCATAATACCAAAAGCAGATAATCTTATATTTACAGCCGTTCCGTTAAAAAGTGAAGCCCCACCCTATTCTCCACATCGCCATAATACTGTTCTCGGTGATAATGTCGGTTACAAAGTTGAAGACACATCTACCGGTAAAAATTTATTTTATGCTCCAGGTCTAGGCATTATTGAAGATCATGTTTATGAGTACATGAGTAATGCTGATGTCGTTTTAGTTGATGGCACTGTATGGACGAATGACGAAATGTCCAGACGAGGAGTTGGTAACAAACTAGCAAGTGAAATGGGACACCTCGATCAATCAAGCAAAGGCGGGATCATAGAAATATTAAGTAGTATGGATAAACCTCGAAAAATATTGATCCATATCAATAATACTAATCCAATACTCGATGAAGATTCAGATGAACGAAAACAATTGAATGAATTGGGCATTGAAGTGTCATACGACGGCATGGATATACATATCTAATTTGGAGATTAAAGTATGGCCACTAAAAATAAACCATGGACTAAAAAACAATTCGAAAAAAAGCTCAGAGAAAAAGAAAAGTATTATCATATTAATCACGAATTTCATATCTTAATGAATGAAGGTGGATTAGATAAAAAAGCTGTTCAAGGCTGGGTAGCTAATCGTTTCTATTATCAAGTTGCTATTCCCGTTAAAGATGCAGCAATCATGTCTAACTGTTGGGATAGAAATGTACGTCGAAATTGGATACAAAGGATCATTGACCATGACGGCATTGATGGCGATGAAGGTGGAATTGAAGCCTGGTTATTACTAGGTGAAGCTGTTGGTCTAAAGCGTAAGGATCTTTTGTCTCATAAATTTTTATTGCCCGGCGTTAAGTTCGCCATAGATGCGTACGTTAACTTTGCCAAGCAAAACCCATGGCAAGTTGCAGCCAGCTCATCACTCACCGAATTATTTGCACCTAAAATTCATCAAAAACGTCTGGATAAATGGCCTGAGTTATATCCGTGGATTGATGAACGTGGTTATCACTATTTTCGTAAACGTTTAACTGAAGCTAGAAGAGATGTTCAACACGGGCTGGATATTACATTGGACTATTATAAAACACGTGAAGATCAGGAACGCATGCTTGACGTTCTGCAATTTAAAATAAATGTATTGTGGACCATGCTTGATTGTATGTGGATGGCTTATGTTGAGAAAAAACCACCTTTTCATAACTGTGAAAAATAATTATGGATAAAAATAATACACCCGAAGTCGCGCCAACCTTTCGTGTTCAATGGGAAGATGTACAAAATTGTTATGTTGTTCTTTATCCTGAAGGAATGGTGAAACTTAGTTCCAGTGCTGGTCAAATCATGAAACGCGTAAACGGCGAAACAACGATTACAGAAATAATTGCTGATTTAAAAGAAACATTTTCCAGTAATGAACTGGAGGATGATGTAATTAAATTCCTGGAGGTCGCTTATGACAACGGCTGGCTCAGAAACAAAAAATGATATAACCCCACCACTCTGGTTACTTGCGGAGCTGACATATAAGTGTCCTCTGCAATGTCCATATTGCTCTAACCCAGTTGAGATAGCTAAATATCAAAATGAATTATCTACCAAAGACTGGGTGCGGGTTATGCAACAGGCACGAAAGATGGGAGCTACACAACTTGGCTTTTCTGGAGGCGAACCATTGGTGCGTCAGGATCTGGAAGAACTTATACAGGAAGCTCGTCATCTTGGTTATTACACAAATTTGATTACATCAGGTGTGGGCATGGATGAAGAACGTGTAAAACGTTTCAAAGATGCCGGCTTGGATCATATTCAAATTAGTTTTCAGGCTAGTAATGAAGAATTAAACAATTTCATTGGCGGCACCAAGTCATTTCAACATAAAAAGGAAATGGCGCGGATAGTAAAAGAATATGAATACCCTATGGTCTTGAATATCGTGATTCATAGAAAAAACATCGATCAAATTCGTGACATTTTGGAAATGACAGTCGAGTTAAATGCTGATTACGTCGAATTAGCAAGCACCCAATATTATGGTTGGTCAAGAATTAACGTTGACCAATTATTACCAACTCGTGAGCAACTTGCCAATGCAGAAAAAATTGCCAAAGAATATCAGGAAAAGATGAAAGGCAGATCAAAGATTATCTATGTTATTCCAGATTACTTTGAAAACAGACCAAAACCATGTATGAATGGCTGGGGAGCTATCTTTCTCACCATTGCACCAGATGGCACCGCACTCCCCTGCCATGAAGCAGGCCAATTACCTATTGAATTTCCCAATGTAAGAGACTTTAGTATTCCAGAAATATGGAATGACTCTCCAGGCTTTAATCATTTTCGTGGTTTCGAATGGATGGTGGAACCTTGTCGCTCGTGTCCTGAAAAAACCAAAGATTTTGGGGGCTGTCGTTGTCAGGCATTCATGCTTACTGGTGATGCTAGAAATGCTGATCCAGTCTGTGATAAATCACCACATCACAAGTCATTGATAGATGATGTTGAAAGAATCAACGAACTGGCTGTTGATGAAGCAGCTAAAAAAGTCGAAGAAAAACCGCTAATCTTTCGTAATATGAAAAACTCCAAGAGTTATCTGGAAGAAGTATAATTTTCAACTGTTGATTACTGCCCAGGCAACGTCTGCAGCTTGTCGGCTAGGTTTTACGTCATGTACTCTGAACATTTTGACGCCTTTAATAACTCCGATCGCTGTTGTGGCAGTAGTCGCACCAATAAGCTCTTCTGGTGAGTTAACTGAACATATCGAACCCATGAAACGTTTACGGCTAGTTCCCAATAAGACCGGATAACCAGTATCCACATAACGTTGCAGACTATTTAGAAGTATTAAGTTGTGTTCACGGGTTTTACCAAAACCAATACCCGGGTCGATGCAGAGATTTTCTTTTTTAATTCCTTTTTGTAAACATAATTCTGCACGTGTGGTTAAAAAGTATTCGATATCTTTAACGACATCATCATAAGTTGGATTATCTTGCATAGTCTTTGGCGTTCCTTGCATATGCATAACTATATATGGGCATCCTTTGTCAGCACATAGGTCAATAATAGCAGGATCATCATTTCCACCAGAAACATCATTAACAATTTTAGCACCAGCATTTAAAGCAGCTTCAGCTACTCCACTACGCGTGGTATCAACGCTAATTGAAACATTTTGAGGTATTGTTTCACTAATCGCCTCAATAACATGAATAATTCTACTAATTTGTTCTTTTGTACTTACACGTTCAGATCCTGGGCGTGTTGACTCACCGCCAATATCAATAATATCAGCACCCTCATCAATCATACGTTTACCTTGATTGATAGCAGCATCTATATTGTTGAATTTACCACCATCAGAAAAGCTGTCTGGAGTCAGATTCAAGATACCCATAATCATAGGTTTATTGTTTTGTAATATATTCATTCTGCCAAATGTGTCATTTCATCTGTGGCATTAATTAATGCATCAACCATTGCAGGTTCGCCCGCCAAATGACCAGTATTTTTCACCATTGTCAAAGAAGATTTGTTAATCGCTTTATGTAACAACCATGATGACTCAGGCAAACATGTAAAATCCTGTCTACCATGTATTATTTTAACCGGCACAGCTGGCAACTGTTCAATATTATCTAATATTTGATTTTCTTCTATAAAATATCGATTATATGCATAATGCATTTCTATTCTGGTTTCATTAATGAGTTTTTCCGGGTCATCATTAGCATCCAGTTCATATTCAAAATCATAACAATTCGTTACAACTCGTCCTGTCCATAACGCCCAGGCCTTTGCTGCATGTAATTGCTTGTTTTGTACTGTTGAAAAAACATCCCTATGAATTGACTCCACAAGTTCGCTGGAAGTATTTGATGAATAATCTCTCATAAGATCGTTCCAGTAATCTGGCAACAATTGATTAACGCCTTGCCCAGCAAACCAGTCAAAGTCTTTTTTTCTTGCTAGAAAGCTACCACGCAATATCATTCCACTTACATATTGCGGCCATTGTTCAGCATAAAGTAATGCCAATGTTGCACCCCATGAGCCACCGAACAATAACCATTTATTGATTTTTAATTTTTCGCGAATTGCTTCAATATCAGAAAGTATTAATTGAGTTGTATTATTTTCCACACCGCCATTGGGTAAAGAACGATGACAACCACGTTGATCAAGGAGAATTATCCTATATTTTTTCGGATTAAAATAACGGCGATGATTTTCGTTACAACCTGAACCGGGACCACCATGTAGAAAAACCACAGGCGCTCCATCAGGATTACCCGCTTGTTCAAAATAAACTTTATGGCTACTGTCTGTTGATAATGTATCAGAAGCGAACGCTTCTATTTCTGGATATAATTCTTTCAAAATCAAATATCGTTCTAGATTTATATTAGTATTTCAATATCTTACAGCTCTACCCGCCGCCACGTTGATATACTTTTAGAAAATGCTGCAAGAAGTTTTTGATATCAGTTTCTCCAATATCTTGAAAATTGAATGACACTTTCAACATTGGCATCTTTAAAGAAGCGATTTTTTTTGTTTTTTCCTCACCTGTAGCAATAGAAATCATGCCGCCCTCATAAGAAAATTTAATAACATCCTTATCTATACGGTATTCATAATCATTCAATGCTATAGGTATAAGACGAAAAAACTCATTTAATGAGCTGGTCATCTCTTTTGTAATCGTTTCCTTCATGTAAATTAACCACCAGCAACGGGAGGCCAGATAGCAAGAGTGTCACCATCTTTAATAAAATGTGGTTTATCACGATCTTCTGGGTTTACATACACACCATTTAGCAATACTAAATGAGCTGATTCTCTAGGAACATTAAATTTATCAAGCAAAGAAAAAGCAGTATCGCTATCGGAGATTTTAATATTAATCGAATGGTTAACTGAGCCAGCAGGTAAATACTGGCTCAGAGTTGCATATAACTTAAAGGTTATTTCCATTTAGTGGGGCTAGATTACCCCAGCATTATGACCAATAGATTGAGTTCTCGCTAAATACGCTTCCATTATACGAGTTGGATCTTTCATCAAATGGTCTTTCCATGAACCCAGTTTCAAATTGGTCTGGATTAAGCCCCTCAACACACCAACATGTTGAGTTAAACCTAATGACTGAGCGCCAACTAATACATCATCCTGAAACTGTAAACTGATGTAGCGATAACGATCTTCATCAACCAGTTGAACCTGCTCACCACCATCAACGCCCATCCATAGACCATATGAACTTGAGATTAATCCCATGGTGTCTAACACATTCATATTTACAGAGCCCTGATGCAGTGTATCTTTACCTGCCATATTCATAGCAGCTATGCGGCCATGATCAGCTGCAGTAGGTTGAATTGCCTGAACAGTATATTCACCAGTCGAAAAATCCTTGCCTTGGCAAACATCGCCAGCAGCAAAAATATCAGGATTATTTGATTCCAGTCGTTCATTCACCAGAATCCCGAAGTCAGTTTCTATTCCACTATTATCCAGGAACTGGATATTTGCTTTTACACCTGTTGCCGAGATTACCAAATCTGCATTTAACGTTTCACCACTATCCAAATTAACTTTTAGCGATTCTCCATCGCCTTTAGTAATAGATTCAACTTTTGTAGAAGTATGAACATTTACACCCTTATCAAGACACCATTTTTTGATCAGATTACCTGCTGTTTGGTCCATCATACGAGGCACCATACGATCCCCCATTTCGATTACCGTCAGGTTAACTTTTCTTAGTGCTAGTGCTTCGAGAATAATACAACCGATAAAACCAGCTCCCATAAGAACCACATTAGAACCTGGCTTGGCTTTAGCAACGATGTTACGACCATCTTCAAGTGTCCAACATGAATGGATATTAGGTAAATCCATTCCTTCAATAGGTGGTCTGATTGGATGGGAACCTGTTGCGATTAATAATTTATCAAATTCGACCTCATTATTATTCTCCAAGGTTAATTTTTTATTAGCTCCATCAACCTTCAATACTCTGTCACGAATGATATCTATATCTTTTTTTGAAAAGTGATTTGAATCTTTTCTGAGATACGTGCCCGCTTCATCAATCTTGTCGATGATGTAATAAGGCAGCGCCATACGTGAATATGGTGGCTCCTGTTCATCTCCTATCATGACAACATTTGAAGTTGGATCGACTTTTCTGAGTGTTTCAGCAGCAATAACACCTGCTGGACCGGCACCTATGATGACGTGTTTCATACTCTACCCCTGAATAATTATTATGCTAAGCCAAGTCTTACACGAGTTTCATCAGTTGGAACTCCATCTGCTGTCCAACCACGAGCTTCATAATACTTAGGTAACATGTCATCAAGATTGCACACTTTACCTTGTGCAGGACCAGTTTTAGCCACATCTTTTAATAATCGTTTTGGTAATGTATCCATATCACCAGTGATACCTGCGGCAATATTAAAATCACGCTCCATATTCCAAATGCGCTCACCCATTTCCATCATTGAGTCAGCTGTCCATTCACCTTCACAGGCTGCGTTAACTTGAGGAGCAATATCTTCAAGAGTCCAGGCGAATGTTGTAAAGACACATAAGCCTGCTGAATCAACTGCTGCTGTCGCATCCTGAAATGCTTTTACTAATTCTGGCTTTCCTTCTGTTTCCAACGGATCTGTTTTTTCTGGAATACCCAAAATTTCTGAAGACACGGTATAGCTTCTTAAATGACATGCGCCACGGTTAGAAGTCGCATAGGTCAACCCCATACCTTGAATACCACGTGGGTCATATGCAGGAAACTCTTGACCTTTAACTGTCATGGATAATTCAGGTCGGCCATACTTTTCACAAAGCCGTTTGGAACCTAATCCAAGTTCTCTACCAAACCCTTCACCCTTAGCTACAACTTCAGCAGCCCATGCTAATGCTTCTGCAGAACCAAACTTGAGCTCCACACCACCAGTATGTTCTGTAGTGATAACTCCCTCCTCAAATAACTCCATTGCAGCAGCAACGGTAGCACCAAAAGAAATTGGATCCATACCATCTTCGTTACATAAGAAATTTACATAAGTTAATGCGTCAAGATCAGATACACCGCAGTCAGAACCCAGCGCCCAAGCCGCTTCATATTCCAAACCACCAGAGTTACCCCAGTATTGAGGTTTATTTTCAATGGTAAAATGCCCTTGATCGATGGTTGAGATACGTCCACATGCAATAGTACATGCAAAACATCCCGCATTAGTTGTCAAATTGGGTTTGCCATCGGTAGGACGAGGCTCTTTCATTGCTTCACCAGAAATCTTGCTGGCACCTTCAAATTGCACTTCTTTCATGTTTCGAGTCGGCATAGCACCAACTTCATTGATAACATTCATTAATACCTGAGTACCAAGTGCAGGCAAACCTTCACCAGTAACTGCGTTTTCAGCAAGAACTTTTTTACCATCGCTAGTAGCTTTCATAAATGCCGTAGGGTCTTTGATATTGCCAACACCCTTGGTGCCACGAACAGCTACTGCCTTAAGGTTTTTAGATGCCATTACTGTCCCAACACCTGAACGACCTGCTGCACGGTGCAAATCGTTAACGATAGCGGCGTATAAGCATCCCTCTTCCGCTGAACGACCAACACAAGCTACACGAATAAGAGGGTCCTGATGTTTTTTGTGTATTAATTCATCAGTTTCCCACACTGACTTACCCCATAGTTCATCTGCAGGCAAGAGTTGTGCTTTGTCATTTTCCAAATAGAGATAAACAGGCTTAGGCGATTTGCCTTCAAATATAAGCATATCCCAACCCGCGCATTTAATTTCATTACCAATAAAACCGCCAGAGTTAGAACATGCAACTGTGCCAGTTAATGGGCTTTTGGTCACTACTGAATATCGACCACCTGTAGATGCTGCAGTACCGGTTAAAGGCCCGGTAATCATAATCATTTTATTATCAGGGCCAAGTGCATCGCACTTAGGATCGATTTCTTCTGTTAAATATTTTGTACCCAGGCCACGTTGACCTAAATATTGTTTTGCCCACTGCATATTAAGCGGTTCTTCTTTGCAGGTACCCTCGGTAAGATTGACTCTTAGTACTTTTCTGGTCCAAGCCATCTGTATTTACCTCTATCGTTAATTAATTTCGTATTTATTTAGGTAGGTTCTGTGCTGCATGGGCCTTCATGCGCTCAAAACCCGTGTGATCTGAGTCAACGTAAGTTATGCAATCAGTCGGGCATGCCTTGGCACACTCCGGATCACCACCACATAAGTCACACTTGTACACTACGCTGGTTTTCTGGTTGTAATTTACTGTGCCAAATGGACAAGCAATAGTACAAACCTTACAGCCAACACATTTGTCTGCGAGCACATCTTTGGCACCTGTTTCTTCGTTTAAAACAATTGCTTCTACGGGACACGCATGCATACACCATGCCTCTGAGCATTGAGTACATGTGTAAGGTACAAAACGCCCTTCTTCATGAAATGTAAACACTTTGATACGAGAAATTGCAGGATTGAAAACACCTTCTGCTTGATATGAACATGCCATTTCACATTGCAGACAACCGGTACATTTCTCTGGTTCAATTTGTAGCGAACGGAGCATGTATGTAACCCCCTCTATTTAAATTAAAAAATTTTTAAAACAGAATGTAAGCAGCTAATTCTGTATATTTATAATAGCTCTTTATTTAAGTATAAACTATTCGGATAAACATAGCACCAGCATAATTTGAGACAATGAGGCTATGTGACAATTAGATTATATTGCAAATTGCTACAGACAATATTTGTAAAAAAATCATATTATTAAAAAATGCTAAATATACATTTTTGGTTTATTTGCACCAAAATGTAAGCATGTTAATAGTAAAAATACTAAATTTATTGTGTATTAAAATTATTAAATACATCAAATAAGATTATTAACTTTATGATTATAAATAAATTATTGAAAATATTCGCCTTAATTCTAGGTCTGCAAATGCACTCTATTTCTTGGGCAAATGAAATGAATTTATTGTTTATTGGGGCCGTCAACACCTCATCATTTTTAGGTGCAAAACAAGGGTTAACAGAAGCCGAATTGATGGGGGAATTTCTTGGTCTTCACTATAATCTTGACAATGTATCAATTAATGATTTAAACAATATTGACGCCTCAAAATACACTGTTGCCTTGTTGGCAATAAATGATCCTATAACCTTCACAAATGTCGCGAAAACACTTAAGCAAATTATTATTTTTAACACAGCGCTGACAAATGATAGTTTAAGGGAAAATTGTATAAATAATGTCTTTCACACCATTCCAAGCGAAAAGATGCTGCAAGATGCAGAACAACAATACCGACAGAAATATCCGGAAAGCATCGCTATTGCGCAGGCATGGCATCATGATTTTGTAAAATTTGCTGCACGAGATCTAAATAAACGCTATAAAGCATCTACAGGTAAAAATATGGATGACGCAGCCTGGGCAGCCTGGGCAGCGGTCAAACTGGTTACAGATTCCACAGCACGCCTAAACAGTACCGACCCTAAAAAATTATTAGATTATTTGAAAACGTCACTATTGTTTGATGGTCAAAAAGGCAGTGATATGAATTTCAGAGAAACCGGGCAATTAAGACAACCTTTGCTTTTAATTGAAGATAGTAAAATAGTAACTGAAGCACCAGTTAGAGGTGTTTCAAATTCACTGGACAGTATGGGCATACTGTCATGTAAAACAAAGAATGCTCAATAGGAGATTAAATTGAATGAAGATTTTTCCAGCCATTTCAGCAACTTTATTATTCTTGTCTATGAGTAATGTTTTTGCTGATGTGACAGGACGCGTATTTGTCACAAATGAACGTAGCAATACTGTTTCAGTAATTAATATCGATACATTAGAAGTCGAATCAACCATTAATGTGGGAGAGCGTCCAAGAGGTATTGGCATTTCACCTGATGGTAATGAAATTTATGTTACAGCCAGTGAAGAAAATAAAATCATTGTCATTGATCCTGAAAGTCTTGAAATAATACGTAGTTTTAGCGCAGGTTCTGACCCTGAGACATTTGCTGTACATCCAAATGGCAATATATATATTTCAAATGAAGATGATGGAAAGACCACGGTAATTAACCCGAAAACAGGTGAAAAAGTTGCTGAGATACGTGTTGGTCTTGAACCTGAGGGAGTTGCGATTTCTTCATCAGGTGAATATATCATTGTTACAAGTGAATCAACCAACATGCTGCATATCATTAGAGCGGCAGATAATACAATTGAAAATAATATTTTAGTTGGAGCCAGACCTAGAGCTGCCATTTTCAATCAGGTGGGGAATATAGCCTTTGCAACTGCAGAGATTAGTGGTGAAGTCATTAAAGTTAATGTTGAATCAGGAAAGATTATAAAACAGGCTTCATCTGGTGATAGCAACTCCAAACCTAAAGACATCTTATTAAGTAAAGACGAGTCAACATTATACGTTGCAGGCGGTCGTGCAAATAGTGTCATTGTAATGGATGCAGACACATTGGAAATTATCAAAAAAGTCCCCGTAGGCAAACGCGTATGGGGATTAGCTATGACAAAAGATGGCAATATGATCTTTACCACTGATGGTGTAAGTGGCACCGTATCAGTTATTGATACACAAACTAATGAAAAGATTAAAACTATCGACGTAGGTGAATTTCCATGGGGAGTTGCTATCCATGATTAATTAGTTCTATACCTGAGTAATATTGTAACGAATTGCAATCTTTGCTATCTCTGCAATCGTTGTTACATTTAATTTACTTTTAATCTGGGTACTATAGTTTGCTACTGTCTTGTAACTAAGTGACAATCGTTTGGCGATTTCACTAGTATTTAAACCTTCGGCCAGCATACAAAATATTTCGAACTCACGAGGCGATAAATCTGACAATGGTGTACCGTTAGCATGGGGTTTTTCATAGTCTATTTGCTGGCTGATTTCAGGATCGATATAGCGTTCCCCGTTAACTATTTTCTGTATGGCATCCAATAACAATTCTGGTGGCGCATTTTTGGTTAAATAACCTTTTGCTCCTGCCTGAAAGGATTGATCAACAAAAATCTTATCTTCATGCATGCTGAAAACCAGAATTTTTGCTTTTTCATCCTTTATGATAATTCGTCTTATTACTTCCAGCCCACCAACACCTGGCAACGATAAATCAGTTACCATGACGTCAGGTTTATGTGTGAAATATGTCTGATTTGCCTCTTCACCAGTTGAAGCCTCTGCAATGACTTCTATGTATGGATTATTTTTTAATAACATCCGATAACCTGCCCTGACGATAGCATGGTCATCAACTAGCATTACTCTAATTTTTTTACTCACTCTCTGTTTCTACATGAATTGGCAATTTAATAAAAATACAAAAACCCTGATTTGGCTTCGTGACAAATTCAATCTTTCCATTCAGAATTTCGACTCTCTCTTTCATGCCCAACAAGCCAAAACCAGGAACTAAATTATCCATTTTCGCACCAACACCATTATCTTCTATAGATAGAGTAATCATCTCAGAATCTATAGTTAAATAATCAAGTAACACTTGTATTTCGCTGGCATTTGCATACTTAAGAACATTCGTCAGGCTTTCCTGAATTATTCTATAGATAGTAATCTTCGTCATCTCTTCAAGATTGTGGGGTAGATTTGAAAATTCAAAATGACAAAACACCTCATCCTGACGACTATTCCAATCATCAATCATATTTTGCAACGCCTTTATAAGACCTAACTCATCCAGAACAGTTGGGCGCAATTGGTGAATCATGTTTTTAGCAGCTGCATACATATGATCAGAATAACTCAAAATTGTACCCACATTTGCCTTTAACTCTTCAGTAGACTGCTGTTCATTTGCACCAATTGCTACTGCTACTGCTTTAATCCCTGTTATGGTTTGACCTAATTCATCATGAAGTTCATGCGCCAAATTTCGACGTTCTTCTTCCTGTATATGCAATAAACGTTGGGTCAATTTCTGGTTTTCTTCCCTGCTTTTCAATAACACTTTTGTCATGTGATTAAATCGCTGCGCGATTTGGTTTATTTCAGGCAAACGAAATTCTGGTAATTCAAGATTAAATCGTCCTTTTTCAACATCAGACAATGCCACCGAAATCATTTCCAAAGGCGACAGATAACGACCAATGACAAAGTAAACCAAAATATTCGCCAGACAAATGAACAAAAAAAGTAGTACTAATAGACTTTTTGTTTCTATCCAGTTTTCCTCAACCTCATCACCAGGTTCAGCACGAATAATGATACTAATTGGCGAAATTACTGGACTAAATAACCAACGTCTTAATTCTGTTTCAGGTGGCTTTACCAGCTTGATAAACCAGGCAGGTGCATTTATATCTGACGCTGGATTATTGATGTTTTGCTTTACCGGAAGATGATTTTGATTCTTAAATTCAATATTGATATGGCGGATATCTTCCAAATTTGAGAGATTATTGAAGAGATTGATCATTTTATCTGCTTCATGCTCATTTTCTGTCGCGGATATGGCAATATTGATAAGTTGCAGGGCAAAATTTGCAGTCGACTCAACCTCCCTTTCTACTGATTTACGCGCGTTATTTAATATGAAGAAACTGCTCATAATAAAAAGCGCAATAAATAACAGGGTTATTAACAAATTTAATCTAAGGCGTAAGCTCATCGTTATCTTATTAAATATTTAGGCATTTATGCCCATTAATATAAAAATGGAGAAAATACATATTTTCGTAAATTTAACAATATAGTCATTTAGTTAGCCAATTTTTCTAATAAACGATATTATTATTACATCTATAAAGTAAAAATGTATGAAGGTGATTAATGCGTAAGCAATATGTTTATTTCCTATGTATGTGCTTGATATCCAGCTTACTGGCTGCTGCAGAAACAAATACAAAAACACTGGATGATGCAGTACAAACACAAGTCGATTCACAGCAGGTTAATAAGCAATCTCAACAGAAAGTTAATATGTTGAGCAATGAAACACAGGATATAGCTCAGGTTTATCGAAATACCTTGCGCAAATCCGACAGCTTAGAAACCTATAATCAGCAACTATCTAAACTCGTTTCACAACAGAAAGAGTCACTTAATTCTATACAGCGACAGCTGGATAATGCTGAAGAGACAAAACGCAGTATAGTCCCTTTAATGCTAAAAATGATTAGCACTTTGGAACAATTTGTTGCGTTGGATATACCATTTCTACTAGATGAGCGTCAACAACGTGTGGCAGCCTTACAGGAAATGATGGACCGTCCTGACGTAACTTTACCGGATAAATATCGCCGCATCATGGAAGCCTATCAAATTGAAATGGAATATGGTCGCACAATTGAAGCCTATAATGACACAGTGCAGGTTAATGGCATCGACTATACCGTCGATTTATTACGCGTTGGTCGATTAACCATGGCCTTCCAAACTCTGGATGCTGAAGTAAGTGGCGCATGGAATCGTGAAACCAAAAAATGGGAAATACTAGGTTCTGAATATCACAGGTCAATACAGAAAGGATTGCAGATTGCAAATAAACAGGCGCCGCCCGATCTGGTGAAACTACCAATACAGGTGACGGAGTAGACTATGTTTAAAATAATATTAAACGTCATCTTTATATTTATATTCTTATCCTGTTCCTCATTACAGGCAGAACCTAGTTCGCTTGTTCAACTGCTTGAACAGGTTAAACAGGAACGATCTACCGAGAAAAAAGAATTGGCTGAACGTGAAGCACGTTTTAAAGAAGCACGCGATAAACAAGAACAATTACTCAGTAATGCCAAAAACAAATTACAAAGTCTCGAACAAGACAGCGAACGTCTGAAACAACTTTATGAACAAAACGAACGTCTGATTAATGCTCAACAAAGCACATTAAAAGAGAAGATGGGCGCTTTGGGAGAGCTTGACGGCATTGTTAAACAGATTGCTGGTGATCTCGACAGTATCATTGACAACTCATTTGTGTCAGCGCAAAAAACGGAACG
This sequence comes from Gammaproteobacteria bacterium, assembly GCA_030829955.1. Classification (GTDB taxonomy): domain Bacteria; phylum Pseudomonadota; class Gammaproteobacteria; order Eutrophobiales; family Eutrophobiaceae; genus JANQNX01. The sequence goes on along the minus strand of JAURNY010000022.1, from coordinate 75,479 downwards.
TGATGAAATACTGGACACTCTCTCGAGCAGTAAAGAATTGCCTGCATTACAAGAACTGGAAGACCTCTGGCTACTGGCAATGGATGAAATGGTTGAATCCGGCAAAGTAGTAAAATTTAAAGGCACTATCGTAACTGCTGCCGGTAATGAAATTGAACAAACAATTACCAGGGTTGGCGTCTTTAATGCTGTTTCTGCCGGACGTTATTTACGTAATCTACCTGAAACTGGCAAATTGATTGAACCTGGCAGACAACCTAGTCCAAGTTTTCAGAAAGCCGCAATGGAACTTGAAAACACCAATAGTGGCTTTGTCGCCTTCCCTGTCGATCCTACGCGTGGTGCGATGTTGGCACTTCTGGTTCAGCTACCTGATCTAAAAAACAGAATCGAGCAAGGGGGCATTGTAGGTTATATCATTTTATTTCTCGGTATTGTCGGTCTATTAATATCACTGGAACGTTTAATTATGTTGACCATTACCAGTAGAAAAGTAGCCAAACAACTTAAAGACAATAATGCTGGTAATAATCCATTAGGTCGAATTATGAAGGTGTATATTAAAAACCGTGAGGTCGATACCGAGACATTAGGTTTAAAATTTGATGAAGCCATTTTAAAGGAAATACCCCCAATAAAACGTGGTTTAAGCACAATTGTATTACTCGCGTCTGTTACACCATTACTTGGCTTATTGGGTACCGTAACCGGTATTATTGAAACATTTCAATCCATTACCCTTTACGGAACTGGCGACCCTCGTGTGATGTCAGGTGGTATTTCACAGGCATTGGTTACCACAGTTTTGGGGCTGGTTGTTGCCATTCCATTATTATTATTGCACAGTTTTTTGTTGTCACGTAGTAACAGCTTGATTCAGATTCTAGATGAAAAAAGCACAGCCTTTGTTGCCATGTTTGCCGAGAGAAACAAAAAATAACATGTTGGACCAAATTGACATCATGCTTGAGTTTTTTGGTAAGGGCGGCCCTGTCCTTATAGGTGTTTTTTTTCTATCACTTTTATTATGGATATTAATACTTGAACGGTACTGGTACATTTTTCGTGTTTATCCTAAAACCCTAGAAGAGATTGTTAACAAATGGCACTTCAGAGAAGACCAGTCTTCCTTATATGCCTATAAAATTCGCGATAGTTTATTAACAGAACTGTCTATAGAACTTAAACATAACCTCGCTCCAATAAAAGCAATTACAGCAGTTCTTCCGTTATTAGGTTTGCTTGGAACGGTAACAGGTATGATTGCTATCTTTGATGTAATGAATGTGTTTGGAACAGGTAACGCACGCGGCATGGCGGATGGGATCTCCCGTGCATTATTGCCAACAACAGCAGGGCTCGTAACGTCAATTATTGGTATATATATTGGCTCTGATCTAAGTAATCGCGTAAAAAACAAAGAGCTTAAAGCCAAGGAACAATTTAGTAATTAATTATGAGAAGAACACATACACAAGAAAACACGGTTGAAAATATCAATCTAACGCCATTAATTGACATGGTGTTTATACTACTTATTTTCTTTCTAGTAACATCATCCTTTACAAAGGAGTCTGGTATTGAAGTGGATCGACCCACTGCTCAAACTGCAGTTCGAGAAGAACAAGGCAGTATGATTATTGGAATTACCAAAGACGGCAAAATATGGATAGAGAATAATCAAATTGAATTGCGCGCAGTACGTGCACACGTTGAACATCAGTATGCACAAAATCCTGAAGGAACGATCATCATTCTTGCAGATAAAAGTGCCCGAACAGGTATAACTGTTGATGTACTTGATCAGGTGCGTCTTGCCGGTGTTACTAATATTTCTATTGCCGCTTCGACTGAATGATCAGGAGCTTAAGCATTGTAATTGACTATGAGCGTCATTAATCCAACAGTAAATTCTGTCTTACGAATTCCTGTTTATTTAATTATGGCGATCATATTCAATATCGCCATTTTTATATTGATTCAGAAACTCGTTAGCAAGGAAATTTCGTTTGACCAAATTGCAAATAATATCAATATGGTTGATTTTGTTCGCCTGAGGGAAACGCCAGAACAGAAAATCAAACAGGATAATATAGAAGAACTGGAACCGCCTGAAGTTGAGGAAGAGCCCCCTCCCCCTGACATGTTTGATCCACAGATTGAAAAACCGGCTACTGTCGAGATGGAAATGAGTATGCCATCACTAGATATACCATTAGCAGTTAGCGGCACACCTTATCTTGGTGACTTTGCAAAAAATACTCGTTCATCAATTGGAGCAGGAGCATCCATAAAACCCAAGGTCGATATAAATGTAAAACCAACATTACGAGTTCCTCCGATCTACCCTCCTCGTGCACTGCGTTCAGGTATAGAAGGCGTTGTTACCGTTGAATTTACAATCAAAACAGATGGGTCAGTAAAGGATGCTGAAATCATCAAGGCCAAACCGGCAAAAATATTTAATCAGGCTGTACTGAATGCAATAGAAAAATGGAAATTTAATCCCGACATGGTTGATGGTAAACCGGTTGAAAAGCGCGCCCGACAAGATATCAAGTTTTCCTTACAAAGATGATTAACATACGCCAAATAGTTTTATTTTGCATGTTGCTACTAACAGCTGCTATATCTGTGCCTGCAGAAGATGGAGCAAAACTTCAATCTGATAATTATGCTATTTTATCAAAAGCTCAGGAAGACATGGAAAAGTTTGAATACAAAAGTGCAAAATTAAAACTGGATATCATGCTAAAAAAAGAAGAACTGCCCGCATATGACAAGGCAGTGGCTTATCAAACATTAGGTTATGTTGAAAATGCGCTAGGTGATTTTGCAGCTGCTGCTAATGCCTTCCAACAAGCCTTATCGTTAAACATCCTGCCAGATAAAGTAACACATGATCTTCGTTACGCTATAGCAAAAATACTTATACACTTAGATCGAGCTAAAGAAGGGCTTAACTATCTTACCCAATGGTTTGCTAATGAAGCAGAGGCAAGCGCAGAGAGCCATATAGTTGCAGCATCGGCCTACTATCAATTAAAAGATTATGCTCAATTAATCTTACAGATAGAAAAAGCACTGAGTAAATCAGCTAACCCCCCACTTGATTGGTATAACTTATTGCTTGCTGCTTACTATGAGCAAAAAGAATTTAGTAAAGCAGCTACCATCTTGGAAAAAATTCTGGTTAGCCATCCAGATAATAAAGACTATTGGCTGCAGTTAGCCGGACTTTATCAGGAAGGAAAAAATGAAAATAAAGCACTAGCTGCATTTGAAATGGCCTATCAATATGAATTATTGAATGAACAGGAAATTGTCGATCTTGCCAGAATGTATTTATATATGGAAATACCACTAAAATCAGCAAAGCTACTCGAAAAGGAATTAGCGATAGGTAACGTTTCTGAAAATCAAAAAAACCTGATATTACTTGCTGACAGTTGGCTGTTGTCGAAAGAAAACGAAAAAGCCAAGAGTTTATTTCGAGAGATCGTTCAGAGTTTCAATGACAATAAGACTCGACTAAGACTAGGGCGTTTATACATAGAATACGAACAATGGCAGGAAGCAGCATCAATATTAACCGCAGATATTAAGACTGATGATAAATCTCTATTGGCTAATATTAATCTTTTATTGGGTATTGCCAATTATAATTTAAATAAGACGAATCTTGCTGTAAATGCCTTTAACCGCGCGTTAAATGATAAAAGCACCGCTGATCAGGCTAGGTGGTGGCTGGATTATTTGAAAAATATTAGTAAACAAGCAAGTTAAGACTGTAAAGATTCTGTAATCTTGATAGCTTCTATCGCTGAAAAAATTGGATCTTTTGGTTTCTTGCCACTAAACCTTCAACTACATCTTGATATTGAGATGATTTATAAGACATTTTAGTTGATGAAGTCTTAAATTTCCTTTCTCAGATAGACTCGAAGCAAATCACGAAAAACATTGGAGTCAACGATAAAAAGTGGATTTAGCAAAAAACAGTTATTAATATTTTTATAATTATAGTGAGTAATTTATTCGCTAGTTTCCTTATATCGGCCGAATGTAAACATTACAGCTGGCATGATCAACAAATTTAAAATAGTTGATGATGCCAATCCTCCAATAATGATTGCTGCCATTGGTCCCATAATTTCCCTGCCAGGATTATCACTATCAATAGCAATAGGTAACATTGCGAGAGCCGTCACTAACGCCGTCATCAATATCGATGGTAATCGCTCCTGTGCCCCTTTAATCATTACATCTATATTCCAAGGCATTTTTTCTTCTTCTATTAAAAACTGATAATGCGATACCAGCATAATTGAATTCCTGATCGTTATCCCAAATAACGTCACAAACCCCACTAATGATCCTACTGATAAATTGGCACCCGTAACAATCACAGCAATAACACCACCCACTAAAGCAAATGGTAAATTCAACAGCATCAGGAATACATGGCGTAAATTTCTTATCGCAACATAAATCAGAATTAATACTATAGACATAATGATTAAAGAGAAGACAATAAGTTCTTCCCTAGCCTTAGCCTGTTCAATGGCTGCACCAGTAAACTCAGGATACAGTTCGGCATTAAAGGCAACTTTGTTTAATATTTTTTCCTGTAATTCATTCATAAAGCTTACAATATCCCTACCGACCACGTCGCTGGTAATGCTTTGCAGGCGCTGTCCATCCTGATGCAAAATATTGTATCGACCACTTTGTTGTTTGATATCCGCTAACTCATCTAATGGAATCAATCTTCCTGAAGCAGACTTAATTAAAAGGGAAGAAGCGTACTCAGGTGTTTCTCGTAACTCTTCCGGATAAATCACAGATATATCATGAATGCGATTTTGTTCTTGATAACTAGCAACGACTTCACCTTCATAAGCAGCCTTGATAACACTAACCACTTCAACAGGTGATAGGCCATGAAATTTCAATTGGTCTAGATTTAATTCGATATGTAATTGCGGAGAAACGCTGGACGATTGCACTTGCACACTTCTTGCGCCGTCAATCTCCTGCATAATTGCAGCAACTTCTGTTGCCTTGCGATCAAGCGCATCAAGTTCATTACCATATACATTAACAACGATTGGTGTCGTGTAACCCGATATTGTTTCGTAAATACGCTCAGATAAGAAATTATATGCTTCGTAACGAATACCTGGATAGGTTTCCAGAATCTCACGTATTTCATCAAGTACAGCCTGTTGCTCCTTACCAGATAGTTCATAATCCAGATCAACTTCGAATTCACTATAGTGACTGCCAAACGTATCTGCACCGCGCTCTGCACGACCAGCCCATTGAGATACGGATACAACACCGGGGATGTCTAAAAATGCTTTGGTTAACTGGTTCCCGACTCTAAGCGATTCCTCTAATGAAGTGCCGGACACGCTTGATGTATGAACAATATAGTGTCCCTCACGAAGGTTCGGTATAAATTGCCCGCCTACTCCCGGCAAAACAGATAAACCTAAAATACATAACAAGATAGAAATAGTAATAATTACATACGGCGCGCGGGCAATTAATCTTAACGAACTTGCGTATAGCGGCTGCAAAACACGAATCATAAAAGGCTCAGTGTCTTTTAATTTGTCATTCGCTAAGAGTAGATAACACATGGCGGGGGTTACTGTTAATGCAACTAACAATGACAGCATTATTGACAAAATATATGCCATGCCCAATGGCTCAAATAACCTGCCGGTTATACCACTGATATGTAATAAAGGTAAAAACACCAGCGCCACAATAAAACTGGCATATACGACTGAACCACGCACTTCCATCGATGCGTTATATACAACCTCTTTTAATGGCAATGGCGTGTCCAGCAATCGATTTTGCCTCAGACGGCGGAAGATATTTTCAGTATCAATAATGGCATCATCAACTACCTCACCCAATGCAATGGCGAGCCCACCGATCACCATGATATTAAGATTGACCCCCATCTCCAGCAACACCAGAATCGCAGTTAATAAAGATAATGGTATGGCCATAACAGATATAAATGCTGTACGTATATTGGCTAAAAACAATGCCAATACAGTGACAACAAACATACCGCCAATGAGTAAATGTCCAAAGATACTATTTACAGATCGCTCTATATAATTGGCGGGTCTGAATAAAGTCGGATAAAAAGTAATATCATTTTTTGCAAAAATATTATCTAAACCACTAATAGCTTGCTCAACCGCATTCGATACATTTAAAGTATTCGCGCCATACTGACCAATAACCATTAGCACGACACCTTCCTTCCCCATCACCGCAGCTTTACCAAAAGGTGGTTCGGGCCCGTAATCAATATTGGCAACATCACCCAACGTAATGTTTAATCCCTTATCTTTTGTTAGCACGACCTTGGCTAATTCTTCTTTGGTGTCAGGTAAACCAACTACTTTTAATGTTAATCGTTGATTACTATTTTCAACAAACCCGACACCTAATATACCGGTTGCTTGTTTTGCAGCTTCAATCACTTCATTAACGCCGATATTAAAACGTATCAATTTTTCCGGAAGCACTTTTATTTGTAATTGTTTTACTTCCCCTCCAAAAACATTGACGTCTGCCACACCTGGTACACTTAGAATCGTTGGCACCAGATTCCAGTCGACGATATTACGTAATTCCATCAAATTTTTTGAATCAGAAGTCACGCCCATGGTTAAGATAGTGGCTGAAGATGATGCCATTGGCACGGGGACGGCTGGCCCTACTCCTTCGGGTAATATATTGGTTAAGCCAGACAATCTTTCTGTAACCAATTGTCTATTCCGATAGATATCAGTGTTTTCCTCGAAATAAATATTAACGATGGATAAGCCTTGAATAGATTCTGAACGCACATGGTCAATACCGATCAGGCCGGATAAAACACTTTCGATTGGTCTGGTAACCAATATTTCAACCTGTTCTGTTGAATAACCAGATGCTTCTGTTTGCACCACGATTAGATTCGGAGAAAACTCGGGAAAAATATCCAGACCCGCACGATTCAAACGATAAATGCTATAGATCATCACCAGTGTGGCGATTGCAATAACAACGCCACGAAAGTTGATAGAGAAACGAACTAGTGCTGATAACATACTGGTAAACCTGTATCAGTCATCATCTTCATCTGGTATGGCCCACTTAAACTCTTCAGACAATAAAGTTTGCGCACCACTGGTTACAATTTTTTCACCCACTTCTACAACGTTATTGATTAACCATCCTTCATTAATTTCCTGTGCATTAGCAAGGCTACGACGTTGAAATGTATTTGCATCTGTTTGCACATATACCCAGGGCAAACCATCTGTCCAAATTACCGCATTGTCTGGCACAAACACGCCTGTACTAGAACGTTGATTAGAAGGTATCCATGCGTATAACTGCATACCCTCTCTTAAACCATCGGCATCAGTTCTGAGAAAAAAGGTTTCGCCATTTAAGGTTGAGTGCGAATACGGCGCAACCGAAATAAGATAAGCTTTTCTGGCAGTAAATCGATCATTCAATAAATTCACAAACACAATCGCCATGGAGTCAGTCACTTTGTCGGCGGGATTAATGGTCAACAAGACTAAAAATTCCTGCCTGTTCAACAGCCGCTGAAATATTTCGGAATCGAAATTCATTGCTATTTCTGCCAAATCATTTCCCCATTCCTGTTTCATTTCAATTTTCAGATTCGAAAGGAATGTATCTTCTGCACTTAAACTTACCAGAAGTTGTTGTTTTTCGGCGTGCGCTTCCTGTAATTGTTTTAAAGATACATTGGTTGTCTTGGCATTTAATTTTTCCAACTGTTCTAATGCGGCCGACACACTATTAAGCTGCGTTCTTATGACATTTCTTTTTGCTGCAGCATTTTCATACTGTAACTTCAATTTAATAAGTGAATTGATATTAATCACATTCGCAATGGTCTGTACTTCTTTTTGCACAGTAAGGCTTTCAACAACAAGTGTTTTAAAGCCTGCTAGACGTTGCGTATCATCACTTAGGCTAACACTCAAACTGCCTTCTACCAGTTGTTTTTTACTACTTAAACCAGTCTCATCATCGTCGTCATCATCATGATCTTCTACCGTTTCATTAAACAATGCCGACCCCGATTCATTGACGATAAAATAACCGCCGCCCAGTAATAATAAAATAATGACTATAAACTGTTTCATATTTGCTAATGATTTTCTGTTAAGGAATTAACCCATTGTTGAAGTTTAATGTTTGTATTCAATGGCGCTTGCATCACGTCTTCCAACACAACTGCTGATTGCATTACAGCGATACTCATTCCAAAAATAGCCTCTTTGGTTTTTTCCACTTCCAGTTTAGCTCGAATAACAGACAATCTGTCCCGATAACCAAGCTCATATTGTTTCTCAATCTCAATAAATCGTTGTCGCTGTGTTTTAATTAATTCTATACTTTTGTTATAAGCCGATAATTTATCTTGATAATTTTGTTTACGACGCTCGAACTGTTGCATCAACTGATTTTGATATTGCAGAATTTCCAGTTGTTTTGTTTCCCGTTTAGCCAATGCACGTTTGATTTGTCCCTCGTTATTATGAAATGCAGGTAATATCCACGCGGCTCCTAATTGCCAGATATTATTACCTTGCTCATAAATAAAACCGGGAGATAAATTGATTTCCGGATATTGCTTTTCAATCTCAAGTTTCAGTTCATTTTCAAATACCTGATATTCAGCGAGCATCGTTTTAAAATCAAAACGTTCAAATAATAACGATTGATTTAAATCTGTAATATACTCATCTTTAGTTAACAAGTGTTTCTCTAATTCATTAAAATCGAAATCACTATTAACAGTTTTATGTGCAAGCAATCCGGTATGTGAAAACAGCAGATGGAAACTGTCGTTAATATTGAAACCCTGATTCGCCAACATTAATTCAATACGCTGCAAATCAAGCCTGTCACGACTTAATTCAAATTCACTTGCCTGCCCAAACTCAATTCTTTGTTCCAACAAACCGAGAATTTCAATCAACAGTGCTTTTTGATTAAGCAAATTTTTGCGTGTTTCAATATGCGTAAAATAATGAATAAAATCCTGATGAATGGCGGAATATAGTGTCCAGCTTTGCTGAAATAACGCCATTTGCTTTGCATGTCGTTTAGCTTGAGCAATATCAATTTTTGCTTGTCGTTTTGCTGGACGTTCAAAAACAAAATCGCCTATCAGTCCAAATAGCCAGGGAGAGCCGCCCGGCTCGGTTTTATATTCTAATGGTAGATTGATGGTGGGGTTTGGTTTTTGACCAGCAATCACCAGTTCGGCATCAATAATTGCTAGCTCTGAATGAGCAACTCTCACAGCAGGATTAAAATATAAGGCGGCTAGTGTTAATGAAGATAATTCCCATCTTGATATAGGGAATTCGATCCCTGGCATGTTTTGCTGCAGAAATGCACCGAACTCAAGATTGTCTGGTGACATTGCAAATTGTTGTTGCTGATTATCGACTGGATCAATCGGCGCTGACTCATAAACTTGTCTTGCACAGCCAGCTAAAACGATAGCTGACAAAATTGCAATCAGTCGAAACGTGGATCTTACGAGGCGACTAAATGTCTGCTCGAAAGAATAGTTATTATTATGCACAGTTTAGTTATTATCTCGTGAATATTACGAGATAATAAACGTAAACTGTTGTTATTTAAAGCCTATTTGCCAGATTTGACGGCTATATTCGTGTTCTTCTCAAATTTTAGCGTTTATTTCCATTTTTATGATGTCGCCTGACTTTAATTTGATATCAAATTCATAGACTGGCAAACCACTCTCTTCTACTTCGAATTCGACTTCCAGGATTTCCCCATCATATTTTTGCAATGCCAAATTCCAAGCTTGATTAAAATCAAGCTACTGATTCATAATTTTACGAGATAAGAAATAAAAATATGATATAGCAGTCAAAGCAAAATATAATCAGGAGAATTTCCTGACTTTTAAATTGCGATGAAATTTTTATTAATTCTTTTTTTTACTTTTTTATCTGCTTCAATAACTGCCGATGTAATGACGCACCCTGTTTCGGCATGTCATGAATATCTTATCACACCTGAAAACAGCGATTCTCAAGATAGTTTTGACTTCCCTCATGAAAAAGGACTGCTATGGAAAGCCGAGAAAGATGAAAGAATCAATTATGTATTTGGCACGATTCATTCACAGGATTATAAAGTTACCAGTTTTCCACCACCTGTGAGATTAGCTTTAGTCAAAAGTAAATTATTATTAATGGAGACGATTCCGAGCGATGAAGCAAATCAGGCATTTTTTGATGCAATGTATTTTTCCGAAAACACATCACTTAAGAAGTGGCTGGATGAACAGATGCAACATGAACTTATCCGTATTGCGACCGATTATGGTATTCCGGCAGATAAAGTTCTCCAACTAAAACCTTGGGCAGCTTTTAGTTTGATTGGTCGCCCTAAACCTGTTCGTGCCATTTCTCAGGAGATGAACCTCTTAAACCTTGCGCTGCAGATGGGACCAACGATTGAATCACTTGAGACAATGCAACAAATCATTGCTTCACTGGAGAGCATATCTATCGATGATCAGATTACTATTCTCGAAGATACAATATGCAATCAAAGTAAAATTATTCGAGACGCTAAAACATTGGTTGATTTATATGTCGCACGAGATTTGCTTGGCATACATAAATTCAATCAACAGCCTCATCATGATGAAGCTGTCTTTCAACGATTCATGCAAGCCATTGTGTATGAACGAAATGAAAAAGTGATGAAGCGTATCTTTACCGCGTTTGAGGATGGAAATACTTTTGTTGCTATAGGCGCATCACATTTAGCTGATAAAAACGGCTTACTGGTTCAATTACAAGCAGCAGGTTATCAACTGACACCACTTTATTGATCTTGCTGCGCCATGGTCTCAGCAAACTTTTTCTTTTGTTGTTCGCTTGATTCGTTTTGATATTTTTCCTTCCATTCCGAATAAGGCATACCATAGATAATTTCTCTGGCCTGCTCATAATCCAGTTTCATTCCCTTTTCTTCCGCTGCTGCCAAATACCATTTAGACAAGCAATTACGACAAAAGCCGGCTAAATTCATTAAATCAATATTTTGCACATCGGTATGTTTTCTTAAATGCTCTACCAATGTTCTAAAGGCAGCTGCTTGTAATTCAATTTCGGTATTGTCAGTCATGCTATTCCCTTGGTTAACTTCGGATTGTTAATTTTATGGCAATTCATCGTTTCCGGCAAAAACGCTAGTTTTACGTTTAATATCTTGATATAACTCATAAAAACTTACTAAATACCTTAATTATGTCGGAAAACAATAAATTCAAAATTATCGTAGTTGGCGGCGGTGCTGGCGGTCTGGAGTTAGCAGCAAAGCTTGGCAATAAACTTGGCAAAAAGAAAACGGCAGAAATCACATTGGTTGATGCCGTGCCAACTCATATATGGAAACCACTACTACATGAAGTTGCTGCAGGAACATTGAATTCATATAAAGACGAGCTGAGTTATATGGCGCTTGCGCATCAGAATCATTTCACATTCCGACTAGGCAGCATGACAGGCGTAAATAGAAATAAAAAGGAAATTACCATTGCTGCATCAATAGATGAAGATGGTATTCAATTCATCCCTGAACGAAAGTTTAATTATGATATATTGGTTATCGCTGTCGGCAGTCAAACCAATGACTTTGGTATCCTGGGCATCAAAGAGCACTGCATGTTTATTGACACCCGACATGAAGCTGACGTATTTCATCAAAATTTATTGCGCTCAGTCACTCGCGCCAACACACAAAACGAACCAATAAGAGAAGGACAACTTACAGCGGCAATTGCCGGTGCAGGCGCGACCGGTGTTGAATTATCTGCCGAATTACATACAGCTTTTGAACATCTAATTGAGTTTGGCATGAAGAATCTATCACTCGATGAGGATATCAAGATTACTATACTCGAAGCAGCAGACCGCATCTTGCCTGCCTTACCACCACGATTATCAGAAATGACCGCCAAGGCATTACAGAATATTGATGTTAACGTTATTACTGGTCAACGTATTACTGAAGCGACTAAAGAAGGTTTTAATACCGAAGGTGGTGGCTTTATTCCTGCAGAAATCAAGGTTTGGGCGGCGGGCATCAAGGCACCAGATTTTTTAGCCGAAATTGAAGGACTGGAAGTTAACAAAATTAATCAGCTTGTTGTGAAAAAGAATCTTCAAACCACAAATGACGAATCAATTTTTGCATTTGGTGACTGCGCAGCATGCCCTATGGGGGATGAAGGTCAGCTGGTTCCACCTCGCGCGCAAGCAGCGCATCAACAAGCGGAACTGCTGGTTAAATCGATTATCAACATCATGAACAATAAACCAATCAGGGATTATAAATATGTAGACTATGGTTCCCTGATTAATCTGAGTCGTTATACAACTGTCGGTAATATGATGGGAAATTTACTGGGTAAACGAGCTGCCAGCATGATGATAGAAGGTTTGCTTGCAAGATTTATCTATCAGTCTTTATACAAAATGCATCAGATTACCGTGCTCGGATTTATTCAGGTCTTCCTTTTTACAGTGGCAGATATTCTGACGCTAAAACATAAACCCAGAATGAAGCTGCATTAGTTTTTACAAATCATATTTCTTAATGCGATAACGTAATGCCATACGTGTAATTCCTAATTCTCTGGCAGCCTTGGATACATTGTGATTTGTTCTATCCAGTGCCTGTTTGATTAGTTGTAATTCAGCATCGCCAAGTGTCATATCTTCATCCAGTTTAGCTAATTCACCAGATGATTTTTCTGACATGTCCAGATTCAGTATGTCGCGGCCTATTTTTCCTCCACCGCTAAGTAATACAGCACGTTCTAATAAATGTTTCATCTCTCTAACATTGCCAGGCCAGTCATACTCAAGTAATGCTGCTTTGGCGCTGCTATCAAAACCTTCAATGTCCAGACCATATCGACGAACTGTTTGCGCAGCAAAATGGTTCGCAAGTAATAAAATATCATCACCGCGTTCTCTTAAAGGAGGCATGGTGAGTGACATTACATTCAATCGATAAAACAAATCTGAACGAAATTCACCTCTATCAGAGAGACTTTCTAGATCACGATTGGTTGCTGCAATTATCCATGCAGCGACAGGTCTTTCCTGTGTGGTGCCAACTCGACGTAACGTCCGTCGTTCCAGAACGGCTAATAATTTTGATTGCAGGTCTAAAGGTAACTCACCAATTTCATCCAGAAATAACGCGCCATCTTCAGCAGCTTCAATTAACCCCGTACGAGCGACATGTGCATTTGTGAATGCTCCTTTTTCATGGCCGAATAATTCTGATTCAATCAAATCTTTGGGAAGTGATGCACAATCAACATGCACAAAAGGTTTATCCATGCGATTACTGTTGGCATGTAATAATCGGGCAACGACATCCTTGCCAGTACCTGTTTCTCCCAGGATTAAAACAGTTGGTGGAATAACAGAAGTTTTCTGAGATAAATGTGCTATACGCTGCACTTGCTTCCTGATTGAGTTGATTGCCTTGCAATCACCCAGAAACTCGACTGATTCAACAGCGTGTTGTTCGCGCTTGTTTGAATAAGTGAGCTTTTTAGAGATCTCATTCTTATCCAGAACCTTACGAATGTTTAAAGATAACTCATCCAGATCTACGGGTTTCTTCAAATAATCTGATGCCCCAAGTTTCATCGCAGAAACAGCATCTTCCAGTTCACCATAGGCGGACATTACAATTATCGGTACATTATTGTTCGAGTTGTTAAATTCTTCTAATAAATCCAGACCCGATCCATCTGGCAAGCGCATATCAAGCAATATTAAATCCGGCGTTTTTTCTTTAAACAACCTTCCAGCCGTTTCCAAATCTCCTGCAACATTCACCTGATAATCCTGTCGCTGCAAATGCTTTCTAACAGCCTTTGCAAATACTGTCTCATCTTCAACAAGCAATACTTGTGTTTGAATCACTGGGACTTGCGCTGAATAATTATCAAAACCCTGCATTATTCATTTACCTCAGAAATTGTATGTAAGGGAGCGGAAATAATGACTTCAGTTCCCTCTCCTTCGTGAATTACAAAGTTTAAATTCCAGCCATGTTTCTGGCAGATTTTAAAAGCGATTGGAATACCGAGACCAGTTCCCATGCGTTTGGTTGATGGTCCGGGTTCCAGATTTCCGGATTTAGGTTGAAAAGGTAAACCTGGTCCACTATCAAGTATATGTATCTCAATATAATCTTCGGGATGGCTTAAACTGATCGTGATATCACCTTGTCTCGGAGTCGCATCAACCGCATTGGATATCAAACTAAAAAGCGCCTGTTCCATTAAATCCGGATCAGCTGATAATTTAAGATTATTTTCCCAATCTTTTTTATTAATACTGATCTGTTTTTCTTCTATCTTGTTATTGACCAGACTTAAAGCAGCATTTATCAAATCAACTGGGTATACATCTATCAAGTTTGGTTTAAGAGGATGTAGATAAGATACTAATGCACTCACCCAACGACCCAAACGATCAATGGTCGAAATAATTTCTTCTTTTGATTCGATAATGTCATTCTGATTTTCTGCATGTTCTAACAGTTGTGCAGTCGCCCTAATACTTGCCAATGGATTACGAATATTATGTGCAACTACCGGCACCAACGTTCCTAAAGCAGCCTGTCGTTCGTTTTCTACTATAGCATCTCTGGATTCAGATAATTCTCTTGCCATCTTATTGATAGCTTCTGCCAGTGTTGCCACCTCTTCTACACCAACTTCTTCTATTTGATAATCCAGATCACCCTGACTAATTTCTTTTGCGCCACGCATAATATTGCGAATCGGTTTAATAAACTCATTACGCATGACCTGACGTGTATAAATAACAATGATTAAAACAATAATAATCGGTATTGAAATGGCGAAAGGAGCAAACTTCGTCCACGCTGCCAATGTTTCATCCAATTCGTCATGTTGTTTTGATAATAACTCTTTAAATTTAACATAATGTTGTTCAAATTTTCCTACCATACGTTGTGCAAACTGGGGATTTAGTAACTGTATCTGGGAAAGACGATTGGATATGTAAGGATCATTGAACAGATTGTTCATATCACGCTGTATCTCACGATAGGAAAGATTCAGATCCTGAATAGCCATATCTTCTTCGTGCGAGTTAGAACGTCGCCGCAGTTCATTAAATCGCTCGGATATTATGCTTGAATACTCTAAATAAGAATCAAAGGCATTTTGATCTTCTAATACCCTTGCCCTGATCATTTCCTGTATTTGCGCATACATTTCACCGCGAATCTGCTCTGTGAAATAAAACATGGCATTGATTCGAACAGATTCTGCGGAATTTTGTTGCCAGAAATACGCTGACGCTCCACCCGTTAATCCGGTAATGGTAATCAATAGCAAAATAGCGATTTCATGACCAAATATTAGATTTTTTAGGGATTTGCTGCTCTTGCCAGACATATGGTCAGTATAACCAAATATGGTTGTTAATATCCAAAATATTGGATAGTATTAACCAATTTTATAATTTAATTGTTAAAAAATAATTGTAATAAATTGATTTATAACAGATTTAATTCATTGGCGCGATTTATGCTGTTTTCATATTGCACATAATAATTGTGTACCCTTTTAGGGGTTTTCTTTTAACAATACATGAGGAGAATTAATCATGAAATGGGAAACACCAGCATACAGCGATATTCGCTTTGGTTTTGAAGTAACCATGTACATCAACAACAAATAATTATATTTGTTTAATGTACAAAAAAGGGGCTATAGCCCCTTTTTTTATGTCTGGCGTACAACTGCAATTCGGGATGAAATTTTAAAAATAATTACCTAGAATCTAGAGTTAATTAAGCGCATACAAAAGTTCGATGATAAAAATTCTAATAAAATTCGGGGTCATTATTTCCCTAGGTTTCAACCTTATCCTTGTCTCCCCTGCTGTATCTGCAAACGATTACCAAATTCGCATCTCCAAAAAGAACAAGGAATTGATTCTGGAAAAATCCGGCAAAGTTGTTAAACGCTATAAAATATCCAGCGGCATAGGAGGCAAAGGCACTAAACGTCGTCAGGGGGATGGCAAAACACCAATCGGCACCTATCGCATTTTAAGTTTAAAAGATAGTGATCGTTTTCATTATTTCATGCAGCTTGATTACCCAAACCTGAACGACGCCTGGTATGGTTATAAAAATAAGATTATCGATTCTGCAGAATTCAAAAAAATTGCAAATGCCTACAAGCAAAGAAGGATTCCACCACAAGATACCGAGTTAGGTGGATTTATCGGTATTCATGGCATTGGAACCACTACAGAAAAAAAACTCGCTATTCATGAAAATACAGACTGGACAGAGGGCTGTATTGCGTTAACCAATGAAGAAATTCAGGAATTAAAAAAGTTTGTCGATGTTGGTACTCAAGTCGTTATCGCAGAATAGTAAATCTACTGATATATGATGAAATAAATAAATGTTCATTAAACTACCTTATAAAATCGTTATATTATTAACTTTTTTTATTATTACGGGGTGTGATAAAACGGCTCCAACTTTCTATGAAAAATCAACAAGCAAACAGTTTACAGATGTGCTTCAGGATATAGAATTTATTATAACTGAATATAATTTTCGCATTACTGGCAGGTTACATATAGGTGAGGCTATACAGGATAGAGGTATTGTTGACTTTCCTGATAATGAAGTTATTTTGTTTTGTAATTTGTCTCTTGCTGAGGATATGTTGAAAATTGAACCTCAATATATCAATTATTGCCCTTACAAAATTGCTGTATTTGTAAAAAATAATGAAATAGTGTTAAGCACCCACTTATTACCGGAATCTACAGATAATGTAAATCTGGATAACATTGCGAAAAAAATCAATATAATATTGAGGTCAATGATAGAATATGTAGCATCCAATGACCCTTTTAATGTTCAACCAAACACTACAGAAATTTTAGAATATGAATGATAAACCTGAACATATACTCTTCTTGAAATGGATGATCCTAACGGGTCTCATTATCTTTTCATTAATAATTGCCTGGGAACAGGACATTATTGCCATGTTGTTTGCCGTGGACAAAAGTCGAATTTCATGGGCAATTACACTTATCTATATATTAGTAACAATACATTGCGCATACCGTATTTATACAATGTCATTACAAACTAACTTGTCTATGCAGGTTGAAAAATTAATTAAAAAAGAAAAAAACATTACTGTATCTGTTGGTGAAGACGAAACGGTTATTATTAACTCCACCACTAAACTGCCAGCTTGTTTTATGTCTGAATATATTGGCGATATCTATTATCGAAATCAGACCAGTAACAAACAAAATGATGATTCCGCTTCTGTTGATCTGATTGAAGTCTATGAATCTCGCTTAAAAGGCCCTCAGGAAATTGGCTGGTTTGTGTCTGACATGATGTTAAAGATGGGGTTATTAGGCACTATTATTGGCTTTATATTCATGTTGGGCTCTGTAGCTAATATTGCTGATTTTGATGTCAGCTCCATGCAGAAAATTCTTAAAAATATGAGTACCGGCATGGGTACAGCGCTATATACTACTCTTATAGGTTTAATCGGTAGCGTATTATCAGCACTGCAATATCATATGCTTGACAGACATGCAGATGAATTAATTGAAATGATACGTCATTTAACGCAGGTACATGTTCTTTCAAAAATTGAACAATAATTATCATGAGTGTAAAAAATCGATTTCGTTCCGATCCGTTCACAGATTTATTGTTTAATGCCCTATTGGGTTTTACTTTCTTGTTTCTGGTAGCAATCATGTTCATGAATCCTGAGGCAAAATCAGGGATTATTGATCCGAAAGCGGAATACATTCTTACCATCACGTGGGATGATTTTAGTCCTGATGATATTGATGTATGGGTAGAAGATCCTGAGGGTCAGATTGTCTGGTTCAGAACGCCTGAAGCAGGTTTGTTACATCTTGATCGAGATGACCGTGGTCTGGTCAATGATACGATCACTATAAATGGAGAAGAAGTACAGAATCCACTTAATCAGGAAGTGGTAACACTTCGTGGTGTAGTTAAAGGTGAGTATGTTGTTAACTTGCATTACTATGGCTCTGAAACAGAAAAACCTGTTGATGTAAATGTCAGGCTTGTCAAGGTCAACCCGAAACTCGAAGTCGTGTATTACGGCATTATAAATCTTGAGAAAAAAGGTGACGAAAAAACAGCGTTACGTTTTAGTATTGGTCGAGATGGTGAAATTTTTGGTATTAACTTTCTCCCTAAAAATTTAGTTATTTTAGGATAAATTAAACTTTGGAATAAAATTATTATGACAATAGGAATCACAGGCATTATTTCTGCTTTTATATTACTGGGCTTATTATTATTAAGCATTAATTTATATTCAAAATGGTCGTGGTATGTGAAGGCATTTACCATCATTCTGACCTCAGCGTTTTACCTGATCGTTTATTTTTCATTTCCTCCATTACTTGGTTGGCCAACGACTCAATTACCGCCGCAACAATTCAGATTAATTGCGGCACATGTCTCACAACCAAACAAGGAAACTGGCGATGAAGGCTATGTTTATCTATGGTTAACAGAAATAAAGGATATGACATCTACAGGTGAACCTCGCTCGTATAAGCTGGAGTATTCAAATGAATTACATCAAAAGATTATTAATGTGAATGCTAAAATGGAAAAAGACATTGCTCAGCTGGGCGAATTTAAAGAACCTGATGATGCATTCAATCAAATTGTTGAAGAAAAACAGGGAATGAAGTCCGTACATATTGAATTTTACGATTTACCTGACCCGTTATTTCCAGACAAATAACTATGTCATAGTATCCAATTATGCGGCTAGCCCAAAGAATATGTATTTTATTATTGGTTATATCATTTTCAGGCGCGACACACGCTGCATCATGGCAAAAGTTAACACATAATATCGATCTTCAATGCGCTCAAATAAATTCAAAACTGACTTGCGAATACAGAAAACTGAACGAGCAACAACCTGATAATCTGTCTGCATCATATCTTGGCAAACCCATTCAACTTTTGAATATCGGTTTTTCTACTGATAAAAATAATTCAGTTGACGTATTATTTCTCGTTGATACAAGTGATCCCGCCCGACAGAATGTCATCGAAAAAAATAAAAAACATATTGAGGCCATAATCAATAATACCTCAGAAGCAGGTTTGAATTTCGCTCTGGCAGTATTTGATAAAACTTTTCGTATAGAATCCCCTTTTGGACAATCCAGTTTTTTATTAAAAAAACAATTAGCAAATCTAAAGGCTAGTGGCAAAACTACCGAACTATATCGAAATGTAATACAGGCATTGCAGTATCTTGATGAACAAGATGCTTCACGCAAGGTTTTGGTATTACTCTCTGATGGGCAGGCAGAGGACCTTGCATATTTTCACTCCGATGTTGTGAATCTTGCTAGAAAAACAGGTATTGTAATTAATTCGATTGGTTATCCTCGTTCCGTTTCCTTATCTGTTGCTTTACAAACATTACGACGATTGAGTGAAGAAACTGGCGGCACATTTAAAGAAGTCGATCAATCGCTCGAATTAGAAAACACCTATATTCGAAAAGCCTTAAATAATATATTTACAGGCGGGCAGTTTATTGTATCTCTGGAGGATTTAAGCAACACATCAAATAAAAAAGCTGCAATCAAACTTTTAATTGATAAAAATGATTCCTTATTGATTCCTATAAAATTACCACTTGCAAAAACTACAATAGAACCAATAAAGAATAATGACCAATCTGAGACAGCGACTAATGTTGAAATTCCAACTGAGGATATTGCACCGGTCACCATCATCACAAAGCAGGTCGAGGCGAAGCCAATCAACTTATGGTTATGGTATGGTGTACCCGCTGCATTCATCATCATCATTATACTTATTCTAATAACATTATTTTTAGTGTGGCAACGCCCTGCAAACAAAAAAAGTAAAGCGCCAGTTTATGAATATAAGCCTTATGCTTACCTTATAGATAACGACAAAAAAGATATCCGCTATCCTGTAATGAGAACAATCTGCCGCATAGGCAGAGGGAAAGATAATGAATTAATTCTGGATGATAATTCGGTTTCTCGTCGTCATGCTGAAGTACATCGTGATTCTGCAGGTGAATTCGAGCTTATCGATATGAATTCCATGAATGGGGTTTATGTGAATGGCGAAAAAATAGGTCGCGCCACAATTAAAGAAGGTGATGTCATAGAGATTGGTGATATATTATTAAGCTTCAGTTTAGATGCGCCTGAGCATGAAGAGGAAGAATCAACTATAATGCAAAAAACTAAACCCCCTCAATCAGTTGATTGATTTAATGGATTTTGGCTTTTAAACAAATATTGTTCTATTAAATCCTGCATAGCAGTTTGAGCCAGCAATGGTTCTTCCTCAAACCAATTTTTACTGTTTTTAGTAATTTCTTCAGCAATAAGTCTCGCCTTGATTTTACCACTACGACTTTTACAAACATCCGGTTTGCTTGCTAACAATGACAATGAAGCCCCCAGCACAATCTCTTTATGTAAATTGTATTGTTCTGTATTGCCTGTATCACTATGTCGTTGATCATTGTTATTACCATGTTCGGTCGACAAAATAGTCTGTAAAACAAAATCCATTAAAGAAGATAGTTCTGCTGGCACACTGACACGACTTATCTTCGCCCAACGGTATAATGCAGCCGGACTAACACGCCATGCTTCTGGCTTTTCTTCGGGATTAATAACCTGAAGCAAATGATCAGTTACACACTCTTTTGCATGTAGCCAGAGATCATTTATTTTATCTTTCGTCTCAGTATCAAAATGATGTTTTTGCGCCGGATCGATTGCTAATATCAGCTTTATACCTTCGTTCTTGAGATGCCATTCCTCCTTGACTGCCCATTTCTCAAACAGTCGTTGTTGCAAAACACGTTCTTCACCAAAAATTGATTGTTCTCGTTCTGCATATGTTTTTCCCTCAAACACATCTGTTTCTGATATCTGTGGCTTATTATTCTTCTTAAATGCCGTTTTTATTTTATTTAATATCATTTAATTAACTGATTAATTGTATTTCCAGATCAGTAAAGCCAGCCTGTCGTCTGGCTGACTCATTTAGTTTGTTTTTGCCTCGAGGTGCATATTGTTTAAACAATTTATCGAATGCTTCCTCAGCATTAATTTTTCTTTGTTCGCAAACATAGCGAAACCACTCACTACCTGCTTTAACATGCCCTATTTCATCCTGATAAATCACATTTAATATGTTTACTGTTTGCTTGTCCCCTATTTCGCTAAAACGATTAATTAAATCAGGTGTGACATCAAGCCCTCTTGCTTCATAAATCCGGGGAATTACAGCTAAACGCACCAGAATATTGTCAGATGTCTCTTCAGCCATACGCCAAAGACCATCATGCGCAGGAAAATCACCATAAGTATAGCCTAAATCATTTAAACGACTGTTTAACATCGAGAAATGCTTCGCTTCTTCGATCGCCACTTTTGACCAGTCATGATGAAACGGTATTGGCATATGCTGGAAACGACAAATGATATCCCATGCCAGATTGATCGCATTAAATTCAATATGAGCAAATGAATGAATCATGGCAGCCTGTCCTTCAACCGTAGTCAATTTACGTCTGGGTAAATGCTGAGGTTCTACTAATTCAGGCTTCTCTGGCCAGCCCGGCGTGAAAGTGTGATTATCTATTTTTTTCCATTCACCATGTGCCTGCAGTAATAATTCCTGCATAGACATACTCAAACTGACTTTTTCTTCTACAGTACTAGTTTCAAGGCATTTTCTAGTCTGTTCAAAATAATTAATCATTCGATTGAACAACCTTTTCAAAACCAGTCCAGTGAATAATAAAACCTGCTTCATATTCATTGGCAGCAAATGAATGCGCTATACAAATACCAGGCACAACTGCTAATTCATCATCAATATAGATTAATGGATAACGCTCTCTCTTCCATGGCAAAACACCTTTTTCCTGAAATAATTGCTTAAGTGTCTTTGTCATATTTTGATTGAAGGGTTTAATCTTTTCACCACCCTTTTTAAACCTGACACTAATCTTATGATTATTTATTATATCCGCTTTTACACCTTTCCCCTGACTTGCGATCAACTTAAGCGATTCGTCGTCGAGTTTTATTGCTTGATTTACAGATAAGTCAGACTGCTCCGGCAAGCCCAATAATTCATTGCTTAACTTAATATATAACCTATCCCGATAACGTCTTGCTTCTACATTCGACCACGTTACTAATGGCTCTTTATCCTCATCGGCAGTTAACAATTCATTTAATAACTGTTGCAGATGAACCTGATTAGGTGTTGCCAGTTCTGAAATCCTGCAAAAGTAAAGCAATAGATTTTTTTGCCTTGGCAAAGATAATAACTTTAGTTTTGAAACAATTATTGTTCGTGTTTTTATATCAACAACTTCTGACATGTCATCATGCCCGACATCATCTAATAACATGGATGTTTCCTGTTGATTAGCAATAAAGCGCGCGATCGTTTTTAAAAACGCAGGCCAACGCTTATTAATTATTGGCAAGACGCTATGCCGCAGATAATTTCGATCCAACTTAATATCTTGATTACTCGGGTCTTCAATGCAGCTTAATTGTTTTAAATCTGCATAGGCTCTTATATCAGCCCGCGTAATATTGAGTAATGGTCTAATGTGCAATCCTTCAGAAAATGGTCTACATAGCTGCATAGCTGAGACACCTCTGGTGCCAGCACCCCTGAATAATCTTAATAATAATGTCTCGACTTGATCATTTTGATGATGCGCTGTGAACAAAATCGCATCTTTCTGCATTAGACTCATTAAACAATCATAACGAACTTTTCTGGCCCATGCCTCTACACTCTCACCCTTCTCGGGACGAGAATTCACTTTGATATATTCAAATTTAAAACCAATTTTTTTAGACCACTCGGCACAAGATTCACCCCACTCAGCACTATGCTCATTAAGCCCATGATCGATATACACAATGAGAATATTTTTATTCTGAATATCACTTACCTGTGAAAACAGATGCGCAAGAACAATAGAATCTATCCCGCCACTTACAGCAAGGATATATTTTGAACTGACAGGAAGTGATTGAATGAATACATTGATGCTCTCACTATCAAGAGCGTTAACACCACTGAGATTATTCATATTCAAAAAGCAATCTTGCGATTAACTGTATTAGGATTCTTTAAACTGACCGATGGTCCTTAATCTTTCCTGTCTGGAAATGACAACTGAAGGTAGTGATGAATTTAATAAATCATTCATTTCATTTTTTAATTTTTCTTTTAACACGGCCGCCATCTTGCTCATGTCACGATGCGCACCACCTAATGGTTCAGAGATAACATCATCAATCAAACCCAATTCTTTTAGCCTTTTTGCTGTAATGCCCATCGCCTCGGCCGCATCTTGCGCACGTTCGGCGCTTTTCCAAAGAATGGATGCGCAACCTTCAGGTGATATAACAGAATATGTACTGTATTGAAGCATCAATAAACGATCTGCAACACCAATTGCCAATGCGCCACCTGAACCACCTTCACCAATGACGGTTGCGATAATAGGTGTTTCCAATTCAGACATTTCCAAAAGATTTCTGGCAATCGCTTCACTTTGTCCGCGTTCTTCTGCATCAATACCGGGATATGCGCCTGGCGTATCGATAAATGTTAAAACCGGCAGTCCAAAACGCTCTGCCATTTTCATGATTCTAAGTGCCTTTCGATAACCTTCAGGTTTTGGCATACCATAATTACGGCGCAGACGTTCTTTTGTATCGCGACCTTTTTGTTGTCCAATAATTGCCACCGGAATACCATCCAAACGACCAAGCCCAGAAACGATAGCCGGATCATCACCTACATTACGTTCACCATGTAGTTCCTCAAAATCAGTAAAGATCATTTCGATATAATCCAATGTATAAGGGCGCTGCGGATGTCTTGCAATCTGCGAAACCTGCCAGGGCGTTAGTGAAGAAAATATTGTGCGGGTCAATTCATCACTGTGTTTTTTCAGGCGGCTGATCTCTTCATTAATATTGATATCCTTATCATTTCCCACATGGCGTAGCTCTTCGATTTTTGCTTCTAATTCGGCAATCGGCTGTTCGAAATCAAGAAAATTCATATATTTATGGTCTTTTTCATTGGATTAAGCGTTTATTATAATCGATTTTAACATTATCTTTACCTACACAATCGATTAATTTATCGACAAGATCGTCACTAATTTTCACTTTCCAATCCTCTCCCAGATTCAAATTAACAATGGCTTCATTGTTAATATAACGAATATAGACTTCAGCGCCTTCATGCCGGTTCGACGACAGAATTTGTTTCAATTCATTCATGCCGCCATTCGCAAGATACTTGTTATCCAGATTCAGAATCAAGAAACCGCATTTATTGCGAATTTCTTCCAAACTAAAAAGTTGATTAGCACGAATTGACACACCACTTTCGACATAATCGTCCTCGATTGCAGTGCCCTTGATTATGACGAGCTGATCTTTGATCAATAAATGACGGTATTGTTGAAATTCGTCTGAGTAAACAGTCACCATAGCTCTGGCTGTACGATCATCCAATCTGACTTCTGCCATTCTGCCACGACTGCCAGTACGTGTTCTTATGCTCATAATATAGCCCGCAACAAATACAGAACCAGTGTTAAAAGAATTTAACCGAGATGAAACCAGTCTTTCAAGCTCTTCTTCATAACGATTGATCGGATGACCTTTCAAATAAAACCCTAACGTATCTTTTTCACCGGTTAATCTTTCCTGATCATTCCAGTCTGCGACAAGTTCAAACAAGGATGGATTATCAGTTTCTGTATCAGCTGGGTTGACAACAGTATCCAATCCAAACATATCATCCTGACCACTATTCGAATTCTGATTATGTTGTTCAGCAATGGAGATAGCCTTTGTAAGATTATGTAATAAGGTGCTTCTGCTCGGCCCCAGCTCATCCAACGTTCCGGAACGAATTAATGCTTCAAGTACACGTTTATTTGCTTTTCTTAAATCAATTCGTTTACAAAAATCAAACAGATCTCGGAAAGAACCATTTTCCTGTCGTTCATTAATAATATTATCTATCGCAGCAACACCAACACCTTTAATCGCCCCCATACCATAACAAATAGTTTCACCATCAATAACCGTAAAGGGGTAATTACTTTGATTGACTGAAGGCGGTAACACTTTAATCTGCATACGGCGAATTTCTTCCAGCAGCATTACAACCTTATCTGTATTATCCATGTCTGATGATAATACCGAGGCCATAAATGCAGCAGGAAAATGCGCCTTTAACCATGCCGTTTGATATGCAATCAGGGCATAAGCAGCAGAATGCGATTTATTAAATCCATAACCGGCGAATTTCTCCATGAGATCAAACACCATGATTGCCTGTTTTTCTACCACACCTCTATCAACTGCACCTTTTGTAAAAATATCACGCTGCTTAGCCATTTCTTCTGGCTTCTTTTTACCCATCGCACGACGTAATAGATCTGCACCTCCTAAGGTATATCCTGCCAATACTTGCGCAATCTGCATCACCTGTTCCTGATATAAGATTACGCCGTAGGTTGATTTTAAAACAGGCTCTAAATCTTTATTTAGATCACGATGCAAATAGACAACACTCGCTGCACCATGTTTTCTGTCAATAAAGTCATCGACCATACCCGACTGCAACGGCCCGGGACGAAATAAGGCTACTAATGCAATAAGATCATCGAAGACATCCGGCCTCAACCGCTTGATCAGTTTTTTCATGCCATCTGATTCAAGCTGAAATACTGCTGTTGTGTCTGTCGCCTGAATTAACTTATAGGTTTTTTCATCATCCAGTGGAATCGTGTTAATATCTATTAATTCCTGATCAGATTGTTTCAACATCTGATTAATATCACGCAGTGCCCAGTTGATAATTGTTAATGTGCGTAAACCAAGAAAATCGAATTTAACAAGCCCGATTCCTTCAACGTCACCCATATCAAATTGAGTTACTGTTGCTTGTGAACCTTGTTCACAATAAAGCGGCATATAGTCATAAAGCGGTGTTGGTGCAATAACAACACCTCCCGCGTGTCGACCTGCATTTCGAGATATTCCTTCCAGCTTTAAGGCCAAATCAATCAACGTGCTAACATCTTCTTCCTTGTTATAACGTTCCTTTAAAGCTTTTTCTTCATCCAATGCTCTCGACAAGGTCATGTTTAAATCAAAAGGAATCAGTTTTGCAATCTGATCAACAAAACCATATGGAAAACCAAGCACACGTCCAACATCCCTAACAACAGCCTTTGCCGCCATAGTGCCATAGGTTATGATTTGCGAGACATGATCGCGTCCGTATGTTCGCGCGACATAATCAATGACTTCATCACGTCGATCCATACAAAAATCAACATCAAAGTCAGGAAGTGAAACCCTCTCAGGATTTAGAAATCGTTCAAACAAGAGGTCATAGATCATTGGGTCAAGCTCGGTAATTCCCAAAGCATAAGCCACTAATGAACCCGCACCAGAACCACGCCCCGGCCCCACAGGAATACCATTTTCTTTTGCCCATCGTATAAAGTCAGCAACTATAAGAAAGTAACCCGCAAAGCCCATTGAAGTGATAACTTCTAACTCTCTCTCCAGTCGTTTGCTATATACATCATTTGTTTCTTCAGTATTTACAGGTAGTCTAGCCAGAATATTATCCAGACCTTTGCGTGAATCACTAACCAGACGACCTTCCTGTGTTTCGTTTTCTTTTGTTGGAAATTTTGGAAGAAAATGTTCGCCAAGAGTAAATTCGACATTACAACGTTTAGCGATTAAAACGGTATTTTCAATCGCCTCTGGAATATCCGTAAACAACTCCTGCATCTCTTGACTACTTCGCAAGTATTGTTGATCCGTATATCGTCTTGGTCTTCGCGGGTCATTTAAAACATACCCATCGCGTATACACACTCTCGCTTCATGCGCTTCATAATCTTCTTGTGATAAAAAGCGAACATTGTTACTTGCGACTACTGGCAATTGGAATTGTGAAGCTGCCTTTATAGCATGATGGACATATTCCGGCTGATTTACATGACCAGTTCGCTGTAATTCGACATAGTAGCGGTTTGGAAATAAAGACATCCAAAATTCAATAACTGATTCAATGTTAGACTTATCAGATAATAATAAAGATTTACCCAATTCACCATTTTCTGCAGAGGATAAAACGATTAAACCCTCATTGTATTCTTTTAACCATTCTTTATTAATAAACGGCATGCCACGACGCTGCCCTTCCTGATAACTTTTTGATATCAATCTTGAAAGGTTTCTGAATCCATCGATATGTTGACATAGCATTACCACAGTACATGGCTCGTCAATATATTCGCTTATAAAATTTAATTCGGCGCCAATAATGGGTTTAATCCCTTGCTCTTGCATTTTTTTATAGAATTTTACAGCTGAAAACGTATTACCTTGCTCTGTTACAGCAATAGCAGGCATATTCATTGTGGAAATACTTGCTGCTAATCTGGGTATTCGAACGATACCGTCAATTAGGGAATATTCCGTATGAAGATGTAAATGAACAAAGCTCATCATATTAAGCGTTCGTTGTAATATATTTTGCTACAGGTGCGAAGCTACGACGGTGTATATCAGTAACACCTAAACTGGAAATTGCTTCCATATGTACTTTGGTGGGATAACCTTTATGTTTGGCAAACCCATAGCCAGGATAAATATTATCCAATGCCATCATCTCCATATCGCGTTCGACCTTTGCCAATATTGATGCTGCACTAATAGCTTCAACCAGACTATCGCCTTTGATAATAGCAAAACATTCGATAGTAATATCCGGTTTATGATTACCATCAACCAATACACATTCTGGCACAATAGCCAGATTCTCTACTGCGCGTTTCATTGCGAGTAAACTTGCCTGCAATATATTAATAGAATCTATCTCTTCAACCCCTGCTCGCCCAATCGCATAGGCATGCGCATGTTGTTTGATTTTTTCTGAAAGCGCTACTCGCCTGTTATGAGTTAATTTTTTAGAATCCTTTATGCCGGAGACTGGCTTGGCCGTATCAAGTATTACCGCAGCCGCAACAACCGGGCCGGCTAATGGCCCTCTGCCCACTTCATCAACGCCGGCAAGTGGCATTCTCTTTAATATACTATCCAGAAAAAAATTATCACCTGACATGTAATAACTCCGATACGGCTTTCGCAGCTCTTTTATTAGCGCCAATAGCTAATGAAGAAGACAAACCAGAAAAGGAACGTTTGATATGAGCAACCTGTTCCTCATTATCTAACAAAACTTGCATTTCATTTTTGATACGAAAAACATTGCAATCATCTTGCAAACATTCCGCAACCAGTTCTTTGCCGGCTAATATATTTGGTAATGAAGCATATTTAATTTTTGCGAGTATTTTAACAATACAGTATGTCAGCCATGATAAACGATAAGCAACAACCATTGGTTTTTGTAATAGCATTGCTTCCAATGTCGCGGTGCCGGAGGCAATTAATATTAAATCTGCTGCCGCCAGAACATCATGCGTTTGACCAATAAACAATCTAATATCGGATTCGAAATTATTCTCCTTGCATAATATATTAAATTGTTCATACGTCTTCTGATTTGCTAGACCGCTAATGAATTTCAGGTTCCCGTTTTCATTCTGGAGCTGCTTGGCTACCTGAATAAATACTGGGCCTAATGTTTTAATTTCATTCGTTCTACTGCCTGGTAAAAGCGCAATTACTTTTTTAGTTTCGGAAAGACCAAGCTTCTTCCTTGCGCCCTGAATATCAATATTATTATGAAGTTTATCTGCCAATGGATGTCCTACATGACTGACAGGCACATTATGTTGTTCATATATTTCATTTTCAAACGGGAAAAGCGTCAACATTAGATTGATTGCTTTTTTTATCTTGCGAATACGATATGAACGCCACGCCCATACTGAAGGGCTGACATAATGTATGGTTTTAATACCTGCGGATTTAAGTTTATTTTCTATTGTTAAATTAAAATCTGGCGCATCTATCCCGATAAATATATCTGGGGGATTGTTAACAAAGTAATTGATCAGATTATTTTGAATCGTTTTTAATTCTCTATAATGCGCTACAACTTCAGTAATTCCCATAATGGATAATTTATCCATCGGGCAATGTGAATTCATGCCTTCGCTAATTAATTGCTCACCACCAATACCTTCAACGACGATATCACCATGCATTGATTTTAATTCTTTTAATAATCCCGCGCCGAGCAAATCGCCAGAAGCTTCTCCTGCGACTAATCCGATACGAAACATAATGATGAAAACCGATAAAATAGTCTATCTGACAATTCCGCGTTGAGAAGCGGCTATAAAATCATACAGAGCTTTTACTTCTTTGGACTTTACTGACATGTTTTCAAGTAGCTTCAACGCATCTTTCAATTTGAGGCCATCACGATAAATTGTGCGATATGCTTTTCTAAGAGTATTAATCATCTCGCTACTAAAACCGTGTCGTTTTAAACCTTCCCGGTTCAAACCAGATGGTTTTGCCGTATTACCAGACACTAGGACATAAGGCGGGACATCCTTTACAATTACTGAAGAAATTGCTGAAAAAGAATAACTACCCACATGACAAAACTGATGCACACCTGTAAAACCTCCAAGAATCGCATGGTTATCTATGCTGACATGTCCTGCGAGGGTCACATTATTTGCAAAGATATTATTGTTTCCGATCAAACAATCATGAGCAACATGCACATAGGACATGACCCAGTTATCATCTCCAAGAACGGTTTTACCTCCGCCATCACCGGTGCCACGATTGATTGAAACATATTCGCGAATCGTATTGTTATCGCCAATCTCGAGAATCGAATCACTCTCGCCCTGATATTTTTTATCTTGAGGATCTTCACCAATAGAACAAAAATGAAAAACCCGATTGTTTGAACCAATAGTTGTTGGCCCTTTTATGACAACATGAGATCCAATATTAGTACCAGCAGAAATTTTGACGTGTTCACCAATTATTGAATATGGACCTATGGTAACACCTTCAGCAATCTCGGCATCAGGATGAATAATTACAGTATTGTCTATCATGGAGTTTAATCCATGACTGTCGTTAGTAGCTCTGCGGACGCAACTAATTTGGAATCTATATAAGCTTTGGCATCATATTTGTAGATATTACGTTTCATCGTAATAAATTCTACTTCAACAATGAGCTGATCACCTGGGCCTGAGGGTTTTCTAAATCGCGCATTATCAATACCTACCAAATAAAATAAACTGTTTTCATTAAGTATGCCCTCTTCCAAACCATTGGCACCTAATATAGCGGCGGCCTGAGCAAAACATTCAACAATTAATACACCGGGCATAATCGGTTTATTAGGAAAATGACCTGGAAAAAAAGGCTCATTTACACTTATATTTTTAAGTGCTTTGATGCGTTTATATCCATCAATTTCCAATATGCGATCAACCAGAAGAAATGGATAACGATGAGGCAGAATATTCTTTATTTTCTCTATATCAAAAATATCATCTTGAGCCATATTTATTTTCTGCCTAATCCAGTTTTTTTAGTATTTTTCTTATTATTTCATCAAGATTTCTTAATCGCGCCATATTTCGTCGCCATGTCCGATTATTAGTTATAGGAACACCAGATGAATAAACACCTGGTTCATTAATCGTATTAGGCACACCAGACATTCCAGTAACCATTACATCATCACATATTTCAATGTGGCCGCTAATAGCACTTAAACCGCCAATTCGACAGCGTTTACCAATTTTAGCACTACCAGCTATAGCAACACAGCCTGCAATTGCAGTACCTTCACCAATAATTACATTATGACCAATTTGCACCTGATTATCGATTCTAACGCCATCTTCGATAATAGTATCGTCAATCGCGCCACGGTCGATTGTAGTATTAGCACCGATTTCAACATTATTTCCAATTACAACACTACCTAATTGGGGAATGGTTAACCATTTACCTTTGTCTTCTGCCATACCAAAACCTTCTGAGCCAATAACAGCCCCAGGATGCAATATGACATTGTCACCAATTTTTACATGATGACAAAGAGTATTACCGGATAATAAGCGGGTATTTTTTCCGATGGACACATCATCGCTAATAATAACTCCTGACCCAATATAACAGGATACGTCAATCGTCACCCTGTTACCAATGACAGCACCAGCTGCAATATGTATATCTTTAGCTAATTCGCAGTCTTCACCTATTGAAGCCAGCTTATCTATATACGGCAAATATTTTTTGGGGGGGAATAAATAGTTTGCTATCTTTGCATAAGATAAATATGGATTATCACTTATCAAAGCATTTGTTTTGCATAACCTGCTATCATCCTCAGTCAATATGACAGCAGAAGCATTCGTTTCATCAAGGTAATGAATATAGTGCCTATTTGATAAAAAGGCTATATCACCTGATTTAGCCTTTTTCAATGTATTGAGGCCAGTGATTTTGAATTGACTATCGCCTCTCAAGCTTGCGTTGGCGATTTTTGCTAATTCACCCAGAGTGGCAGACATAACTAATTAGAGTAAATAGGATTAAGAGCCACCATTCTCTTTATTTAATTTCTCGATGATTAAATTTGTAATGTTAACTTTATCACTCGCAAATACTATACCAGTATCTAGAATCAAATCGAAATTATTATCCTTAGCGAATTTTTGTATCACTTCAGCAATTTTCTTTTGAATCTTGGTCATTTCTTCGTTACGACGAAAATTGAGGTCTTCACGAAATTCGTCATGACTACGTTTTAAATCACGTTTTGCATTAATAATATCTCTTTCAAGTTTGGTGCGTTCCTGTTCACTCATGATCGCACCATCTTTATTGAGCTTTTCTTCCAAATCACGAATTCTCTTTTGCTCAGCAACCAGTTTTTTATCTCTGGGTGCAAACTCTTTCTCAAGCATACTCTTTGAATCAGCTGCTTGCGGAGATTTGTCCAGAATACGAATTGGATCAAACACACCTATTTTATATTCCTCCGCAAGTGAATACTGAGAAACCGAAAATAAAGCACAAGCAAATAAAAAATTCTTAAATAAACTCATTAAACTACTCCAAAAAATCAACTAAAAAGCTGTTCCAAATGTAAATTGAAAATTCTGTACGTCATCAGTAGCCTGATCGTTGAGCGGCATTGCAATGCTGGCACTAAGAGCACCAAAAGGCGAAAGCCATACCGCGCCAATTCCTGTTGAGTAACGTATTTCGCCCAAATCAACATCTTCTCCAGAACCATATACATTACCGGCATCTATAAAGCCTGTCACGCGCACAGTCTTTTTGTAATCTTCAAGGAAAGGAACTGGCACAATAATCTCTGCGTTACCAACAATCTTTGTATCACCCCCAATTGGACGATTCCTATCGTCTCTAGGTCCTAGAGTATTTTCCTCAAATCCTCTTACAGTTTTTGGACCCCCAGCATAAAAATTTTCAAAGAATGGCAGTTCGGTTGTATCACTATAGCTATCTCCATAACCTAAATTACCACTCAAGCTAAAAATAAAATCTTTATAAATATCCTTGAACCAGGATACATCATAACTAATTTTGTAATATTCGAGCGAATTACTCATAAACGGGGTTGATACTAATCCACCAATACGGTGTCTAGTACCGTTAGTAGGTAAAAAACTATCATTTAAAGTATTATGAGAATAACTCAGTGATAATTTTAACAAGTCGTAAGTGCTACCATTGTCATTAATAAAGTTTCTTAATACAAAGGAAGAAGTAGAGTCAAGGTTCATATCTGTTTTTGTGTAATTGACAGCTCCATTGACTCTATTTGTCTCGGATATAGGCAAACCAAAATTTACTGTAGTGCCATATTCCTTGGTTTCATATCTAGCAAGGTTGGCATCAAAAGCATTGGTTTCTCGATAGAAAACATCACCACCAAATGAAACTCCATCAATAGTAAAATATGGGTCCAAATATCCGAGTGAGTAGCGGGTATTTATATTACTGTTATTAAAGTCGAAAGAAACGCGTTTGCCACTACCCATAAAGTTATTCTGAGCAACACCAACATTAAAAATAATACCCTGAGCAGGAGAAAAACCTAAACCAGCAGTCAAATTTCCACCAGGAGCTTCCTCAATTGTGTAGTTCACATCAACCTGATCTGTTGTACCAGGCACAGAAAGCGTTTCTACATTAACGTCCTTAAAATAACCGGTTTGCTGCAGTCTGATTTTTCCACGCTCAACCTGTTTAGTAGAGATCCATGCACGTTCCTGTTGGCGCATCTCACGTCTAATAACTTCATCACGAGTCTTTGTATTACCGGTAAAATTTATCCGACGCACATAAATACGTTTACCAGGATCTACAAAAAAGGTAATCGAAACAGTTTTATCTTCATTATTAATTTCAGGAATGGAATTAACATTGGCAAATGAATATCCAACTTCACCAAGTTTATCAGTAAGGTTGTGACTACTTTCAGTAACTTTTTTTCTTGAGAATAGCTCACCGCTATTGATTAATACCAAGTCAAACAAATCCTGCTCAGGCAAAATTAAATCACCACCCAATTTGACTTCAGTAACCATAAACTGTTCGCCTTCGGTGATATTTATCGTGATATAAATATCCTTTTTATCAGGCGTAATTGAAACCTGGGTAGATTCAATATTGAAGTTTAAATAGCCGGCATCAAGATAATACGAGCGTAAAGACTCTAAATCAGCAGATAACTTTTGTTTCGAATACTGGTCATTGTTGCTGAAGTATGAAAACAAAGTTGGAGTACTTAATGTGAATTGCTCCAATAAATCATCTTCATCAAAAACCGTATTACCGACGATATTAATTTTCTTGATTTTTGACGCTTGACCCTCGGATATATCGACATCAATAGCAACCCTGTTGTTTGCCATTTCAGAAACTGTCGTCGTGATCCTAACAGAATATTTCCCCAACGATAAATACTGTCGTCTAAGCTCCTGTTCGACTTGATCTAATTGAGCCTGAACAAACACCCTGCCTTCAGAGAAACCCATTTGCTTCAGGTTCTCAATCAATAAATCCGTTTTAATATCTTCATTACCTGTAAATGAAATAGAACCAATAGCAGGCCTTTCCCTTAGTCTGAACACAAGCACATTACCATCCCGCTCAAGACGAACATCATCAAAAAAACCCGTTTTAAATAATGCTCGTACCGCCTCTGAAGAGCGTGAATCATCAAAATAATCACCCACCTGCATGGGCAAATAATTAAAAACTGTTCCCGGTGTAATCCTCTCGAGTCCTTCTACACGAATATCTTCAATAATAAATTCTTCTGCCGCATTTACTGACATTGACAGCATAAAAGCTATCAAAACAAATGAAAAAATATGAAGTAGCTTATTAAGTAAGTTAAACATCTTTTTGATTTTATTTATATTTATAATTTATCCAAACAAACGTGTCAGGTCATTATACAAAGCGATACCCATAAGGCTTAACAATATAACGATTCCAAATTGCTGCCCCCAAATCTGAACCGATGCAGACACAGGTTTACCAAGTATGAACTCTATAATGTAATAGAATAAATGACCACCATCTAATACCGGAATCGGCAATAAATTTAACACACCTAAACTAACACTAACCATAGCCATAAACATTAAAAATGGAACAATTCCTATCGATGCTGATTGGCCTGCATATTGCGCGATGCTGATCGGACCACTCAGGTTTTTAACCGACGCCTCACCAATGATCATTTTCCCTAATATTTGCAAGGTTAATATCGACATGTCCCAAGTTTTTTCTACTGCCTTGATACTTGCATCAATAACGGAATAACTTTCACGAGTAAAATATTTATCAAACATCCCTGATACTGGCTCCGGGGCAGCACCGATCCGGCCAATCATTTCACCATCCCGTTCAACATTTTCCGGAGTAATGTTGATTGTTTGCAGAACGTCATTTCTTTGTATTTTCACACTTAGAGACCGCAAAGGATTATCTCTAACAACATCCACCCATTCTCCCCAGCGCGTAATCTCTACATTATTTACAGAAATAATCTTGTCGCCTTTTAACAAACCTGCTCTTTCAGCTGCGCCTTCGGCAATAATCTGCCCAATAACTGCCGGCAACTTAAACTCGATAACAGACAATCCAAGTGTTTCTAATAACTTTCCTTCAGCCATGTCATCAATTGATATAGTTGATAGATCAAAAGATATTATTTTTTTAACACCGTCATTATCAACAACCCCCAATTCTATTTTCTCTGCGTTAACCGCATGCTCAACCAATCGGTCAATGACTGCAGACCATGACGGTGTAATTATCCCATCGACCGAAACTATTTGTTGTCCTTGAACTACTCCGGCTCTTTCACTAATAGAGTTTACTTCAATTTCCCCTATGTAAGGCTTAAGACCATAAATACCAATAATAAAAACACACCAATAGGCAACAATTGCAAAAATAAAGTTAAATATTGGCCCTGCTACTACAATTAAAAAACGTTGCCAGATAGGTTTTTGACAGAATTCTCGATGCTTGTCCTCTGCTTTAACTTCTCCTTCTCGCTCATCCAACATCTTTACATAACCACCCAAAGGCAAAGCAGCAATGATAAATTCGGTATTGTCTGTGCCAAATAATTTCTTATATAAGGGACGACCAAAGCCCACAGAAAACCTTAATATTTTTACATTAAATTTTTTTGCCACCCAGTAGTGGCCATACTCATGAAACGTAATCAGCGCGCCAAGTGCGACGACAAAGGCAAGTAATGATTGTATAAATCCTATCACGCAGCAAGTTTCCTAATAACTTCACTGGCACACTGTCTTGCCAGCTGGTCATCTTCCAATATATTTTCCAGACTATCAGCTTCTTTTGCTGTCATGATTTCCAATACTTGCTCAATTACTTTAGCAATATCAGTAAAACGTATTTGCTGATTTAAGAATTTACTAACTGCAACCTCATTAGCCGCATTCAGGATTGCACCATTAGTACCACCTGCCTGCATGGCTTCTTTAGCTAATTTTAAACATGGAAACCGCGCTTCATCGGGAGCTTCAAAATAAAGTGATGCAATATCAAACAGATCAAGTCTTTTCACTCCGGACTCAATACGATCTGGCCAACTCATACCATAGGCGATTGGCGTTCTCATATCAGGATTGCCTAATTGAGCTAATACAGAACCATCGATATAACTAACCAAAGAATGAATGACACTTTGAGGATGAATAACCACATCGATAATATCGGGTGAAGAATGAAATAACCAACAGGCTTCAATCACTTCAAGTCCTTTATTCATCATCGTCGCTGAATCTACGGAAATTTTTCTCCCCATGACCCAATTAGGGTGCTTACAAGCCTGCTCGGGGGTCATATTTACTAATTCATCTAATGGTGTTGTTCTAAAAGGACCACCGGACGCCGTTAGTAATATTTTATCTACACCAACCTGATCCAGACCATTAGCAAAATTCATTGGCATACTTTGAAAAATAGCATTGTGCTCACTATCAATAGGTAATAATTCGGCATTATTTTGACTAACAGTATCCATAAAAATTCGACCAGACATCACGAGAGATTCTTTATTAGCCAACAAAATGCGTTTACCTTTTTGGGCAGCTGCCAATGTTGGCAACAATCCTGCTGCTCCAACAATAGCCGCCATTACTTGATCAACTTCAATATGACTGGCAACTTCACACAATGCGTCAGTTCCAGACAACACTTTCACATCAGGCGCATCCTGTTTGATAGCATTCGCAAGTGAAGTTGCCGACTGTTCATCTGCCATCACAGCAAATTCCGGCTTGTACTTAATACATTGCTCTGTCATTTGTGCAACATTGCTATTTGCAGTTAATGCAAATGCACGAAATTTGTCCGGATGATGTTGAATCACTTCAAGCGTATTTATACCAATACTGCCTGTCGAACCAAGTACTGTGATATTTTTCATTAAATATTTACCATCATCAAATTCGCCAGTGCAAAGACAGGACTGGCAGCGATTAAGCTATCTATACGATCCAATACTCCACCGTGTCCTGGAAGAATATTGCCGCTATCCTTAATATCAACCTCACGTTTCAGAATACTTTCGAATAAATCGCCAGTGATTGAAAAAATAACAGTCACAATAGTGAAGAAAAAAACTGCATATATATTTTCAGACATCACCATAACATAGACCAAACCAACAATTAGTGCGGCGACTAAACCACCATAAATACCTTCCCATGTCTTACCCGGGCTGACATTACTAGCGAATTTATTTTTACCAAAAGCCTTACCGGCAAAATAAGCCCCACTATCTGCCGACCAAATTAGTAACATTAAAAACAATAACGCGACAGCAGATTCCTGCATTTTAAGGTAGTAAAGACTATCCCAGGCCGACACAAGCAATAATTGCCCAAGGAGCATTAATGTCCACTTTGATTTTGGCAATCGCATCTTTTGCTTTTGATAGGCTATTACTATTCCAATAGCTGCTGTCCAGAATAAACATGAAGATATTAACAATACCTGATGTACCCATATTGCATCTAATATGTAAACCATTACGATAATTAACAGATTAATTGAGGCATAAGCGTAATACGCTATTGAGGTTAGTTTTATTAATCTGCCCCATTCCATTGCTGCCAGCACAATAATCAATGCCATTAACCCGGCAAAATAATGTTCATTTGAGGCAAAAATAGTCCATAAAACGATGGGAATTAAAAACAAAGCCGTGATGATGCGCTGTTTTAACATCCTCAATCACCACTCAATTCGATTATTTGCTCAGATGTCTTGCCAAAACGACGTTCACGGGATGAAAACCAGTTCAATGCATGGTTAAACTGTTCAGAATCAAAGTCCGGCCAAAGCGTGTTAGTAAAATAGAGTTCAGTATAAGCAAGCTGCCATAAAAGATAATTACTAATGCGCTGTTCGCCACCTGTACGAATAAACAAGTCCGGATCAGAATATTTAGAAAAACACAAACGCGCCGCAATATCAGCTTCATCAATATCCTGTTGTCCTTCTTTCACTAACGCACGACAAGCTTGCAAAATATCCCAACGCCCACTGTAGTTCATCGCAATATTTAATTGAAGACCATCATTATTTATGGTTAATGCCTCAGCTTCTCCAATTGCATTTTGTAAAGAAGAATTAAATGACTGTTTATCACCGACGATTCGTAAACAAACATTATTAGCATGTAAATCATCCACCTCGGTTTGCAAGGCAGACATAAATAATTCCATTAATTTACTGACTTCCTGCTTTGGTCGTTGCCAGTTTTCAGTACTAAATGCAAAAACAGTTAATGCATTAAGCTTAAGTTGAACTGCATATTCGATAAGTTTACGTAAGGTTTTTATTCCGGCAGTGTGCCCGGCAACTCTTGGAAGATTACGTTTTTTTGCCCAGCGTCCATTACCATCCATAATGATGGCAACATGTTGAAGATAATGTATTGAAGTATTCACCATAATGGAAAAACCCCCAAGAGTGGTGACAATTAAATCTCGAGCATTTCTGCTTCTTTATGCCCCAGATTTTTATCTATTACTGCAATCTGTTGATCAGTCATTTTTTGAATATCTTCTTCTGCTTTACGCTCTTCATCTTCAGTAATCATTTTTTCCTTAAC
Organism: Gammaproteobacteria bacterium; assembly: GCA_030829955.1. Taxonomy (GTDB): domain Bacteria; phylum Pseudomonadota; class Gammaproteobacteria; order Eutrophobiales; family Eutrophobiaceae; genus JANQNX01. The sequence continues at coordinate 36,488 of JAURNY010000022.1, read as the reverse complement.
CAATTCCTTACATGAAGTAATTGCATCACGGCGAATATTTCTAATCGCAACTCGCGCCATTTCTGCCTCACCTTTAACAATCTTGATAAGATCTTTGCGACGCTCTTCTGTTAACGGAGGTAATGGCACTCTGATCACTTCTCCCGCAGTCACCGGATTCAGCCCAAGATTGGCGTTCATGATTGCCTTTTCAATATCGGAGATACTGCCTTTATCATAAGCCATGATGCCAAGCGTTCTGGCATCTACAACATTGACATTGGCGAGTTGTTGTAATGGTGTATCACTACCATAATAACTAACTGTGATGTGTTCTAGCAGACTTGGGTGCGCGCGCCCGGTTCTGATTTTGGCCATTTCAGCACTCAGGGCCTCAATACTTTTTTGCATGCGACTTTTCGCATCCTTAAGAATATCGTTAATCATTTACTCGCTCCTGAATCCTGATTATATTGTGACTAGTGTGCCTTCGTCTTCGCCTTGCGCGGCCTTTAACAAAGCACCAGGCTTCATCATATCCAACACTCGCAATGGCATATTGTTATCGCGGCATAATACCACGGCTGTGGTATCCATTACGCCCAGTTTTTGTTCAATTACTTTGTCATAACTCAGTTGATCAAATCGTTTTGCTGAAGAATCTTTTACAGGATCAGCAGAATACACACCATCGACTTTGGTCGCTTTTATCAATAATTCAGCACCAATTTCTATAGCACGTAAACTGGCAGCTGAATCAGTAGTGAAAAATGGATTACCTGTGCCTGCAGCAAAAATAACAACCCGGTTTTTCTCCAGGTGCCTAATAGCACGACGACGTATATAATCTTCACAAATCTGATTGATTTTAATAGCTGACATCACACGAGCATGTATACCTATCCGTTCCATTGCGTCCTGTAATGCCAGTGCATTCATGATGGTTGCCATCATACCCATATGATCAGCGGTTACTCGATCAATGCCACCTGCAGCAAGACCTGCGCCACGAAAGATATTGCCTCCACCAATGACAATCGCAATCTCTACACCGTGTTGCCTTAGTTCATTGATTTCGTTGGCAAGACGACCAATAATTATCGGATCAATGCCATATGGCTCAGCACCCATTAATGCTTCACCACTGAGTTTGATCAAAACCCGTCTAAAAGTAATTCTATTTGACGGGTCTGACATGAATTACTCTCCTTTCGCCTGCGCCATAACTTCTTCGGCAAAATTATCAACTTTCTTCTCGATACCTTCACCGACTTCATAGCGTATAAAAGATGTTACTTTTGCATTCGCTGATTTTAGTAATTTTTCAACTGTTTGGTCAGGGTCTTTGACGAAAGGCTGCCCAAGCAAGGTGATTTCTTTCAAATATTTTTGCATTCTACCCGCGACCATCTTTTCGATAATATCTGCTGGCTTACCGCTTTCCTGCGCCTGAGCTATAAAGATATCTTTCTCCTTCTCGAGCAATTCAGCTGGGACTTCACTTTCATCGACACAAACAGGCTTACTGGCAGCAATATGCATTGCAATATCTTTCGCCAACGTGTCATCACCTCCTTCCAAATCAACAACTACACCGATTCGGTCACCATGTTGATAAACGCCTACATTATTATCTAGCGTTGCCTTAGTAAAACGTCGCACACTGATCTTTTCACCAATCTTGGAAATCAACTCTTGAATAGCTGATTCAAGTACTGAACCATCTGCTGACATCAATTCATCAACATTAGCGACTTCATTTGCAGCTAAAGCACTCATTACTTTTTGTGCAAACGCGTTGAAATTTTCATCCTTTGCAACAAAGTCGGTTTCACAATTAATTTCACAAATGTTTACAGACTGTCCGTCCTGAACAATCCTGATAATACCTTCAGCAGCAACACGACCCGCTTTCTTGGCTGCTTTAGCAGCACCAGATTTACGCATCTCTTCAATCGCTTGCTCGATATCACCATTGGCATCCTGCAATGCCTTTTTACAATCCATCATACCGGCACCGGTACGCTCTCTTAATTCTTTTACTAAAGAAGCAGAAATTGTCATTAAATATTCCTCGTCGTAGTTACGCTTAGAGATAATTACTCAGCATCATCAGCCGCACTACTTACTTTGCTAACTTTCTTTTTAGCTGTTTTCTTGGCGACTTTCTTTTTTGTTGTAGCTGCCTCAGCAACTGCTGTTTTTTCTGTATTTACGTGTACTACTTTTTTCTTTGTCTTTTTCTTAGTAACTTTTCGTTTAGAATCACCCTCAATTGGAACGCCTGATTCATCAATTTCAATCAATTCATCGCTATCACCAGAGTCTCCCAAATGCGCTATGGACTGCTTACTATCCAGAATTGCATCTGCAGCGCCTTTAGCGTAAAGACTAATTGAACGAATAGCATCGTCATTGCCTGGAATTATGTAATCAACATCTTTTGGACTATTGTTACTATCAACAATTCCAACAACCGGAATACCCAGTTTTTTCGCTTCACTAACGGCAATATTTTCGTAACCAACATCAATAATAAATAATGCGTCGGGAATACCTTTCATATCCTTGATGCCGGATAAACTCGCCTCCAGTTTTTCAAGTTCACGTTTTAGTAATAAGCCTTCTTTTTTGCTGATTCTGTCTAGACTGCCATCAGTTTGCATGGCTTCCAGCTCTTTGAGACGGTTTATTGATTGTTTCATCGTTTTGAAATTGGTTAGGGTTCCACCTAACCAGCGTTTGTTAATGTATGGCATCCCGCATCGGTCAGCCTCTTTCGCTATGATTGATTGAGCAGAGCGTTTGGTGCCAACAAATAAGACTGTACCTTTCTTTGCTGCCATTTTACCAACAAAGTTAATAGCTTCTTCATACAAAGGTAGGGTTTTTTCAAGATTGATAATGTGAATTTTGTTACGCTGACCAAATAAATATGGTGCCATATTTGGGTTCCAATAACGGGTTTGGTGTCCAAAATGGACGCCAGCTTCCAACATATCACGCATAGTGACATTAGACATAAGTTATTCTCCTGTTAGGGTTAAGCCTCTGCACTCCCTCTATACCAACCTGAAAAGGCACCCCATACAGAGTTGAAGCGTGCGTGTGACGTTAAAATTTAAAGTATGTTTGCGTAAAACGCGTGCGCTTTATACCATAGAAAAATAACCACAACAAATAGCCTTTCCCTTTATCGGGCCACAAAATATGTCAATAACGATTAAATCTTCTGCAGATATTGAAAAAATGCGCATTGCCGGTCGTCTGGCTGCAGAAGTTCTGGAAATGATTAGTGAATATGTCACTGCCGGCATTACTACAGGTGAATTAGACGAAATCTGCCACAATTACATCACGGAACATCAACAAGCCATCCCAGCACCACTAAATTACAGAGGGTTCCCAAAATCAATATGTACTTCCGTTAATCATGTTGTCTGTCATGGTATTCCAAGCGACAAAAAGCTGAAGGATGGCGACATTATTAATATAGACGTAACCGTTATTAAGGATGGATATCACGGCGATACCAGCAAGATGTTTTATATTGGCGAACCGACAATTAGAGCCAAACGACTTGTAGAACTCACCTATCAATGTATGTCAGATGCAATCAAGCTCATAAAACCAGGTATTACGCTTGGTGACATTGGGCATTGTATTCAATCGCTTGCCGAGAGTAATAACTTTTCGGTTGTGCGTGAATATTGTGGTCATGGCATTGGAAGGGTTTTTCATGAAGACCCTCAAATACTGCATTACGGCAGACCCAATAGCGGTTTAAAACTTGAAAAAGGCATGACCTTTACTATTGAGCCCATGGTCAATATTGGCAAACGTCATGTAAAATTATTACCAGACGAATGGACAGTGGTAACAAAAGATCGCAGTTTGTCCGCTCAATGGGAACACACTGTTCTGGTAACCGATTCTGGCTATGAAGTATTAACACAACGGTCAGACGAAATATTTTAATTATGACCAGCATATCTATCCTAAATTCTAAATTACTGGACAAATCCCGTTTTAAAAAAGCACTAGCAGAAGCAAAAGCTCCCTTGCCGTTATTCAAACATGCTCTAAAAAATGGACTTGAACAACTTATCGAATATTTTAATTCGGGCATAGAAATCGAACTTATTGTTGCCAAACAATCCTGGTTAGTTGATCAGCTGCTAATAGAAGCTTGGGACTTATTTATTGATTGTGAAATGTTTTGTTTGGTGGCTGTTGGAGGCTATGGTCGCAGTGAATTATTACTACATTCCGATATTGATTTAATGATTCTGGAGCACCCTAAAACCAAACCAGCACATAAAGAACAATTAAAAAAATTTTTGGTTTTTCTTTGGGATTTTGGTCTAGAGGTAGGACACAGTGTAAGAACAGTAAAAGAATGTCAACGCGAAGCGAAAAACGATATAACCGTAATTACCAATATCATGGAATCACGGGTCCTGAGCGGCGAACAACTGCTTTATGAACAAATGTTAAAAGTAATCTCGCCAAATAAGATCTGGTCTACAAAAAAGTTTTTTTCTGCCAAATTAACTGAAAAACAAGAAAGACATAATAAATATAGTGACTCCGGACATAAGCTTGAGCCAAATGTAAAAGAGTCTCCAGGAGGGCTACGTGACATTCAAATGATAGTTTGGGTGCTACTACGACATTTTAATAGTCTCGACATTAAAATGCTGGTTAAAAAACGTATTCTCACCAAAGAAGAATTCACAACATTAATGACTGGTCGTAATTTTCTCTGGCGTATTCGTTTTGCCCTGCACATGCTTAATGATAGAAGAGAAGATCGTCTGTTGTTTGAATATCAACGCGGTGTTTCCGAGAAACTAGGCTTTAACGGGGAAAACAACAAGGGCATTGAAGAGTTTATGAAACTCTTTTTTATCACTATTCGTGACATTAGCCGCCTTAATGATATGTTGCTACAGCACTTCGAAGAAATCATCATCTTTAAGAAACGTAAAGACAAGATTGTTCCAATTAATCAACGTTTTCAGACCAGAAATGATTATGCGGAAATTAAAAATAAAAATGTTTTTATACAATACCCTTTTGCATTGCTCGAGTTATTTTTAGTCTTGCAACAAAATCCAAAAATCAAAGGCGTTAGAGCAAGCACGATTCGTGCTATACGGGATAATCTTGATTTAATTAATAATCGTTTTCGCCATGATATACGAAATCGAAGTTTGTTTATGGAGATCATTAAACACCCAAATAAAGTAGGTCATAAACTAAGATTGATGCATAGATATGGTGTATTAGGAGCTTATCTCCCTGCCTTTGCCAAAATTGAAGGATTAATGCAATTCGATATGTTTCATATTTACACTGTCGATGAACATACCTTGATGGTAATTAAAAATATGCGCCGCTTTGGTCTTGATGAAGTGGAGGACAACTATCCATTATGTTATGAAATTGTAAATAAGCGGCTACCTAAACAGGAGTTACTCTATATATCCGGATTGTTTCATGATATTGCCAAAGGCAGAGGTGGTGATCATTCAAAACTGGGGGGCAAGGATGCTATAGATTTCTGTATTGCTCATGGTCTAAGCGACTACGATTCAAAACTTGTTTGTTGGCTGGTTGAGAATCATTTGCTTATGTCAAAAACTGCACAACGAGAGGATATAGATGATCCTGAAACCATTAGTCGGTTTTCGGGAAAGGTCATAGATGAATCACGCCTGAATTATTTATATGTTTTAACAGTTGCTGACATTTGCGCAACAAATCCTGAATTATGGAACAGTTGGAAAGGCACATTACTAAGTAACCTATATCGACGCACATTGAGACTAATTCGTCTTGGTCACCAAAAGCCTCTACACCCCACAACCAGAGTTAAAGATCTTAAATATGAGGCAATAATGGAACTGGAAGATAAAGGCATTAAAGAAATTATTATTAATGACCTGTGGAAAACATTTACTCAGGAATATTTTCTACGTCATAGCAAAGAAGAAATTGTCTGGCACACCGAAGCAATAATTAAACATAATAAATCAGGTAAACCTCTTGTTCTGGTTAAAAAAAAATCTGCTCGTGGAGGAAGTTTGATTTTTACTTATATGAAAAACCGTGATTATATTTTTGCTGAAACTACTAAGACTATCGATCAGTTAGGTTTAAATATTCTTGATGCAAAAATTACTACAAGCAAAAAAGATTACACGCTAGATACTTATGTTGTTCTGCAAAAAAATAATGAAATAATTACAAATCGTGAGCGAGAGCAGGAAATTCAACAACGCATACTAAATATACTCCAAAATTCAAATTCGGCTCCCACTTTTAGTAATTGGGTTCCAAATCGACAATTAAAAAGTTTCAATGTGCCTACTCAGGTGATATTCACACAGGATGAAAAAAATAATCGTACACAAATGGAAGTTATTACCATTGATAAACCAGGTTTGCTTTCACGTATTGGTATCGCAATGGCACATTGCGGTGTGATCTTGCTGGGTGCAAAAATTTCAACACTTGGAGAACGTGCTGAAGATATTTTTTATATAAGAGATAAAGACCGTAATGCACTCAGTGATCCAATTAAATTTGAATGTTTAAAAAATACGATCACTGAAATGTTGTCCAGTTAATACTTCAATGTTTCAATCAGTTCCTCAGTCTGAAGAAATACTGATGCAACGTGCTAATGCACTTGCCGGGATGACATTGACAAATCTCGCTAATAAATGCGAATTTACTCTACCAAACTCAGTATTACATGCCAAAGGATGGGTTGGCCAATTACTTGAACATGCTCTGGGAGCAACATCAGGTAGCAAACCTCAACCTGACTTTCCTGAATTGAGTATTGAATTAAAAAGCATCCCAGTCACATCACAAGGTACGCCAAAGGAATCTACATATATTTGTGTTGTGCAATTATCACCCTATGATCAAGCCAATTGGGAACAATCTCTAGTTAGAAAAAAATTATCTAAGGTACTTTGGATACCTTATGAGGTTAATGACAAAATTCCTTTTGCAGCAAGGCGCATTGGCACACCCATATTATGGCAGGCATCTACATGCGAGTTACAACAACTTAAAACAGACTGGCAAGAACTCAGTGATTTAATTGTGCTTGGTAAACTGCATATGATTACAGCGTCTATTGGAAAATATTTACATATCCGCCCCAAGGCAGCCAATGCCATGAGTCAAACTAGAGATAAAAATCGGCTTGCTAGCGAAAATATCACTTTGCCTCGCGGCTATTATTTGCGCACCAGTTTTACCAAACAAATACTGCAATCAACTTAAAATAATGAAAGGTGATAAATCTCATAAACTTTGTATTGCGCCAATGATGGATCATACCGATCGTCATTTTCGTTTTTTCATGCGTTTGTTATCTAAACATGCATTTTTATATACGGAAATGGTGACTACTGATGCTTTGATACATGGTGATCGAGAACGTTTTTTAAGATTTCAATCCATCGAACATCCTGTTGCCTTACAGCTTGGAGGTAGTAAGCCAGATGATTTGGCAAAATGTTGTCACTTCGCAGAAGATGCGGGCTACGATGAAGTAAATCTGAATATTGGTTGTCCAAGTGACAGGGTGCAAAACGGGCAATTTGGCGCGTGCCTAATGAGCAACCCGGAGCTTGTAGGAGAATGCGTTTATAACATGCAAAAACATGTTGCTATACCTGTCACAGTGAAAACACGCATCGGAATAGATGATCGTGACGATTTTGATTTTTTATTTAACTTTATTGATAAAGTCGCTAGTGCTGGCTGTCAATCCTTCATAGTTCATGCACGCATAGCTATTCTGAGTGGTTTAAGCCCAAAAGAAAATCGAGAGATACCGATTTTAAACTATGCTCGTGTTTATGAAATAAAAAATGCATTTCCACATTTAAATATAATTATTAATGGTGGCTTAATAAAGACCGATTCTGTCATTGAACAGATGCAACATGTCGATGGTGTCATGATTGGTCGTGCAGCCTATCAGAATCCGTACTGGATTGCGGAACTGGATCATAAGATGTTTCAGGAACGGTATGAATTACCAACCAGAAAAGAAATATTTCGACGCTATCAAGAATATATGCTCGAACAATCTACACAGGGAATTAGGTTAAGCAATATGAGTCGCCACATTATTGGTTTGTTTCAAGGGCAGCCTGGTGCTAGAAAATTTCGACAATATCTTTCTGCCGGGCACCCAGAAATTCAAAAAAATTCCCCCGAATTACTGGAAGCAGCTATTAATTCAGTATCTTCCGTATCGTGATTGGGCAAATATCGTTATAATATGTAATCAAAAGTTTTGAATCTTAATAAAATCAAGCCTTCCATATAAATTCTAAAACATCAGAGGTTTTAATGAAATTAACTATATACCCTTTACTTATTTCAATTTTATTTATCACACAATCTGCTTATGCAGAAATGACACCGAAAACAGAAAAAGAAAAACTCAGCTATTCCATGGGAACATTCTTTGCTCAAACTGTCATAAGACAAAATATTGATGTTGATATCACGGCTTTCCTTCAGGCTGTTGAAGACGTTTTAAACGGTAAAGACCCCAAAATTGCTATGCAGGAAATGCAACAATTATTAACCGCATACCAACAAAAAGAACAAGAAGAACAAAATGCAGCTGCTGTTAAAAATCAACAGGCGGGCATTGAGTTCCTGAAAAAAAACAAGGAAAAAGAAGGTTGGAAAGAACTTGAAAGCGGACTGCAGTATAAAGTGATTAAAGGCGGCACAGGTAAATCACCAGCAACTAACGATACAATTTTAGTGCATTATCGCGGCACTTTCATTGATGGGAGTGAATTTGATAGTTCATATAATCGCGGCGAACCGATTGAATTAGCTGTAAATCGAGTAATTCCTGGCTGGCAAGAGGCATTACAGTTAATGAAGGTTGGCGGGAAATTGCAAATTGCTGTGCCATCTGATTTAGCTTACGGTCAACGTGGCAGTGATATCATTGGTCCAAACTCCGTATTACTGTTTGATATCGAATTAATCGAAATTAAATAGCTTTTTAACATTCAGTCTTTGCTCATATAGGCAAATGATAAAACTAGTAAACAATCGTAAAAGAATTGTATTTCCTATATTGCTTTGTTTATTATTGTCGGTCTGCTCAACTGCAGACACAAAGCCTGATCTGGAAACCGAAGGTATTGCTCTATATGAAAGCGAACAATATGAAGAGGCAATCTCTGTTCTAAAGCAAGTACTAACGAATGAACCTAACAATGCAGCAATACATCACGTACTTGCCAAAAGTTATGGACGTCGAGCTGAGCAAATAAATTGGTTTTCAGCTATCAGTTACGCATCTAAAACAAGAGAACATCTGGAAATCGCAGTCAAAATTGAACCAGAGAATGTCCAGTATCTGGATGATATGCGAGATTTCTATGCTAAAGCGCCTCAATTTCTTGGGGGGGACCCTAAAAAGGCAAAAGCCATTGATAAGCGCATCAATGAATTATTAAAAATTAGAAACTAATTCCCCAAAAACAGCTCAAACTATGCAGATAAGTTAATGAATTTATATGGGTAATTAACAAATTTCATACTAAGATGGTAATAACAATGCAGGCTTGATGCCAAATCAGGATTATTATGACATTAAAGACTATTAAAATAAGACATTTATTTTTCTCAATATTTATTCTGTTTGTATGGCAGTCAGTTGCATATGCTAAATATCAAACTGTAAATCTCGCCGAACTTGAGCCTGAAGAAAAACATGTCAGAGCCAGCGAGTTAATCACACATATTCTGAAAACATATCATTACAAAAAAATGGAATTAAATGATGAATTATCCTCAGAGATACTGGATCACTATTACGAAATTCTTGACCAAAACAAAGTCTATTTTTTAAAGTCAGATATTGATGAGTTCGAGAAATATCGTTATAAAATAGACGACTCCTTAAGAAATGCCAATCTGAAACCTGCATATGATATTTTTAAGCGTTATCGAGCACGTGTTGCCGAACGTATTAAATACGCAAATGATTTATTAAATCAACAATTTAATTTTAATATGCAGGAAGCCTTTCGTTATGATCGCAGGGATAATGACTGGGCAAAAGACAAACAGGCTATCGATGAAATCTGGCGAAAACGAGTAAAAAATGATTATTTAAACTTGAAATTGGCCGGTAAAGAAACGAAAGAAATTATAGATACTCTGGGTAAACGTTATCAACGTATACAGAGCAGTACTTTTCAGATTAATTCTAATGATGTCTTTCAAACTTTTATCAATGCCTATACGACATCGGTAGAACCACATACTGCTTATTTTTCTCCGCGCACCTCAGAAAATTTTGATATCAGCATGCGCCTTTCTCTTGAAGGCATTGGTGCAGTACTCCGTGCCGAGAGTGATTACACTCAGGTTGTAAAAGTAATTACCGGTGGGCCAGCTGATTTAAGTAATCAAATAAACGCTGATGATAAAATCATTGCTGTCGGTCAAGGCAATAAAGAAGAAATGGTCGATGTTATTGGTTGGCGACTTGATGATGTTGTCGATCTGATTAGAGGGCCAAAAGATACCAAACTTCGTTTAGAAATATTGTCCAAAGGTGTTGGCGTTGAAGGCCCTTCAAAAATAGTCACACTTACACGTGATAAGATTAAACTTGAAGAACAAGACGCCAGTTCTGATGTGATTGAAATACATGAAACCAATACCAAAATTGGTATTATTGATTTACCTACTTTTTATATCGATTTTGCAGCTCAGGCAAAAGGCGAAAGAAATTACAAAAGCACATCTCGTGATGTACGAAAACTCATCAAGGAAATGCAGTCCAAAAATATTGATGGATTAATAATTGATTTGCGCGGCAATGGTGGTGGCTCACTTTCAGAAGCACTGGAATTAACAGGTTTGTTTATTGATCGTGGACCCGTCGTACAAACCAAGGATGCATCAGGTCGTGTTGAAGTTAATTATGATCCTGAGCCAGGCATTGTGTATCCGGGCCCACTCGCTGTATTAGTGGATGGCAATAGTGCATCTGCATCTGAAATTTTTGCGGGTGCCATTCAGGACTATCGCCGTGGAATTATTATTGGCGAACCTACGTTTGGCAAAGGTACTGTGCAAAATGTTATAGATCTAAATCGCTTTATTCAGGACAGCAATGAAGATCATGGTCGACTAAAAACGACTATTGCACAATTTTTCAGGGTTAGCGGTGGAAGTAACCAATACAAAGGAGTGGTACCTGACATTATTTTCCCAACGGCCAAAGATGCAAAAGATCAGGGTGAACGCGCATATAAAAATGCCTTACCTTGGGATGAAGTGAAACCTGCTCTTTATTACCCTGCCAATGCACCTATTGATAGTTTTTCTATTGCTCAAAAAGAACATGAAAAACGTATCAAGAAAAACGAACTCTTCCAGTTATTATTGGACGACCTAGAGTTAAAACGCGAAAACAGTAAGAAAAAGGAAATATCATTACTGGAAAGTATGCGTAAGAAAGAAAGAGAGCAGTTGGTTAAAGCAAAAAAAGATATTCAAAATGCCATGCGTTCAGAAAAAGGACTACCACCATTATCTGAGGAAGATAATGATGATGAAGACATTATGTTGGTTGATAATGAGGAAGATGATGAAACTGAAGTAGATATTTTACTTGAAGAAACTGCCCACATCTTAAACGATTTAATAACACCACCTTCAAATGATAATCTGACATTCGTACATTAGGCGAAAAAAATAATCCTGCGCCTGATAATAATTTATATCAATATATTTATACTCTGACACATCATTGATGTGCAGTAGAAATCTAACTTTGGAGAATTGTTATTAACAAGACACCTGCAACACTGATTGAAGGCGATGGTATCGGCGCGGAAATACTAGATGCCACTGAAGAAATACTTGAAGCACTTGGAGCAAACTTTGAATGGCGTCGATTTAAGGCTGGCATGTCTGCACTAAAAGAGGCCGGTGATCCTTTGCCTCAAGCGATGCTAGATGATATCCGCAAAACTAAACTTGCATTAAAAGCCCCTCTTGAAACCCCTATTGGTCAGGGTTTTCGATCTGCCAATGTTAGATTAAGAGAAGAATTTAAACTCTATGCAAATGTGCGCCCGGCCATTTCTTTTCTTCATTCACGCCGACGATATGATAAAATTGACATCGTGTTAATTCGTGAAAACACTGAAGGTTTATATGTCGGTGTAGAACATTTCATACCTATTGATGATGATCCCCGTGCCGTTGCCGAGGCATCAGGCATAATAACTCGAGCAGGATGTAGACGTATTGCAAAATATACTTTTGACTATGCAATCAAAAATGGTCGCGAAAAAGTCACGATTGTTCACAAGGCAAACATTCTAAAGAAACTAACCGGTTTATTTCTAGAAACAGCAAGAGAAGTTAGTGAAGAATATCAAGGTAAATTAATCATAGAAGATAGAATTGTTGACAATACTGCAATGCAATTAGTTATCAATCCTTCTCAATTTGACATGATTCTGACAACTAATATGTTTGGCGATATATTATCTGATGAAATTGCTGGCTTAATTGGGGGCTTAGGTTTGGCACCAGGCGGTAATATTGGCAAAGATGCAGCAATTTTTGAAGCTGTACATGGCACCGCACCTGATATTGCTGGTAAAGGCATAGCGAACCCAACTGCATTATTACTGGCTGCAGCAATGATGCTTGATCATATAGAGGAAAAACCGCTGGGTGATCAATTGCGTAAGGCAATTCAGTTATCACTGAAAAAACCGGAAACCCGAACAGGCGATCTTGGTGGTTCAGCTAATACAAAAGAATATACAAAGACAGTAATTAATAATCTAGACCATTAGTTACTCAAATCAAAAAGGTTCTAATTCAAACGCCCATTTTCTCCCAACCCCACACTCCTTTACCAAGCATTAATTCAGGCTGAATATGTAATTTCTACACACCACAAAGTGCTATTTGGTTTGAACGTATTGTCGACATCGTTATCTATGAAATAATGATTCAGATTACAATTAATATAAAACTACCATAACATCAACATAATTATGATAACAGGATTTCTAAGTGATACTCGGTTTATTGAACATGACACCGGACCAGGTCACCCTGAATGTGGTGAGCGTGTTGCTACGACAATGAGATATCTGCAACAACATCAATGGTTTAGTGATATTAAACAAATCGAATCTAAATTTGCACAAATAGATGACATCTTGACTGTCCATGATAAGCAATTCATAAAACGTGCCGAGGAAGTTTGTCGTTCAGGTAACTCCTATCTTGACTCGATAGATGTAAATGTCTGTCGTGATTCGTTCGATATCGCACTACTCGCGGCTGGAAGTGCCATACAACTTGCTGATGAAATGATGCTTGGAAACATTAATAATGGTTTTGGTTTGTTGCGTCCACCAGGACATCATGCCGAAAATGATATGGCGCTGGGTTTTTGTATCTTTAATAACATCGCAGTGCTTGCACGTCATCTTCAACAGAAATATAAACTTGATAAAATCGCTATAGTTGATTGGGATGTCCATCATGGAAATGGTACGCAACATCTATTTGAAGAAGAGCCCAGTGTACTTTATATCAGCATACATCAATTTCCCTATTATCCCGGCACGGGTAACTACTATGAAATCGGTATAGGCAGGGGTAAAGGTGCGACTTTAAATTGTCCGATGCCTGCCGGTTCAGACACTGACGATTATGCAGCTGCTTTTCAACATAAAATATTACCCAAACTGGATGAATTTAAACCAGAATGTATTCTTATCTCTGCCGGTTTTGATGCGCATGCCGCAGACCCTCTGGCACAAATGTTATTAAGTGATTCATTTTATGGCTGGATGACTGAACGCTTGCTAGAAGTAGCTGACAAACATTGTCAGGGTCGAGTTTTATCCTTGCTGGAAGGAGGATATGATCTTGATGCATTGGCACGTTGTGTTGCGATTCATCTTAAAACATTAAAGAATTTGAAAGAGAAAAAATAACCTGATATGAAAACAGTTATCTTTATTATTTTATTCATCCAGCTATCTCCTGCACATGCTGATGATTCACAACCAATGTTTGGCGGCATGGAAAGAAGCGATCCGGAGTTATTACAAAAAGATCATTTGTTTATAGATAAAGCGATACAAACATTTGGTACTAGCGAACATGCTTCTATTGGTTATGTTGATAGTGGGTTTGAAGCTCATCTACAAGATAAAGATGAATTAGCCATGCAACGCTTTAATGAAGCCTGGTTATTAAATAAAGACAATCCTTATGTCTACATTGGTTTCGGTGTACTATACGAAAAGCATAATCAAATGTGTCAAGCGATGGACATGTTTAGACTTGCCAACGAAAAAAAACTGAATGAACCCGACTTTCTGGCAGACTATGCACTTATAAAAACACGTTGTGGTATTACTTTGGAAGAACCATCTCGCAGTACCTTGCTTTCTGAAGCCGAAAATATTTATCAATTAGCTGAGCAAACACCCAATGATAGAGTAAGAGCCTATATTTATCATTCATGGGCAAAAGCAGACTTATTAATAAATAAAGCAGAAAGTGCCATAGATAAAACTAGAAAAGCTCAAAGTCTAGGTTTTAAAGTAGATGAATCATTATTAAATGAAACCAGGGCACTATTAATAAATTAATCATGAAAGGTTTAATTATTCTGGCACACGGCAGTCGTCGTGAACAATCAAATGAAGAAATAAGAAAATTGACTGACAGGGTACGTCAGCAATCAAAAAATGAATATCAATTAATTGAATATGCCTTTCTGGAACTGGTTGAACCTGATTTATTAAGTGCGATTAAAATACTTATTGACGAAGGCATTACTGCAATCAAGGTACTGCCCTATTTTCTAAATTCCGGGAATCATGTTGCCATAGATATACCTAATTTAATTGATGAAGCTAATGAACGCTTTCCGAATTGTCAGTTTAATATAGCCAAGGCCATTGGTATGGATGCCAGCATGCCGGAACTAGTACTGAAATGTGCCAGAGATTCTCACCACTAAAAACCAAATAGTCGCATTCAATTTTACTTTTGCTATAGTTCGCGCCATGCAAATTCACCTACAAACATTAGGCTGTCGATTGAATGAAGCCGAACTTGAGACCTGGGCCGAACATTTTCAAGCACAGGGTCATCATATTGTGCAAACACCAGAACAGGCCGATCTGCTTGTGATAAATACCTGCGCGGTTACACAGGAAGCGGTAAAAAAATCACGGCAAATCATTCGACGCGCACATAAACGTAATCCTAAAGCAAAGCTAATTGTTAGCGGGTGTTATGCGACACTTGATTCGAATATAAAACTAGACATAGATAGCATTGATCTCATAGTTGGAAATAAACAAAAAGATGATTTGGTCAACATTGTACTTAATGAATTAAACATAGAAGCAATGCCCATGTTAGCAAGTGAACCCGATGAAGCTGCTATATTTCAACGTGGAAGAAATCGGGCATTTATCAAGGTGCAGGATGGCTGCCGTTATCGATGCACTTTTTGCATAGTGACTATTGCACGTGGCGAGGAAAAGAGTCGAAAAATTAGCGCAATCATTGAAGAAATAAATTCGATTCATGCCAAAGGTATACAGGAAATTGTTTTAACCGGCGTACATCTGGGCGGTTATGGCAGTAATATTGATACAAATCTAACACAATTAATAAATACAATTTTATCTGAAACTACCGTTCCACGTATTAGATTGGGTTCATTAGAACCATGGGAACTGGATGATAAGTTTTTTTCTTTATTTTCTAACCCACGTTTAATGCCTCATTTACATTTACCATTACAAAGTGGTGTTGACAGCGTACTAAGACGAATGGCTAGACGCTGCAAAACCAATGACTTTGCAGGACTAATCAATAAAGCCAGAGAACTGATTCCAGATATTAATATTACGACAGATATTATTGTCGGCTTTCCTGGTGAAAGTGATAAAGAGTGGCAAGCATCATTAGCATTTATTGAGAAGATGGCATTTTCACATATTCACATCTTTACCTACTCGCCTCGCGCTGGAACTAAGGCAGCAACATTACCTGAACCAGTTGCAAATGATCTTAAAAAACAACGTAGTCATGCTTTACATATGTTGACACAGACAATGCGACTGAACTTCTTGAATAAGCACGTAAATACTCAACGAGAAGTATTATGGGAAACAAAAAATGGAGATGGTTTCTGGACAGGATATACCGACAATTATATTCGTGTTGAATTAAAACATGTTTGTGATGAAAATTTAGAAAATACTATAACGAAAGTTAAATTAACCTCTCCATCTATTAATTCCGGAATATATAAAGCAAGTTTGCTTAATTAGTTGGCTCAGCTTCACTAACTAACTTTTCCAGATCAATTAATGCATTTTTGGCAAAATTAACTTTTTCTATTTCACTCCTGATTTCCTTCGCATCAAAAAATGCTCCTAACATACGCGGTGTTTTTTCAAATTTATGAGCATTTAACATGACCGCATTAATTTTTTTTGCCTGTTCCGACGGAAAAGTCATACCCCATAATAAATGTTTTGTTTTTGCCAAGGCACGTTTCAGTTCCAATCGTGCTGATTCAAGTTTATTGTATTCACTCTTCATCTCTTCACCATTGCTATCGTATTCAATAACAATCTTCTTTTTCGGTTGTTCTGAAATAGTGGCAGTTATCACTTCTTCAGTAGCTTGTTCCTGAGTAGATAAAGATGATGTTTCAGTTAGCTCTGAAATATCAGACCAAAATAAGAAAAATATTGTTGTAAGAAGTATGGCGATGATGATGCCAACTATGATTTTCATTTTTTATTTCCACATCTAGGCACGAAATAATCTGGAGCCGCACACAAAAAAACAAAACAGTAACGTAACTGGTTCAAAGAATTACTCTTAAACACTATGTAAATAGTAATTTTTTATCAATTGTTGGGCATGAATATAAAACATTATATAAAATTTTATCTGTTAAACGATGTCATTCTGCCTGTGATTTTAATAATTACCGGCATGGCCTAGTTCCATTTATTTGTAGACAGCAATGAATAGCAAGCTTATGAAGTAATTATTGGTGAATATATGGCTGAATTAGTACCTGCTTGTATTGATGACAATACAATCTATACAATTAACCATATATATTTCAATAGGTTATATATTTATTATTATATTTAAAATTTAAAGCTAAATTTAATAATAAATATATAAAATATTGATATTTATGTATTTATACTTGATTATTCTTTCAACCTAGTCTTTAATGTCGGATAAATAATTGAATGTTTGGGAGATCATCATGCTGGCGACAAGTATTCAAATAGTAGATAGTTCGTCATTATCAATAACTGATCAGATGTCACAAAAACAAATTGATTTTAAAAATGAATCACTTACGGGTTTCATCAACCACCCAAAACGCTTCCCGCTCCATTACAAGCGTTTACGTTTCTGGGAAAAATCAAAACTAGAATTTGGTCATCAGGCCAATATTGGTCTGACTTTTTCAAGTGAAAAATATGAAAAACCCGGCAATATTCTTGAAATAACAATTCCTACTAAAAAAGAAACCTATCAATTCTCGGCAAAAGTTGTCGCCGTAAAGCAAACTGAAACCGGTTACGAGTTAGGAGTATGGTTATTAAATGCAGAAGATGCTCCGAAGCTAAGAATTATTGAAAAAATTTGTCACATCGAAATCTATTTAAACGAAAAAAAATATCGTGAAGGTCCATTTTTGAGTCAGGAAAAAGTAACTGAAGAATGGATTGGTAAATTTGCCAGTCAATTTTCGGTCAATTAAAACTATTGTTTCTCTAGGAGTAGACTATGTATTACGTTAGAACAACAGGTGGTAGTATGATGGCTATTACACATAGATCAACTGCTGTGATATCCGTGAAAAAAGATGTAGGGACAGTTAAAAAGGCTATTACTAAAATAAAAAGTAAGCGCAAAAAAATCTAGCTATTTTTTACCTTTACGCCTGTGCCACCCAAACCACAATAACCGCCAGGATTTTTTGCCAAATATTGCTGATGATAATCTTCAGCATAATAAAACTCTGGCGCATTCATGATTTCAGTTGTGATTTGTCCATAGCCAGCTGCATTTAATTTTTCCTGATAATCATTTCTGGATGATAACGCCTGCTCCTGCTGCTCTTCAATAAAAGTGTAAATACCAGAGCGGTATTGCGTACCGCTATCATTTCCTTGTCTCATCCCTTGAGTTGGATTATGTGATTCCCAAAATATATTTACTAATTCCTGAAAACTTATTTCTGAAGTTTGATAGACAACCAATACCACTTCATTATGTCCTGTCATGCCGGTACATACTTCTTCGTAGCTTGGGTTAGGTGTATAGCCACCGGCATAGCCGACTGCAGTACTGAATACTCCGCCAAGTTGCCAAAACTTTCTTTCCGCTCCCCAAAAACAGCCCATTCCAAAGATTATTTTCTGACAAGATTCAGGAAAAGGTGGTTTGATGACATTACCTTTTACGAAGTGATTTGCACTTACCTTTAATGGCTCATCTCTACCTGGCAATGCTTCTGTAGCCGTGGGCATGCTCATTTTTTTCATTTTGCTAAATAACATACCCTATGTTGACTCAGTGCCTGACACGTCAAAACAGTCCTTATAAGCGACATAAATACTTCCGATAATGACAGATAGTAATATGAAATAACCAAAAACTAGCGGTAAAAAATAGATGGCTAGAAGACCAAGGACTGGCACCAGACTAATCGACATATGATTGATAAAGGTAACAATTAATGCACCAATCCACCCCATTGGGTTACCTAAAAAATATTCTATTCCATCGCTCAGCCAACCTAAACCTCGACCAACAGATGTATGTTTAACTTTGATATCCAATGTATATTTCCAATTTCAATATTCACAAGATGGTAACTCAATTAGCATAGAATTGTCGCATGAGCTTTATATTATTATTTACATGTGGAGTAATTGCTTGGTGTTTTAGCACCATCGTAGCAGGTGGTGCAGCTACGATTCTCATGCCAATTATTTCACTTTGGTTAGGCGCTAATTTAACAGCGCCTGTGATTTCGATTGCGGCTTTGTTAGCGAATCCTTCACGTGTTTATATTTTTCGTAACGATATCGACTGGCAAGTAATTCGCTATATGCTTCCAGGGAGTATTCTGGGCTCAATTTGTGGTGCATGGTCGATTAGTCAAATAGACGCCACGGTCATCCAATTCATTATCGGAAGTTTCTTGATTCTCTATGTGGTTCAACAATTTTATTTCACAGAGCGGCTAAACTTCAGGGTCGTATTACCAATATTTTTCCCCGTTGGTTTTATTATCTCCTATTTATCTGGTCTGATTGGCGCCACTGGTCCTGCTCACAACCCTTTTTTGGTGAATTACGGCTTAATTAAAGAAAAAATGATCGCAACTAAATCACTAAATTCCCTGATCATGCAACTGACCAAGCTCATTAGTTATGGTAGTTTTGGTATATTGACCATGCAAATTGGTTATTATGGATTGAGTTTAGGACTTGGCGCTATTCTGGGTGTCATAATAGCGAAATCATATTTATGCCGGCTCGATGCCCTTCAATTTAAAAAATATGCCCTATTTTTTATGCTAATAAGCGGTATCAGCTTGATTCTAAAGACGATGGTATGAATCTTATGGATCATCTGATAGAAATCTAGCTAAATTATTGTAATCAATAATAAATCTACTATTTACGAGATTTATATTGCAGTGCAATAAATATAGTTTACAATTACCAATATATTATTTTTCCATTTGATAAAGAGGTAAAGCATGGAAATTAAAGGCAGAGTAGGTGTAATCACTGGCGGTGGCAGCGGTATTGGTAACGCAGTCAGTTTTGAGCTTGCAAAACGCGGCGTAAAAAAACTAGCTTTGGTGGATATGTCAGACAATATCGAAATTGCTGCAGAACAGATCAATAACGAAGCAAATGCTGACATATGTGTACCTTTCAAGGGAAATACTTGTGACGAAGAATTTCGCACATCAGTCTTTGAAGAAATGAAAGCGAAATATGGATTACCTTCTATTTGTATTCCAGCTGCAGGTATTACTCGTGACGATCTGGCAGTTAGAGTGGACAAAGAAACAAAAAAAGCTTCAATGTATCCTGTTGAAAACTTCAAACTTGTTGTTGATGTCAACTTGATCGCTCCTGTTTACTGGGCTATGCATATGATTGCCATGATTGCTGAAGATCGAGCAGTTAAAGGTTTAAAGAAATGGCATCCCGACGAAAGAGTACAAGGCACTGTAGTTTTCATTGGTTCTATTTCATCTCAGGGTAATAAAGGTCAAGTTTCTTATGCCTCTACCAAAGCAGGTATTGAAGGCGCAGCAGCAACCTTAACTAAAGAAGCGATTTTTCATGGTGTGCGTTGTGGTGTGATTCATCCCGGTTTTACGGATACACCAATGGTTCGTGCTATGGGAGATGAGTATATTGAAAAATATGTATTACCAGATACCCAGCTAGGTCGCTTAATTCGCCCAGCAGAAATCGCAGATGCCATCTGCTTCATGATTTCCAACTCAGTAATTAGTGGTGAACTTTGGGCAGATGCTGGCTGGCATCCTTCACCAGCTTAACGAAAGAGCTTGTCATTCAGTAAAAAAGCCCGATATAGTCGGGCTTTTTTCATGGGCATTCTTCATCTCGAAAACATTTTAATGAAATCTATTTCAATTGAGGATAAGCCTCATCAAGAAAGTACAACCAGTTTTCTGCATTTAGCTAGTCAAAGGTGCTGCCGTTTCGTAAATCAATAAACACCCAGCGAATGCTATCATTATCTATCGATTCGATCTTGATATAATCCAAAATCCATTTGGAACTATAACCTAATTTAATAATCGCTAGTTCAATGATCAAAACACTATCCTTAGTATCGATAAAATAATCACCAGCGTCATTTTATTTTAATTGATGTTGCCGAGGCAGAGTCTCGATTTGTAGTAAACAGTAAACAAGAGCATACAAATCAAAATTAGACTTCTACAGGTGTAGATATTTTTTTCCAAATTAACTATTACATATAAGTAGATAATAAAACTAAATAACTTAACGTTTTGCACTTTATAAATAAATCCTAGTTTCAAAACAAAATATCATTAATTTTATCTAAATCTTTTGCCTTGAGTGTTTGAATCTCCTAAGATTTCAGGAAATCTGGAGATAATGATAGTGATGACTAATAAAACCCCTCCTCCAAGACCTAAATTGCTCGGTGAGTACCTACCCTGCTCACTTGGCTCTATTCGAATCGCTATACAGAAAAAGCGTAATTCGAAGATAAAAAACCAAAAGGTAAAACTGATTGGTGAAATTCTATTATCTGAAAAAATGATCTCGGAGGATCAATTAAATAATGCTTTACGTCGCCAACGAGCAGAGCGACTTGCGCATTGCCCGGTTTTCGCATCGTTAACAAGCGCAGAACTATCTGGCATTGGTAATCATTTTTCAGAATTGATTATTGATACAGATCAACAATTCATCTTCGAAGGTGAATATGACCCCACCTTGTATGTATTGGTTAACGGCAAATTGGAAGTCTTCACTCATGATAAACATAATAATGAAATTCACGTTGCTTATGTTGATCCAGTACAACCTATAGGTGAGATGGGTTATTTTCAGGATGGGATTCGAAGTGCATCGATTCGCTCGATAACACCTTGCATCTTATTAAAGGTTGCCTATAAAAGGTTAACTCATTATTTTGAGCATGTACCACATGTTGCCTTTGCATTTATGGATGTTATCAAACGAAGACAGGAAGAAACAAATCGCATTATTCAGAAAGCAGGTAACTAAAAAAAAACAAACCTAATGGTTATAATAGTTTTTTAATAAAATATTTAATGCCTGAATCATGACTTTAAAAAATATTAATTATTGATGATAATGAGAATATCAAAAATTGTTCAAAACATTTGTCGACAAGCTTCTATCAGGAGTTATTTTAGTGTAACTCGATATTATCAAAAATCCGCTAAAGGCTGTTACCCATTAAGTCAGTATAGATTTTGACTCATGTATGCAAATGGCATAAGAGTAAAACAGTATATTAATACTGGGTATACATGGTAAATTATTTCAGCAGATTATTTTATCTATAGAAAATGAGATGTGCATAATTAGGATTATTGAAATGCTCGAAAATAATGTTTAAATCATAAGGCGATAACGTCATTAATTAGATTATAAAAAAATGCTGAATTGCGTCATTATAAAAAAATAATATCACCGTAAATCAGTTAAAAAATTTTTTCATCTAATGGTAATATTGATAAACTTTTTCTGCCTAATATGCTCTACTAATAACAAATTACTATTACCATCATCTTCAGGAGAATAAGTTGGATTTTTTAAGCGAATACAGCATGTTTCTGGCCAAGTTTAGCAGCGTTGTTATTTTATTATTAATCGCTATTGGCGTAATTATCATACTTGCAAGTCGCAACAAACATGATGCGGAGAAACTTGAAGTAAAAAACCTGAATGAAAAATTTGAAACCATGAGCATGTTGCTCAACTCGCAAACCTTATCAAAGAAACAGCTAAAGAAATTTCTAAAAGAAAAAAAGCAAAAATATAAGGAAAAAGATAAGACAGGTTCAGAAGACAAAAAGGTTTTTGTTCTGGATTTTAAAGGAGATATTAAGGCGTCTGCAGTTTCATCGCTTAGAGAAGAGATATCAGCTCTTCTAACTATAGCAACAGACAAGGATGAAGTAGTAGTTTTGATCGAAAGTGGAGGAGGTATAGTACATGGATATGGTCTGGGCGCATCCCAACTCAGACGCATACGTGATCGAGGTATTAAATTAACAGCTGCTGTAGATAAAGTCGCCGCTAGTGGTGGTTATATGATGGCCTGCGTTGCCAATCAAATTATCGCAGCACCATTTGCTATTCTGGGTTCCGTTGGTGTATTGGCACAAATACCAAACTTTAATCGTTTATTAAAAAGAATGGATATTGATTATGAACAGATTACTGCAGGTGAATACAAGCGCACATTAACACTATTTGGCGAAAATACAGATGCAGATAGAGAAAAATTCAAACAGGAATTAGAAGAAACACATAAATTGTTCAAGGATTTTGTAAAGGAAAATCGTGAAGAGGTAGATATAGATAAGATAGCAACAGGTGAACATTGGTATGGCAAGCAAGCCATTGAACTAAAACTTGTTGATCAGCTAATCACCAGTGATGATTATCTGGCTGAAGCAGTAAAAGAAAGTCAAGTCTACCAAATCAGTTTTGAACAAAAACGTAACTGGCAGGAACGACTTTTTAGTTTCGGTGCAAATTTACTCGATAAATTACAACATCATTAGGCTTAATTCATTACATTTCTTAATTCTTCAGCAATAATCCTGATGCCAGCTTCTACTGTATCTGCCTGCATCGAGTAGGTAAGTCGAATGCATTGATGTTTATGTATCCAGTCATCTTCTTCAAGTCCGGGGAAAAAATATTCGCCAGGAACCACTAATACCTTCCTTTCTTTCAACCGCTGGTAAAGTTCAAGTGTGCTAATTGGTAAATCCGGCAACCATAACCACAAAAAGATTGCTCCTTCAGGGCGGTGTAATAAATAATTAATACCATCCATTTCTCTATCAACAATAGATAATGTATGTTGTAAACGTTCACGATAATAATTTTTGATTAATAGATTAGATAATCTAACCAGTTCACCACTTTGTATCAAATCATAAGCTATCATGGCACCAAGATTTGCTGGGGCCAGATTGATGATAGCATTCATATTGCGAATTAATGTAATAACTTCTTCATTCGCGATAACTATACCTGTTCTCGTTCCGGGCAAACCAACCTTGGAAAGGCTCAAACAATAAATCATGTTTGGATTCCATAGAGGCGATATATCACTAAAAACTATATTAGGAAAAGGCGCGCCATAGGCATTATCGACAATCAATGGTACTGCATAGTCTTCTGCTAGTTGTATCAAACCATTCATTTCATCATTGGTTAGCACATTACCTGTAGGATTCGTAGGACGAGACACACACATTGCTGCTGTATCTGCTTTTATTTTCAGTTCATCAAAATCGATCCGATATTTGAAATAAGACGCATCCTGCTCTTCTATAATTGGTCGTGTTGCGTAAAACAAATTATCACTCAGCCCAACATCACCATAACCAATATATTCTGGTGTTATGGGTAAAAATATTTGTCGATGTTTACCTTGCTCATCTTCACCGGCAAACATATTAAACAAATAAAAAAATGCTGACTGGCTTCCAATCGTCAATGCAATATTTTTTTCTGTTAAATTCCAACCATAGAGCTGATTAAGTTGTTTTGCGACAGCGCTTATAAACTCCTGATTTCCCTGCGGCGATTCATAATCACCAACGACATGTGAAAAACGGGAAGGATTATTAATCAAACGATATAATGAATCTCTAAAGTATTGTTGCATACCGGAAATATGTGCAGGATTCCCGCCACCTAACATGAGAATATCATTCTCACTTGTCATGGCATTACCGAGATCATCCATTAACTGGACAATTCCAGCATGCTCGCTAAAACGTTTGGCGAAGCGGGAAAACTTCATCTTAAGTAGTCAGAATAATTAATATTAACGGGAATGTTTCCTTTTACTTGCCATTTTTTTACCTATCAACACAAGGCGAATAACACGTTCTACTGCATTGGCAAGGTTTTGCGGTGAGCGTCTAATCGCATCTTCCAGCGTCATATCTCTTGTAATAGAACTCTCAAGTCCATCAATACCATGTTTAAAGATATTATTGGCATCATCAGTTATTCCACCACCAATTGCTATTGTCGGCACACCAAATTTCTTCGCTGCCTTGGCAACACCCGCAGGCGTTTTACCAAAAGCCGTCTGAAAATCAACCTGCCCTTCACCAGTTATTACCAAATCAGCCTTTTTAAAATGTTTTTTAATTTGTGTTGCTTCCAACACAATATCAATACCACTCTTCATTGTTGCTCTTGAAAACGCAACCAAACCAAAACCCAAGCCACCGGAAGCCCCTGCGCCTTTTTGTTTGGAAATATCTTTTTTCAAATCTCGTTTAACGATAGTCGCCAGATGTTTCAGATTAGCATCAAGCGTTTTCACCATCGCAGGAGTCGCGCCTTTCTGTGGTCCAAACACATGCGACGCTCCTTGTTTGCCGCAGAGTGGATTATTCACATCACAGGCAACGACTATTCTGGTCTTTTTCAACTCTGGACTTAACTGACTCATATCAACTGAAGCAATCTTGCCCAACATGCCACCAGCACCATATTCAGTAATTTCTTTGCTCTCTTTATTTAGGAAGCGCACACCGATTGCCTGCGCCATCCCTACGCCACCATCATTTGTTGCAGAACCACCAATACCAATAATGATCTTACTGGCACCGCGTTTAGCAGCATCCATCATCAGTTCACCCGTACCATAAGTAGTGGTTTTCATCGGATTTCTATTTTTACCTGTCGCCAGTGGTAATCCCGAGGCTTCCGCCATTTCAATCACCGCTGTTTCACCATCCGCTAATAAACCATAACGTGCCTTGACTGGCTTGCCGAGTGGACCAGTTACATTTTTATAAATGAATTTGCCACCGGTAGCATCCACCAAAGACTGCACTGTACCTTCGCCACCATCTGCCATAGGCACTTTAATACATGTCGCTTTTGGTAAGACTCGTTTAACACCTTTTTCAAAGGCATTAGCTACCTGTAATGAGGTCAAACTACCCTTAAATGAATCAGGTGCTAGAATGATTTTCATGAATAACTCTCCGGAGTCTTAATATTGGTTATTATTTTATTGTAACAATGATGATCACGATGATTATTTCACAGTGTCACTTTGTGTATTAATTATACTAACATTATTCAATCATTATTTATTAGCCAGACGTATAATCATGTTCACCAGCCCAGTTGTTATCCTTGCCATTACCTCATAATCAAGATTTTCAGGAATATCAGTTATATTATGATAAGCACAATTGCATTATCGACTGGTATCAGTCACCATAACGGCAGAATATCCATACCGCCAAAATGAAGTGTAAACTGAACGCCTTATGTGTCTCACCAATAAAGCAATTTGAATTGACTTTCGCATCATTCAAAAAATTTGTTAATTTGAATTACCATAGACCAATAAGAAAAACATGTTCCAGTATTTTGAAGCGTTTCTATTTATTTTTATACCATTATTTTCTTGGTTTCTGATCAGCTATAATTTGCTTATCCGAGACAAGATTCGTTTAGACATTGCCATTAAAGAAATGGCCGAAGAATTTCAGGAAAAACAAAAATTGATACCTATATTGATGAACGCTATTAATCAATATCTCCCCTTCAGCGAAGTAGCAAAACAGCGTATTACAGAATTGAATGTCAATTTTGAAGAATGTACGAACATATATCACTTTTTGACAAATATTAATTTACTGGAAAATCAGTTATTAGAATATATTAAGCAAATCGATAATAATACTGATGCAAATGACGATCAGATATTTAATGATTTGAAACATCGTTTATCACAGGTAGATATTCGAGTTAAAAAATTTATGATGCAATATCATCGTACCGCTAAGCATCTTAATATCAGACTTGGCACCTTCCCTGCCAATATGTTCGCGAAATTCTTTCGCATAAAGCCAGCGGAACAGCTCGAAAATAAGCACTGATTACATCCTGAGTTCAGACAATAGCCAAGCGCAGTCTGAGCTATTACACTATGCTACCTTGAAACTCATGAAAATGAGTCGGTAATAATAAAAACTGTATGAAAAATGCAGTTGAACGGAGATTAATAACAATGAAATTCCCTAAAATACTCTTGGCAAGCCTGTTTATCGCTCCATCGCTTGCTTTGGCGCATGGCCCCACCCCGTTGAAATTTGATATGGAAGTAGAAGTTAATGGCAACCCTAATGAAGTCTGGGCAGCGGTCAAAAATCTTTGCAATATTAAAGAATGGAATGAATCGATAACTGAATGTGTCGCTACAGGTGAAGGGCTTGGCGCATTCAGGGATTACAAACTGGATAATGGAGAAGACTTAAAAGAAGAGGTCACCAAGCTTCAGGATGACAGAAAACGTTTATTAACCACTCTAAGAGTTAAAGAAGGTAGATTTATTAAAGATATGCCAATTCGTTCAATGGGAACTTTTCTTTCTGTAATGGAAAGCAATGGGGGTTCAAAAGTAAAAATCCGCGGTACGGCTTATGCTGCATTTGAAGGTAAATCAGCACCACCTGATATGTCTGATGAATTCTGTAAAGCAGCAGTAGAAGCACTACACACTAAAACCTTAAATGGGTTACAAGCGGCTTTCGCAAAATAATTTAATCCTTACTTTGCAAGCTAGTATTAAATCAGTAGTTCTCGTTCTCATATTCTGGGTCTTGGCAGCTGATGCTAAAACCCAGAATCTTGCTTTTATCACTAATCAACTTGCTGATTCTGTATCAGTAATTGATACATCGGAAAATGCAATCATTAAAACTATTAAAGTTGGCGTTAAACCTGCCGGCGTCATGGCCAGCTATGATAATAAAGTTGTTTATATTTCCAACCCTGGCAATCAGGAAATTAGTATAATTGATGTCGCTACACTTGAAATCATCAAACGTGTCACTGTAGGACAAGCACCGCTAGCTCTTGCCTTAACACATGACAATAAAACCCTTTTCGTAGCTGATTGGTATATGAGCAGTGTATTTGCTATTAACACACAAACACTTGAAATAGAAAAACAGATCAAGGTCGGCAATGCTGCTGCAGGACTGGCAGTATCCAAAGATGATAAGACCTTATTTGTTGTTAATGAATACGACCATTCCCTCATGTTTATCGATATTGCATCATATGAAATTCAATCTGAAATAAAAGTTGGTAAAGCACCTTATGGCGTCACCATTGATGATGACAAACAAGTTCTTTATGTTGTTAATGTCGAATCAGATGATGTATCTGTTGTCGATATTAAAAGCAAAAAAGTAATTAACACTTTTCCGGTTAATACATACCCATATATCACTGCCATAGACAAAATTAATAATCGTCTCATTGTCACCAACAAACGTGATAGTTCGGTATCTGTTGTTGATCGAGACAGTTATGAGGAAATAAAAAAAATCTATGTCGGAGAAATGCCTGAAGGAATTAATATTCACCCTGATGGTAAACACGCTTATATCGCTAATTGGTTTGATGGATCAGTCACAATATTGGATATAAATAATTTAGAAGTGGCTGATACTATTGAAACTGGCGAAGGCTCTAGAGCCTATGGCAATTTTATTGTTGAACGTTAACAATTTCTATAACTATTCAATCCGATCCAGCTTTCGTTCTTCGCTGTGATGATTACCTCGAGCTATTCCTTATTTATAATTTTTAATTCTATCTTTTCATATAGTTACAACCTACTTTTCTAACGATTAGAGATTCTTTTTTATTACTTAACACTTGAAAGTTCTCTTTTTGTTCTCTTATACTTTCGATCTCATAATTAAGGAAAAAAGTATTACCCATGTTACACAAACCCACAGAAATTGAACGGCTCTACATCGACTTCGATTGCTTCTTTGCCAGTGTTGAGCAACAACTTCAGCCAACATTACGTGGACGACCCATTGGTGTATTGCCGTTCATGTCTGATTATTCCTGTGTTATTGCTCCCAGTCGCGAAGCAAAACAATATGGTGTAAAAACCGGTACCCGCGTCAAGGAAGCCAGAGAACTTTGTCCTGACATTCAATTTGTCCCTGCCCAACATGATATCTATGTGAAACTGCATCATCGTATTTATGCATCCATAGAACGTTGTGTGCATATTGATCAAGCCTGTTCTATTGATGAAGTTGTTTGTAGTTTGATGGCTAATGAACGCCAGAAACCATTTGCACTTGCACGGGAGATCAAACAAATATTAGCTAAAGAAATCGGTCGATACGTCACCTGCTCACTTGGCTTTGCACCGAATCAGCTTCTGGCGAAGATTGCATCGGAAGTGAATAAACCTGAAGGACTGGTTGTCTGGCAACCTGATTATTATCCCGAACAACTTTTTAAACTAGAACTCTGTGATATTCCCGGTATCGGTAGCAGTATGGAATATCGTCTATACAAGGCAGGGATTTTTTCTGTCGAGAAACTCTGGCACATGAATGCTGAAACCTTGCGCAAGATATGGGGTTCGGTTGAGGGTGAGCGGTTCTGGTATAGCCTACATGGTTATGCAGTAGAACCTCTTATTACATCTCGCTGCATGTATAGCCATAGTCGAATATTATCGCCGGAAAGTCGCGACATTTATCATGCACGCAATTGTGCCCGTCTGTTAACTGTTAAAGCTGCTCGACGATTGCGTCGTGCCAAACGTACTGCTGCTGCTTTTGGTCTGAGCATACGTTTTCAATCAAGGGAAAAGTGGAAAGGTAAAGCGCGTTTTACACATGTATCTGATGATCATACTTTTCTAACAGCATTAACTAACTTATGGCAACGTGCTGTGATTGAGTGGTATCGAGATAATGAAAAAAAACCACGCATAAAACAAGTCTCTGTCACCCTGTTTCATTTAAATAATCCGCCACTACCACAAGGTAATTTATTTCGGGACTTACTGGAAGAAGCAAGTGAACAAAAGAAATGGAATCAACTTGCTAAAACCATGGACACCATAGTCTATAAATATGGAAGTAAGGCGATCAGTCTTGGCGTTTGGGAAGAGCCTTCCGGCGGTTATGCCGGCGCCAAGATTGCATTTGGTCGTATTCCCAATATGGCAGATTTTTAATGATGAACTGTTACCCTTCAGGTAAATGACAGTGTGAAAAAATATATAATAAAAGCCGACTTTGTTCTACAAGCGTAGCATGGTGATGCGTATTTATTGTGATACTTTCAATAATAACTGATTCTATCTCTTCACGTATTTCAATAAACCATGTTTTATTTTCAATTAAAACAATGATTAGCCGTTTATTACGCATATCAATCATTCTTGAATCATCGCCAGAATAATTTGCATGTTGTAAGCAATAAAGAAATTGTCCATAAGTCATGCTTCCCAGCGTCTGTTTACTATTTTTCAATAATAAAGGCCGCTCATCCGAGACTATTAGCTCTTCAGAAAAAACCAGGGAGGAAACAAGCATTGCAAGCAGTACAATGAGACAGGATTTAAATATATGTTTATCATAAAGAATCTACATTGCTTACGCCACGAATAAAACCATGGTGTATAATTTATTAATATCAAGATCAGTAGAGTACAAATGCAAAAAAATATACTCAACACCTTGCTAGAAGATTGTTGTCTGGATCCAATGACCGGCTTTTTTCGTAATGGCCGCTGCGAAACCTGCGATGAAGATGTCGGTGAACATACCGTTTGTGTACAACTAACAGAAGACTTTCTACTTTTTTCTAAAGAAAAAGGCAATGATCTGATAACACCGCGGGAAGAGTTTGGTTTTCCGGGTCTTAAACAAGGTGATCGCTGGTGTGTCTGCCTTGGTCGCTGGATTGAAGCACTGGAAGCCGGAGTTGCGCCACCTCTTTATCCCAGAGCAACGCATGAATCAGTTCTGGATCAATTACCCATAGAAGTACTGGAAAAATATTTCATCCGCGATGCTTGATAAAAGAAACAATAGATGAACGCTATTTAAAAAATAGTCCTAGGTTTCAATTATCACCGGATTTAACTTTTGAAAAGTTATTGAACCCAATATCACAATCAACAAGTTGAACAGTAAGCCTATTAACCCTGGATGAAATCCATAAACCTTACCATTTGTTACAAAGCCAAATTCACCATAGGCAAGCCATAGAGAAACAATTACACCAACCAACATACCAATAAATGTTGGCAATGCTTTCATTCTCTTCCAATGAATACTTAGCATAAACCCCGGAACAAGTTGAATTAATAGATCAAATTTTCTGTCTAAGAGTTTTAATAAAGAAGCTTTATCACTGAGATAGATTGCTAACCAAACCAAAAAAATTATTAGTCCCCATGAAATGAGCTTCCCAATCAAAGTAAGTTTTGCCTGCGATGCATTGGCATCAATAAAACGACCATAGATATCTTTACTCATCATTGATGAAATAGATAATAACGCTGAATCGGCAGTCGACATCATGGCAGCTAATACCGATGCATATAAAACAACAACTAACCAATATCCCAGAGTCGAACCATGCTGCACTAATGATAAAATTCTTGCTAATGCTTGATCAGATTCTTCACCTTCCAGACCCGGTATATATGCAATGGCATAGATACCTATAGCAACTGCTACTAATGTCATTAGCAATGGCGCGAATACCATCATCGCCAAACCTTTTCTTAATACAATTTCAGACCTGGCTGCATAGAGTCGTTGTACGGCCTGCGGATAGAGTGTTGAACCCAAACCTACAATTAAAATATAACTTAACCACTCTCTTATCCTGTCTGCATCGGGCACAGTTACTTTACTATTAATAGCGAGGTCGCTGGATTGCATGATGGATGTTGTCGCTAATGAGATAGGACCAAACTGCTGGTACAAAATAACAATCAGGATCATAAAACCCAGCATTAATACCCCGCCTTGTATAACATCAGTCCATGCCACTGCACGTATTCCACCTAAAGTGCCATATACAACCATGATTAAGGTTAAGAATATAACGCCTTGTTGATATGCAACTGCAGGGTCAATATCAGTCAGCCCCTGCATTGCTCTACCCATCGCCATGAGTTGTGCTAATAAGTAATTTGCCAACACAAAAATCATGATCAATGTTGCAAGTATATTGATCGCACTCGAACCAAAACGATGATTTAAATAATCAGTTGGCGTTACGTAGTGATACTTTCTTGCAAGAACATAAAGTTTTGGCGCAAAGATCATGTAACAAGCGACGATTGCAGTCATGAAATGTAAACTCATAATCCAGACATAACCTACACGATAGGTTTTGCCGGAATAGCCAAACATGGTATTACCACTATATTGCGTGGCATATAAAGTTAAAAAGATAACTATTAAACCAAAGCTACTGCCTGCCAGATAAAAATCGCTTAATGTATTTTCTTTTCTTGCCTTGAACGCATATAAACCAATGAGGATAAGCGAGCCCATATAAACAGAGATAAAAAACCAGGCACCTGTGCCAAAGGCTTGCAAACTATCCATCGAAAGGATCGTCTGTCGACCAGGATTGAGTTAATAAAAGATACGCTGTAAATATTGAAACCAATATTGAAACAAGAATAGACACCATGACCCATGCGGGAATACCGGCAATCATCATGGTTGAATCTTCAGGCCAGTACCAGGGAATCCCGGCAATTGTGAGACATAAATAGATAAATAAAATAATTAGATTTCGTTTCATGTCATTCTAAAAAGTTATCTTTCAACGTAAGATAATCCTGCAAGCCGAGAATTTCCTTGATGTCATCAAAGTTCACCATTTTGTCTTCCAGTGACAAGGTATGTCCATCACGTTTGAACACTTCTACCATTTCATGCATAACTTTGGCAGTCATCAATACCGAGTCTATTGGCGCAACGACAATCTTGAAGCCCATCTCTTCAAGTTCTGCTGCACTTAGTATGGGTGTTTTACCAAATGCCAGCATGTTTACAAACTTTGGATATTCAACGCGCTTACAAATTTCTTCCAGCTCAGAGACAGATAATGGTGCTTCAATAAATGCTACATCGGCACCTGCATCACAATAACGATTAATACGTTCAATAGCATCATCTAAACCATCTGTTTCGCGTGAATCTGTTCTGGCAATAAAAATGAAATCATCATCCTGTCTGGCTGCAGCAGCCGCTTTAAATTTCGCGATCATGTCAGCAGCAGGAATGACATGTTTATTTCCAAAATGACCACATCGCTTTGGGAAAACCTGATCTTCCAAAATAATTCCAGCGGCTCCTGCTCCTTCAAATTCTTCAACACAACGCATAACATTATGTAAGTCACCATGACCAGTATCAGCATCTGCAACAACCGGAATAGATAGTCGATAAGCCATACGACGGGTCGCGTCGACCATTTCGCTCATGCCCAAAAAATTCAGATCAGGTAAACCATACAAACTGGCACTAGTACCAAAACCTCCAATAAATACTGAATCAAAGCCGCATTGCTCAACCAAAACAGCCGTTAAAACATCATGAGCACCCAATGTTTTGATAATGCCTGGCTTAGCCATAAGTTCTCTTAATTTCGCAGCAGCTGTTTTGTCTTTTTTCATAATATTGCTCCGGTTTTGTTAGCTATCATAGAAAACTGTTATGCTTATAGTGTTAATTGTACACACAGATAATATAGGAATCATTCCATGACAGATAACAACATAGTGATTAGAGAAAATCAGGGGAGCATTATCGCCGGCACATTCTGGATGCTGATTATTTCATTATTGTTATTCTGGTTACCGGCATTTGGATCACTGATCGCTGGCATAGTTGGTGGTAAACAGGCAGGTGGTGTTATCGCAGGTATTATGGCTGCATTATTACCGGGCCTTATGGTGGCTGTCGCCTTATTCTTTGCTGGCACCATGCTTACAACATTACCGATGATTGGCGCGATTCTCGGAGGCAGTGGTTTACTGCTATATGTTATTTATGTACCCCCCTTGTTAATTGGTGCATTGATTGGCGGCTTATTAGCCTAGCTAGTTATAAATGTAACATCCTGTCGACGACACCATCCCGACGGAAGGCATGATAAACAGCACCGGCAACATGCAGGATAATAACAGCTAATAATGCCCAGCAAGTCCATAGATGAACAGTAGAAAATAATTCATTCAACTCTCTATCTTCCCAACCCCATTCAGACAATTCAATAGCCCACCAAATGGTTGTACCCCAGCCACTAAACGACGACGACATAAATCCGCTAATGCAGCCAACGAAGATCAATACATACAATGCAATATGAGTGAATGAAGCAAGCTTATGCATCCATTGTGTATATGCGGGTGATTGAATAGGATCGGGTTTGTGCTGTAAACGGACATACAGCAACAATGACAATAGCAGAGCCAGCGTCAAGCCAACATTCTTATGTAATTGAAACGGAAAGACACGGAATTCATTGTATGGCAATGCCAACATCCACCAACTGGAGACAAACAGGAAGATGGTTGAAACAGCAATAATCCAATGCAAAATAATTGCGCTACGAGTAAATTGTTTCTTCATTATTTATTCCTGATTAACATTCAATATTCTTCGATTAGAGTGTTCTTCATGTATGCCAGCCATTATTGCTGCCAGCAAAGTACCATGAATAAAAAACCACATCAGAGTAATCCACAAATACATTTGTCTTAATAGTGGCCCCGAACTTACTATCGCAAAAAAACCAGCTACATCAATTAATAGTAATCCTGCGACAACAGCCACAGCAGCTTTTAGAGCCCATTTACGATACTCCATTAGACCAACACCAATAAAGATAGAAGCAAAAGCGAAT
Source organism: Gammaproteobacteria bacterium (assembly GCA_030829955.1). Classification (GTDB taxonomy): domain Bacteria; phylum Pseudomonadota; class Gammaproteobacteria; order Eutrophobiales; family Eutrophobiaceae; genus JANQNX01. The sequence continues at coordinate 1,842 of JAURNY010000022.1, read as the reverse complement.
ACAGTACCGACTGTCATGAATACTAATTGTGAAGTACGAAACCAGTCCGGTTGTGACAGCAAAAAACTATCCGCGTTATAGGTCGCTTGCTTGCACATTGCAAGCGTGATGCCCTCTTCTCTTAATTCATACTCAGGACAATCATGTTGAAAACCTTCAATATCTATAGACGCCTGCCCTTCCATAACAACATTTTTTAGTAGCTCTGTACCATGAGCAGCAGTGAGATACACACCAAGAACGACGACGATTATTCCTATCCACGCAGCCCAGGCCGGCGCGTCGTTAATATTTGCATTTGCAGGACTCATTAAGATTATTTCCCTCTAATATTTAGGATATTACGTTCGTATGATTACTATAAAATTTCTATATTGCCATTATTATCTCAAATTCAGGGAATTTTTCCCTAACTATGCTATGTCTAGTGTTTTTTATTTTTATATATATTACAATTTGAGTCCATTCACGTGATTCACTGATAAGCATATTCTTTGTTCACACATTCATCAAAACCGATAAAAATAAGCAGATATTCTGGTGATATTAGTTTTTTGAGTCACCATATATGCCTTGGCTTGCTCATATTTTGTATTAACCCTGTCTACGCAGATTTTTACTCCGCTAAAATCGCATTAAGTCGCGGTGATGATGAAGCTGAAGCTCAGATAGAAACAACTGTGACCACAGAAGAAGTAGTTATAAATAATGAACCTTATACAAACGATATGACGGTTGCACTATTACAGGAAGAAATGGGAGTAATAGACTCTTCTGAATCAACTGATTTATCTCTATATAGTATTCAAGCGGGTCGCAAGGCATTAATGGCAAAAGACTATGCCCTTGCCATACAAAACTTTACTCCATTAGCAAAACATGGTGACGCCAGAGCTCAATACTTTCTGGGATCAATGTATTACATTGGTAATGGCGTTAAGCAAAACTATGAAACGTCTTATCGCTGGTATCGACTTGCTGCTGAACAAGGTGATCGGGGTGCACAATATAGTATTGCCAATATGTATTTTTTGGGTGAAGGCGTCCAGCAAAACAATAATAAAGCCACCTATTGGTATCAAAGATCAAGTGAGCAAGGACATATCGCAGCAAAAAAAAATCTGGGAAGTCTTGAAAAACTTATTGCCTTAAATAGTGCCAATGAAGCTACAAAACAGGCAAAGTCGCAAATCATAACAATGGAAAACAAAGATAATTCCACCATCGTGACACTAGAAGATGGCGAAATAGAAAATGAAAAAGGACCTGCTCAGATAATTCAGGAAGAATCGCCGCAAAGTATTTATGATAAAGGCTTACAGTATACATATGGTGAAGGTGTTGAACGTAACAAGTTCAAAGCATTTGAATTGTTATTAAAAGCTGCTGAGCTCGGGTATGTACCCGCCCAATATAAAGTCGCTATTGCCTATTTCTATGGCGATGGTGTGCAACAAGACTATGTAAAAGCGGCAGAATGGTATCAAAAAGCTGCGATAAAAGGTCATGTGATTGCGCAACGTAATTTGGCGAACATGTATCTGGGTGGGGAAGGTTTGGAAAAGGATAAAATCAAAGCGATGGCATGGTGTCAGATTATTGCCAATAATGGCAGTGAGATGGATATACAGCGTCGAGATAATTTAAAAAATACACTTAGCGAACCGGAAATATCGAAATCAATGGAATTAACCGACCAAATATCGAAAAAAATCTCTAAAGCATCTAATCCATAAATCATTTTCCGGCATATCGTGTAAGCCAATAGATTTTCTGGCATGATCAATCATCATGTCCAACGAAGCACAAGAAAAGGTCGTCGAAATAACAAAACTAAACAGT
>JAURNY010000021.1 GCA_030829955.1 Gammaproteobacteria bacterium | reverse complement strand
TCCTTGTCGCCTTTATCACGCATTACGCCATTGGAGAAGTTGGCATGCATGCCTGAGCCGTTCCAGTCAGTGTCGCCCAGTGGCTTGGGATGCCAGTTGATGGACAGGCCATATTTCTCGGCGGTGCGTTCCAGCAGGTAGCGTGCAATCCAGGTTTCGTCACCTGACTGTTTGGCGCTTTTTGCAAATACCTGGAATTCCCATTGGCCAGGTGCCACCTCGGCGTTGATACCTTCAACGTTCAGGCCGGCTTCAAGACATATGTCCAAATGCTCATCGATCAGTTCACGGCAATACGCATTACGTGCGCCGACTGAACAATAATAAGGACCCTGTGGAGGAGGATAACCACCTGGAGGAAAGCCAGGGGGAAGATCAGTCACAGGATCCCATAGAAAATATTCCTGTTCAAAACCAAACCAGAAATCATCATCATCTTCTTCGATAGTTGCGCGGCCATTAGATTCATGAGCTGTACCATCTGCGTTCAATACTTCGGTCATGACTAGATAAGCATTTGCACGAGCTGGGTCAGGGATAATCGCAACTGGTTTCAATAAGCAATCTGAAGCATTACCTTCTGCCTGTTCGGTGGAACTTCCGTCGAATACCCACATCGGGCAATCTTCCAGTTTACCGCTGAAATCATTGCGTACCATCGTTTTACTTCGCAAACTTTGCGTTGGCTTGTATCCATCTAGCCATATGTATTCCAACTTGCTTTTCATAGTGAGAACTTTCCTCCAAATTATATTATGAGTTAAATAGACTGAAGCCCGTTGTACGAAGTCTCTTACAGTGCAATATGTATTCCACCTATAATTACGACTGTCAATATTCTCGCTTAACTAAAGAATCAACAAGGTAAGCTATTGTTTTTATTTACTTAATATTTTTACAAAAGAGATTAAAAAGAATTAACAAAGTAAGGATATAACGCTAATAATTGATAGTAAATATAAAAACGCACCAAAATGGATAGTTTAATAATCTAACTTCGCACTAATATGGTGCTTCACCAATCTTCCTCAAGCATGCGCACCAGTTCAGCACAACTTCCCATCCGTTTGTTCGGTTCTTTTGTCAGACATTTCATCACAACATATTCAAGTAAGCTAGGAATTCTTTCTTTTGTAAGTGTGGAGGGTTTTGGTGGGATTTCTTCTCTTATCTTGGTCAGCATTTCGTCCACATATTCGGCATCAAATGGTGGTTCACCGGCAAGGATTTCATACATGACTGCTCCCAGACTATATATATCACTCCGATAATCGATATCGGGATCTTTGAGAGTTTGCTCAGGAGACATATATAAAATTGTACCTTGCAGATTTTCCATGTCGGTAATAGACGCAACTTTTGCATTGGAATTAAATTCAAATTGTTCATCAGATAATACAAATGCGGAGCCGTCTTCCGTCCATACTTTCGCAAGCCCCCAATCCATTAATACTACTTCACCGAAAGGACCAACAAGTATATTTTCTGGCTTGATGTCACGATGTATAACGCGATGGCTATGGGCATAATCCAATGCATGCGCTACCTGTATAACGACATTGACTAACTGCCTTAAATCATATCGTTCACGGTAATCAAGGATTTCGCGCAAGGTGTAACCGTGAACCAGTTTCATTGTGAAATAAACATTACCCTTACTGTCTTTTCCAAGCTCATACATGGGGACAGTATTAGGGTGCTGTAGCATAGCGCCAACCCGGGCTTCGCGAATAAAACGCTTTTGTTCTACGGCATCATTAATAAATTCTGGTTTCAGTGTTTTGTAACAAACCAGTCTGGAGAGGTGTAGGTCCTTGCATGAGTAGACAATAGCCTTACTACCTTTAGCGATAGTTTTAAAATAGGCATAGCGTGTTGCTGGATTAATTTTTTCGGGTAATGGTGCATCCGTACTCTCCAGATATACCATCGCATAATCATCTTTTGGGGGTTCGGGAAAACTGGTCATTATTCAATCTATTGTATTGGCGACTCAAAATTAAAGATAGTGATTTAAGATTTTATCGACTAAATTATGAGATTAATAAAACGTATTAAGTAAAACCAGCAAAATTTATTCACAAAAATGAACTGCACCAGATTTTGCCCAATCGTATATGGTATGAAACATATTGTATTGATTATATTGCTTGCTATCTCTATGACTTCTATTGCAGAGGTTGTATATAAATCGGTTAATGAAGATGGAAAGGTTATATTTAGTGACAGATTTGATAATGGTGCGAAAGCGATAAAGGTTAAGCCAGCCCAGTCGATTGAATACAGTAATCAACCCGAATTTATATCAAGCAAAAGCAGAAAAAAAAAAGCTGAACAATATTATAAAAACGTAACTATCGAACATCCGGTAGTTGATTCAACTGTACTTAGTAATCCTGGAAGTCTCACGGTAACTATTTCTGTTAACCCGCTATTATTAAGCCAACATGAATTAAAGCTAAGTTTGGATGGCGAAGTGGTCAGTAGAGCCAGAGAATTATCGGTGCTATTAGAAAATATTGATCGTGGCGCACATTCTATAAATGTTGAGATAATTGATACAAATAATAAAACCGTTTTTACAGGCAAACCGGTTACCTTTTATATGCGTCGTGCAAGTAAATTAAATCCTAACAATGCAAAAAGGAAAAATGAGATAAACCCTTTAAATCCGCCTGTTGTAAAGACAAATATTGATAATGTGCCTTTACCTAAACCTTAATTTAATAATTCATGGGATGGATGAACCAGTGACGATGCGCTATGCTAATTTATGCAATTAATTATCGGTTTAATTCTTGTTTTTTTTATTTCGTTTTCTACGGTATATGCAGAAACTATATATAAAATAGTTGATGAAAATGGAAATGTTATCTTTACAGATAAGGCTACATATGACGCGGAAAAAATCGAAGTAGAAGATGTTCAAACAATAAAGCAAGCGCCGCTGACCTCCAATGCATCATCAAAAATTAAAAAGAATTTTTCATCTTCAAATGAGCTGTATCAGGCGTTTTCTGTAGTTAAACCTGCGAATGGTGAGGGTTATCGTAATAATGCTGGGACAGTTAATATTCAGTTGTCTTTGCAACCCTCATTAATAAGAGGGCACAGTGTTCTAATCAAATTGGATGGTGAACAAATATCAAAAGGTACATCGCTTTCAGCAAAACTTACAAATATGGAACGAGGCGAACATACGCTTACCGCACAAGTGCTCTCATCTAATGGTAAAGTAATTATTTCTGCGACTAGCGTCTTTACCTTGCTGAGAGTAGCGCTCGGTAGACGTTAATTTCTCATTAAGTAAGTATATACTTACTTAAATATAATATAATCCTTCGTAATGCTGACCAAATACATTTCTGGCTCAAAGCAAAACTATTGTGCATATGGTCTGCTTTTTGCTGTACTAGTTTCTGTTTATTCAAATAATTTATCTTTTTTATCTAAATGATTGTTTATTTTCTAAAAATAATTTTCACAGTAAATAAGCCAATGAATATAAGGGCTAGTCATGCACTAAAATAGTGCGATAATGAATAGAATATGACATTTTCAAACGAAATTACATTGCAAATTCTCGACCAGTTATCTACGTCTATTTTGGTATTTGATGCCAATTTGAAATTGAAATGTATGAATATTGCTGCCGAAGATATGTTGTCCGTTAGTAGTAATCGATCCTTAGGTATGGTGCCTGAGGATATTTGGCCAAAATCCACTTTTTTCAGTCGCGTAATCAAAAAGTCGCTGACAGTTAGTGAAAGTAAACGAATTGAACGTGGCATCCAAATTACGTTGAACAATAATAGAAAGATAACTGTGGATTGCATACTTACTCCTTTTTTTGAAGAAGATGAAATTCGGGAAATTATCGTTGAGCTAACAGATGTAAATACGCAGGAGCGTATATTACGGGCGGCTAGTCAAAAGAGTCTGCAGGAAACAGCTCACGAATCTATTCAGGGTATTGCTCATGAAGTTAAAAACCCCCTGGGAGGAATTCGTGGAGCAGCACAGTTGCTGGAAGGGGAACTCGATAACGAAGAATTAAAAGAATACACACGTATTATTGTTAATGAATCAGACCGCTTGAGAAACCTGATAGACAAAATGATGCTGCCTGCTAAATCAATGAACAAAAAATCTCAGGTCAATATACATGAAGTGCTTGAATATCTTGTATCGCTGGTCAGGGCAGAAAATACACAAGCTATTCAAATCAGAAAAAATTATGACCCAAGTATCCCGGAAATTTATGCAGACAGGGAACAGTTGATTCAGGCTGTACTGAATATTATTCGTAATGCAATTCAGGCAATTAATGAAAACGGTACAGTTACTCTAAGAACGCGAATTAGGAGAAAAGTTACGATAAATAGCAGGCTCAATCGTCAGGTGATTGTGCTTGAAATTATTGATGATGGACCGGGAATTCCGATAGAGATTGAACAGGGTGCGTTTTACCCAATGATTACGAGCCGTCCTGAAGGCACAGGACTAGGTCTAACCATCGCTCAACAAATTATACATTCACATAATGGCATGATTAGTTATGAACGAGAAAATGATAAAACATATTTCACTATACTCTTACCAATCGGATAATTATTGCATGGATACAAAACAAAAAGTTTGGATAATTGATGATGACAAGTCAATACGCTGGGTATTGGAAAAGGCGTTACAAAAGTCAGATGCCGAGATACAGAGTTTTTCGAAACCTGATGAGCTGGTAAAACTTTTGGCTGAACAACACCCAGACGTCATTATCTCAGACGTACGTATGCCGGGTATGGATGGTATTTCATTGCTGGAGCATGTTCAGCAGGTCGCTAGTGATGTGCCAGTGATTATCATGACGGCATATTCTGATCTTGATCGAGCGGTATCCGCCTTTCAGGGTGGTGCGTTTGAATATATCTCAAAGCCATTTGATGTTGATGAGGTGGTTAGTCTTGTTGAACGTGCCTTGGCGCATAAACAACAAACTAATAAAACTACAATACAGGAAGAAACAACAGTTTCTTCTCCTATTGTTGGTTCTGCACCAGCTATGCAGGAAGTCTTTAAAGCAATCGGACGTTTATCAAATTCTAAATTAACAGTATTGATTACTGGTGAGTCGGGTACCGGTAAGGAACTGGTTGCCAGTGCTTTGCATGCACATAGTCCAATAGCTAATAAACCATTTATTGCAATCAATACTGCTGCTATTCCCAAAGATTTACTGGAATCTGAATTGTTTGGTCATGAAAAAGGTGCGTTTACAGGCGCAACTGCACAACGTCAGGGGCGTTTTGAACAGGCTAATGGTGGCACCTTGTTTCTTGATGAGATTGGAGATATGCCTGCAGAGTTACAGACTCGATTATTACGTATCCTTGCGCAAGGTGAGTTTTATCGTGTTGGTGGTCAAGTGCCTATCAAAGTGGATGTTCGTGTTATCGCAGCGACACATCAAAATCTGGAAGCGTTGGTTAAAGAAGGTAAATTTCGTGATGATTTGTTGCATCGATTAAACGTGATTCGTGTTCACGTGCCCGCTTTAAGAGAGCGTAGTACTGATATTATCGATTTAGCAAAACACTTTTTAAAAATTGCATCTTCCGAATTAGGAGAAAAACCAAAAAATCTATTAGCTGATACAGAAACCTATTTAAAACAATTACCATGGCCGGGTAATGTAAGGCAACTCGAAAATTTCTGTCATTGGGTAACTGTAATGGCGTCAGGTAGCGAAATTCATGTAACCGATTTGCCGCCTGAGTTAAAAATGGATAATGTTTCATTCGAATCGAATAACAACTGGGAAAACAGTTTTCGACAATGGGTTGATTCCAGTTTACAGAAAGGTGATACAGAATTATTGCGTACTGCCGAGCCAAAGTTTGAAACTATCTTGATTCTGGAAGCATTAAAGAAAACCGGTGGACGAAGACAGGATGCAGCGAAGTTATTAGGTTGGGGCAGAAACACATTAACACGAAAGATCAAACAGCTTAATCTGGATGTTTAAAATTTAAGAATAATTTATTCGTTCAACCAGGCAGCTATGTCTCTGGCGTAATACGTTAATATTGCATCAGCGCCGGCGCGTTTAAAAGCAGACATTGTTTCCATTACAGTCGCTTTTTCATCTAACCAGCCTTGTTGAGCTGCTGCTTTTAACATCGCATATTCACCACTGACATGATAAACAAAAGTAGGTCGTTGAAAGGTTTGTTTTACGCGATAAACAATATCAAGATAAGGTAAGCCGGGTTTTATCATTACCATATCGGCGCCTTCGCTCAGATCCAGTTCGACTTCTAGTAATGCTTCATCTGTATTTGCCGGGTCCATCTGATAGGTATATTTATTACCGCTACCCAGATTTCCGGACGAACCTACCGCATCTCGAAATGGACCATAAAATGAAGATGCATATTTGGCCGAATAGGAAAGTATTCGCGTATGAATAAACCCTTCATTTTCCAATGCCGTTCGAATGGCGCCAACGCGTCCATCCATCATATCTGATGGGGCGACAATGTCTGCTCCTGCGTCTGCATGAGATAGTGCTTGTTGAACTAAAACATCGACTGTTTCGTCGTTTAATACATAACCGGATTCATCAGTAAGTCCGTCTTGCCCGGATAAAGTATAAGGGTCAAGCGCAACATCGGTAATAATGCCTAAATCAGAACAGGTATCTTTTAAAGCTTTGATTGCCTGTTGTACCAAACCATCTTTCGCATAGGCTGCACTTGCATCGTCTGATTTTTTGGTCTTGGCAATCACTGGAAATAATGCAATAGCAGGAATGCCAAGCTGGTCAATTAACTTTGCTTCTGTGATTAGTTGTTTGATGCTAAGGCGAGAAATACCTGGCATAGAAGATATTGCTACTTGATCCTGCTCTTCTTCTGCGATGAAAAGCGGGTAGATAAGATCATTTGCGCTTAATTGACTCTCCTGCATGAGTCGACGGGAAAACTCATCTCGTCGCATTCGTCTTGGACGTGTCGGAATAAACTGGGCCATTGGCATATTTTTCAGTGTTTTGGTGAATACTTATTTTATTAGATAGTCATAAGTGTAACTGAAAATTATATATACTCGTACTATATTAGTGAAATTACAGGAAAACATGTTCGAACTATTCATAACAGAAAATCAGTCTATGCTACGCATGACAACATTTTTATCATTGCTAGGCTTGTTGTTCATATTGGAACAGATTATCCCGCGTTTACAATTTCCCGGTTTATGGTTTTATAAAAGACAGCTGATTAATTTGTCATTATTGCTAATTGATATAGTCCTGATAAGGCTATTAATGCCATTGGCATTATTTGATCTTGCAAATCAGATACATCAGCAGGGTTACGGTCTAATAAACCTCGTTACTTTGCCATTCTGGTTAAATATTATTATTAGCATTGTTGTGTTTGATTTACTGATATATCTTCAGCATATTGCCTTTCATAAATACAAGTATTTATGGCGTATCCATCAGGCACACCATACCGATACTCAATTTAATGTCACTACCGGTGTACGGTTTCACCCTTTTGAAATAGTGCTTTCATTTATCTATAAAATGTTAGCAGTGGTGTTGGTTGGTCCTGCAGCAATATCAATTTTGTTATATGAAATATTGTTAAATGCCGCAGCCTTATTTACGCATAGTAATATTGCTATTGGCAAAGCTGCTGATAATTTTCTCAGACGAATTATCGTTACACCGGATATGCACAGAGTTCATCATTCAAATATAAAGAATGAAACAGATAGTAATTATGGCAATATATTATCTATTTGGGACAAACTGTTTCATACCTATTTAGCGCAACCTGAGGCAGGGCATGAACATATGCGTATCGGTCTTGATGAATTTCAGGAAGAAGAAAAACTTAATGTGAATTTATTATTAAAGCTGCCTATATACTCTAATAAACAATAGTAATTTCAGGACTGATAAGGATCAGGCAGCTCGGCAATAGTATCCTCGATCCATTGTTCCACTGCTGCGGTAATTTCGTTGGCTTTTTTACTCTCGGTTTGTATTGCATTGCCAATCACCATAGTGATTTTCCCCGGCTTTTTAATAAAAGTGTTTCTTGGCCATAAATAACCTGCGTTATGCGCAACAGGTATCACAGGAATTCCCGAACGTTCAGCTAACAAACCACCGCCGGGCAAATATTTTTTTTTCTCACCCGGGGCGACACGTGTGCCTTCAGGGAATATGATGACCCAGATATTGTCTTTTAGTCGTTCGCAACCCTGGTCGACAATTTGTCGAAATGATTTGATCGCCGAGCCACGATTAATCGCAATCGGATTCATTGAAGCAAGCCCCCAGCCATAGATCGGTATCTTTAATAACTCTCTTTTTAATACCCAGGCTTGAGGAATGAACAGGGTTTGTAATGCCAGTGTTTCCCATGCAGATTGATGTTTGCACATTACTATACCGGCACTTTCAGTGATATTTTCCTTACCAATAATTTCATAGTGGATATTACAGCAGCATTTTAACCACCATAGATTAAAGACAGTCCAGCGAGTGACGATGAAATAACGTGTAGGGAAAGATAGCGGGTATACCAATACACACACTGGAGTGATAACGATAGTGCTGAGGATCTGGCCGAGATAAAAAAACAACGAACGAATAAATAACATCAATGTTTATTTGCTAATAGTTCATCAACAAAACTTGTGAGGTTTTCATAAATTGGAATTCCGGCAGGGACATCGCCATTATCAATTTCTCTTTGTCCTTTACCGGTCTTGACCAGTATTGGTTTACCACCTGCACTACGTGCAGCATTTACATCAGACATGGTGTCGCCTACGCAGAAAACCTTGCTCATAGGAAAGCGTAAACGTTCATGTACCTGATTATACAAACCGGGTTTTGGTTTTCTACATGAGCACTCTTCTCGTGGTGTGTGAGGACAGAAAAATACTGCATCAATAACACCACCATACTGATTTAAATGGGCTTGCATCTTGGCATGAATTTCATTCAGGTTATCAATCGTAAATTTTTTACGACCGATGCCGGATTGGTTCGTGATGACGATAACCTGATAATTATTTCTGTTTAACTTGGCAATTGCTTCAAGACTTCCCGGAATGGCATGCCATTCGGATGGTGATTTGATGTAATCATCTGAATCTTCATTAATCACGCCATCACGATCTAGTATGATTAAAGCCATTTCTTATGCCTGTAATTTTGAAATATCTGCAATTTTTATAAAAAGTGTATGTAAATTTTGCAATAATACCAGACGATTTTTCCTTAGTGCGTCATCTTCACTCATCACCATGACATTATCAAAAAAGTGATCAATGCTTTCCCGTAAATCCGACAGCTTTTGTAAAGCTATTGTATAAGAACGGCTTTCAGCAAGAGGTATTATCATATCTCTGTATTGTGTTATCAGTTTAGCCAAATTTTTCTCGGCTTCTTCCTTTAATAATTCATTGTCAATTTCTTCTGCAACAGCATCACCATTTTTTCGAAGTATATTGGCGATACGTTTGTTAGCTGCAGCAAGGCTTTCAGCTGCTGCAAGCTGCTTGAATTCGGTAACTGCCTGTAGGCGGCTGACAAAATCCATTGGTTTGTGATCATAAACAGCCAATACAGCATCTATCGTGTCGTTTTCCATACCTTCATCAAGATAATAACGACGCAACCTTTCCTGTAAAAAGATTAAAACATCTTCCACAGCATCATTAGCTTTAATATTATCCTGAAACGCCTTTGCCGCTTCTGATAATAAATCGGAAAGATCGATATCAAGTTTGGCTTCAATGATGATACGTAATAATCCAATAGCAGCTCGACGCAGCGCGAAGGGATCTTTCGTTCCGGTGGGGGCCTGACCTATTGCAAAAATACCAAGTAGACTGTCAATTTTTTCTGCTATTGCTAGACATTGTGTGATATCCGACGCTGGCAGGACATCGCCTGAGAAACGCGGCAGATAAAATTCTTCTAAGCCATTACAGACGGCTTCTGGTTCGCCTGCAACTTCAGCATAGTATTTCCCCATCGTTCCCTGTAATTCAGGAAATTCAAATACCATTTCCGATAACAAATCACAGAAACAAAGATCTGCAGCACGTTTAACCAAATTAATATCTGCACTGGTAACCTCGGCCAGATATGTTGCGTGATGTTTAATACGTTCTTTTCTATCAAACAAGGTGCCTAATTTTTTCTGATAGACGACATTACTTAATTTAGGAATAAGACTCTCTAGACCACGTTTTTTATCACGTTCAAAAAAGAAACTGGCATCGCTTAAACGCGGTTGAATCACTCGCTCATTACCATGTTGAACGAATTGCGGCGTATTGCTCTCAATATTAGAGATGGCAATAAAGCAAGGCATCAGATTATTTTCGCCATCTAATACAGGAAAATATTTTTGATGATCCTGCATTGTGGCAATCAGTACCTCTTTAGGTAATGAGAGAAAGTTTTCTGCGAAATGACCAACAAAAGCAACCGGCCATTCGACCAATGATGTTACCTCGTCAAGCAGATCTTCCTGTAAGTTAACCATGCCTTTTTGCTGGTTTGCCAAATGATTGATTGCTTTTACTATGATTTCGCGACGTTCATCATAATCAGCAATCACTTTGCCGGCATCTCTAAGCTGTTCTATATAAGAGTCAGCTGAATGAATCCAGATAGCATCAGGATGATGGAAGCGATGACCGTAACTGACAGCACCGCTGGTTAATCCCATGATAGATGCAGAAATCGTTTCATTTCCAAGTAATAAAAGAACCCATTTAATTGGGCGTACAAATTCAATATCTGAATTACCCCAACGCATACGTTTGGCGATAGGTAATTTTGCCAATGCTGTTTCAATCATGTCAGGTAATAGTGTTGCAGTTGCCTGACCTTTGATGCTGGTATTGAAACAAAGCCAGCTTCCTTTATTTGTTTCAAGTCTACCGAGTTGTTCAACAGCTACCCCGCAGGAACGTGCAAAACCTTCCGTAGCCTTTGTCGGTTTTCCATTTTCATCAAACGCAACGTCAATAGAGGGACCACGTTTTTCCTGTTCTTCATCTGCCTGCGCAATATCAAGTTCATAGATTATTAGTGCAAGTCTTCTCGGCGTTGCCAACCATCTAACAGATTTAAACGCCAGTTTGTTAGCTTGAAGAGATCTGGATATTTCATCAGAAAAAGCCTCGGCTAGCCTCTTCAATGATTTTGGTGGTAACTCTTCGGTACCGATTTCAATTAGTAAATCCTTTTTTTCGCTCACGATATTGCACCATCATTATTTACCGCCAATGGGAAACCCAGCGATTCACGACTTTGATAATAAACTTCCGCAACCATGCGCGATAATGTGCGTACTCGCAAAATATATTGCTGTCTTTCGGTGACAGAAATTGCACTACGTGCATCAATCAAATTAAAAGCATGTGATGCCTTGATTACCATTTCATAGGCAGGTAATGGCAAGGCATCTTCGATTAGTTGTTTTGCTTTTTCTTCACAGGTATCAAACCATTTAAATAATGCATCAGTATCTGCTAGATCAAAATTGTATTTTGACTGTTCGACTTCATTTTGATGAAAGATGTCACCATAGGTTATGGTATTTTTATCATCTTTGTTCCAGACTAGTTGATAGACATTGCTGCAATCCTGCAAACACATGGCAATACGTTCTAGTCCATAGGTGATTTCACCACTGACCGGTTTGCAATCGAGGCCACCTATTTGCTGAAAATAGGTAAATTGACTGATTTCCATACCATCCAGCCAGACTTCCCAGCCCAAACCCCATGCACCCAGAGTGGGTGATTCCCAGTTATCTTCGACAAAACGAATGTCGTGTTGCAAAGGGTCTATGCCAAGTGCAGATAGCGAATTAAGATAAAGCTGCTGTATGTCATCTGGAGATGGTTTCAGTATCACCTGAAACTGGTAATAGTGTTGTAAACGGTTCGGATTCTCACCGTATCGTCCATCAGTAGGACGTCGGCAGGATTGCACGTAGGCAGCACGCCAGGGTTCTGGTCCGATAGCTCGCAGAAATGTGGCAGGGTGAAATGTACCCGCACCCATTTCCATATCATAAGATTGCGTAATGACGCAGCCATGAGATGCCCAGAATTGTTGAAGTCTTAATATCAATTCCTGAAAGTTGGAAGCCGAATTGTGTGCAGCCTTTGACATATATATTTCTGTTATTAAATTCAATCCGTTAGCCAAGCGCGGAGTATAACGTGTGTCCTCACTTTTGTGTATGAGAAAGCCGAATTTTGAGTTAAAGCATAACTCTACAGAATGCTGAATTAAAGGTTCAGGAAATTTACGCGAGAATCAGTGGTGATCGGGTTTAATTATCGTCACGAGTGATTTGAGCCAGTCTGTTTTTCAGAATATCGAACTTGAAACCTTGAATCTCAAACAACCAGCCCTGTAATTTACTATTCATATTGCTGGCGTATTGTTCAAGTTTGCTTTTATCAATAGCATCGTTACTATTATTTTCCGCATTAACTGAAAATACGAAGCTGGCGTATGGACGTCCTTCATAAGTAAACGCCTCCATATAAACCTCTAGGCCATCAAAGGTCATGATGCCGGTATTTACCTTGTCAGATATATTTTCCAGTGATTTATCTTTCATTACTGAACTAATTTGAATATCTGACAAAATTGCACCGAAACGATTAATAACGATTTCAGGTGCGAGTCTTTTATCATCAGGCAGATTTTCCAGCTGAAAAGTATCTTCACCTTTTACAGTCTTAAACAGACTGAATTGTTCACCATCATCATGTCTGATAGTGACGCGTTGGATATCTTCTGCAGGGATATCGAGCAAAGAACGCTCTATCCAGTTTTTTAACTTTGCGGATAATTCTAAACGGCCATCGACCAGATAGGATTGTTGGTCATCCTGTTTACGTACATATAAACCGGGTCGATTTTGCGCAGTACTGCTACGTCTTGGATTGCCGACAATCACATTAACAAGTGTTTCATTTTGCACGTTATTAATGGTTAGCAATTTCGATGTTGATTCTTCGGTAATCGGACCTTCAACACCTAATCTTGGGTATAATCTTTCCAAAGCTGTTTTAGGTGAATTCAATTTCAAATCAGCTAATTCCAGTACCGCATTATTGACCTTATCTGTTAATGCAGGATAGCCATCATATTCATCTACGAGCCACTTATTGCCTTGTTTAGAAAGGTTTAGTGTGTTATCGAAACTTTGAATACTGATTTTTGCAACTTGATCGATATTATCTTTTAGTTCAGGGAAGAAGAGTGGCTTCTCTTTTTCTGTCTGCGGTGCGCGCAGATTGACAAAGACAGTTGCCAAAATAATGGTAACAATTGTAATCAGGGTGAAAAGTGAGAGTTTATTAAACATAATAATCAGGTTCTTCTACTTGCGCGCACGATGCCTATCATTAATGCAATCAATGTTATTAAAAGAGGTATTAGTCCAATATTTATAAAGCGAATTTGTGCACCTAGTTTTTCTATATTCTTTTTAAGCTCGTGCTGTACACGACGCAGTTCCTGTCTGATTTCCAGACGCTCGCGTCGGGATTCATCAATTTCTTTAGTCAGTTCGCTATTTAATAAATAGGATTGTTCGCCACCTTGTTCCTCTTGTAGTTGACGAATTTTTTCTTCTGTTTCGTCCAGGCTGGCTTGTAATTCCTTTTCGCGTTCGCGGAAACGCGCTTCGGCATCTTTGCGAATTTCTTCAACGATTGTAAATGGTCGAGCATATTTATCACGACCTCTAAGACTTATTAGATCAGTACTACCTGATAAATTTTCAACACTATTAATAACGAAGTCACCATTACTGGCAATCGGCTGCGGCACTGGTACGCCAAACATATTCTGCGTGCGAACCCAAAAGTGATCAGCCATGATATCGGTATCAGCAACCAGAATGAGATTAATGCTGCCTTCTGCCAAATGATTCGGGTTTTCGATTTTTTCTTCGGTTTCCTCGGCTTCGGAATTTAAGTCAGGAAATGTACTAGTAATCTTGCCTTCTATACGTGCCGCAAG
Source organism: Gammaproteobacteria bacterium (assembly GCA_030829955.1). Classification (GTDB taxonomy): domain Bacteria; phylum Pseudomonadota; class Gammaproteobacteria; order Eutrophobiales; family Eutrophobiaceae; genus JANQNX01. The sequence continues at coordinate 7,366 of JAURNY010000021.1, read as the reverse complement.
TAATAACTTTTTATTCTCAGATTTAAAGTTATTAAGGATAACCGTAGGATCTCGCTGAAACAGAATTAGATCGCGTTCCAGTAATGTGGATTCTATGGATGTTTCAATTAATGGTGTAATTGAAAGACCTTTATCCTCTTTTATCTGAATGGCGCCAACGGTGCCCATATGAATCAGGTTTAATTCACTGGTAGAAAAGTCATCAGCATTAAAGTTATTTTCTGTCAGTCTTAACCATGGTAGGTAGTCGATCTCCTTTGGACCACGTGGAATATTTGCCTGAACTCGCATCGCTGCTTTCATATCACCAACGATTTTTTGTTCTTCAATTTTTAGTCCCCAGGTTTTCAGAAATGCAGGTAGATATGATTCCAGTTTGGGTAATAGTTGCGGATTAGCTTCATCAGGCTGTGAGCGATCCTGTTCAGCCAGTGGGTCGAGAAAGACAATAGCCTTTCCACCTTTTAATAAATATTGATCGATGGCATAACGAGTTCTGAGATTTAATTCTTTGGGGTGTGCCAGCAGTAACACATCAATATCATCATCTATGTCTTGTAGTTTTACACCCAGATCACGTACATCAAAAAATTCACGTAAGGCATTGACGATTGTCCATGCGGATTGTTCTTTATCATTTTCATTACCCATGATTGGTAATTGAGAGATCACGCCGACAACACGTTTATCAGGGTAAGCAAGGTTATAAATCAGCTTGGTAATATCATATTCAAGCGCTGATTCACGATTGGTTTGAAAAAATGGAATGACCTTTTCATCATCAGTTGAGTTAGTGCCAACCAGACCGAAGTAAACGCGATCACTACTGGGACCAGCCGATACGGTTCTTAAGCCACTTGCCACAGCCTGATCTTCTGCTTCTGAAAAGGTTTCGGGTTCAATGATATTTAATATTAATTTATCACCCGCATGAGCGGCATACTCTTCCAGCATATCGCGTACACGACTGCCGTAATTAGCCAGTAATGGAAAGTCAGACATTGCTGTCTTGGAATAATAAAAATCAATTTGTACCGGTTCTTCGAGATTCTCAAGGATATTGATCGTGCCATCAGACAAGGTGAACAATTTGTTTTCAGTAAGATCAATACGCCATGAAGTTAATGCGGTATTAGCAAGAATCACAACAGCAATAAATAAACAACTTGCCAGTACAACGCCAGTTCCCGATATGACTTTATGTTTGACGGCATGACGCATGATCAACTCGCCTTCTTTGTCTCAATGACAACGACATTGATATATAGCCAGAAGCAGATCAATGCGGTGAAATAGATAATGTCGCGAATATCAATGACACCTTTGGTAATCGACGTAAAGTGAGTCAAGAAGCTGAATGAAGCAATGGCATCAATCAGGGCCTGTGGTGCCCAGCCCTGAAAGAAATCCAGCACCATAGGAAAACCACTTAGAATAAACATAAAACTTATGACAACACTAATAACAAAGGCAATGACCTGACTTTTGGTGAATGCAGATATACAGGAACCAATCGAAAGAAAGCCTCCGGCCATAATCAGACTACCCAGGTAACTTGCAAGAATGACAGTGTTATCCGGTTCACCCAGATAATTCACTGTAATCCACATTGGAAACGTCAGTAATAATGTTACCGCCGTAAACAACCAGGCAGCTAAAAATTTGCCAACTACGGCATCGGTGATCGATACCGGTAATGTCATCAGCAATTCAATCGAACCACTTTTGCGTTCATCCGACCACAAGCGCATAGAGATTGCAGGGATTAAAAATAAATATAACCACGGGTGGAAACGAAAGAAAGGCTGTAAATCTGCCTGATTGCTCTCATAAAATGCACCCAGATAAAAAGTGAAGATGCCGGTCATGAATAGAAAGATAACGATGAATACATAGGCCACAGGTGTAACAAAATAACTGGTGAACTCTCGTTTGAAAATGGCAAGCAGAGTATTCATGAAAGCACCTCAGCTTGTCCCTGTGTAGTAATAATTCGAAAAGCATGATCGATATTTTTATCATCAGCTTTATCAATTAATTCGCTAGGTGTGCTGTTAAATAATAATTCACCCTTGGCAATAATGATTGCACGCGAACAAACTGCATCGACTTCTTCCAGAATATGAGTTGAAATTACAATCGCCTTGTCCTGCGCCATGTCCTGGATTAACTTTCTTACTTCATGCTTTTGATTGGGATCAAGACCGTCAGTCGGTTCGTCCAGAATTAAAACATTGGGATCATGCAGGATTGCCTGCGCCAGACCGACTCGACGTTTGTAACCTTTAGATAAGGTCTCAATACTTTGGTCGATTACATTGTCGATATTAATGAGTTCAATGACTTCATCGATTCGTTTTTTACGTTGGCTGCCTGAAAGTTGGCGTACATCGGCAATAAAATTCAGAAAGCTGCGTACAGTCATTTCACCATAGGCCGGGGCACCCTCAGGTAAATAGCCTATCGATTTTTTAACTTCCAGTGGGTTTTCCAGCACATCGTGTCCATTTACGATAACGGTTCCAGCACTTGGCTCCAGAAACCCAGTAATCATTTTCATGGTGGTTGATTTCCCGGCACCGTTGGGGCCCAGAAAACCCAGCACTTCACCATGTTGAACATCAAACGACACGCCCTTGACCGCATGAATATGGCCAAATGATTTCTTTAACGCTTGAACCTTAATTGCTTCAGACATACTTAAATTTGAATTAAGTCTTTGTTGTTATTTATGTTTATAAACTGCTACGAGGCGCACATTCTGCATAATTCGCCGTATACGTCAATGACAATAATGGACAGACTGTCATTGTTTCAGTTCCACTGAGCTTGTGGATATTTACTCGAAAAGTTTTTGTTTAAGTCGAAATAGTGCAGAGATATCCTCATCGCCATAACCTTCATCCATTAACTTTTGATAATGAATCAATGTCATTTCGACAGTTGGCAATGCATTGTCACCTTGTTGTTTAATCATGGATTTACAAATAGATAGATCCTTGTGATGAAGTGCCAGTTTAAAACCGGGTTCATATTTATTGACCAGCATCGTTTTGCCACGATGTTGTACGAACCAGTTACCTGCCGCACCGTTTGACACAACATCAACAACTTTCTCCATTGGTAGTCCCATTGCCTTTCCAAATGCCAGAGCCTCGGTAACCGCCTGATTAATGCCGGCAGCCATAATTTGATTAACCGCTTTGGTTGCCTGACCCGAACCGGTTGGACCAATGTAAATAATATTGGCAGCAATTGCGTCAAGCATGTCTTTCGCCTTGTTTAAGATTGATTCGTCACCACCGACCATCATCGCAAGCGTGCCATTTTTGGCGCCTTCCGTGCCACCGGAAACAGGGCAATCCAGAAAATGGGTATTAACATCATTTAATATTGTTGCTGCTGATTTTGCAGTATCTGCGCTGACGGTAGAGGTATCGATAATAATAGTTTCAGCCTGAAGATGATCTTTAATCGCATCAATCATTTCTAAAACATCTTCGTCACGTGAGACGCAGATAATGATGAGTTCAGATTGAGTAGCTACTGCTGCTGGCGACTCTGCATGTTCAATGCCCAGTTCTTTCGCCAGATCTTCAGCTTTGGATTGTGTTCTATTGTAGACGGTTTGCAGAAAACCATGCTTAGCCAGGTTTCTCGCCATATGTGCGCCCATCGCGCCAAGACCGATAACACCTGTTTTCATAATTTTACTCCTGATGTATTTAAAACTATTAAGAAATCAAAGAAGTTATTGGAAATTGTTATTCCTCGAGATAAGTATAACCTTCCAGCCCAAACATCAAATGATCCAGATAGTCAGTTTTTTTATCATTGTCCAGTTCACTGGCGATGATCAATGATTGATATTTTTCCCGGATAGCCTCGACATCAATATGTATGCCCTGAAATAGATCACACACCTTGTCGCCATTATCAAATTCGGAAAGTTCTATTTTATTATCCTGTGAGAGTTCAACATTGACAGATGCGCTATCACCAAACAGATTATGAATATCACCTAAAATTTCCTGATAAGCACCCAGTAAAAAAATACCTATCAAATACTGTTCACCTTCTTTTAATGAATGAATAGGCAAACTGGTTTCTATACCTTCACCATCAACATAATAATCAACGCGTCCATCTGAATCACAGGTTAAATCCTGCAGGGTACAACGCATATCCGGTTTTTCATCCAGACGTTGTAATGGCACGATAGGAAAGATTTGATTGATTGCCCATGTGTCTGGCATGGATTGAAATAAAGAAAAATTGGCAAAATATTTTGCTGCCATTTTTTCGCGCAGCGTTTCAATTAACTCATGCTTTGAATCAGCAATTTGATAAAGACGATATAAAACAGCGTAATATAATTCATCCACTTCGGCCCATTGCTTCAGGTTTAACTGACCATTAGCAAATAAATTTTTCGCGTCATAATACAGAGAGGCATTTTCCTGATAGCAATCCTGTATATTTTGTTCATCACAACGATTTAATAATTTAATAAAACCTTGCACCGATTCATGTTCTGAATAGTTTTCCAGAGACAACACAGCTTTAGAGATAGATTCTTCAATATCTGTAATATTGGTAATCATCATTGCATGATGAGCTGTCATTGCTCGGCCTGACTCAGTGATAATGTCTGGCGTATCAATATTCGATTGCTGGCAAACGTTATTAATTGTTTCGACGACAGCATATGCATATTCATCTAATGTATAGTTGATTGAATTATCGCGCGTCGATTTTGTGCCTTCATAATCCACACCAAGCCCACCTCCAATATCCATGGTTTGAATGGGTATGCCTTGCTGTCTTAGCTGAGCATAAAATTGAGCCCCTTCAAGTAAACCGCGTTTCAAGTCTTCCAAATTAGCTACCTGAGAACCGATATGAAAATGTAATAGCGCTAGTGAAGAAAGCAGGTCGTGTTCTTCCAATATTTTGACCGCCTGTAAGAGTTGATTGGCATGAAGACCAAATTTTGATTTTTCACCACCGGTATTTTGCCATTTACCGGTTGCAATCGAAGATAAACGGATACGAATTCCCAATGTTGGTGTAACACCCATCTCTTCAGCACATTCAATGATCAATTGCAGTTCAGACAATTTCTCAATGACGATGCAGCAATCAAAACCGATTTGCTTCGCAATCAGGGCAAGACGAATGTACTCACGATCCTTGTACCCATTACAGATCAATTTGCTGCCGAGTCTCCCCATAGCTATATTGATCAATAACTCCGGTTTACTACCCGATTCCAGACCAACTCGACTGTCTCCCGCCCGAACAATATCTTCAATGACACGTCTTTGTTGATTGACTTTGATGGGATAAACGGCGATGAAGTGCGATTTATATTGTTGTTCCTGAATCGCATGGTCAAAGGCTTTGATCAAACTTTTCACGCGGTCTTTCAAAATATCTGAAAAGCGAACCAGAATAGGTAGCGTAAGTTCTTCTTTAATTAGTGTATCTATCAGGTCATATAGATCGATATTTAATGAACGATCTTGCCTGAATGGCATGACACACAGATGTCCCTGTTCATTAATATCAACATAACCTTCAGACCAGGCGTCGATATGATAAAGATTGTTTGCTTGTCTAATATTCCAGCTCATTATTGATTGTACGTGACATGTTGATAGTGACTATAGATAATTTCAGCAACACAGCATGTCAGTTTTTTTGCCATCGGTATATGTAGAAATTCATTTGGACCGTGAGCATTGGATTCAGGCCCCAGAACACCTGTAATAAGAAATTGCGCGTCAGGATATTTCTCTCCCAACATACCCATAAAGGGAATTGACCAGCCTTCACCCATTTGTACAGCTGGTTTGTTAAAAAAATGTTCGGAAGAATCATCCATCGCTTTTTCAAGCCAGGGTGCTATTTCCGGCGCCATCCATCCACCTGCGGCCCAGTCAGGTTTAAAACTGACTTTTGCTGCATAAGGTGGATCACTCGTTAATATTTCAGCAAGTTTTTCACTGGCGCGCTCCGCATTACAGGTGGGCGGTAAACGCATGGATAATTTGATTGAGGTTGATGGTCTCAATACATTTCCGGCTGAAGCAACGGGTGGTATTCCGTCTATACCGATATAGGATAAAGCCGGTCTCCAGCTTCTATTTAATATAAGTTCAGTCGGGTTTCCATTAACGGGTTTTAAACCAGATTCTACAGGAAAGCGTTGATATACTTTTTCGCCTAACATATCGGCGGCCCGCTCGGCCTGTTCAATTCTTTTTGCGGGGACGTCGACAAAAAACTCTTCAGACAGTATTTCGCCAGTTTTTGCATCTTCCAGTCTGTCGAGTAATTGTCGGATGATACGAAAACTGGAAGGGACAATACCACTAGCATCACCAGAATGAATTCCTTCATTCATAATCTCTACTTTTAATGTGCCACCAATCAAACCTCTAAGTGATGTAGTAGCCCATAATTGTTCGTAGTTACCACAACCAGAATCCAGACATATAACCAATTCCGGCTTACCGATGCGGTTTGACAAATGATCAATATAAAAAGGCAAATCATAACTACCACTTTCTTCACAGGCTTCAATAATAATTACGCAACGAGCATGCGATAGGTTTTGTTTCTGCAAGGATTTAATTGCGAGTAATGAAGCGAATGTCGCGTATCCATCATCGGCACCACCACGACCATAAAGGCGATCACCTTTTCTTTCAGGTTGCCATGGCCCCAAATCATCCCGCCAGCCGACCATTTCCGGTTGTTTATCCAGATGCCCGTAGAGCAAGATGGAGTTATGTGTTTGCCCTTCAATCTCCATGAAAATTAGAGGTGTTCGGCCAGGTAATTGTTGTATTTCAATCGAGAGTCCTTCGATATCCTGTGCTTTACACCAGCTGACAAATTGCTCGACGACCTTATCCATATAGCCGTTTTGTTTCCAATCAGCATCAAACATTGGTGATTTATTTGGTATGCGTATGTAGTCGATCAGCTCTGGAATAATGCTGTTTTCCCATACTTCGTCACAAAATGAACGAATTTCCTGTATTTTCATAATTGTCCGGAATTTGTTAAACTTATCAATTAGATAGTACGTACTCTATTGTTATATTTGTAATATCACACTCTTTAATAAAAGGATTAATATCATGTTACACAAAAAATATTTATTAGTTACAACTGTATTAGCTTTTGCATCTTTTCTGTTAACTGCTTGTGGAGATGATGATAAAGGTAATGCTGTCACTCCATCTCCAGAACCCACCACGTCAGCTCCTGCTGCCGCATCTCCGGCAGAATCCAGTGGTGGTTTTGATGTCAGTAGTATTGAAAAGGCGGAAGGCGTTGTTTATATGGATGAAAT
>JAURNY010000020.1 GCA_030829955.1 Gammaproteobacteria bacterium | reverse complement strand
CTTGATTGAAATACCACCAGTATCAAAAGTAACGCCCTTGCCGACTAACACGATAGGTTTATTTGCTTTCTTGTCACCCTTGTACTCAATTGTAATCAATTTTGCAGGTTCTTCAGAGCCTTGTGAAACAGATAATAAAGAACCCATGCCGAGTTTTTTCATATCAGTTTCTTCTAATACGGTTACCACAAGCGACTCATATTGTTTAGCAAGATCCTGTGCCTGCTTGGCTAAATAAGTTGGTGTGCACACGTTTGAAGGACGGTTTGCCAGATCTCTTGTCAGCTTGATGCCATTAGCTACCGATTTACCTTCCAATAAGGCTTCATCTGCTTGAGCTAACTCGCGGCGAGTAGGCACGGTAAACGTAATTTTTCTAAGTGTTCGTCGCGTTTCTTTCTTTTTACTTTTTAATTCATCAAATTGATATAGTACGTGTTCAGTTGTCATTACCGCCTGTTTGACTTTCCAATGATTATCCCGGCTTTTAATCGATAGTTCAGTAAGATAACTGACGCAATCCATCGAACCAGTATCGTTTAATGCCTTTACACTATTGGCAATAATTGTTCGGTAGGCATGATCATCGATTTCGCGTTCTTTTCCGCATCCTATCAGCATTACCCTATCTGAAATCATCCCTGGGACATTATGTAGCAATAGCATTTGTCCACGTTTGCCATCCATATCGCCACGTCGAATCAAATTAGAGAGATATTTTTTGCTAACTGAGTCAATCGCTTTTGCTTGTGTTGATAAGCGGCGTGATTCAAAGACACCAACAACGACACAGGCTGTACGTTGTTTTCCAGGGTCACCGCTTTTAATATTAAAATCCATACTTACTCCTAAAATTCTCAGTTTGTTTTAAAATTGCGACATTAACTTGATTTATAGATTATTATTTCAAGTAATGATGTACGATTTGAGCGGGTAATCAGGACCTTTTTGTATAAAAAAGCGAAAATCTCGAAAAATCGTATAATTTAATAAGTCTATTCATTTATCTTCGCCTAGGCAAAGTATTCCGGTATTGAAACAATTTTGATTATTACACGCCATATATATCGAGAACTCTCCTCAAAATTGATCTGGATTTTGGGGTTGTTAATACTCGTCCTCACCAGTAATCGTTTTGTTGGTTTTCTTGCCGACGCTGCCGAAGGTGCAATCCCGGGTGATCTAGTGTTTTTGATGCTTGCCTACAAAATGCTGGCTACGCTTCCTAATATATTTCCGGTTGCCATTCTGGTAGCTATTTTATTGAGTTTTATCCGCATGGCTAACGACCGTGAATTGTTGGTGATGTTGGCTTCAGGCATTAGTCGTCGTTTTCAATTAGAAACCGTTTTCCGCTTTACAATGATATTTTCAGTTTTTGTTGCGATATTTACCTTGTTCATCTCTCCCTGGGCAGAACGTGAGATGGAGCAGTTAAAAGAAGTTGCGAGGCAACGTGCCGATATTGCCGGCATCCGACCTGGGCAGTTTAAGGAATTTAACAAGGGTGAACGAATAGTCTATGTACAAAATCCGTCAGCCGACAAATTGGCGATGGAAGATGTGTTTTTATACATAAAGCAAGACGCAAAAAAGAAGAAACAGACTAAACAAAGCGTGCTGACTGCAGAAAGTGCACGTTTCAGGAATGACAGGGCCTCAGGTAATCGCTATGTTGAATTTGATAGTGGCCGTAGATATGTCTTTGAAGATAACAAACGCAATTACCAAATAACCGAGTTTGGTATTTATGCATTGCTGACCGATCAGACATCGGCACAGAACACGGGGTTAAAAACTGAGGCCTTATCAACAGGTGAATTATTAAAATCTGATAGCCCTGCACATCAGGCAGAACTTCAGTGGCGAATATCATTAATTATTTCCTGTTTATTATTGCCGATCTTGAGTGTGTTACTGGTACAGATACACACGCGAGAAGAAAAGCATTATGTGCCTTTTATTATTGCGATTTCAATTTATCTAATTTACAGCAACCTGTTGAGTATTGCTCAAACGCTGATTCGTAAGGATAGCGTTCCGTCATTTATCGGTGTCTGGTGGATACATCTATTTTTAATTGGTGTTTTATGGGGATTGCACTATATATCTTCCATCAAACCTAGACCGGATATGCCACAAGAAAAACTAACAGGAGATGAAGCATGATCCTGGATCGTTATATTGGTCGAAACCTGATTGCAAATATTGCTCTGGCGCTTTTTGTTTTAGTAACGATTTTTGCTTTTTTTACATTAGTTGATCAGTTGGGCGATACTGGGCGAGGTCAGTATGGTGTGGTTCAGGTTTTACAATATGTAGCACTGATTTTACCTAGGCTCATGATCGAGTTATTACCGATCGCCTGTGTGGTTGGCAGTATGACTACTTTAGGAATGTTGACTAATTCAAGTGAGCTGGCAGTCATTCGAACATCAGGCGTGTCCAAAAAAAAACTTGCATTATCAATCATTAAAACAGGTGTTCTTATTATTATTATCAGTTTTATTATTAGTGAATTTATCTCACCTAAGACAGAACGCTCTGCGCAGAAACTAAAATCGATTGCTCAAACCGACGAAATATCAACTAAAACAAAACATGGTTTATGGTCAAGAGACGGTCGTAGTTTTATAAATATTAAAACTGTCCTGCTAGATGGCAAGATTGAAGATGTAACCATCTTTGAATTTGATGAAGATAATATTCTTAAATCACGAATTCAGGCTAGGGAAGCGGCTTATGATGATGGTAAATGGTTACTAGAGGGTTTAGTGCAGACAAAGATATCTAGAGAAAAAATTACTGAACATCGATTTAAAAAAGCAGAGTGGCAAGCTTTATTAAGCCCTGAAGTAATCAACATGGTAACTGTTAGACCACAACTTTTATCCTTGTATGGCTTGGTTCAATATATTGATTATCTGAGAGCGAATGATCAAAGCACAGTTCTTTATGAACAGGCGTTCTGGTCAAAATTAATGAGTCCATTTTTAATCATCGCCATGTTGTTACTAGCGCTATGTTTGGTTAAACCCGAAGGCAGATCAGTTTCTATTGGGCAGCGCGTTTTTATTGGAGCAATGCTTGGCATCCTGTTTCATTTGTTAAATCAGGTATCAGGACATATCGGTGTAGTGTATGGGTTGCCAGCTATAATATGTGTGAGCCTGCCAACGACCCTTATTTTGATTTACATTTACTACGCTATCGCTAAACAGCCATAAATATTCTTATTCAATTAGAATTAGTTTTGTTGCCGACAGGCGGTCATGCAGGGTTAATTTATCTTTATCAAACAAATACCAAATATAACCAAACCCGAATAATGACCAGGAAACAATAGCAGCAAGAAATCGAAGTGTGAGTTGATAGCTCTGCGGTGCGTTATTGTTCAATGAAATTAACTTTATCTTCCAGCTTTTCATTCCCAGTGTTTGACCGCCATGTTGCCATTGCCAGAAATAATACAGGTAGCTAATAATCAATAGATAAAACTTATAAACGATATTACTGCTCTCGATCGCTTGATTTGTAATCAAGGGCAAAATTACCAAGGTGCTGATAAATAGTACGGATAGTAGCAACAAGCTATCATAAAAAATGGCTGCAAACCGTCTGCTTAGTGTTACTGACATGATATTATTCAGATGAGGTAACTAACCACATACGCCATACACTGACACATTAAATCCAGTTATTAATATACAATATCATTAACCATGATGGTGCAATGTCATAAATTAAATTAAAAGACAGATACTGACCGTCAAGTAATTTTAGTTGTTTATTTTTTCTGGCAGCAAGATAAACACGAGTATTGTTGATTGCCAGAGTTTGAATATCTCCTTTCTGTCCGACAAGTTGCATTAGCGTTATCTTGTTTTCATTAAAAAAATGCATATCTATTTCATCGTAATCAAATAAATTAACTATAGTGTTTGTATCGAGCTTTGTAAGACATTTTCCCCATGTGCTGTGCTTTGAGAATATGGTTCACATATTGCCTCTGCATTGTTTATTTTTCCGTACGCCAGGTATAAGCAATCGATAGAGCAAAATTCCATACAGCACCTACAGCTGCCCCTGCTATGCCGGCCAACCACCATGACATTCCCTGCGAATTCGCAGTTGTGGCCACAGAGACATTGATTAGTGTACCCAGTGAACAGGTAATATAGAAACTTATAAGACCTTTAAAGACAAATATTCCAGTGTGTTTTGAATCATTAAACGTAAATGCATTATTTAAAAAATAATTACTGGTCATGGCAACAAAAACAGAGAGTGATTGGGCATAGATAAATTGCCACTGCATTAGCTGATTCGTTACATACAGAGTTGCCATATGGACAAAAACGCCAGTGAATCCTACAGCAACAAATAACATGAACTTTAATGGTACATATTTGCCAAGTAATTTATTTACTAACAATGAAAAAAATTCCCAGACAACAAACACCGATAATTTGCTTTCACCATGTTCGCGAGATTTCATATGATACGGCAGTTCGCCAATATTTATTTTATCGTCAGCACTGGCGATAATATCCAGAAGAATCTTGAAACCTTTACCAGAAAGCTTGTGATTTACTTTTTCAAACAGCTCTCGTTTAAGCATGAAAAAGCCACTAATGGGGTCACTTAATTTATGATCCAGAATCATATTTCCTAGTCGAGTCGCTGTCTGACTGATCTTGACTCGATGTTCTGCGAGTGTGCCAGTGCTGGCGTTTTCAATATATCGACTGGCAACAACTAAATCATTAGTTTGTTTTAATGAAGCAAGCATGTCTGGAATCAATTTTTCATCATGCTGTAGATCTGCGTCCATTACGCAAAGGTAAGGAGAAGCCGAAGCTAGAAAACCTTCTATAACGGCTGAAGAGAGTCCCCTTCTTCTAATGCGTTGAATACACCGAACACGGGCATCTTGTCTGGCAATTTTACGCGCTATATCACTGGTCTTATCTGGTGAGTTATCATCGACTATGACAATTTCCCAATTAATAGACGATAACGTGTCAGACAATAGCTCAATAAGCTTTGGTATGTTTTCAGCCTCATTGTAGGTTGGTACTATGATCGACAATTCAGTAATTGGCTGCATAGATAAATATTTTACAGATACCGTTTGATTAAGATGGCTTTATTAATTAATGGAATTAGATATTATGAAAATCGTTTGTTCGTTATTATAGGTTCTCATATTTATTTAGAAAGACATTATTTGTGTGAATAAAAAACAGGAAATTGCCACTGTATCCAGGTTGAATACCAAGCCACGTATTATTCCCAGAGATCAACATACGATCTCAAGAGATCTCATCAGTGAAAATGCTTTAAAAGTTCTGTATCGACTGAAAAATGCCGGATACAAATCCTATCTAGTGGGTGGTGGGGTACGCGATATTTTATTGGGCAGGCAGCCCAAGGATTTTGATGTTGTGACTGATGCCAAGCCGGAACAGATTCGTGAATTATTCAGACATTGTCGCCTGATTGGCCGTCGCTTTCGACTTGCCCATGTTCATTTTCGTAATGAGATTATTGAAGTCTCTACATTTAGAGCGCCACATCATGTATCAGACGAAGGTGAAGGTCATGTGCAAGATGGTCGTATTGTCAGGGATAATGTCTATGGAGATATCGACGATGATGTTTGGCGTCGTGACTTCACAGTCAATGCATTGTTTTACAATATCGCGGATTTTTCAGTAGTTGATTATGTTGGTGGTGTGAATGATTTAAATGAGCGCAAGCTGAGACTAATCGGTGATCCGGTTCAACGATACATTGAAGATCCTGTTCGCATGTTGCGAGCAGTTAGATTTGCCAGCAAGCTTGGCCTGGACATACATGCTGATGCTGTAGCGCCAATCCCGAAGTATGCAGATATGTTGGAAAATATTCCTCCGGCGCGCTTGTTTGAAGAAGTGCTGAAACTGTTTATGGCTGGTCATGCCATTAAAACATTCGAACTGCTCAGGCAACACAGGTTATTTAAATATTTATTTCCGCAAACGGATAAGTTAATAGATAGCGAAGCAAATAATTATTCGGCATGTTTTATCAAACAGGCATTGGTAAATACGGATCAACGTCTGGCAGAAGGTAATACCGTTTCGCCGGGATTTCTTTTGGCTGCTTTTTTATGGGAACCAATGCGCAGAGAAGCTGAAGAACATATGGGGCATGGCTTACCAGAGATGGAGGCCATACAACTTGCTGGGGATGCTGTCATCTCAAGGCAGATTGCCAGCACTTCAATGCCTAAACGGTTTTCACAAATGGCGCGTGATATATGGTCGCTGCAAGTCAGATTAAAAAAAATAGCTAAACGTCCTTTCAAGGTGTTATCGAATAATCGTTTTCGAGCCGCTTATGATTTTCTTTTATTACGTGCTCAGGCGGGTGAGCAGTTAAGCGAGTGTATTGAATACTGGACGCAACAACAGCTTGAAGAGTCTATGCCCATTATTAATAAACCCCGCAGTGATACTAAACAAAACAGACGACGCAGACGTCGTCCCAGAGATAAAGATTAATGAGTGTCATCGCCTTTATCGGTTTGGGTAGCAATCTGGAGCAACCCGAACAGCAGATTACCAATGCCATACAGGAACTGGATCAGCAACAAGGTATAAAGGTGTTGGTAAATTCGTCGCTTTATCGAAGTAAGCCGGTTGGTCCTCAGGATCAGGATGACTTCATCAATGCTGTCGTCAAGATTGAAACCGGCCTGACAGCTATCGCGTTACTCGATTGTCTGCAAACGATTGAGCAACAACATCACCGCAAACGACTTGTGCATTGGGGGCCGCGTACATTGGATCTGGATATTTTGTCTTATGCCGATCAGCAGATAGATAATGAACGATTAACTGTCCCTCACCCTGAAATACAGAATAGGGGATTTGTTATAGTGCCATGGCTGGAGATTGAACCAGAAATGGCATTACCTAGTATTGGTGTAATAGGTGATGTCCTTAATAGCGCTGATATTGATTTACCGGAAGTTATCTCATGAAACAGGACAGGCCTAATTATATTGTGGTGGAAGGTCCAATTGGTGTTGGCAAGACCACTCTCGCAAAGAAGCTGGCGAAAACCTTTAATACGGATTTGTTGCTGGAAGGTGCTGAAGAGAATCCGTTTTTATCGCGTTTTTATCATGATCCAAAGAATGCAGCTTTACCAACACAGCTTTTCTTTCTTTTTCAACGTGCAAGACAAATTGAAGTATTAAGACAAACTGATATGTTTCGTCCGGTACACATGTCGGATTTTTTGATAGAGAAAGATAAATTATTTGCTTCTATCACGCTGGATGCAGATGAACTCGATCTGTATCATCAGGTATATGATCGTTTAACACTGGATGTGCCCAGACCAGATCTTGTGATTTATTTGCAAGCTTCGGTTGATAGTTTAATGCAACGTGTTATCGAGCGAGGTAGAGAGATAGAGAAACTGATTAACCGTAAATACCTGAAAAAAGTATCTAGCGCTTATATCGATTTTTTTTATTATTATTCTTCGTCTCCCTTATTGATTGTAAATACTGAAGATTTTGATTTTTCAAAAAATGAAAAACATTATAATTTATTAATTGAGCATATAAAACAATTACCGCCTGGACGTCATTTTTTTAATCCACTTTAGATATGGCAAAGACATTAAGAACCCATGATTTAATTAGCATGAAGCAGGCAGGTGAAAAGATTGCCTGTTTGACATCATATGATGCTTCGTTTGCAAGGTTGCAAGAAGAAGCTGGTGTAGATGTGCTATTAGTTGGTGATTCTTTAGGTATGGTTTTGCAGGGTGCAACAACAACACTACAAGTCAATATCTATGACATGATTTATCACACGAGCATGGTGAGTCGTGTATGTCAACGACCACTCATAATCACTGATATGCCGTTTATGAGTTACCAGTCAGCAGCACAAGCCTTAGGTAATGCTGGTCGTTTAATAGCAGAAGGTGGCGCGCATATGGTGAAACTTGAAGGCGGCAAACCGGTTTTAGCCGCAATTGAAAAGATCGTTGCTAATGGTATTCCGGTTTGTGGTCATCTTGGCTTAACACCGCAATCGATTCATGAGTTAGGCGGTTATAAAGTACAAGGCAAGACTGAAGAATCGGTAAAAAAAATGTTGAACGAGGCAAAAATGTTAGAACAAGCAGGTATAAAAGCTCTGGTGTTTGAATGTATACCTAGTCCGGTTGCAAAAATGATTACTGATGAATTATCCATTCCAACAATTGGTATTGGTGCAGGGGTTGATTGCGACGGGCAGGTGTTGGTTGCTCAAGACATGTTGGGTATGTCACAAAAACAACCTGTTTTTTGTAAAGACTTCTTGTCTGGCAATGATTCCATACTTGCGGCATTCAAAGCCTATGTAACGTCGGTAAAGGATAAATCTTTTCCTGAAAAAGAACATGGATTTGATTAATGCAGCAAATATCAACGATTGCTGAGTTAAGACAAGTATTAAGTGAAATCCGTCGCAAGGGTCAAAAGATTGGTCTTGTCCCTACAATGGGGAATCTGCATCAGGGTCATCTCTCATTAGTTGATATAGCAAAACAACGTGCTGATGTTATTGTTGCAACTATCTTTGTTAATCCAATGCAGTTTATTGAAGGTGAGGATTTCGAGAGTTACCCGCGAACGCTCGATAATGATTTATCGATGCTAGATGAAAAAAAGGTCGATATCGTTTTTACCCCCAGTGTTGAAGAAATGTATTTAGAAGGTGCGGAAACTGAAGTTACTGTGCTATCACTGGATAATATACATTGTGGTCATTTCCGGCCGGGACATTTCAAGGGTGTTGCCACCGTTGTGAATAAGCTATTTAATATCGTTCAGGCTGATGTTGCCGTTTTTGGGAAAAAAGACTATCAACAACTATTAGTAATTAAGCGTCTGGTTCGTGATCTCTGTATTCAGATTAGTATTCTCAGTGGCGAAACCATCAGAGAAGAAAATGGTTTGGCGATGAGTTCAAGGAATCGCTATTTGAGTGACAGTGAACGAATTCAGGCGGCCAAGTTATATGAATCGTTACGACATATTGCAGATGAAATTAGAAAAGGAAATACTGATTTTACTGGGTTGCAAAAATCCTCCATTGGAGTACTTAAGAAGAATGGTCTTAGACCGGACTATGTTGAAATTTGCGACGCCGATTCACTTGGTTCGCCGACCTCAAATAATCTTGTTATCATCGCTGCCGCATGGTTGGGTAAGGCTCGTTTGATTGACAATGTTGCAGTGCATACCTATGATTAACGGCTAACATAACCCAAGGCTCACAAAATTTATTACAAGTTTTTGATCTACAATGGAAATTACGGTTTTAAAAGCTAAATTACATCAAGCTGCTGTGACGCATTCGGAGTTACATTACGACGGTTCCTGTGCGATAGATGGTGTATTGTTAGATAAGTCTGGTATTCATGAATATGAGCAAATAGATATCTACAATATTACTAATGGTGAACGTTTTACTACCTATGCCATTCGCGCTGAAGACAATTCAAAAATCATCTCGGTAAATGGTGCTGCTGCTCATAAGGCGAATCCAAGAGATCGTGTGATTATTTGTGCCTATGGGCGATTGGATGAAAAAGAAATCAGTCGTTTTAAACCGACATTGGTTTATCTTGATAAAGAAAATAATATTGTCAGAATCAAGGATCATATACCTATTCAGGCAGCATAACTTAACAAAGGTAAATAAAAAAAGCGGCTTAAAGCCGTTTTTTTTGTGTGTTATTTCAGAGTTATTCCTTATCTAAAGGTGATTTAATTAGATTAGCTGGGCCTAAAATATTATCAGCACGTGCCAATAAATATACATATAGGTCATCTAGTTTATCCTAAACAGGTTTATTAATTTTGTGTGGCATCATCATCGTCCCAAATACAACATTAGTCACAATCTTTAGATTGCTCCTTTGCCAGTTTGTTTTTAAAGCTATTCGCAAGATTTGTCCGAAAGAACCAACAGCGCCACGATCATTACATGCCCCGCAACTGCTACAATTGTAGGTTCGTCAGCCATTCATGGCATTCTCGATAATTTTCCTATCAACTATTTGATAAGGTTTTCATAATTTTCTGAAGCATTTGAGATGCTAATTTCGGTCACAAAGGCGATAATCATATTTACTAGAGTTTTCACAATTTATTCCTCTGTTAAGATTGTGGGAAAAATATTAATTTTTTTTTCAAAAATTATGACTATTTTAAATTCTGAAAATTTTGGAAAAACCAAATTTAGTAAGGTTATATAATGGCGAGAATCCAAAAAACAGCTGCCGTTATAATCATTGGTAATGAGATTCTATCTGGTAGAACACAAGATACGAATCTGACTTACATAGGTCAGCGTCTCGATAAATTGGGTGTTCAATTACTTGAAGCAACAGTGATTCCTGATGATGCTAGTATTATTGCTGATCGCGTTATTAAGTATTCAAAGTATTTTGATTATGTATTTACAACAGGAGGTATAGGTCCTACTCATGATGATATTACCTCTGCATCAGTTGCACATGCCTTGAATAAAAAACTAATTCGAGATCCAGAAGCGGTAGCCTTGATGGATGAGTATTATGAGCCCGGACAATTAACGGATGCGCGACTAAAGATGGCTGATGTGCCTGAGGGGGCAATACTAATAAATAATCCTGTCAGTGCTGCACCTGGTTATCAGATTGATAATGTTTTTGTATTAGCTGGTGTGCCCGATATTATGCGTGCCATGTTCGATAATCTTGCCGATAGACTTGTTCAGGGGCCTCCGACACTAAGCGCAAGTATTTCAACTAATCTGGGGGAGAGTAGATTAGCTAATGGCCTGGAAGAGGTTCAGTTAAAATGTAAAGGTGTCAGTATTGGCAGTTATCCGTACTTCAAGAACGGAAAGCTTGGGGTGAATCTTGTGCTTCGATCAACTGACAAAGAACTATTAATTAGTACCATGCATCAGGTTGAATCGCTCATTATTGATCTGGAAGGTAAGGTAATTGATAAAAATACAGTTGACTAGGTATTAGCAATTTCTCTGGCTAGTAAGTAATAGGAAAAAACACGATAGGAAAAATAATGCTAAATATCAGTACTAAGATAGTAGCGCGTTCAAAAACATTGTCCCTGTGTTCAGCAACCCGCACATCGACCTCTTTCATTTGTTGAGCCAACATTAAATCAATCTGCTTAATATGTTCTGCTAGAAGCATAGAGAGATGTTCAGCTTCACCAGTGTCATAACTAAACTGATTTAAATTTTCAGTAATTTTCACAAGTTGTTTGGAGTTAGCCAGTGCCAGTCCAAGCATATTTTCTATTTTATTCAGATCGATTGGTTCACCGTTATTACTGTTTATTAATGGCGAAAGGCTATCGCTGACAATTTTAAAATTCTCCGATGTGGATTTTATATTGGAAGAAGTTAGATGTTTGGTGCCGAGGGCGAGAATCGAACTCGCACTTCCGAAGAAACCGGATTTTGAATCCGGCGCGTCTACCAATTCCGCCACCCCGGCAAGGGATAAAGATAAAATTTAATTTACTTTTTTATTAATTTGCAAAGCGCCATCCGGCGCGGCTGCTCTCGGACTCCTGTCCTCCGCAGCATTAGTACATCCTGTACCTCATCTACCAATCCAGTATTAAGATAAGCAGGCGAGCAAGTATAAGGAAACTCGCGTCTGGGTCAAACACCATTCTTATATTTCTGCTAATATCGCGCGCCATGCGTACCAGCGATTTTCATTATGAACTGCCTGAAGAATTGATTGCTCAGCAACCAGCAAGCAAGCGAGATGACAGTCGTCTACTAAGATTGAATAAACAAGGAGAAATTGAGGATTCGCAATTTCACTATTTACCTGAATATTTACAGTCAGGTGATCTACTTGTATTAAATAATACGCGTGTGATTCCAGCGCGACTTTTTCTTGCCAAGGAAACCGGTGGGCAAGTTGAAGTCATGCTGGAGAGAATAATTGATAGTGATACGGTGCTCGCTCAAATTAGGGCCAGCAAAAGTCCGAAGCCGTCAAACTGTTTATTATTGGGCAAGGATATTTGTTTTCAGGTGCTTGGGCGGCAAGATGATATGTTTCTTTTAAAATATATCGGGAAAACAGGGCTGAATGACTTTTTGCAAATGCATGGGCACATGCCCTTACCGCCTTACATCACTCGAGCAGATAATTCGGAAGATTTATCGCGTTATCAAACAGTTTTTGCCAAACATTCCGGCGCTGTCGCTGCGCCGACAGCAGGTCTGCATTTTACCGAGAGCATGCTGAATGAATTAGCAGCATCAGGAATTAATCACACATTTCTGACACTACATGTTGGCGCAGGTACATTCAAACCCGTCAGGGTTGATGATGTTACACAACATCATATGCATAGTGAAGTGATGGAAGTGACACAGGAGAGTATCGATACAATTAATGAAGTTAAGAAAAAAGGTGGTCGCATTGTTGCAGTTGGGACGACAGTTGTGCGTAGTCTTGAGACCGCTGCAAGTTCGGGTGAACTAACGGCTTATTCGGGTGAAACAGATATTTTTATTTATCCCGGCTTCAGGTTTAATGTGGTGGATATGTTAGTAACCAATTTTCATTTGCCAGAATCAACTTTATTGATGTTAGTCTCGGCCTTTGCCGGCACAGACAATATCCTACGTGCCTATGAACATGCAGTGAAAGAGCGCTATCGCTTTTTTAGTTATGGTGATGCCATGTTGCTGGAAAGGAGTTGATAATGAAATTTTCACTTCACAATATCGATCAGCAGTCACGTCGTGGAACGATTAGTTTTGAACGTGGTGATATTCGTACGCCTGCTTTTATGCCAGTTGGTACCTACGGCACAGTGAAAGGGATGACGCCTGAAGAGCTGAATGAAATTGGTGCCGATATTATTTTGGGTAACACCTTTCATCTAATGTTACGTCCTGGTATGGAAGTCATCAAAGGCGCCGGCGGTTTGCATAACTTTATGAATTGGGACAAACCTATTTTGACTGATTCTGGCGGTTTTCAGGTGTTCAGTCTGGCAGATTCCAGAAAGATAACGGAAGAAGGCGCTCATTTTCGTTCTCCGGTCGATGGTTCGAAAGTGTTTTTGGGGCCAGAAGAAGCGATTCAAATCCAACATGCCCTGGTGGCAAATATTGTCATGATCTTTGATGAATGCACGCCTTTTCCTGCAACAGAAGAGGAAGCACGAACATCAATGGAGCTTTCATTACGTTGGGCAAAGCGCTCAAAAGAGGCGCATGGCCTACTAGAGAACAATCCTGAAAATGCATTATTTGGCATCGTACAGGGCGGCATGTATGGTCATCTTCGTAATGAATCATTAAAAGGGCTAATAGATATAGGTTTTGATGGCTACGCTATTGGCGGATTATCTGTCGGCGAACCTACTGAAAAGATGCTGGAGGTATTGGATAACTTGATGCCTTTGATGCCAACAGATAAACCTCGTTATTTAATGGGGGTCGGTACACCGGAAAATCTTGTGGAATCGATTCGTCGCGGTATCGATATGTTTGATTGTGTCATGCCGACTCGCAATGCACGTAATGGACATTTATTTACTCAATATGGGGAAATCCGCATTCGTAATGCAGTTCATCGGCATAGTCATATACCTCTAGATGAAGACTGCGATTGTTATACCTGTAGTAATTATTCACGTGCCTATTTATACCATTTGGACAAAACCAATGAGATTCTGGGTGCTAGATTGAATACGATTCATAACCTTTATTATTATCAAAAGCTGATGAAAGGCATTCGAGACTCCATCAAAGAAGACAAATTCGATGATTTTGCGAGAGATTTTTACGCAAAACGTGAGAAAAACGAATTGTCTATGTCATAATACGCGGCTTTTTACAGTCGGGAAAAACTAATGTTGGAACTTTTTGTCAATAATGCGTGGGCAGCCCCAGCACAGCAAGGTGGAAGCATGATGAGTTTGTTGCCACTTTTAATTCTGTTCGCTGTTTTTTATTTCATGCTAATTCGTCCTCAATTAAAACAGGCGAAAGAGCACAAGAACCTGGTTGCAGGGCTTAACAAAGGCGATGAAGTTGCCACTAGTGGTGGCATGCTAGGTAAGATTAAAGAAGTTGGTGATAACTTTGTCTTACTAGAGATCGCTAAAGAGACAGAAGTCAAAATACAAAAACAATCTGTTTCAGCCGTAATGCCGAAAGGCACTATAAAAACAATGTAATTATTTAAGAGTAATCAACATCATGAATCGTTATCCCTTATGGAAGTATTTACTGATTGTCATTCTATTGGCTATTGGTCTGATTTACGCCTTGCCAAATCTCTATGGCAAAAGTCCCGCATTACAAATCTCCGCTACGCGCGGTGGTGAAATTAGTGAGTTAACTGAGTTTCAGGTCACTAGCGCTTTGGATGAAGCCGGAATTGAATACAATGAGCCGGAATTATCGCCAGAAAACATAACGATTCGTTTCAAAAATGAAGAAACCCAGTTAAAAGCGCAATCTGCTGTCGCTGAGTCCTTGGGTAGAGGATATGTTGTTGCACTTAATCTAGCTGCTGCCACGCCTGCCTGGCTGCAAGAATTAAATGCTGAGCCAATGTTTCTTGGGCTGGACTTGCGTGGTGGTGTGCATTTCTTAATGGAAGTTGATATGGATGCCGCAGTAACTAAGGCAGAAGAACGATATATCTCTGACTTGAGAACGGATCTTAGAGAGAAAAAGATTCGTTATAGAACTATTACCCGTCATGACACTGGTGGTTTGCTAATTCGTTTTCAAAGCTATGCGCAGCGTGATCAGGGAAAAAGCTTAATAGAAGAAAATTTTGCTGATTTGGTTGTGTCAGTGCCAGATGATCAAACTGAAGCACATCTTATTGCAGCAATGTCTGAACAGGTTGTTCTGGAAACTCAAAGACTTGCTTTGCAACAGAATATCACTACCTTGCGAAAGCGTGTTAATGAACTGGGTGTAGCTGAGCCGGTTATTCAACAGCAAGGTTTAAACCGGGTTGTTGTCCAATTACCGGGGGTGCAGGACACCGCGCGCGCGAAGGAAATCCTTGGCGCAACAGCAACACTGGAGTTTCGTTTGGTAGATGAAAAGAATAATGTTCAGGACGCTGTTGATGGGCGTGTTCCGGCGGGTTCAAAACTTTATTATCAACGAACCGGTTTACCTGTTTTATTGCAAAAACAGGTCATGCTGACAGGTGAATCGATTATAAATGCGGCATCTGGTATTGACTCGCAAACAGGTGGTCCGAATGTCAGTATTACGCTAGATGGTGGTGGTGCCAAACGCATGAGTCATGCTACGCGTGATAATGTGGGTAAAAGGCTGGCAGTTGTTTTCATCGAAAACAATGTAGAATTAAAAGAAGAAAATGGTGAAATGGTGGAGTCCAGAGAAACCATCGAAGAAGTGATTAGTGTTGCCACCATTCAGGAACAACTGGGTAAACGTTTTCAAATTACTGGTCTCGACTCTACTTCAGAAGCACGTAATCTTGCCTTGTTATTGCGTGCTGGCGCACTGGCAGCACCAATATATATTGTTGAAGAGCGTACAGTTGGACCAAGCCTTGGTCAGGACAATATCGAGATGGGCTTTCAATCGGTTATTATTGGCTTTGCTCTAGTGCTTTTATTTATGGCGATCTATTACAAGGTGTTCGGACTGGTTGCAAACATAGCGTTGACATTAAATCTGGTATTGCTTGTTGCCTTGTTGTCCCTATTACAAGCCACACTTACACTGCCGGGTATTGCCGGTATCGTATTAACAGTCGGTATGGCAGTGGACGCAAATGTACTCATCTTTGAACGTATTCGTGAAGAACTACGTAACGGAAATTCACCGCAGGCAAGTATTCATTCCGGTTATGAAAAGGCCTTTTCGACCATTGCCGATGCCAACATTACTACCCTGATTGCCGCACTGGTGTTATTCAGTTTTGGTACCGGACCAATCAAGGGTTTCGCAGTGACATTATCAATAGGTATCATCTCCTCGATGTTTACATCGATCATGGTGACAAGAGCGATTATCAACTTTTCCCTCGGTGGTAAACGTCTTGGAAAACTTTATATTTAGTTAATAGTAGAACAACAGGAAACGTAGCATGCTAAACACTCGTTTTAATTTTGATTTTATGGGTAAACGTAAAATCGCATCATTGATTTCAGGTTTGCTTCTAATTGCCTCTATTGCTTCGTTAGCAATACAGGGTTTGAATCTTGGTATTGATTTTACTGGCGGTACGCTTGTTGAGATTGGTTATGAGCATTCCGCTGACATTGTTCAAATTCGTCAGCTTTTAACCCAGTCGGATTTTAGTGATGCAATCGTCCAGTATTTTGGTACGGCTAATGATGTATTAATAAGGATACCCCCGCATGAAGGACTAAATAGCTCTGAGCTGAGTAATCAGATAATCAGTCTATTGGGTGATGATGCAGAAATGCGCCGTATAGAGTATGTTGGTCCACAGGTAGGTGAAGAGTTAAAAAACAATGGTGGTCTGGCTATGCTCTATGCCTTATTTGGTATTTTCATTTATGTAGCATTACGTTTCCAGCGTCGTTTCTCAATTGGAGCGATCACGGCGTTGATACATGACGTAGTTATTACTCTTGGTTTTTTCTCAGTTACACAAATAGACTTTGATCTTTCAGTATTGGCTGCAGTACTCGCTGTGATCGGTTATTCATTGAATGACACCATTGTTGTGTTTGACCGTGTTCGCGAAAACTTCAAGAAATTACGTGAAACGATGCCATTAGAAGTTTTTAACACTTCTATTAATCAAATGTTTAGTCGAACCTTGATTACATCTCTAACAACGATGTTGGTGTTAATCGCTTTGTTTATCTTTGGTGGTGAAATTATTCACAGTTTTGCGACGGCGTTGATTGTAGGTATTTTTATCGGTACTTACTCTTCTATTTATGTTGCTAGTACGGTTACTCTGGCCTTGGGCGTAACCAAAGAAGACTTAATGCCGGTTGAAAAAGAAGGTGCCGACCTCGACACCATGACTTAAGCGATGTGTCTACGCCTCTAAAGATAGTTGCCGACCAGCAAATAACGCAGGCGAAAGAGGCGTTCGCTCCTTTCGGCGATTTACAACTTTTTGATGGCAGGAAAATTACAGCCAACGATCTCATCAATGCCGATGTCTTGTTAGTGCGTTCAGTAACACAAGTAAATGAAGCATTATTAGCAAATACGGCAGTTAAATTTGTTGGTTCAGCAACTGCAGGCGTCGATCATGTTGATACGGAGTATCTACAAGCGAATAATATTTGCTTTCATTATGCCCCTGGGAGTAATGCCCGTTCAGTTGCGGAATATGTATTAACATCATTACTTTATCTGGCCAAAGAGTCCAATTTCGAACTCCAGCATAAAACACTTGGTATTGTTGGTGTTGGTCATGTGGGTTCAACATTGTATGAGCTCATGGCATCGTTAGGCGTTAAATGTTTATTAAATGATCCTGTTCGCGCTGAAGTTGACTCGACGATTGATTGGGTAGATATCGATCAAATATCTCAAGCTGATATTATCTCTTTTCATGTGCCATTAACTGAAGATGTTGCATATGCGACGAGAGACATGGTGAATAGTGGCTTTTTAAAAAAATTGAAAGAAGATGTTATCTTCATAAATACTTCTCGAGGCGGTATCGTCCGTGAAAATGATCTTCTGGATTTTATTGCAGCTAATGCAAAGGCAAAGCTGGTGCTGGATGTATGGCAACATGAACCACTAATTAATGAAGAGCTGCTGGAAAAGGCAACCATCGCTACACCTCATATAGCCGGTTACAGTTTTGATGGAAAACTCAAGGCAACTTGTGCCTTGCAGACAATATTATCAGCCTGGTCAGGGATAAAATGTCAGGTTATTAATGCAGATCAATATGAACAATATACGATTGACGCCCTGCCTGAAAACGATTTGCTGTATCATGCAGCGCTACTGGCTTGTGATTTATTGTTTGATACAACACAACTTAAACACTCAATAACGGTGAAAGAATCTCAACGTGGACAATTTTTTGATAATTTAAGAAAAACCTATCGAGTCCGGCGTGAATTTGATCAAGTCTTGATTAAGCATGAACAACACAATGCACAATTACGAAAACTCGGTTTTCGTCAGCTAAGCCAATGAAAACGAGACTCGGTATCTTGGCATCCGGACGTGGCAGTAATATGCGGTCGCTAGTTGAGGCATGTCAGAACAATGAGCTAGACGCAGAAGTTACGATATTAATTAGTAACAATGCTGACTCCCCTGCATTATCTTTCGCTAAAGATCAGGGTATTAATACCGCACACATGAGTTCAATAACTCATCCTAATCCTGCTGAACTGGATCAGGCGATGTTAAATAAACTTAAAGAAGCGCGAGTTGAGTTGGTCATTCTGGCCGGATTTATGAAAAAGATTGGCCAACACACATTAGCTGCCTATCAAGGCAGGATTATTAATGTGCATCCATCTTTATTACCAAAATATGGTGGTCAGGGCATGTTTGGAATGCGTGTTCATGAGGCAGTGATAGATAATCACGAGACAGAAACTGGTGTTACCATTCACCTTGTCGATGGTGAATATGATCAGGGTGCCGTGTTGGCCCAGGAGATCGTAAAAGTAGAACAGAATGACGATGCGGCAACATTAGCAGCCCGGGTTCTGGCCGTTGAGCATTGTTTATATAAGGAAACGATACAAAAAATATTAGAAGGCAGTATTATATTGCCATAGTAAAAATCATATTAATCATTCGAATCACATTTAAATAAGCTCAGTGTCAGCAATCATTAAACAACTCTATAGCCAACTGGTGTTGAAGGCACCGGTCCTGACTGTAATTATTATGCTCCTGTTTTTGGGTGGTTTTGCCTATAAGACACAACACTTCAAACTGGATGCTTCTGCTGATTCCTTATTACTGGATGATGACAAGGATCTGAAACTCTTTCGAGAGATGTCCAAACGCTATTCAACGAATGAATTTTTATTTGTTACGTTTAATCCGGATGAGAGTCTGTTTAATCAAGCAAGTATTCATATCATAAAACAACTTCGTAACGAGCTTCGAGATCTTCAACAGGTTGAGTCAGTTATAACAATGATTGATGTACCTCTGGTCAGACAGGTTGATGGGTCATTATCTGATGTTGCAGAAAATGTCAGAACCATCGAAGGTGGTGAGGTTGAACTGGAAAAAGCAAAAAATGAATTGCTAAACAGTCCAATTTATAAAAAGTTAATTATTAGTGAAGACGGCTCTACAACTGCATTACAGGTTAATATCAAGGGTAACCCTGAGTTTCAAAAGTTGCAGGAACGTCGTAATGACTTGTTGTATAAAAAGAATACTGATGGTTTAAGCGAGCAGGAACAGGAAGAATTACAAGGCGTCATCATTGAATACGCTGAATTAAAGAAAGAAATCGATCAGTTAAACCATGAAAACATAGACTCAATCAGAAATATTATCAGTAACTATCAGAAGTATGGCACTCTATATCTGGGTGGCGTGCCGATGATTGCTGACGACATGATTACCTTTATAAAAAATGATCTGATTGTTTTTGGTGTCGGTGTCTTTTTGTTTCTGGTTGGCATGTTGACCATTATTTTTCGACATGTGCGCTGGGTACTGTTGCCTTTATTCAGCTGTTTTTATGCCGGTTTGTTCATGATTGGTTTTCTTGGTTTGGTTGGCTGGAATGTCACCGTCATTTCTTCGAATTTTATTTCATTGATGCTGATCATTACGATGTCGATGAATATCCACCTAATCGTTCGATATCGACAATTACGCAATGATTTTCCTGATTTATCGCAATATGAGTTGGTCAGTCGTACGACGGGAAAAATGGTTTGGCCTTGTTTTTATACAGCCTTGACAACCATCATGGCGTTTAGCTCATTGGTTGTAAGCGGTATCAAACCCGTAATAGATTTTGGCTGGATGATGACTATCGGGTTGATAGTTACTTTTCTTACGTCTTTTATCCTTTTCCCGGCTTTATTAATGTTGTTGCCACGCGCAGATGAAACCATGAGTCCGCGTGATGAGTTTCAATTTACTCCTGTCCTGGCAAAGTTGACGGAACGGTTCGGTAGTGCCGTTATTATCGTTACACTGGTTTTGTCGGCGTTTAGTATTTACGGCATTACAAAACTTGAAGTTGAAAACAGTTTTATTAATTACTTTAGTGAAGACACTGAAATCTATAAGGGACTTAAGCTGATTGATGAAAAACTGGGTGGCACGACACCACTTAATATTATTTTACAGCTTGATGAAGAAGAAAAAGCAGAGAGTGCCGCATCTGATGATCTGGATGATTTATTCGGTTCATTTGAAGAAGAGCAAGAAGATAGCTGGTATACACCTGATCGCATCGATCGCATTAAACAGGTGCATGATTATCTGGACGGGTTGCCTGCGGTAGGAAAGGTATTGTCGCTGGCCTCAGTCATTAGAGTTGGTGAACAGATCAATGAAGGACCATTTGACGCATTTGAGCTGGCGATTGTAAGCAAGCGCATGCCGGATGAATTGCGAGATACCATGATTAAGCCCTATGTCTCAGAGGAACGAAATGAAGCCAGAATTAGCATCCGAATTCTTGATTCATTAAAAGACTTAAGACGCAAAGAGTTACTTGAACGAATTAAAAATGATATCCAGACAAAGTTCGGCTATACCGAAAGCGAAGTGATGGTGGTTGGCATATTGGTGCTTTATAACAATATGCTACAGAGTTTGTTTAAGTCGCAAATATTGACGCTGGGTGTTGTTATGGCGGGTATCGCTTTGATGCTTATGTTGCTCTTTCGTTCATTTAAACTGGCGATGATTGGCATCATTCCGAATATTCTTGCTGCAGCTATCATTCTGGGATTAATGGGGTTGTTACGAGTGCCGTTGGACATGATGACTATTACCATAGCAGCTATCACTATTGGTATAGCTGTTGATAATAGTATTCATTATATCTATCGATTTCGTGAAGAATTTCCCAAGACAGGCGATTACATTCAGACCATGCATTACTGTCATGCTAATATAGGCAAGGCAGTTTTTTATACTGCTATAACCATTATTATCGGTTTTTCCATACTGGTAATGTCGAATTTCATTCCAAGTATCTATTTTGGGTTATTGACGGCATTGGCAATGTTTATTGCATTATTTGCTGCACTTACCTTGTTACCAAAACTGATTTTAATCTTTAAACCTTTTTAATTATTTCATAATAAAATTAATTACTTATTACAGGCTTATTTCCTTGGAAATTGTTGGGAATTAGTTGTTTTGGTAAGTGTGTACATATTTCAGGGCTTTCTATCGATCCTCTTTATCATTACAATTCCAACCAGAAATAAAGTTTGGAGTGGCTTTGCAACGATGAATATGAATTCCTGTCTTTAGCTACCCCCCAATCAAACTTTGGGTCTACTAAAAATAATTATATTTCAGGGTAATAAAATGATTAGTAAAGTGTTAAAAACGGGTTTTATATATTTTTTGTTAAGTAGCGCTAATATTGCGCTTGCAGCAGCTTCACCAGAAGAAGTGGTTAAGATTACCGCAAGTAGCGTACTCGATAGAATCAAACAGGAACGCGCTGTATTGGAGACCGATCCTGATAAACTTTATGCATTGATTAATGAATTGGTTATTCCTAATTTTGATTTCATCCTTATGTCTCGATGGGTATTGGGTGAAAACTGGAAATCTGCATCTGATGTTCAACGCACAGAGTTTGTTGAACAATTTAAGACCCTTTTGATAAATACCTATGCAAAGGCTTTGCTGGAATACTCCAATCAGGAAATTAAATTTTTCCCAGTAGAACTGGGTGATAAACCAAATTTGGCTGTTGTAAAAACAGAATTAACCAGTTCAGGTTCTCAGCCTTTTCCTGTGGCCTATCGTATGTTTCAGAAGAATGAGCAGTGGAAAGTGATTGATATCACTGTTGATGGCGTAAGTCTGGTAAAGACTTATCAAGGATCTTTTGCAACAGAAATTAAGAGATCTGGTTTTGATTCTTTATTGCAACAACTTTCAGATAAAAATTCCAAATTGGAAACTAATCTGAAAAGCGGCAGTTAGTATACATTATATTTATATAAACAACCGGGCTATGCCCGGTTGTTTATATTTCGGATGCGGAAAATTGCAGAAAACATAAACGTTTTTTTTCTTTCCACATCTTTTGTTCACATTAAGGTATGATTTCACATCATGATGGATCCAGTAACAATAAAAAAACTTATCGAAAATGGTTTGCCAGATTCTACTGCTTATGTAGAAGGTGATGATGGCACACACTTTCAGGCCGTAATAGTTTGTGACGCCTTTGCCGGTAAAAATATGGTGCAGCAACACCAATTGGTTTATAAGGCTTTGGGTGCATTGATGGGCAAAGAGATTCATGCCTTATCCATGCAAACATTAACGCCGCAAGAATGGCAGGCAAAACAGACGTAATAATCAAAACACAATGGATAAACTATTAATTAAGGGCGGATTAACGCTTAATGGCGAGATTTCAATTTCTGGTGCAAAGAATGCCGCTTTGCCGATATTATCTGCTACGTTATTGACAGATGAACCTGTAATAATAGGTAATGTGCCTCATCTGCATGATATTACGACTACGATAGAATTATTGGGTCGTTTGGGTGCGAAAGTCACGGTAGACGAACGTATGAAGATCGAGATTGATAACGGTCAAATCAATAATTTCTTCGCCCCCTATGAATTGGTCAAAACCATGCGTGCATCCGTGTTGGTATTAGGACCACTACTTGCCCGTTATGGTAAAGCAGATGTGTCACTACCGGGCGGTTGCGCAATCGGTTCCAGGCCTGTCAATCTGCATATTCAAGGTTTAGAGGCGATGGGCGCTGATATTGTTGTAGAAGGGGGATATATTCGTTCTACTGCTGACCGATTAAAAGGTGCTCATTTATCAATGGATATTGTCACGGTTACCGGCACTGAAAACCTCATGATGGCAGCGACTCTTGCCGACGGTAAAACGGTTATTGAGAACGCGGCGCGTGAACCTGAAGTTACCGATCTGGCCAATTTCCTGAATAGTATGGGTGCAAAGATTTCGGGTGCAGGCACTGATCGAATCGAAATAGAAGGCGTCGAAAAGTTACACGGCACAACTTACGATATTTTACCAGATCGTATTGAGACGGGAACTTATCTAGTTGCTGCTGCGATGACCGGTGGCAAAATTAAATTAAAAAACACTCGTCCGAAATTACTCGAATCAGTATTGGTGAAATTAACCGAGGCTGGTGCGAATCTAGAAGTGACCAGTAATAGTGTTCAACTGGACATGAGGGGTAAGAAACCTAAGGCTGTAGATATTCACACCTCACCTTATCCCGGTTTCCCAACTGATATGCAGGCACAATTTACGGCATTGAATTGTATAGCTGATGGTTCAGGCACCATTACCGAATCGGTATTTGAAAATCGTTTTATGCATGTGCATGAACTCCAACGTATGGGCGCCAAGTTGAAGCTCGAAGGTAATACCACGATTACACAAGGCGTCGATAAATTAACCTGTGCACCGGTAATGGCGACAGATTTAAGAGCATCAGCAAGTCTGGTATTAGCAGGTCTTGTGGCAGAAGGCGAGACGATTGTGGATCGTATCTATCATATCGATCGAGGTTACGAGACGATTGAAGAAAAACTATCACAATTAGGCGCAGAAATACGTCGTATTCCGGATTAATTCGCTTTTCAGTTTTTTAAGTCACGCTAATCTATTGTATCCTGTGCACCTTTTTACAGGTGAAGAAATCTCAACATGTCAGACATACTTACAATCGCTGTTTCGAAGGGTCGAATATTTGAAGATGCAATGCCGCTACTAAAACAGGTAGGTATTGTGCCGAACGAGGATCCTGAGAAATCCAGAAAACTGGTGCTTGAGACTAATCAGCCTGATGTTCGTCTGTTAATTATCCGCGCGACTGATGTGCCGACCTATGTTGAACGTGGAGCAGCGGAATTGGGTATCGCGGGCAAGGATGTCTTGATGGAATACATTGGAGACGATATTTATGAGCCTCTGGATTTAGGTACAGCTAAGTGTCGAATGATGCTGGCTGGCTTGAAAAAACCTAAACCGATTACCGACAGACCACGTGTTGCGACCAAATATACGAATATCACTAAAAATTATTTTTCAGCAAAGGGTCAACAGGTCGAGATCATAAAATTATATGGCTCAATGGAACTTGGTCCTGTATTAGGCCTGTCTGACTGGATAGTAGATCTGGTCGATACAGGTAATACTCTAAAGGCAAACGGGCTGATAACACTGGAACACATCGCTGATATCAGCTCGAGAATGATTGTTAATAAGGCAGCAATGAAAATGAAAAGCGCCAGAATAAAACCGATACTGGAACATCTCGAAGAAGTGGTTAGTAGAAACTCATGATTAAATTCTTTGATGCCAGTTCTGATGACTTCCAGCAATCGTTGCAGACATTATTGTCGGCAACGGATGAACCTGATCAAAAAATTGTTGATACCGTGCTGGACATCATTCGAGATGTCAGAGAAAAAGGTGATGAAGCGTTAATCGACTATACGAATCATTTCGATCGACGCAAGACAACAGTTGATAAGTTAGAGATATCTCAACAGCAACTTAAGGATGCATTGGCAAATATTCCTGACAATATTCGTCAAAGTTTAGAGCACGCAGCTATGCGTATTAAAAACTTTCATGAAAAACAAATTCAATCGACATGGACCTATGAAGATAATGAAGGCAATATCTTGGGTCAAAAGGTGACACCGCTGGATAAAGTGGGTGTATATGTGCCCGGTGGTAAGGCAGCTTATCCATCGTCGGTATTGATGAATATTATTCCGGCAAAAGTTGCGGGTGTTGAAGAGATTATTATGGTGGTGCCGACACCAGAAGAAAAAACCAATGAAATGGTTCTGGCAGCTGCCACTATTGCAGGAGCAACCCGCGTATTCACGATTGGCGGAGCACAGGCGGTTGCTGCGCTAGCTTATGGTACAGAAACTGTGCCAAGAGTAGATAAGATTGTTGGTCCAGGTAATATCTATGTCGCTACAGCTAAACGACAGGTATTTGGTGTGGTAGGTATTGATATGATCGCCGGTCCGTCGGAAGTTGTAATTGTTTCTGACGGTAGTTCAAATCCGGATTGGGTAGCAATGGATATGTTTGCTCAGGCAGAGCATGATGAAGAAGCTAGTGCAATTCTAATATGTCCAGATCAATCCTATATCGAATCGGTAGAAAAAAGCGTTCAAAAGTTATTACCTGAAATCGAACGCGCTGAGATAATTAAAGCATCATTAATAAAAAACGGGGCTTTTATTAAGGTGGCCGATCTCGATGAAGCTGCCGAAATAGTAAATAAAATAGCTCCCGAGCATCTGGAGTTATCAGTGAATGATCCTGAAGCGTTATTACCCATGATTCGTCACGCTGGTGCTATCTTTATGGGTAACTATGCGGCCGAGACTTTGGGTGATTATTGTGCTGGTCCGAATCATGTATTACCAACTGCAAGAACGGCGCGTTTTTCATCACCGTTAGGCGTGTATGATTTTCAAAAACATTCATCATTAATCATGAGTAATAGTAAATCTGTTACTGAAATTGCGGATACGGCATCGATTCTTGCCAGAGGAGAAGGTTTAACCGCTCATGCGCGTTCGGCTGAATACCGTCGCGACGCTGAATAAACCTGTAGTTACATGTCTGATAAAAACCTGGCAGTGCTATTTAAATCAGCTGTAATCGATAGTCATGCCTATCATGTGCCTGATGCCAGTGGCTTTATAAAACTGGATGCGATGGAAAATCCTTATTCATTAAATGATGAATTTAAACAATTATGGTTTGATGCATTAAACCATGTAGAGATTAATCGTTATCCCGATGCTTTTCTAAAAGAATTAGTCACTTCCATCCGAAGTACATTTAATATACCAATT
Organism: Gammaproteobacteria bacterium; assembly: GCA_030829955.1. Lineage (GTDB taxonomy): Bacteria > Pseudomonadota > Gammaproteobacteria > Eutrophobiales > Eutrophobiaceae > JANQNX01. The sequence goes on along the minus strand of JAURNY010000020.1, from coordinate 16,444 downwards.
GAGGCGGGCTTAGTATTTGGAAATGGTTCTGATGAATTGATTCAGATACTGCTGATTGCATTGCGCTCGAATGCCAAGGTCATGTCACCGGTTCCTACATTTGTAATGTATCAATATTTGAGCAACATGCTGGGACTTAGGTTTATCGGTGTGCCATTAAACGAAGATTTCTCATTGAATATACCTCTAATGCTGGAGGAAATTAATGAACATCAACCCGAAATTATTTTTCTTGCATGGCCAAATAATCCGACTGGGATTGCTTATCCTAAAGAGGAGCTTATACAAATTATTCAGGCAAGTGTGGGACTAGTGATTATTGATGAGGCATACAATGCCTTTGCCGATGACTCAATGTTAGATGCCATCAAGGATTATCCCAATGCAATGGTAATGAGAACTTTATCCAAGCTGGGGTTGGCTGGTTTAAGACTTGGTTTTCTTGCGGGTGATCAGTCGTTGATAAGTGAGCTCGAAAAGGTGCGTATGCCATATAACATTGGCACGTTGAATCAATTGACAGTAAGTCTGGTGTGCAAACATATTGACATATTGTATAAACAAACTGAACTAATCAGGCAACAACGCAATGTAATGCTAAACCAATTACAGCAACTTGAAACTGTTGAGGTTTGGACATCAAATACCAATTTTATTTTGTTTCGCGTTACTGATCATTCAGCAAATGAAATTCATGAAGCACTATTAGAAAACAAGATACTCATTAAAAACGTTTCCATGGCACACCCTTTACTAAAAGGTTGTTTACGTGTGACTATTGGTACAGAAAATGAAAACAAAACATTTGTGAATGTATTGAAGTCGATATTACGGTCCTGAGTTATGCAGTCTGTTCTGTGGTCGTTTTTGAATCATTGTTTCTAATTCCAGTCTTTCCCAACCGCGTAATATTGATAACTTAACTTTTTCCCCTGGCTCTAAAGACAGGACTGTTTCAATCGCTTTTTCAGGTGACCAGATGTTAGCATTACCGATTTGCGTAAGAATATCGCCGGGGACAAGTCCAGCAAGGTCAGCTGGGCTATTACGAATCACGGCATTAATCATTACTCCACCATCAGCAAGTTCAGCCACTTCTTTAATATTTGGATCCAGTGTTTGTGCTTCTATTCCCAACCAACCTCGAATAACTTCGCCGTTTTCAACCAGTTCACGCATGATCACCATTGCCTGATTGATTGGCGTTGCCAGACCTATGCCTTCCGAGCCACCGCTACTAGAAATAATCGCGGTACTGATACCAATTAATTCCCCTTTTGCATTGATGAGTGCGCCACCTGAGTTTCCAATATTAATATCAGCATCGGTTTGAATGAAATCATCAAAAACTGATAAGCCCATTCTTTTTCGGCTTGTGGCACTAACTATACCCTGCGTCACAGTTTGACCAAAGTTATAGGGATTGCCGATAGCAAGTACAACATCGCCGACCTGTAATTTAGACGAATCTCCAATGGGAATATTTGGCAGACCTGTTGCATCGATTTTAAGAATGGCAAGGTCAGTATCCTCATCTATGCCAAGAATCCCTGCCGGTATTTGTCGCCCATCGTTTAACGTGACAAAAATATCATTGCTATTATGAATGACATGTGCATTAGTCAGGATGAAGCCGCGCTGATTCATTATTACGCCAGAGCCAATGGAGTTATTTTGTTTTTGTCTCTTGATCGGAGGCATGCCAAGAAATTGCCGTAAAATCGGGTTATGAAAGATCGGGTGTATCTGATCTGCGTAAAAATTGGTTGCATAAATATTTACAACGGCAGGCGCTGTTCTGTTAACTGCCGAGTGATACGAACTATAGTTATTCTGCTCATTGTAAAAGAATTTGAGCTCGCTAGATGATATCCATAGAAAGATAAAGGCGATAGCCAGACCATAGGCAACATATTGTAGAACAAACAGCAATCTTGTTTTCAAAACATTATCCAGTGTTACATGGCGTCATAAGCCAACAGATGAGACAGTGTAGCCCATATTGCAGATGATCCGAAAATATGCCATATCGATTTTTAAGGTTTTTAAATTAGTGGATTTTTGCTAAATTGCGCCGCTAAATTTTATCATTTGCCGCAAATGGGTAGCAGATCAGCTTTGAATCATTATTTAAGCAGACTTTAAGATTGCCTGACCAATAATCTCGGTTATCATGGGCAAATAATTTTATAAAACTTTTTTTTCAGTTATTTAGAGGTTCGGAAATGGAAAATCAAAACGTTGACAAGAGTCGGCGCCGTTTTTTGACCGCTGCGGCCACGGTCGTCGGCGGATCTGGAGCAGTTGCAGTGGCAGTGCCATTTGTTGCGACCATGACACCAAGTGCTAAAACCAAGGCAATAGGTGCCCCGGTTGAAGTCGATATTAGTGAACTTCAGCCTGGGGAACGAATTATTCAAAAATGGCGCGGCAAACCTGTCTGGATTTTACGAAGAACCAAAGAAATGTTGGCGGATATTGAGTCACAAAATACTGAAGTCAGTGACCCTGGATCAGATAGCAGTGCTCAACCTAATTATGCACAAAACGAATTTCGCGCATTGAATGAAGAATATTTGGTCGTGATTGGTATCTGCACTCATCTTGGCTGTTCACCAAACTATGTGACGAAAGACTCCGAAAGTCCACCTGCCTCAGACTGGAAGGGCGGTTTCTTTTGTCCTTGTCATGGATCAAGATTCGATTTGGCTGGTCGCGTATATAAAGGTGTACCAGCCCCAAACAATCTGGTTGTGCCACCTTATAAATTTTTGACACCAACAACTCTGTTGATCGGTGAAGATAGTGAGGTTGCATAATGGCTAATGATAATATGATTGTTAAGAACCTTGCCTGCCTGCGTGACTGGGTTGATGACCGTTTCCCCTTAATGTCGAACTGGAACGAACATCTAGCTAAATATTACGCCCCTAAAAATTTTAATTTCTGGTATTACTTTGGCGGCTTTGCGCTATTGGTATTTGTGATTCAGGTCATCACTGGCATATGGTTGACAATGAATTATAAACCTTCTGCGGCTGAAGCATTTGCGTCAGTTGAATACATTATGCGAGATGTTGAATGGGGCTGGTTTGTGCGATATATGCATTCAACTGGAGCATCAGCATTCTTTATTGTGATCTATCTACATATGTTTCGCGCCTTATTGTACGGCTCATATAAAAAGCCAAGAGAACTACTATGGCTGACAGGTATGGCGTTATATCTATTATTAATGGGGGAAGCTTTTTTTGGATATCTGTTGCCATGGGGGCAAATGTCTTACTGGGGTGCGCAAGTAATTATCTCGTTGTTCGGTGCAGTACCATTTGTTGGTGAAGCTTTAGCTGAATTGATACGAGGGGATTATGTTGTTTCTGATGTTACTCTAAACCGCTTTTTTTCATTACATGTGATTGCATTTCCATTTTTGATTGCTGGTTTGATAGGTGTACATATTTTGGCTTTACATGAAACAGGCTCTAATAATCCTGATGGTGTAGAGATTAAAAAAAATAAAAATGCGGAAGGAATTCCTGTTGACGGGATTCCATTTCATCCTTACTACACCGTAAAAGATATTTTTGGTGCAGCAGTCTTTTTAATTTTTTTCTTTGCAGTGGTGTTCTTTGCACCAGAGATGCATGTGCCTGGGACGCAAGGGTTATTTTTGGAAAGTGCTAACTTTATTCCGGCTGATCCGTTGAAAACACCTGAACATATTGCGCCGGTTTGGTATTTCACTCCGTTTTATGCAATTTTAAGAGCCGTGCCATCCATTGCTGGCTCCGCATTCCCTGGCGTTGTCGCAATGGGCTTAGCGGTCAGTATATTTTTATTATTGCCCTGGTTGGATAGAAGCCCTGTTAAATCCTGGCGATATCGCGGTATAAATTACCGTATTGCCTTAACCCTCTTCGTTATCTGCTTTTTAATGTTGGGCTGGTTAGGATTGCAAGTGGCGACACCGCTCTATACCTGGATGGCTAGAATTTGTAGTGTCATCTATTTTCTATTTTTCCTGACAATGCCGTTTTACACAAAAGTAGATAAAGACAAACCAGTTCCAGACAGGGTGACTTCATGATGCGATATTTAAAACAATTCATTTTGGTTTTCGTTGCCACCTTTTTCGTATCTCCGGCGATCGGTCTGGCAGCTAGCGGAGCGAAGTTGCTGCATATGGATGTTGATTTGTCTAATCAATTGTCATTACAACGCGGAGCGCGAATTTTTGTAAATTATTGTACAGGTTGTCATTCAGCTAAATACATGCGTTTTAATCGTATGGGTAAAGATCTAGGTATTACTGATGCCGTGTTACAAGAGAATTTTATCTTTGGCGATGAGAAAGTTGGCGACACCATGACAGTGGCAATGGATGAAGACGTTGCTTTAACTTTCTGGGGAGTAGCCCCGCCTGATTTGTCGGTCATTGCTCGAGCAAAAGGCCCAGATTATCTGTACAGCTATTTTAAAAGTTTCTATATCGATGAGAGCAGACCCTTTGGCGTAAACAATTTAGTGTTTGCCAATGCTAGCATGCCGCATGTGTTGTGGGATTTGCAGGGCTTACAAGTTTTGGAGACTCACAGTATTGAAGAAGGTGAAAATCATTCACCTACATTTGATGATCTCAAATTAGTGACACCTGGTTCTCAAAGTCCTGAAGAATACGACCAGACTGTAAAGGATCTGGTGAATTTTCTGGTATACATGGGTGAACCTGTATCATTAAACCGCAAGAAAATCGGCTACTGGGTAATGCTGTATCTGATTATTTTTGCTGGTCTTGCCTTCGCGCTTAAGAAAGAATACTGGCGCGATATACATTAACGTAAAAAAAACAGCCTGATCCTGCACACGAAAGGGTCAGGCTGTAGTATAATCCGGCGCTTTGTAGTTTCAGGCTGGAGAAAATCATGGTAAGTATCGCCAATCGTCGTTCAATGATGCTGTTATATTCTGACTATGACAGTCCAATCGGACATGCCGTCCGTATTGTTCTGGCAGAGAAAGATGTCAATGTGGAAATTAATTATATCGGTGAAGACGATACTAAACCGGAAGAGTTAAACGAGCTTAATCCTTACAACTCAATTCTTACACTGATTGACCGTGATTTGGTTTTGTATGATGAACAAATCATCATGGAATATCTCGATGAACGCTTTCCTCATCCCCCATTGATGCCGGTTGATCCGGTTACACGTGCCGGAAATCGTCAATTACGTTTTCGCGTAATGCAGGATTTATATTCTGTACTGGATGATCTGAAAGGTGATAACGATATTGCTGCAGCTAATGCAAAAAAAGAATTGCGCGATAATCTTACTGCAGTTTCACCAAGTTTTACGCAAATGCCATTCTTTATGTCTGAAGAGTACACATTAGTTGACTGTTGTATGGCTCCGTTATTGTGGCGTTTGACTCAATATGGCGTGAAGTTGCCGACGTCAGCAAAACCGCTGCAACAGTATGCAGACCGTTTATTCGAGCGTGACGCGTTTAAGGAAAGCCTGTCGCCAACGGAAAAAGAATATAACGAGACGGTGTAAATCTTCGGAGTCAAAACGTGACATCCAGCAAGCCTTATCTCATACGCGCACTTTATGACTGGATTTGTGATAATCATTTAACACCGCATTTACTTGTTGATACGAGTGGTAATGACTTAAGTGTGCCAATGGAATTTGCACAGGATAATCGCATTGTTTTGAATGTCTCCCCACCTGCTGTCCGTGATCTTAATTTAAGTAATGACTATATCAATTTCAAAGCACAGTTCTCTGGTCAAAGCATGAATATTTATTTCCCTGCTAATGCTGTGCTGGCAATCTATGCTAGAGAAAATGGACGCGGCATGATCTTTCCTGAAGAAGAAGATTTTGCGGTAGCAGAAAGTGATTCTCAGTCTGACACTTTAGCGCAAAATGAAACAGAACCTGGTCAGAAAAAAAATTCAAAGAAAAAGCCGCATTTGAAAGTGGTTAAATAATTTTTTTGTTTCCACTTTTCGGCGAGTTTGTTGGTATTTCGCGTCCATGCTATAGCGGCATAAGTACATCCGAGTACAAAACTTTTCCCTAATGCTCCACTCGAGGTTTCCTTAATTAATTCCGATGCCGCGCTGAAAAATCAACAAGGTTAGTATTGATTGATTATGATTCTAATTTAATAACATCAATTATTTATTTAACGATAACAAGTCTTAATGCCTGCATTTCATACTTGGCTTCATTAATGACTGTTTTACAGGCATTAAGTTGAGATATTAAGAACTCTATCTCTTCATCACGAATGGTAGCATTGTTTTGTTTTAGTTTTTTTAGCCGTTTGATTTCTTCACCAAGTTTATTATCGACAGCTTGGATTGCAGTCTCTTTTTTCTCTTTTAACGAGGTATTAGTAAACTTTTGTGCAAAATCGATCATGGTTTCAATTTCTTTTTTAATCTGTTTGATGATTGCTAATGCTATTTTTTTATCGATCTTCATACAGAGTTTGTTTAATTTTTCATGCGTGAGTGCCTTGGCATAGTTCTTTTTGTCTTTACTAATCAATGTTCTTAAAGGTGACAAGGGCAGGTAGCGACCAAGCTGTAAATATTTTGGGGCAATACTGCTTACCGTTGCAAATGTTTCCAGTAATATCGTGCCTGATTCAATACCATCCATTTCAAGTGTAGTGACAAATGCATTACCTATTTCACTATTGATCACCATATCCATTGATTCAGACACCATTGGGTGTTCCCAGCTAACAAAGGCAAAGTCTTCGCGACTCAATGCTTTCTCACGATCAAATGTCACCGTCATGCTTTCATCGCCGAGCCCGGGGAAATACCCAGTTCGCATATGGTCACTGGGATGCAGTATCCATGTCTTGTCAGAATGTTCTTCATGATCAATGCCGTAAGCATCAAACATGATTTCCATAAAACCTATTAACTCATCAGCTTCTTCTTGCTGTTTTATTTCCTTTATAATTTCTTCAGCCTTGTCCTTGCGACAGGAATTGAGTTCGATCAAACGGTCTCGCCCTGCCTGCATGGCATCTTTAACCGCATTTTTTTCTTTGCTGGTATCTTCAATTAGCTTGGTCATATCACGTTCCGGTTGTTCAATGACAGCATGAAGTTCATTAGCAAATTTTTCATAGATGGAATATCCTGCGGCACAACTTTCATTAAAAATATTTAACCCTTCGTGATACCAACGGAATAAAACTGCTTGAGCAGAGTTTTCAATGTAGGGCACATGTATATGGATATCTTTATTTTGTCCAATACGATCAAGCCGACCAATACGTTGCTCTAGCAAGTCCGGATTTTTCGGCAAATCAAATAACACAAGATGATGAGAGAACTGAAAGTTTCTGCCTTCGCTACCGATCTCTGAACAGACCAGTAATTGTGCGCCCATTTCATGATCGGCAAAGTAGGCGGCAGCACGATCACGTTCGATAATGCTTAAGCCCTCATAAAAGGCGGCTGTACGAATACCGACACGAAGTTGTAGATATTTTTCCAATGCAATGGCTGTCTCTGCATATGCGCAAATGACCAATACTTTTTCATCGGGTAATGATTTTAATAATTCGATTAGATGATCAACTCGTGGATCTATTTTGAGCCAGTCATTAATATCAGCATGATGTTCAGGATATAAACCGGCACTACCTGATAATGAAGAATATTGTTCAGGCGTTGTTAATCCGGTTGCAATCAATTTTCTTTGCGGGAAGCCTTTGATAGCTTCACGAGTATTTCGTAAAAAAACACGTCCGGTGCCATGTTGGTCAAGCAGGCGGTTGACGATATCTTCCCGGGTTGTTTCATCAGGTGAAGTCGTTACAAGTGTGTCTTCACCCAGATAATGATTAATATCATCAACGATTGATGATGATAATGCCTGTGTTTGATTATCAAGTAGTTCACTGACGATATCATTCAGTTTGCGATAATCTTTTTCTTCTGCAATAAAACTATTCAAATCATGAAAGCGCGCCGCATCAAGTAAACGTAAACGCGCAAAGTGACTGGCCAGACCAACTTGTTCCGGTGTCGCGGTTAGTAATAATAAACCACATGTTTTTTTAGCTAATGTTTCAATACAGCGGTAATCATGACCGATGTCATCTTTACCCCAATGTAAATGATGAGCTTCATCCACAACGATCATGTCCCAGTCTGCATTACTCGCATCCTTAAATAACATCGGGTCACTCGTTATGTCACCCAAACTACAGATAATAAGTTGTTCGCTATCAAAAGGGTTACCATCTGCCATTTCTCGCAGACCAGCAATGCGTTCTTCATTAAATAATGCAAAATGCAAATTGAAACGTCTTAACATCTCAACCAGCCATTGGTGAGTCAGGGTGTCGGGTACTATGATTAAGATTCTACTGGCGAGACCGGTATGCAACTGATAATGTAGAATCATTCCGGCTTCAATTGTTTTACCTAATCCCACTTCATCCGCCAGCAATACTCTGGGCGCATAGCGTTTTGCAACTTCATGAGCAATATAGGTTTGGTGAGGTAATAAGCTAGTACGCGAACCCAACAAACCGCTAACACCGGATTGTTGTAATTTATCCAGTTGTTTCAGGGTGGCACAACGTAATTCATAGGCACGAGGATTGTCAAGTTGACCACTCAGTAAACGTTGTTTTGGCGTGGTGAGTTCGATCAAACAGTTTAAATCGAGCTCATCAATTTGATGTTCATTGCCATTGGTATCTTTACCGTGATAAATAATTCGGCCTTTGTGCTCTTCTGTGTCCATCACTTCTATGATTAAGCCATCATTATTGCTAATGATTTCGCCGGGTTTATGTTCTATGCGCGTGAGAGGCGCACTATCAGTGGCATAAATACGTTGTTCATTGGCAGCAGGGAAACTGATCTCGACCTGTCGACCTTCTATTCCAATGATAATTCCAAGTCCTAAATCAGTTTCAGTATGACTGACCCAGCGCTGACCTATAGAAAATTCTGCCACAAATAAATCCTCTCAAAAATTCGAGACGCAGTGTATCAAACACATTGCTTGCTTTATACTTTTCACTAAACAAAATTAATTATCCATGTCACTTATACAGGACCTATACGATCTCGAACTATCTCAAACAGAGTTACTGTATGAGAAGGTTTGTAATGGCGAATTGATATCTATTCGACAATATCAATCTTATCGCTGGATGAGTTTAGGTGGTGAGATGATACAGAGTTTGATCAATCTCGATAAACCAAACGAATTATTGCTGCCTAATCTAAATACTATGCTTTATGCCATAGAGTTAGTGGATAGGTCTGTAAATTGTTTAAATATAGGTGCAGGTACAGGTTCAATTGATCGTTATTTAAAACATACTTTTCCTGATTTAAACCTGGTATCAATCGAAGCCGATCAAAAAATAGCTGCTTTGGCAGAACAATATTTTCAAATAAAGCAGCAGGATATTGTTATCGCAACAGCAGAAGATTATCTAAAAAATAATCAACAAAAATTCGATTTAATCCTCATTGATATCTATGCAGGTGAGCAGCATCCAAAATGTTTATATGATGAGCAATTTTATGTTTCATTAAGCAAAGCGATGGCAGGGCAATGTATAGTTGCGTTAAATTTATTGCCCGAAACAGAAGAAGACTTATTGAAGATTCTTAAACCGTTGAATGACCATGTACACTGTCTATTACTCCATGAAGTTCCAGAGCATGATAATGTTATTATTTTTGCTTTATATGATGCGAACTGTACGCTGGATAAGATGTTGAATTGTGTTGGCTTGCTGGAAAACAAGGGTATTCATACAGAAGTCTTATCGCAGAATTTTTAATGAGCTAAAAACACAGTGACGATATGTTTTTCCTGTGCTAAGCAATGAGTTGTATCACAAGCCTGTAGTGTCAGTTTTAGTTTGCAAATATTCAGTTTATTAGTATCGATTGCGCGCAATTTGGCATTAATCGTGATGTTACCCTCATAAACTTTTTTCGTTTCTATTTGGTATTGAACCTGTTTTTCAACCGTATCAGGATACTCAATATCTTCAACGTGCCAGCCCCGTTCAGTTTCAAGTAAAACTGGGAGTTCTGAATCTTCTTGCAGGTTTAGATAGTTGCCCTCGTTAATATTAATGTCGATGGATAATAGATAATATTCATCCTGCTCCATAGCGCATGCATTAATGAATACTTTGCCATTACCTGCCCAGCAATATGATTGTTGTTCCCCGGCTAATAATTCCAGTAGCCCCTTGATCATATAAGCTGAACTATATGGTCGTTGCGATATATCATCTGAGAATGCCTGCACAAGCTGTTGTCCATAGTGTTGATAATTTGCATCACCGGTGCGGCGCCATAATCTGCAGACGAGGTTTAGTGCAACAGAATTACCTGATGAAGTGGCATTATCCTGGGTTTCTTTTGGCGCAGAGGGTAATAAATTGTTACCTGTTTGTGCTGACATAAAGAAGCCGCCCGTTTCTTTGTCCCAAAAGTGTTTCAGCATGTAATTAGTAAGTTTACGGGCGTGTTCCAGCCAGAAATTATTTTGAGTAGCGTCATAAAGAAGAAGTAATGCCTCTGCCAGATAAGCGTAATCTTCCTGTAGTGCAGATGTTGTAGCATTACCATTCAGGCTGGTTCGGCTAAGTTGATTATTGTTAGTCTTATTAGTTTTTAGGACATAATGTGCTGCACGTTCTGCGGCAACAATATAGCTGGATTCATTGAATATCAAACTAGCAAACGAAAATGCTTTTATCATCATGCCATTCCATGCGGTAATGACTTTGTCATCAAGCAAAGGTGGAATACGTTTAATTCTTTCAGCTAATAATGTTTCTTTTATTTTGTCGAGCCTGATAAGTAATTCATCATAATCATACCCATTTTTTTTAGCATAATAATTTAAAGGTTTATTCAGATTAGGGATGGTATATCCTTCAAAATTTCCAGCATCGCTAAATTGATACAAATCGATAAGCAAACCGGCATCATTACCGAGGATCGATTTAATCTCTTCACTATTCCAGACAAAATATTTACCTTCTTCACCTTCACTATCGGCATCAGTCGCTGAAAAAAACGCGCCGTCGGCATTAGTCATTTCCCGCAATACATAGTCCAGTATTTCTTTGCTGATACGTTTGTACTCTGGATTATGTGTTATTTGCCATGCTTGAGTATAAAGAACTGCCAGATTTGCCTGGTTATAAAGCATTTTCTCAAAATGCGGAATTAACCAGTTGGCATCGGTAGCATAGCGATGAAAGCCTCCACCGAACTGATCATAAATACCTCCACATAATAGTACATCCAGAGTTTCCGTTAGTCGGGATAGTATCTCTTCATCCTGTTTGAAGATGACATAGTCAAACAGAAAATAAAGATAAGGTTCATTCGGAAACTTGGGTGCGCCACCAAAGCCGGCATGCTGTGGATCATAATGATTCATTAATGTTTGCGCGGTAAGCTCTACTACATTAATCCCAATCTCGTTTAACGATGTTCTTGCAGCCATGGCATTACTGATTTGCTGACTGTAGTGATCAGCTTGTTCAATTAAATCCTGATATTGTTGTTGCCATAATTCATCAACACGATGCATCAATGTTAAAAATTGTCCGGGTCTGAAATAAGTGGCACCAAAGAATGGTTTTCTATCGGGCGTTAGAAAACTACTCATCGGCCAACCACCTTGCCCCTGCATCATCATGACGGCAGTCATATAGTAGGTATCTACATCCGGGTTTAATTCACGATCAACCTTGATACAAATGAAAAGTTCATTCATGACTTTAGCAACATCTTCATTATCAAAACTTTCCTCTTCCATGACATGACACCAATGACATGTTGAGTAACCAATAGACAGAAAAACAGGTTTATTATGCTGTTTAGCCTGTTCAAAAGCCTCTTTCCCCCATGGATACCAATCGACTGGGTTATGCGCGTGTTGTAATAAATAGGGTGAGTCTTCTAGAATCAGGCGGTTGGTATAGACAGGTTGTGTATTATGATCAAGGTAACGTGTTCGGGCCTGATAATCTGCACCTTTTTCAGAAAGCGCTTTTTTTAATTGATCTTTTAATTGTGAAGAGTGATTGAACATGATGCTGTTTATAATTTAATAAAATGTCACTTTAACGATTTATCACGAATATATACAGTCAGTGTTGATATGACCAAAATTATTCATGCTGATATCACAACGTTAATAGTTGATGCGATTATCCATGCCTTCGGTCCAGTTTGGCATGGGGGTAATTATGATGAAGCCGATTTATTAAGATCCTGTTATCAGTACAAATTAATATTAAATGTCGCGCGTGAAAAACAATGTAAAATAATTACTTCCCCAACTATTATTATGGGTATCTACTGTTATCCTGTTGAGCAAGCAGTAACTATTACATTGAAAAAGATGCAGCAATACGAATTATATTTTGACGAGTTCATTGCCTACTTTTTTAGTAAAGTAGATAGAGATTTATATGAATCCATATATAGCTTAAATTTTTAGTCAATGTATTGAAAGAGTTTTATGACTTTTTGCACTCCGCCGGTGTTGCGCGCAATATCAGTTGCTGCTTCTGCTTCTGCTTTACTTACCAGCCCCATCAGATAAACAACACCTTTTTCAGTAATAATTTTAACAGCTAAACCATTTACGCCTTCATTAGTAAAGAGTTTGGTTTTTAATTTAGAGGTAATCAATGAGTCACTACTACGAGATGTCATGGAGCTGGGCGCGTTAATAGTTAATTCATTATAGATATGTGTGACCTTTTCAACGCTTTTCACTAGATCTACTGCACGTTGGCGTATGGTATCGGTAGGAGTTTCGCCGGTAAGTAAAACAACAGTGTTGTAACTAGTGACATTAATATGAGCCTGTTCATCAATTTCAGCATCAGCACGTAATTTCAGTCCGACTTTCACTTCAATCGTTTGGTCTTCTATCTGAGCTCCTGTAGTTCGTCTGTCTTTAAATGACGTAGCTGCAGCGCCAGCCCCTCCGATAGCAACGGCTGCGCAACCGGATAACATAAATAATGCAATTAATGAAAATATAAGACTAACAATATGTAATTTATTCATAATAACTAATTCCTTTTTAACTATCCTGACCGAGTAGACGTAAATCAACCAGATCACAAATACAATGAATGGCCATAATATGTACTTCCTGAATCCTTGCCGTAGACCAGGTAGGTACGCGTATTTCGACATCATTTTCGTTCATTAAATCCGCAATTTGCCCGCCTTCACGACCGGTTAATGCAATCACAACCATGTCTCTATCATGCGCAGCATCTACAGCGTGAATAATGTTATGGGATTCGCCACTGGTACTGATTGCTAATAACACATCGCCAGGCTGGCCTAACGCCCTGATTTGCTTGGAATAGATTTCAGCAAATTGGTAATCATTAGCAATAGAGGTTAGTGTTGAAGAGTCGGTTGTTAATGTGATAGCCGGTAGTCCCGGACGCTCCATCTCAAAACGATTCAACATTTCCGCTGAAAAATGTTGGGCATCCGCAGCAGATCCGCCGTTACCACAGGCCATAATCTTGTGGTCATTTAAAAGTGCATTGGAAATAGCCTCTGCTGCTTTTGCAATCACGGGAGCAAGTACATTAGTTGCTTCGGTTTTGACTCGAATACTTTCCTGAAAGTTATCTTTTATACGTTGAACTGGATCCATAATGATGTGAATTATTTAAAAATGTGATTATGCCTGAATCACTACTAATGATTCCAGTTTTTCATTCAAATGGCTGTTAGTTTTTGTGATTATCGAATTGCTAGATGCAATTCAGTAGGTGAATTGATTACGATTTTTGCTACTTTTTTGGGATTATTAAGGTCTCGGCAATGCCAATAAAATCAAATAATAAAAAATATTCGCTGGTGGAAATTAGTTTATTCATCTTTGCCTGATTAATCGTATCTAATGTGGACAATAATGAGGGGTGTCTTCGGTAACGTACTTCAATAAAGACGCAACAGTTAATCTATAATGCTATTAGATCAATTTAACCAAAGCGACAGCGAGAGTTTTTTACTATGGTTATTGATTGTTCAGTGAGATAGTTAGCGGCGATGTCTTCTGTCAATTTACTAATTTCCGTCGATATAAATAATCCTTGCACTTATATACTTACTTAATCAAGACCGGTTTTCCATCTAAAAACTGCGCTCGGAGTAATTTGCGTTTTAATATATTGTCATTACTTAATTGTAGATCTCCAGTTTCACCACTAAACACCACATTTTTTTCCAAACGCATACGATTGAGTTCGGGTATTAAATGGTAAGCATCTATGCCCATTGCATATAAGCGGCGATAGTTTGAATTGTTTTGATTAAGTGAATTATTCAGATTATCCTGTATCAATGAAAGTTGACGTCTAGTATCAATAACCCAAGGTATATCGACAAATAACACATTATTCATGTCGGTATCACGTGTGCTATCTACGATCCCTGAAAAAATGTGTGATGTAGAATAGATAGGTAAATCTTCTGCGCGAAAAAAACGCACTTGCGGTAATAATTGTCTGGCATCAGCCGGTATGGCAACCGCAAAAATAAATTCAGCATCCTGTCGGCGGCGTTCCTCGGAATTCAAACGTAAGTTTAATGTATTGCGAACATCCTGAATTCGGGCTTTACTACTATCGATGTTTAGTACTTCTTTTACTGGAGTAGCGAAATCACGTCGCTCGCCAGAAAAATGAACCTGTTCCAGAACAGTTCCGCCGAGTTCATTCCAACGCTGTTGAAAACTCTCTGCAATTCGTCTCCCCCAGTTATTGTCCGGTGTGATCACCAGCGCCATGGAATAGCCGTCCTGTTTGGCAATGTCGGCTATCTGCATAGCCTCATCTTCCGGTGCCAGACCAAACTGTATCAGTTTGTCTTTTTTCCATTCCGTTACATTATCCAGACGATTTAAAGCCAGCACGGGAATTGTTAAATCTGACATTTGCATCAAACTTTGCACCGCTTCTTTTTCCAATGGACCGACAATGTATTCCACACCGTCGTTTACTGCTTGTCGGTAGGTTTCTGTGATATTTAATGCATTGCAATCGTATACAACGATTTGTGATTTATCCTTGTTGTTGTCTTGATACCAGGCTGCCAGTAAACCATCACGAACTGCGGCAGAAGCTTTTTTAAACTGATTATTAAATGGTAATAACAAGCCAATTTTCTTTGGCCGATGAACATAAATCGCGCTTTTTTCTCTCATCCCCGGCACGATAGAAACAAACGCCGGGTGGTCATGATAACGTTGTTTCCAGCCTTCAATGGCATCATCTAATCGATCCGGATTAAAGCGATAGGTGCGATAGATTGAGACTAATTCTAGCCAACTGGCAATATCTTGATCTGTATTAAAGCGGTTTTCTTCCAGTATATCAGTTGGAATATCGCGCAAGGTTGTCCAGAGCTGTCGATAATTCTCTTCCTTATTTTCGCCAGCAAATTCATCGGCAATTAATCGCTCTTTTATTGCTGCCATATATTCAGCTTGTTTGTAATGTGCCCGAGCAAGTATATCGTGATAGGCATAGCGCAGATTGGGTGGAATAGTGTCTGCTGGCAAGCCTTGCAATATGTTGACTGCCTGAGCAGCCTGTCCAAATTCAAGATTGAGTCTGGCGCTTAATATTTCTTTGCGGGCAACCTGCAGGCTCTCTTCTTCGCTTATGTTTGTATTTTGCAGAATTTCAAAGGCACGATCGTAATTACCTGCTTCAATAAATGCTGCGCTGGCCTTTAATCGGTATAAAGAGGCATTAGTTTTGTCATCTTCTACTAATACCAAATAGGTTTCGGCTGCTGCGGAATAGTCACCTGTTTGTAGAAACTCACGGGCGGATTGTTCCAGGTCAACCTGTGTGACATTATCTTCCCTTGCAGGTCCGCAGGCAGTTAGCGTTAAAATTGAGAGTAATACAAGTAATGAGATTCGCATAAGTTTATTCTTACATAGCAATGTTTAATTCGACAGTCATAATCACAACAGGTTTAATAATAGTGTGAACGGGACATTATATATAGTTGCTACTCCAATCGGTAATCTTGGCGATATGAGTCCGCGTGCGGTCGAGATATTAAAATCAGTCGACTTGATTGCAGCGGAAGATACTCGACATAGCAGACCATTACTACAACACTTTGCAATTAATACACCGATGTATGCCTATCATGAACACAATGAGATAGAGCAAACGGTCAAATTAATTGAGAGATTAAATAATGGTGAATCCATTGCTATTATTTCTGATGCCGGCACCCCTCTAATTAATGATCCGGGTTACCGTCTTGTAGCGGCTGCACATGAACATAACATTACAGTATCTCCTGTGCCGGGAAGTTCCGCCGTCATTACCGCGTTATCTGTTG
>JAURNY010000019.1 GCA_030829955.1 Gammaproteobacteria bacterium | reverse complement strand
GCGATTGGTAAAGGATTTGCCATCGGTGCTGCAATATTGACTTCTCTAGCTTTGTTCGCGGCCTTTATTACGGCTGCAGAAACATTACGCGGTGAACCAATAAGAATGAGCTTGCTTGAGCCGCTGGTGTTTACTTTCCTTTTCATTGGCGCGGTTCTTCCATTCCTATTTTCTGCTATGACGATGAAATCGGTAGGTTCTGCGGCATTCGCCATGATTGAAGAAGTGCGTCATCAATTCAAGACGATTGCGGGCATCATGGAGGGCACTGCTAAACCTGACTACGCGAAATGTGTCGCTATATCGACTAAAGCGGCGCTAAAAGAAATGATTGCTCCTGGCGTGCTGATCATGGGCTCACCAATCGCTGTAGGCTTTTTGTATGGTGTTGAAGCTGTAGCGGCTATGTTGATCGGCTCGCTAGTTGCTGGTGGTGTAATGGCCATCTCATCATCTAATAGCGGTGGCGCATGGGATAATGCTAAGAAATTTATCGAGGCTGGCAATCACGGCGGCAAAGGTTCGGATGAGCATGCTGCAGCTGTTGTTGGTGACACCGTGGGTGACCCGATGAAAGATACTTCAGGTCCTTCACTAAATATCCTTATCAAGCTATCTGCAATTCTGAGTCTGGTATTCACACCATTCTTTGTTCAGTATGGTGGTATCTTGCTATAAGCGTTTAATTTCGCATCGCATAACAATGCGTCACAGAATTATCTGTGGCGCATTTTTTTTGGCTATTGTTCTAGTAAGTTATGAATGTATTAATAACTCATATGTTTCATACAGCGGTAAGCCCATAACGCCGCTATAACTCCCTACAAGCTGCTTGATAAACACGGCAGCATGACCCTGAATCGCATAACCACCGGCTTTACCAAGTGGCTCGTTAGTTAAACAATATGCCTCTATCTCCGCTTCTTTAATATGACGAAAACTCACTTCATTTGTATTCAGTATTGTACGTTCCTGCTGATGAATGACGGTTACCGCAGATAACACCTGATGTGTTTTGCCGGAAAGTCGTTGCAACATGGTAAACACATCTTCTCTTCTTTCGGCCTTACCAAGGATTTCATTATTCAACACCACGGCGGTGTCGGCGGCAAGTAATGGCAATGTCTTATCGCAATGCTGATAGGCTGTTTGCGCCTTCTCTTTTGCAACACGACAAACATACTCTTCAGGTGACTCAATTCCATCCCATAATTCATCGATCTCGACATCAAGTAATTCAAAATCAATATCGATTTGTTTTAACAATTCCTGTCGACGTGGTGAACGAGATGCGAGATAAATCTTCATGCTTAATCTTCTTTTTCTACGCCACCTAACTCTTCTATCAATTCTTTAATCAACTGATGTAATTGCAAACTCATGACAACAAAATCCTGATCAAACTGTGTCAAACGATCAGCCGTTTCAATTTCCGCCTGTTCCTTCACAAATTCCTCGAAACGTAATCGCTTAACCGAAAAGTCTTCATGCAAGATAAAGCGAATTGCATCACGCCACACCAGAGCTAACTGCACAACACGTTTACCTGCCTTTAAATGACTCGTTATTTCAGCGCTTTCCAGTTCCTGATTTTTACAACGAACGATATTCTTACTTTCACGCGGGTTTTGTAATTCGCATTCATTATCGAGTTCAAAATGTTCCGGCATTCTTTCCTTCAACCAATGCGTCATGATATTTGCCGTATCACTATGACTCTTTAAAGGTACGACAGGCAGACTACCTAGACTTGAACGTAAGTGATCCATAAACTCTTCAGCCTTGGCAGAACTCGACGTATCAATGACCAATAATTTTTGTTTTGAATCAATATAAGCATACGTCACTGCTGAACGAGTAAGCGCGCGCGGTAATAATGTATGCAAAACATCTTCTTTAATATTGCGCTTTTCTTTACGATAAACTGGGCGCGCGTTTTCCGATTCAACCTCAGCAATCTTTTCTTCAACTAATTCATTGATCGCAGCAGACGGCAAAATCTTTTCCTGTTTACGTACACAGATCATAGTAAATCCGCTCGCAGTATGCGTCAGCATTTCACTATTACGCCCTAGTGGTGATACCCAGCCAATACGACTGAAGTCCATATTATTACAAGGTTGAAATGCCTGTTCAGCTAATGCTTCTTCCAGAGCATCAGGTGAGAGGTCAATATCTTTGGTAAACCGATAAATACGTAAATTCTTAAACCACATGACTATTTTTGTATATTATAAAAGAGAAAGATTATGTCGTAATGAAGATTTTGAAAGCAACCGCTATCAAAGCAAAAAACATAGAAAAAAAGAACTCTTAACTTAAAAACAAATTATATGCCGGATTCCCGGTTTCCTCCCAATAAGGAATCCCTAATTCATTTAAAAATATATTTAATGCTACATGCTCATCGGGTTTTACCTGATAGCCCATAAGCACACGGCCATAGGCAGCACCATGATTTCGATAATGAAATAAACTGATGTTCCAGCGCTCACCCATTTCAGCTAAAAAATGTAATAAGGCACCGGAACGCTCAGGAAACTCAAAACGATATAACACTTCATCACCTGCTTGTGGTGCATGACCGCCAACCATGTAACGTATATGCATCTTAGCGACATTATCTTTGCTAAGGTCTGTTACCAAATAACCTTTATCTGCAAGATGCTCCAGCAATTTATTTTTTTCAAAAACTCCTTGCTTTAGCTGCACACCGGCAAATACCTGTGCATCATTATGATCAGCATAACGATAATTAAACTCGGTAATCAGTCTTGGTCCAAGGTCATGACATAAACGGCGGAAGCTACCGGGTTGCTCGGGAATCTGAATCGCCAACAATGCTTCACTATTTTCACCAAGCGCGGTGAGTTCGGCGATATGACGCAGGCGATCAAAATTAACATTGGCGCCACTAAAGATGGCAACTAGTTCTTTATTCCTGATTTTTTCACGCACAACATATTGCTTTAAACCTGCCAATGCCAATGCGCCAGCAGGTTCAGGAATGGATCGCGTATCTTCAAAGATATCCTTAACTGCTGCACAGATTTCATCATTCGTAACTAATATGATCTCGTCGACTAATTCTTTACTGATACGATAGTTCTCATCTCCAGCCTGTTTGACTGCTGCACCATCGGCAAAGATACCGATCTTATCCAGTACTACACGCTCACCAGCTGCAAAGGCTGCATGCATGCAAGGTGCTTCATCCGGCTCAACACCAATAATTTTTATGTTCGGATTGTTTTCTTTCAAATAAACAGCAATACCCGCGATCAAACCACCACCACCAACAGGCACAAAAATAATATCCGGCGCTGAATGTTGTTCCATGAACTCTACCGCTACCGTTGCCTGACCGGCGATAACTAGCGGATGATCATAAGGAGGGATATAGGTCAGCCCTTTTTCACGTGAGATTAATTCAGCATGAATCTTTGCATCATCATAAGTGTTGCCATGAAGCAAGACCTCACCTTGCAGGCGTTTAACCGATGCTACTTTAATATCAGGTGTTGTTTTAGGCATAACAATAGTCGCCTTCATATTTAATGTTTGCGCCGCCAGCGCAACACCTTGTGCATGATTACCCGCAGAAGCGGCGATTACACCGCGCGAGCGATCCTCATCAGACAATGCAGCCATCATGTTATAGGCTCCACGTAACTTATAAGAGAAAACCGGCTGCTGATCTTCGCGCTTTAACCATATTGAATTGGCTAATCGTTCACTAATTTGCGCAGCATGATCCAGATCCGTCCGTTTCGCAACGGCATAAACACATTTCGATGCTTGCTCGATTAATTGCTTGTATTCATTAAACATGTGCATAAGATAACATGCTCATTACATCAAACATATACAGATTGAGGTAAGCAATGTCACAAGACGATAGAAAACGGGAAGTTGCCAAGGCAGCGATCAAGTTCATTGAAGATGGTACGGTTGTCGGCGTTGGTACTGGTAGTACAGTTAATTTCTTCATCGAAGAGCTTTCCGCATTCAAAGAACGTATTGAGGGGGCAGTCTCAAGCTCTGTCGCGAGTGAAAAATTATTAAAAGAAATAGGAATTCCCGTTTTACCTTTAAACAGTGTGATTGATATTCCGGTATATGTTGATGGCGCGGATGAAGCAACAAAGCATCATTACCTGACCAAAGGTGGTGGTGGCGCACTTACCCGTGAAAAGATTGTTGCCGCTGCCAGCAAAAAGTTTGTTTGTATTGTTGATGAAAGCAAGATGGTTACAATGTTAGGCAAATTTCCGCTTCCTGTAGAAGTCATTCCGATGGCACAAAGCTATGTTGCCAGAGAGATTGCTAAATTAGGTGGACAACCAGTATTAAGGGAGGGTTTTACTACAGATAATGGCAACATTATACTCGACGTACGCAATATGAAAATTCAAAACCCGCCAGAATTGGAAATGAAGCTAAACCAAATCTCTGGCGTGGTGACAAATGGTCTATTTGCAAGACGATCAGCAGATATTCTGCTAGTAGCAGGAAAAAATGGAATTGAAAGTATATAAATAGTTACACTGTTCTATGATTGGTCTACTGCAACGTGTTTCTCATGCCTCAGTTAGGATTGATGATTCGACTATAGCCGAAATCAATAAAGGTCTTCTTGTTCTAATCGGTATGCAACAAGAAGACGATCAGGAATCGGCTAATAGATTATTTCAAAAAATAATCAGTTATCGTGTCTTTCCCGACGACAACGATAAAATGAATCATTCTCTCAAGGATATTAATGGCGGTCTACTTCTTGTCCCCCAGTTCACACTGGCTGCCGACACTAATAAAGGTCTACGCCCCAGCTTTTCCAATGCCGCTCCGCCAAATAAAGGGAAACCTCTCTTTGACTATCTTAAGGAACATGCAAAAAGTAATTATCCTGATACTAGCTTTGGTGTATTTGGTGCTGATATGCAGGTAAGCCTTGTCAATGATGGACCCGTAACATTCTGGCTGGAGATCTAGCTGATTAATACAAAGACTAGCACTGAACAAATCACCACTATTTCCAAACCTTCAAACCCCTACTTACCCTCCAGAAAGTTTTTTTAAACTTATTATGATAAAAATAGATCAATGCTAGAGAAGTTATAATCGCAGAGACAGACAATACCGGACTAATCAGATCCTTCAAGAATTAACCCAATCGGTCGGTTTTAAATATACTTCATATAGTTCAGCTTCTTTCGTGCTAGATGCCGGCTTCCAGTTATAATCCCAACGAACATTTGGTGGCAGCGACATCAATATAGATTCAGTTCGACCACCAGATTGTAAACCAAATAAGGTACCACGATCGTAGATCAGATTAAATTCAACATAGCGACCGCGACGATATAATTGAAAATCTCTTTCCTGCTGTCCGTATTCAATGTTTTTTCGTTTTTCAACAATGGGAATATAAGCATCAAGAAAATGATCACCAACACTTTGCATAAAACTGAAACTTTTTTCAAAGCCCCACTCATTTAAATCGTCAAAGAATATTCCACCTATACCCCTAGGTTCCTGCCGATGTTTTAAATAGAAATAGTCATCACACCACTTTTTATATTTTTCATAGACCTCATCGCCATAAGGATCACAGGCCTGCTTCGCAGTTTGATGCCAATATTTTGCATCTTCCTTAAACCCATAATAAGGCGTTAGATCAAAGCCACCACCAAACCAACAAATAGGATCTTCGTCAGCTTTTTCAGCGATGAAAAATCGCACATTCATATGTGTGGTCGGCACATAAGGATTAAGTGGATGAATCACAAGCGAATCACCCATTGCCTGAAATGAACGACCCGCCAATTCCGGACGATGAGCCATTGCTGATAGCGGCAAGTTTTCACCAAAGACATGTGAAAAATTGATTCCACCCTGTTCAAATATCTTGCCTCTGCGCATGACACGACTGCGACCACCGCCACCTGCTTCACGCTGCCAACTGTCTTCCGTTAGCTCTAAATCGGCGTCAATGGACATCAACTTTTCGCTAATACGATCCTGTAATGCTAATAAATACTCTTTAATTTTGTTGATATCGATCATTTTTCTTCTGGTTTGTTGGTAATCAAAGCACTTGCGGTTATCCTATCACGCTTATTTTAACAGGATAGTAATAATGATGACGCGCAGTGCCGACGTTAAACGTGACACGAAAGAAACACAAATTAAAGTTTCCATTAATCTGGATGGAAGCGGTAAAGCTGATCTCAATATCGGCATACCATTTCTTGAGCATATGCTGGAACAAATTGCCCGTCACGGCATGTTCGACCTCAGTATTGAGGCAAATGGTGATTTGGAGATCGATGCGCATCATACGGTTGAGGATGTTGGCATTACACTTGGACAGGCGTTAACTGAAGCACTGGGAGATAAGAGAGGTATCCGTCGCTATGCAAATGCTTATGTGCCACTTGATGAAGCATTATCAAGAGTTGTAATTGATTGTTCCGGTCGACCCGGACTGGAATATCATGCTGAATACCCGCGCGCACGCGTTGGTGATTTTGACGTGGACCTGATTTATGAGTTTTTTCAGGGTCTGGTGAATCATGCCATGCTGACGGTTCATATTGACAGCATTCGTGGCCGTAATGCACATCATATTGCTGAAACCATCTTCAAAGCATTTGGGCGAGCTTTACGTGCTGCTGTAGAACTCGACCCCAAACAAGAGGGTGTTATTCCTTCGACCAAAGGTTCTTTATAACGGTAAAGACGCATGTCCAAAATTGTTGTACTGGATTACGGTAGCAGTAACCTGCGTTCTGTCGCCAAAGCACTGGAAGCCGTTAGCGAAAGCAAGGATCACGTTACTGTTAGTAATAATAAGCAAATCATTATTGCTGCAGACCGTGTCGTCTTTCCTGGTCAGGGTGCGATTGGTCAATGTATGCAAAACCTCAAAGCTCAAGCACTTGATGATGTTATTCGAGAATGTATTAATAACAAACCCTTCTTAGGTATTTGTCTCGGTTTACAATCATTAATGGATCATAGTGATGAAGATGGCGGTATTGCCGGTCTGGGCATTATTCCCGGGAAGGTTAGGCGCTTCCAATCAAATGTTCGCGATGAAAATAGTACTGTTTTTAAAATTCCATCAATGGGCTGGAATCAGGTATTTCAAAAGCAAGTGCACCCCTTATGGAATGGTATAGAAGATGGAAGCCGCTTCTATTTTGTTCACAGTTATTATGTTGAGCCGAAGATAGAAAGCGATATCGCAGGTGAAACCGAGTATATATGCAAATACACTTCTGTTATTGCGCGGGATAATCTGTTTGCTTCGCAGTTTCACCCAGAAAAAAGCCAGCACGATGGGTTGGCTTTATTGAAAAATTTTGTTAACTGGAAGATCTAGATTTACGTCGTTTTGCTTTCTCGCCCGATTTTTGTTTTCGGGTCTTGTTGGAGGATCGTTTTTTCTTTGGTTTTGATTTAGAACGATGTTCATGTTGCTCTTGTTGCTCTGGCAATTCGTCAAGTCGACTAATATTTAATTGTCTGCCAGATACCCAGACCTGTTTCAATTCACGAAATAAATTGCGCGGCATTCCATCCGGCAAATCTACTGTACTGTATTTATCGTAAATCGTGACATTCTGAATATATTGGCTCTCCAAACCAGCTTCATTTGCTAATGCACCAACGATGTTGTTCACCTTAACCTTATGCGCACTACCTACTTCGATACGAAAACGCTCCATACCTGTAGCAACTTCAAGTAATTTCGATCCTTTAGTAATTTTTTGTCTGTCTGTGTTTTTGCCAGATGGCTTTTCATCAAGCAAGAAACGTTGTTTGCCTTGTGCCATCACCGCCAATGATATGGCAATATCTAGAGGATCAGCATTTGTCTCCTTAGCATAGTCAATCAAAATAGAACGAAACAACTCACTATCTGCACTATTTAGTGAATCAGAAATTTGTTGTTTGAAACGCTGAATACGTTCCCTGTTGATCGTTGCCGTACTTGGGATTGGCATTTGGTCGATCTTACGACCTGTAACCTTTTCTATCGTGCGTAATAAATGTTTTTCACGATACGTTACAAACAAAATGGTCTCACCCTGACGACCGGCACGGCCTGTTCGACCAATACGATGAGTATAGGCTTCGGGATCGTTTGGAATATCGTAATTGATTACATGGCTAACTCGTTCAACATCCAGACCTCTTGCTGCCACATCAGTCGCCACAAGAATATCCAGGTCACCTTTTTTAAAACGGTTAATGGTTTGTTCACGCAGACGTTGACTAATATCGCCATTCAATGCACTACAGGCATAACCACGTGCGGCCAATTTTTCAGCGAGCTCAAGAGTTAACAGTTTTGTTCTGACGAATACGATAACGGCATTGAAGTGAGTACTTTCAAGCACATTAGTTAGTGCATCCAGTTTCTCGCGATTATTAACCGAGATATATTGTTGTTTGATCGTATCTGCCGTAATGCTTTTTGATTCTATCGTGACCTGTTCAGGGTTATTCAAATATTGCTTGGATATTTTTCTGATTGGTGCCGGCATGGTTGCAGAAAATAATGCGATCTGCTTTTTTGCTGGTAGCTGTTCAAGAATCCATTCAACATCATCTATAAAACCCATTCGTAACATTTCATCAGCTTCGTCTAGCACCAGACACTTCAATGCACTTAGTTTTAAGGTATTTCGACGCATGTGATCCATAACTCGACCTGGCGTTCCTACGACAACATGCGCCCCACGTTTTAATTGCCTTAACTGAATCCCATACTCCTGACCACCATAAATTGGCAGAACATGAAATCCCTTCATAAAAGAGGCATAACGTTGAAAAGCTTCTGAAACCTGAATTGCCAATTCTCGAGTTGGTGTCAGTACCAGTATTTGTGGTGTTTTTACAGACAGGTCCAGATCCGATAATAGTGGCAAGGCAAAAGCAGCTGTCTTACCAGTGCCGGTTTGTGCCTGTCCAATCACATCTCTACCTCGTAACAGGAAAGGGATAACTGCTGCCTGAATTGAAGATGGTGTTTCGTACCCCACTTTATTCAAAGCCTTGTTCAGAGGCTCGGCGAGCCCTAATTGCGAAAAACTATTTATGGATGATGAAGCTGACATGGGTGTTCCTGAGGGTTATTCAATTATCTGTGTTATTCGAAACTGATAATCGAATAGCATGAGAGGCGCGAGTATACGCGTAATATTGGCACTTACAACTGTATAATTTCCCGTAGATGCGATACCTGTATCAAAATCCTGCTCATTAGGGTTTTGCTTAGGTTCTCCGAGTACATTTTTTATCAGTTCCATCCAGTTCGAGCAAATATTGCTAATTACTTAAAGTGGGCATTTCTCAGAATAAAGACACATGCCATGATTGAAAACTATTATGATTTTTTTACATACCATTCCCTAGTATTATTTACAATAAAGACGGCAACCAACATTATTGGAACTTCAACCAAGACACCAACAACTGTGGCAAGAGCTGCGCCTGACTCAAAACCGAATAATACAATCGCTGTTGCTACAGCCAATTCAAAAAAATTGCTTGCGCCTATTAAAGCAGAGGGACCTGCAACACAATGAGGTGAACCAACAAATAAATTTAATAAATAAGCCAAACCGGAATTGAAGATGACCTGTATAAAAATGGGAATAGATAATAATAATATTGTGATGGGGTTAGTTATAATTTGTATCCCCTGAAAACCAAACAAAAGTATTAAAGTTGTTAATAAAGCGCTTAATGAAAAAGGAGTAATTTTTTTTATTGTTACTTCTAATTTTTGCTTTCCTTCTTCCTGCCTTAATAAAATGTTGCGCCAGCAATTAGCAATAATTAATGGAATAACAATATATATAATGACGGAAAGAAAAAGTGTGTCCCATGGAACAGTAATTGATGACAAACCCAATAGTAAACCGACAATGGGAGCAAATAAAAAAATCATAATCACATCATTGAGTGCCACCTGCGACAAGGTAAAGTGTGGTTCGCCATCCATTAGATTACTCCAGACAAATACCATTGCAGTACAAGGTGCCGCAGCCAGTATGATTAATCCCGCAATATAGGATTCAATCTGATCCTGAGGAAGATATGGCTTGAATAAATAACCAATAAATAGCCAGCCTAATAATGCCATTGAAAATGGCTTAACTGCCCAGTTCACAAACAAAGTAACGCCTATGCCACGAGAAAATTGCTTTACTTCCTTTAGTGCCTTCAGATCAATCTTGATCATCATAGGAATAATCATAAGCCAGATTAGTGCAGCAACTGGCAGATTAATTTTCGCCAACTGAATGTTACCAATGACTTGAAAGGCGTTCGAAAAAAAATAGCCTAGCGAGACACCTATCACTATACAAATGGCTACCCAAAGCGTTAAATACTTTTCAAAAAACCCCATGATTAATTTTTTCCTGATGATTAGGCGCAAATACGATTATTAGGACGATTAGGCATCCCTTTTAGTTTTTTCAAATCATCCTTGAATTGTTTTTCATTTTTACTGCCTTTCAGTGTGGCTTGTAATAACTCGTTTGCCCAGTCTGGCAAAACGGAATTTATACTATAGTAAATCCATTGTCCTGCTCGCCTATCGTTAACAATTTGCATGTCTCTTAATGAAGCAAGATGGCGTGATATCTTAGGCTGAATTAAATCCAACGCATGGGTTAATTCACATACACACAATTCCCCTTCCTGAATCAGCAACATCAGGCATCGTAAACGGGTTTGATCTGAAAGTGATCTCAGTAGTACTTTTGGCGTTATGCTCATACCATAAATATACGTCTAGACATATATACGGTCAAACATATATATTATGAAAAATTTAATTTAGTAAAGAACTATGACTAAAAAATCTTTGAATGTACTTTTTTTATGTACCGGCAATTCTGCACGCAGCATTATTGCAGAGGCACTATTACAACGTAGAGGTTTAGGCCAATTTAAATCTTACAGTGCAGGAAGCATACCTAAGGGCAAAGTAAACCCTTTCGCATTAGAATTACTCGAACAGAACGATTTCAATATCGAATTATTCAGAAGTAAGAGCTGGGAGGAATTTACCGGAAATAAAGCGCCAAAAGTGGATTTTATTTTTACAGTTTGTGACCGTGCAGCAAATGAAGTTTGTCCTTTCTGGCCCGGGCGACCCATGTCTGCGCATTGGGGTATTGAAGATCCTGACCAGCCTGAATTAAGCGATGACGAGCAACGTCAATTATTTCAAAAAGCCTTTCATGAACTGGATCAACGCATCAAAGCTTTTACCTGTTTACCCTTTGATAAACTGGATAAAATATCGTTGCAAAAAGAACTCGATAGAATTGGATACACTTAAAAAGTGTTCTCAACATCCAGCAAACAAAATTATTCATTTTTTGCTTCTCTTGCTATTGCGCGATAACCGATATCTTTTCTGTAAAACATACCGGGGTAGTTTATTTCTGTTAATGCTTGATAAGCTTTTGTTTGCGCATCTGTCACGCTGTCACCTAATGCTGTAACGCATAAGACTCTCCCACCCGCGGTAACAATAGAATTATTTTCCTGAGAAGTCCCCGCATGAAAGACTTTTACATCGTCAGAGTGTAGATGTTCCAAACCTGATATCTGATCACCCTTACTGGCAGTGACAGGATAACCTTCAGAGGCAGTCACCACACCCAATGCAGCTCGATCATCCCATTCAACCTTGACCTCATCCAGTTTTCCTTCAACTGCGGCTAGACATAATGAAACCAGATCACTCTTTAAACGCATCATTATCGGCTGCGTTTCGGGGTCTCCAAAACGACAGTTGAATTCCAGCACTTTTGGCTCACCTTCTTTAGTAATCATAATTCCGGCATAGAGAAAACCTAAATATGTACGCTTTTCTTTAGCCATGCCTTTAATGGTTGGCATGATTACTTTATTCATTATTTTTTTATGCAGGTCTTCATCAACAATTGGTGCGGGTGAATATGCACCCATACCTCCGGTATTAGGTCCTTTATCACCCTCATCTCTTGCCTTATGATCTTGGGAGGTTGCCAAAGGTAAGACATGTTTACCGTCACTCATAACAATAAAACTGGCTTCTTCACCTTCCAGAAATTCTTCTATTACAATGCGGTGACCAGCTTCACCAAACTGATTACCTTCAAGCATGGCATAGATTGTTTCTATCGCCTCATTTTCAGTTTGTGCAATAACAACACCTTTACCTGCAGCAAGACCATCGGCCTTGATAACAATCGGCATTGATTTGGAAGTAACGTAATCGATAGCCGGTTTAGGTTGTGTAAAGATTTCATATTCAGCAGTCGGGATTTTGTGTTTTCGTAAAAAGTCTTTACTGAATGACTTCGAACCTTCAAGCACAGCAGAGGCAGAACGCGGACCGAAACAGGCTAGATCTTCATCAATAAACTGATCTACCAGAGCATTTACCAACGGCGCTTCAGGTCCAACAATGGTTAACGCAATGTTTTCTTTTTTGGCAAACTCAACCAGACCATCAATATCATCAACATTAATATCAACATTCTGCAGTTTGTCTTCCAGTGCTGTCCCCGCATTTCCGGGCGCGACATAAACGGTTTCAACATCTTTACCCTGTGCAGCCTTCCATGCCAAAGCATGTTCACGACCACCACCACCAATAACTAATATTTTCATTATCAATATTCTCTAAAACAAAAACTCTAAAAACTATCTTATCAATTAAATCAGAATTATTTGCGTAAAGATGCAGCGTGACATTTTCGAAAGGCGCACGTCTACAAGTATGCAGTCTGTAGAGTGACACAGGATACCAAAGCCGAGTTTACTCACTGTAATTTATTAAAAAATATGCCCGTTAATGCAAAAAATGGCGCATACCAGTAAACACCATCGCCATTCCATGCTCATTAGCAGCCTGAATCACTTCTTCATCCCGCATAGAACCGCCCGGCTGTATCACTGCTTTAATACCGACATTTGCAGCGGAATCTATGCCGTCACGAAAAGGGAAAAAGGCATCAGACGCCATGACAGAACCTGCAACCTGTAAACCTTCATCTTCTGCCTTGATTGCAGCAATACGCGCGCTATAAACTCGACTCATTTGCCCAGCGCCTATACCGATTGTTTGTTGACCTTTGGCATAAATAATTGCATTTGATTTAACACACTTAACAACACGCCAGGCAAATAATAAATCTTTTAGTTGGGCTTCTGTTGGCACAAGCTTAGTTACCACTTTTAAATTATCAGCAGTAATGATACCAGTATCATTATCCTGCACTAATAAACCACCGCTAACACGTTTAAGGTTTAGTTGGCTTATTGCATGCTTGCGATAACCCGCTTGCAGTAAACGAACACCCGCTTTCTTTTCTATAACAGTAATACATGCCGGATCAATTTCCGGCGCAATTATAACTTCAACAAACTGTTGTTCAATGATCGCCCTTGCCGTTTCAATATCAAGTTTTTGATTAAAAGCAATAATGCCACCAAAGGCAGAGATTGGATCAGTTGCATAAGCGCGTTGATAGGCTTCATGCAAACTTTTTCCTGTTGCTACACCACATGGGTTTGCATGTTTAACAATCACGCATGCAGTGTCTTCAAAAGATAAGACACATTCCCAAGCTGCGTCGGTATCAGTGATATTATTGTAAGACAGTTCCTTGCCTTGTAACTGTATTGCTGCCGCTAACGTTCCCGGCAATGGTTCCGGCTCCATATAAAACGCTGCTGTTTGATGCGGGTTTTCACCATAGCGTAAAGTCTGTTTCTTTTTAAACTGTGTTGAGTAGGTGGCAGGATAATCCAAAGGCTTTTTATCCGGCGTCATAGCACCAAGATAATTAGAAACATTCGCATCATAGTTTGCAGTATGAGCAAAAACCTTTTGTGCCAGACGAAAACGTGTTTCTGCAGATGTTTCCTGATCGTTTTCTTTTATTTCTTTTAAGACAACATCATAGTCGTCTACATCTACGACCACTGTTACTGAAGCATGGTTTTTTGCGGCTGAACGCAACATGGCTGGTCCGCCAATATCAATATTTTCTATCGCTTCGGCAAAAGAACAATCTTCTTTACTAACGGTTTCCTCAAAAGGGTATAAATTCACAACAACCAAATCGATAGGCGCAATACCATTCTCTTCCATTATTTCATTATCAACACCGCGTCTACCTAACAGGCCGCCATGTACTTTTGGATGTAAGGTTTTTACTCTGCCATCCATCATTTCAGGAAAACCGGTATGTTCTGATATTTCAGTTACCTTAATATTATTATCAGCGAGCAACTTTGCAGTTCCACCGGTAGATATAATATCGATCCCGATTTCCTGCAAGCCCTCACAAAGTTCCACTACTCCTGATTTATCCGAGACGCTCACCAGGGCGCGTTTAATTTTGAACATGAAGACTTATTCCTGAATTGTTATAGATTAGATTTGCTTAATGATGCCGTACTTTCTTAAACGAGCACGAAGAGTGGCACGATTTAATCCGAGTATTTTTGCAGCCTGACTAATGTTGCCATTGGAATGCCCGAACACCACATCAAAGAAAGGTTTTTCAACTTGCATTAAAAACAGTTCATAAAGATCACTGGCTTCATGGCCATCCAAATCTTCAAAATATTCCTTTATGGCCTGTCGTACATTATTTGACAAACATTTGTCAGGTGATTCTTGTTCTTCTTGTTTAATTATTTTGGCTTTGTTCATGCTGCCAATCTACCCTGCTCACTAAAAAATTCTTCGACAATAGAAAGTTGTGCTGTCGCGCACTCAACCTGACTAATTCTTGCCCAAAATAAACACGCATTTTGCTGTTGCTTGCAATACCAGCCAATATGCTTTCTGGCGATACGCACACCCTGATATTCACCATAATGCCTGTGTAAATGTTCTAAATGTCTGCTTAACATTTGTCCAACTTCAATTATGGTCGGCTTGGGCAGATGCTTTCCGGTTTCAAGATAGTGTTGAATCTGTCTAAATATCCATGGATTACCTTGAGCAGCTCGTCCGATCATGATGCCATCGACATGATAGTTATTCAGAACATATGCAGCCTGTTCTGCTGTAGTAATATCACCATTCGCAATAACCGGAATCGATACCCTAACTTTAATCTCGGCTGCAGTTTCATGTTCAGCATCACATTTAAAACCACAAGCACGGGTTCTGCCATGTACAGTTAATGCCTGAATACCGGATTCTTCAGCAATACGTGCAATCGTTAATGCATTTTTATTATCTTTATCCCAGCCGGTTCTGATTTTTAGTGTTACCGGTACATCAACTGCGTTCACAACAGCTTGCAATATCCTGCTAACTAATCGCTCATCTTTAAGTAAGGCTGATCCCGCCAATACATTACAGACTTTCTTTGCCGGACAGCCCATGTTGATATCAATTATCTGGGCACCACGTTTAACATTAAACTGCGCCGCTTCTGCAAGCATATCTGGATCTGCACCGGCAATCTGTACAGCTCGTGGCTCAAGCTCTTGTTTATGTATCAATCTCGTTCGTGTTTTACGCGTCTTATATAAAGCCGGATTGGATGTCACCATTTCTGACACAACAAGACCTGCACCCAACTCGCGACAAAGCAACCGAAACGGTTGATCGGTTATGCCGGCCATGGGCGCAAGCACCAGATTATTTTTTAATTTATGGGACCCAATATACATGAGAGCGTAACGCGATAGGGCGAAACAAAAAATTGAGCTTTATAATAACTGCATGACAGTTGATGTAAAGTGGTTAATTTTTAACCAATAAAATCAGCGACTTTACAGAAAACGAAACTCAAAACTAACCGCCACCGGAAATAAACTTTGGTTCTTCTTCAACGGAGGCATTTGGCTTATTCGTTGTCTGAAGCGACAGTTCTAATTCTTCCGGCGCAAGCTGTTCATCATGAAATTGCTCAAGTGCATTAAACTGTTTCTAACTGTCAGGGCAATATGTAAACATGTAATGTATAACTTTGCATTAAAGCCGATGCCCTTTTAAACAGGCCCACTCCTGCTCAAAGATCGGGGCTTCCATGCTAAAGTAGCGAGAGTATGTCAGCAAACATTCCTCGGCTTGCGTTTCCAATAAACCTGATAGCACTAGCTGTCCATCTGGTCGAATCAATTTTGCAAAGGTCGGTAATAATTCTTTCAATGGATTCATTAAAATATTGGCAACCAACACATCAGCAACCGGCAATTCAATCTCATCAACCAGACCAACCCTGACAATATTCTCTAGCCGATTTTGGCGAAGGTTTTCTTTTGCAGCATTTACCGCTTGCTTATCAATATCGACTGCAAAGACCTCTTTAGCACCAAGTTTTGCAGCGACCATTGCCAGTATTCCCGATCCACAACCATAATCGATAATGCATTGTTCCCGAACATCATGTTCGGCTAACCATTGAATGCAAAGAGAAGTTGTTGGATGTGCACCAGTACCAAAGGCAAGGCCGGGGTCAAGTGTAATCAAGGGTTTATTGGTTTCAGGTTGTTCACACCAACTAGGTGATATCCAGATTCGATCAGAGAAACATTGTGATTGATGTTGCGATTTATATTGTCCTACCCAATCCTGATCTTGAATCTCGGTAATCTGATGATTGTTGATATGGTCAGCACCAATCCGGTTTTTTATAGCTATCAAAAGAATATCGAGATCAGTATCCGGATGTAATAACGCCCTAACACGGGTGTCACACCATAGCTCTGGCGCTTGACCCGGTTCACCAAAGATTAACTCATCACTATTTGCCATTAATGTGACGGACACTGCGCCCATCTGTTCAAGCAATTTAGTTAGAGTTTCTGCATCAGATTTGCCGGTAACCAACTCAAGCTGCAACCAACTCATCTACTTAACATGATGATTATTAACAGCATATCAGGCAAGACCAAGCTTTTTCTCCAGATAGTGAATATCCGTACCGCCATCGCCAAATGCACTGTCTTTTACCAAGTCCTGATGTAAAGGAATATTAGTCTTGATTCCATCAAGCACAATTTCATGCAAGGCATTATTCAATCTTGCTAATGCCAGTTCTCGTGTTTCGGAATGCGCAATTAACTTACCAATCATTGAGTCGTAATAAGGAGGCACCTTGTAACCTTGATAAACATGCGTATCAACACGGATACCTGGGCCACCGGGCGGATGATAATGTTCGATCACGCCAGGAGATGGCATAAAGGTTTCCGGATCTTCTGCATTGATACGACATTCAATCGCATGTCCCGTAATAACAATATCACTTTGCTGATATTGTAGATGTTTGCCAGCAGCAATATGTAATTGCTCTCTAACAATATCCACACCAGTAATCATTTCTGTGACAGGATGTTCTACCTGAACACGAGTATTCATTTCAATAAAATAAAATTCACCATCTTCATATAAGAATTCAAACGTACCAGCACCGCGATATCCAATCCGTTTACAGGCTTCGACACATTTCTGTCCGATACTTTCTCTTATCTCTGCTGTAATACCAGGGGCGGGCGCTTCTTCAATGACTTTTTGATGGCGTCGTTGCATAGAACAATCGCGCTCACCCAAATAAATAACATTGCCATGTTCATCAGCCAACACCTGAATCTCGATATGTCTTGGATGTTCCAAAAACTTTTCCATGTACACCATATCATTGCCAAAAGCTGAGCCAGCTTCTGATCGTGTTAACTGAATCGATTTAATCAGATTTGATTCACTATGCACGACACGCATGCCTCGACCACCACCACCACCTGCAGCTTTAATAATCACTGGATAGCCAATCTCTTTGGCTGTCTTAAACAGGGTTTTTGCATCATCGCCAAGCGGACCATCCGAACCAGGAACACAAGGAATACCTGCAGATTTCATGGCATTAATCGCTGAAACCTTATCACCCATTATGCGAATGGTTTCGGCCTTAGGTCCGATAAAGATAAAACCACTTTGTTCTACGCGTTCGGCAAAGTCAGCATTTTCTGATAAAAAACCGTAACCGGGATGAATTGCAACGGCATCGGTCACTTCGGCAGCACTAATGACTGCCGGAATATTTAAATAACTATCGGTTGATGATGGCGGACCAATACAAACAGATTCATCAGATAAAAATACATGTTTTTGATCACGGTCTGCTTCAGAGTAAACAGCAACAGTTTTGATTCCGAGCTCCTTACAAGCTCGCAAAATTCTGAGGGCAATCTCGCCACGGTTGGCGATAACAACCTTTTCTAACATGGGCTAATTAATCCTGAATGATTAGATAAAGAGACTAGTTCTCTTCAATAACAAATAATGGCTGACCATATTCGACAGCTTCGCCGCTATCAACTAGCACCTTTATAAGCTTACCTGACACATCGGCCTCGATCTGATTCATGATCTTCATTGCTTCAATGATGCAAAGTGTTTCGCCGGCTTTAACTTGCTGTCCTTTACTAACAAAAGGCGGATCTTCAGGTGAAGGTGAAGCATAAAATACACCGACCATAGGCGAAGTAATCACATGTCCGGCATCAGCATAATCATCCCTGCCCCCATGAGACTCATTGTTAATGTGACTTTTAAATACATCTCCACCATGCGAAACAGGTGCTGCTACAGGCGGCGTAAGAGCATGAACAACTTGAGGAGCAACCGTTGTAGAAGAGCCACGGCTGATACGAACAGATTCTTCGCCTTCATGTATTTCAATTTCAGCCATGCCGGATTCTTCCAGCAATTCAATCAATTTTTTAACTTTTCTAATATCCATGACAATTAATTTTTATGAGTTATTTTTCAAATATTCTTCCGCACCAAGTAATGCCAACTCGTAACCATAGGCTCCCATACCACTGATAACGGCAATGGCAATATCTGACAGATAAGAATGTTTACGGAATTCTTCACGTGAAAAGATATTGGACAAATGCACTTCGATAAACGGAATAGACGTTCCCAACAGGGCATCACGTAAGGCAATACTGGTATGAGTAAAGGCGCCGGGATTAAACAAAATAAAATCCACGCCTTCTTTTTTTGCCGCATGAATCTTTTCGATCAATTCATGTTCGGCATTACTTTGAACGAAACCTAGCTTATGTTTGCGTTTAGCTGAAATAACTTCCAGACCAGCCTGAATATCACGCAAAGTCGTAGTTCCATAGACTTCAGGCTCACGTTCCCCCAACAGATTGAGGTTTGGGCCGTTTAATACTAGAAAATTCAAAGAAATCCCCGCTAATATCTAGTTTTTTGATTATTTTTGACGAACTTAGTGGCAAGTTAGCCAACTTTAACAGACTTTATTAAAAATTACGAATATTGAAAAACGTACGAATTGATTACAAATAACGCGAAATCAGCTCTTGAAGCTCTGCCTTTTTCAACTTGCCGCGATGGCTGAATCGAATAATACCCTGTCTATCTATAAGTACCGTATATGGCAATGCACCAATATCATTACCGAGTTGCTCACCTAATGCAATTACATCTGAGTTTCCTACCAATGAAGGGTAATTGAACTGGAACTCAACCATGAAATCCTGAATTTCATCTGCTGAATGTAATGCCACACCCAGAAATTGCAGTCCCTGTTCCTGATATTGGGCCTGAGTATCAACAAAAAGCGGAATTTCCTCACGACACGGTGGACACCAAGTGGCCCAAAAATTAACGACCAATAACTTTCCCTGCCAATCTGAAAGTTGTCTTATCTCTCCTTGCATATCGGACAATCTGATAGCAGGGGCTTTTTTACCTATTACTGCCTCTGGAGTAATGACTTCGTTGTCAACTACAGCAACCTGATCTGTATTAGATTTGTCAGCGGCTTGTTGATGTAAAAAAAAGCCGGCAGCACCAGATAATAATGCAATAACAAAAAATAAAATTACCAGTTGCCAGGTTTTCACAACGACTGAACCTGATTAATATGGGTAACAAAGTCTTCCGCTGAGAGAAAACCAATTAAACGATGTGAACGGATTTCATTACCATTAGTATCGAAAAATAATATTGCTGGCGGTCCAAATAATTCAAACCGTTGCATGAATGCCTTGTGTTCATCATTGTTTGCCGTGACATCTATCTGAACCAGATGAAAAGAAAATAACGCCGCCACTACTTCAGGAACGGGAAAGGTATACTCCTCCAGTTCGATACAGGCAATGCACCAGTCTGCATAAAAATCCAGCATGACAATTTGTTTTCTTTCGGCAGTTTGTTTTAATACTGCATCAAAATTAGACAGGCTATTAACTTGTTGAAAAGGTAGCGATGCCTCAACTTCACCACTCAGACCAATGTTTTTAAATGGTTTAAGCACACTACCATTACCAATGCTCGCTGCTACCAGTAAAACAAAACCATAGATCAAAATTAATAATGCACCTGTTTTTTTGATTCGTTGCCAGACACTGGAGCTATTGTTTAATTGATCCATCGCACCAAAAAAAACAGCTGTACCGGTAAACAGGATTGACCATAATAATAATGACAGATTGTTAGGTATAACGCGTTCCAAAAACCAGATAGCAACACCTAACATGATTACACCAAAGATACGTTTAATACCTTCCATCCATTGTCCGGCTCTCGGCAATAATTCTCCGGAGGTTGCGCCAACGATCAATAAAGGCACACCAAAACCCAACCCCATAAAAAATAATGCCATACCACCTAATATGGCATTTCCTGTTTGACTGATATATAACAAAGCCCCAGCCAATGGTGGCGCGACACATGGACCAACAATCACTGCAGAAATAGCGCCCATGATGGCAGCACCAATTAAGGTGCCGCTACGTTTGTTTTGACCGGATAACAAACGACTTTGCAAACTCGCAGGTATTTGTATTTCATAAAAATCAAACATGGATAAAGCGAGCAAGACAAAAATCAAACTAAATACGCTTAATACCCATGGGTTTTGTGCCGTCGCTTGAAGATTAATATTAAACAACCCGGCTATAGCCCCAAGCACAGCATACGTCAATGCCATTGCAAGCACATAACTGATCGAAAGTAGTACTACCTGTAGCCTATTTATATCACCTTTCTGACCAACAATAATCCCTGACAGAATGGGAATCATCGGAAAAACGCATGGCGTTAATGCCAATAACAAACCAAACACAAAAAACGAGATCAGATTGATCAACAAACCTTTATCTTTTAGTGCTGCAGTGACATTGTCCTGCTCGGACATACTGTTTGCGACGCTGTATTGTTCGCTCTGCGCGGTTGAAGAAGATACTTTTACATTACTGGTATCGATAGAATAACTCTGTGATATAGGTGGATAACAAACAGAGTCTTCCTTACAACCCTGAAAACCAATTTCTAAATCTAGTGACGCAGGTATAACTAAGCCTTGCTTAAAGGGAATCAATACTTCTACATCAGAATAATAAACCTCAACATCCCCAAAAGCCGGGTCAGCTTTTTGTTTACCGGCCGGAAGCTGATACTCGCCCAGCACATCTTGCTTAGCAGATATGTTTATTTTGTTTCTATAGAGGTAATAGCCTGGTTCGATCTGCCAGCGGACTCGTAAAGTCGATTCTGTGGATATTTCCGGGAAAAATTGAAAAGCTATTTCTGGTCGTAATATCTCATCACTAGCTGAATTAGAACCCAGCAAATCATTAAAGGTATCAGAGAGTCCAGCAGATACATGCGTAACCCAAATTAGCATCAGACCAGACAAACAGCTTTTTAGAATATTCATTTTTTTCCGGTATTGTCAGATATCCAGTTGAGATAAGCATCGAAGCCACTATGAATAGGGACTGCTATGATTTCCGGAAGTTCGTTGGGATGCATATCAAGAATCATCTTTTCCAGCCTTGGGTAAACATCTGCTGTCGTCTTCATGATTAATAAATGTTCATTCGCTTTATCAGTTTTTTTTAGCCAGCGAAAATAGGATTGCACATCAGACACAATATTCACACAGGCAGCCAGATTTTCATCAACAGCGAACTTGGCGATATTTTTCGCTGATACTGAACCGGGGCAAGTGCATAACACCAGCAAATATTGTGTCTTTTTACTCATTTATAAGTAGCCTTATATATTGCTTATTCGCATTTTGCCTACACATCATGAATAATGCCAGAAAGTATAAATCTGTTGTGAGGTATGACGTTGTTTAAGGTTCTATTTGCCTTATTTATTATTATTCCATTAATAGAGATTAGCCTGATAATTCAAGTGGGTAAACTGGCTGGTGTTTTTAACACTATTGCACTAATCGTTTTTACCGCGGCTCTCGGCGTTGCATTATTAAAGACCCAGGGAATATCAACATTAAGCAAGGTACAACATCAAATGGACAATGGTCAGTTACCTGCGCAGGAAATGATTGAAGGTGTTATGTTGCTGTTTACCGGAGCCTTGCTCTTAACGCCTGGTTTTTTTACAGATGTCATTGGTTTCCTAATATTAATACCGGGACTAAGGATTAAGCTGGCAAGTCACCTGTTACAAAATGCCATTGTTACGCATACGCAACGATACAAAAAAGGTGATCAAGGCACTGTTATTGAAGGTGAATATCATGAAGTCAGACACCAAGGACAATTAGACGAAAAAGATCAATAAGATGTTTCATTATTCATTAAACTGCAAAAGAGCTTTTCGAAAAATGACATATTTATTGGTTAAAATGTTTTTATAATTATTAAGTATTACATTTAATAAATTTTTTCTCCTTGATGAATTCATAGGCCTGCTTAATCTCATGAGTTCTCTCAGCTGCGACCTTCATCATTTCTTCAGGCAAGCCTTTGGCAACCAACTTATCGGGGTGATGTTGATTCATTAATCGACGATAGGCCTTTTTCACCTCGTCTTTACTGGCATTCTGAGAAATATTTAATACGGCATAGGCTTTTTCCAATGTTAAGCCGTTATATTGTTGTTGACTTGATTGTTGTCCGCCATGCATGGCGGCAATCATGGCGCATAATCTTTCAAAGTCGGCCTGACTTATATTCAGCAAGCGACATACATTGAGAAGAATATCGCGTTCAGTTTGGTGTAACTCTCCATCGGCATAGGCCGCCATGATCTGAATCTCGATGAACATACGAATGAGATTTGGTCGAAAACCAATCTCATGCCGAAATTGATTAACGACATCGTTTAATTGAAATGTTGAGTTTTTACCTTCATTAAATAAATTGATTGCCAGTTTTTTTTGCTCATCATTCAAATCCATCTTGCGCATGACATCTTGTGCCAGTTGAATTTCATCTTCTGATACCCTGCCATCAGCCTTACATATATGCCCCATGACGGAAAAGGTCGCAGTATAAAAAATAGTTTGAATCTTCTCTTGTCGACCAAAACCAGCACTGTGATTATTAACATTTACGCCTTTATCAAGGTTATGACCTAAAGCAACACCTAATAATGCGCCGATTGGTCCACCAATCATCATGCCAAAGGCACCACCCAATATCTTTCCCCACCAACTCATAGCAAATTATTTATCTCTTTACTTAATATTAAAAATTACCTGATTGATACATTCAGTTATAATGTTGACACAATAAGTAGAAATCAATAGTTAAAACATCATGATAACTTCAACCACTAAAGACAAAAAGAAACTTACTATGGCGGAACAGGCAGATCGCCATGTTTACTATGAAAAAGCTGTGCAATGTGTTGAATCGGAAATCGACTTTGTTGATGATACCTTTAGCAAACTGAGAAATAGAAAAGCTAAAACATTGCGAGAAGACTTTTGCGGCACAACGAATACATCATGTGAGTGGGTGAGAAGACGTTCCGATAATATTGCCTATTGTATCGATCTTGACAAAGAAGTGCTGGAGTGGGGTAAACAACACAAAATTTTAAAACTAACTACCGACCAACAACGACGCATTCATGCAATCAACGATAATGTCTTAACAGTAAAAACCGAACCAACGGACATCGCTCTGGCTATGAATTTCAGTTATTGGTTACTAAAAGACAGAAAACTGACAATTAGTTATTTCAAATCCATTTATGACTCGTTGGTTGACGATGGGATATTTTATGTTGATGCCTACGGCGGATATGAGGCCTTTCAGGAAATAACTGAAAAAACCAAAAATAAAAACTTTACCTATATCTGGGAGCAGGAAAAATATGATCCTATCTCCGGCATTGCCAAGTGTCATATTCATTTTAAATTTAAGGATGGATCAAAGCTGAAGAATGCCTTTACTTATGAATGGCGTGTCTGGACCCTGCCCGAAATTACCGAAATGCTAACCGAAGCGGGCTTTAAGGCGACCGTTTACTGGGAACAGGCAGATGAAGATGGCGAGGGCAACGGTGAATTTATAGCGCAGACAGAGGGCGAAGCAGATGCTGGCTGGATTGCCTATGTTGTTGCTGAAAAGTAGGTATTAGTCCAGTTCTTTCGGTCGGATAATCTGCATATCATCTGTCTGATCAACAACAGGCGTAAAATTTGTATTCGCATATCTGAATATTGCCAATGACGCCGTCGTCATTAACTTTCCTTTTTTATCATACGGTAAACTGTTTCTTGATAATTGGTTCACCAGATAATCAAGCCCGGGATTGTGGGCAATGATCATCAAGCTCTTCACTCCATGTTGAAAGAGTTTTATTTTATCCAATATTGTTTCAGCATCTGCCAGATATAACTGTCGATCAAAATTGATTTGCTCCTTTGTCTCATCGGTGATTATGTTGTCAAACTGCTCAACTGTCTGTTTTGCGCGAACAGCCGTAGAACATAAAATCAACTCCGGTAACATATTATTTTCCTGCATCCATATAGCAATGCGTTTGGCATTCTTTATGCCACGTTCATTTATGGGCCTATCAAAATCACTTACGTCAGTTGACCAATCTGATTTGGCATGACGCATAATGTACAAGTTGAATGACATGATGATTTCTTCCAGAGTGTTGTGATACATTCAATCAACTCTATTATTATTGATATTGATTAACTTAACTATGACTTCCAACACCCTACACAGCTAACATGTCCGAAGAACTTGAGCATTATGCTGCTATAGATCTGGGTTCCAACAGCTTTCACATGGTAGTAGCTAACTATGTGGATGGGCGTGCAATTATTATTGACCGACTTAAAGATATGGTCAGACTGGCAGGCGGTCTTGATGACAACAATACACTTTCAAAAGAATCGATAGAAAATGCCATGCTTTGTCTGGAAAAGTTTGGTCAACGCATCAAATCTATTCCAAAAAACAATATACGTGCAGTTGGTACAAATACGCTTCGACAAGCCAGAAATGGCAGTTATTTTTTAAATCGTGCAAATAAAGCATTAGGACATCAGATCGAGATCATATCTGGGCGAGAAGAAGCGCGCTTAATCTATCTGGGCGTTGCTAACACATTATTTAATGACACAGATCATCGTTTGGTTGTTGATATTGGGGGAGGCAGTACTGAATTAATTATTGGTAAGGGATTTCGCACCAATGTAACAGAAAGCCTGTTTATGGGATGCGTCAGTATAACCAAACAATTTTTTGCTAACGGCAAAATAACAGAAAAGTCGATGAAACAGGCTCGCATTACTGCCTTGCAGGAATTACAAAATGTTAAAGATGAGTATGAAGATCAGGGCTGGGTTCAAGCAATAGGTACATCAGGTACCATCAAGGCTATCTTAAGCGTATCAACAGAACAGGGCTGGAGTCATGATGACATTACCCCGGCGGCACTCGATCAGTTAAAAAAAGCATTAATTGAGTTCGGCCATATCGATAAAATTAAATTCCCCAACCTGTCGGCAAACAGACAACCCGTTTTTGTCGGTGGCGTAGTTATACTTTCAGCAATCTTTGAAGCATTGAACATTAATAGCATGATCTACTCCGATGGCGCCTTAAGAGAAGGTCTACTCTATGATCAAATAGGCAGACGCCATTCACAGGATATTCGTGAACAAACAATCGACAGGGTTGCTAATCGTTATAGTGTTAATATTGAACAGGCAAAACGGCATGAAAAAACACTCGATCATCTTTTTGAAAAATTACAATCAAGCTGGCAACTGGATACCCAGACAGATTTAAAACTATTACGCTGGGCAGCTAAGTTGCATGAGATTGGTCTGGCAGTTTCTCATAGTCAATACCACAAACATGGTGAATATTTATTATCCAATTCAGACTTGCCCGGTTTCTCAAAACAGGAACAAAAGGCATTAAGTATTCTGGTTCGTTCACATCGGCGCAAATACCCGATTGAAGTTTATGATGAAATTACAGATACAGAATTAAGAGAGAAATTGATCCGGCTTTCAATCATTCTGCGTCTTTCAGTCGTCTTAAACCGTGGACATGAGTTGATAGATAAGGAAACTATTGATATTTCCTTCAATACAAATGAAATTAAACTAATTTTTAAAAATAAATTGCTGCAAAACAACCCATTAACTGAAGCTGATTTAATGAATGAAGCGAAATATCTCTCATCAATAGACTACAAACTCGCTTTTAAAGATGGCGAGTAAACTATTTCCCACAGTATTGTTGTAATAAAAGCTGCTGTGCAGATTTAGGTTTACTATTTCCCGGTCTGGTTTGTTTATATGTACCATCTGCCTGCAGTAACCAGGCCTGTGTATTATCTGACAAATAGTTCATCAACCCATATTTGATAATCTGATCACGCGGACGTTTTTCTTCTATTGGAAAACATACCTCGACACGATGAAACAAATTACGTGGCATCCAGTCAGCGCTGGAGCAATATAACAATATGTCTCCGTCATTATGGAAATAATAAATCCGCGTATGTTCCAAAAACCGTCCTATGATTGATCTCACCTGAATATTTTCTGAAACACCTTTAATCCCCGGACGTAAACAACACACACCTCGAATAATTAAATCAATTTTTACACCGGCCTGAGAAGCTTCATATAAAGCCCGAATAATTTCCGGTTCTACCAGAGCATTCATCTTTGCAATAATGCGCGACTCTTTTCCAGCTCGAGATTTTTCTATTTCGTTTTTAATATTATTTAAAACAGTTTTATGAAGTGTAAAAGGCGACTGCAATAATTTTTTCAGTTTTGTAGCGCGACCCAACCCGGTCATTTGATGAAATAATTTATTTACATCCTCACCAACCGCCTGATCTGCAGTGAGCAAACCAATATCAGTATACAAACGTGCTGTACGGGCATGATAGTTTCCGGTACCCAGATGAACATAACGTCGTAATGAACGACCTTCTCTCCTAACTACCATGATCATTTTTGAGTGCGTCTTATAACCAACAACACCATAAACCACATGTGCACCGGCTTCTTGTAGATCACTG
Organism: Gammaproteobacteria bacterium; assembly: GCA_030829955.1. Classification (GTDB taxonomy): domain Bacteria; phylum Pseudomonadota; class Gammaproteobacteria; order Eutrophobiales; family Eutrophobiaceae; genus JANQNX01. The sequence continues at coordinate 124,664 of JAURNY010000019.1, read as the reverse complement.
GCGAGTTCGATATTGGCTTCTTCATCAAAACGCGCGCGTAATTCGATAACAACAGTGACTTCCTTACCTGCTTTTGCAGCATCCATCAAAGCCTGAACTATTGCTGATTCTTCACCCGTTCGATAAAGCGTTTGCTTTATTGATAATACATTAGGATCGTTAGCTGCCTGCTTGAGAAAATCTATTACCGGAGCAAAGGACTGAAAAGGGTGGTGCAATAAAATATCGCCATTGTGTAAAATATCATAGATGCTTTTTGACTTGGTCAATCTTGGCGGCATATCAGGTGTAAAACCTGTATATATTAAGTCTGGTCGATCAACCAAATCGATAATTTGCATTAAGCGATTAAGATTAACCGGGCCATTTACTTTATAGAGAGCATCATCACTTAATTTAAATTGATCAAGTAGAAATGCGCCAATCTCATCAGGACAATTATCTGCAACCTCAAGTCGAATCGCATCATTGAAACGTCTGGAAGGCAACTCGCCCTCTAAAGCTCTTAAGAGATCATCGACTTCTTCGTCATCTACAAAAAGATCGCTGTTTCTGGTTACACGGAATTGATAACAACCTTTTACTTGCATCCCAGGAAATAATTCACCGACATTTGAATGCAATATGGATGAAAGTAAAATAAAGTCATGCGTGCCTTTGGAGTATTCAGGCGGGATCTCGATTACACGAGGCAAAGAACGCGGCGCCTGTACAATAGCAAAGCCACTATCTCTACCAAACGCATCCTTACCTTCCAGCTCAACAATAAAATAAAGGTTTTTATTTAATACTCTCGGAAATGGGTGTGCAGGATCGAGACCAATAGGACTTAATACTGGTAGTAATTCACGATTGAAATAACGCTTTACCCATCTAGCTAATTTTGGACTCCATTGTTGACGCCTTAATATACGAATCTTTTCTTTAGCGAGCTCAGGAATTAATACATCATTAAGTATGTCGTATTGCTCAATGACAAACTCATGCGCAATATCACTAATCTTCTTTAAAACTTCTACTGGCGACAGATTATCTTCACCGGTTTGCACCGAGCCATATTTTACCTGTTGTGCTAACCCGGCAACACGGATCTCAAAGAACTCATCTAGATTGGTACTGGCAATACACAGGAAGCGTAAACGTTCTAATAGTGGGTTACGATCGTCTTTAGCCTGTTCAAATACACGTCGATTAAATTCGAGCAGACTTAGTTCTCGATTAATATAAAGTTCAGGTAACTTTAGATCAATTTCCTCAAGTTGATCGTCTTTAGACATGGTTAAACAACATTATTTATTTTTATTAATTACTTCTTTTTCAATTTGATCCAGACTGATGTGTCGAACATCTTTGCCTTCAACAAAATAAATAACGTATTCGCAAATATTCCTCGCGTGATCACCAATTCTCTCGAGCGCTCTAATAACCCAAACCGCATCCAGCGCACCAGAAATATTTCTCGCATCTTCCATCATATAGGTAATTAACTGTCGCATGATGGCACTATATTGGTCATCTGATTCAGGTTCCTTGTTAGCGACTTGTAATGCGCTTTTAGAGTCCATTCTGGCGAATGCATCGAGTGCATCATGAAGCATACTACTTACTAAATGCCCCATTGCCTTGATGCTTATGTAATATGCTCTGGGTCCACCTTCTTTTTCTGTCAAATCAATACTGCGTTTTGCAATCTTTTGTGCCTCATCACCAATACGCTCAAGATCGGTAATGGTCTTGATAATTGCCATCAGTAAGCGCAAGTCTCTTGCTGCAGGCTGACGTCGCGCCAGAATTTGTGTGCATTCCTGGTCAATTTTAACTTCCTGCGTATTGACCTGTATTTCTTTTTCAACAACCTCCGTAGCAAGACCAACATCACTATTTACCAGTGCCTCAATAGCGTTCAACAACTGCTCTTCGGCAATACCACCCATCGACAAAACATTACTGAGTACATTTTGTAAATCTTGATCAAAACGACTGGAGATATGATTACTTTGTAAACTATTTGGCATGGCTCAAGTCTCCTGTTAACCATAACGACCAGTAATGTAATCTTCTGTCATCTTTTCATTAGGATTAGTGAATAACGTACTGGTATCGTTAAATTCAACCAACTCGCCTAAATACATATAAGCTGTGTAATCTGAAACTCGTGCAGCTTGTTGCATATTATGTGTGACGATGACAATGGTAAATTTTTCTTTTAGTTCATAAATAAGTTCTTCAATCTTTAGTGTTGATATCGGATCAAGCGCCGACGCAGGTTCATCCAATAAAATGATTTCAGGTTCTATCGCAATCGCCCGGGCGATAACCAGACGTTGTTGTTGACCGCCAGATAATCCCATCGCAAGATCATCGAGACGATCTTTAACCTCATCCCATAATGCTGCACCTTTGAGTGATTTTTCAACAACGGCGTCCAGAGTTCGTCGATCATTTACACCCTGAATACGCAAACCATAAGCGACATTTTCATAGATAGACTTTGGAAACGGATTTGGCTTTTGAAACACCATCCCGACACGACGCCTTAACTCAGCAACATTAATCGTTTTATCAAAAATATCACGGTCATCAATTTTAATTTGGCCATTAACACTGACGCTATCTATCAAATCGTTCATTCGATTAAAACAGCGCAACAATGTTGACTTGCCGCAACCACTTGGACCGATAAAGGCGGTTACCTTTTTTTCCGGGATGGTCATATTGATTGACTTCAGCGCCTGCTTATCACCGTAAAAAAGGTTAAAGTCACTCACCTCTATTGCTATTTTTTCATCAGCAAGAGTAACTCTTTCACCACTGCTATCAACAATATTGCCAAGGTTGATCGCGTGTGTAGGTGTAGAGTCAATATTGTCGTTCACAGCCTCTTCTCCAGTCTCATCCACTTCCAGGGTATTAGTTTTGTTCTGCTGCACGATATTTCTCCCGCAAATTATTTCTAATTCGGATTGCCGTCAGGTTTAATACGATGATCAGCAGCACTAATAATAAAGCTGTAGCATAAACCAATGGTCTGGCAGCTTCCACGTTAGGGCTCTGAAAGCCAACGTCATAAATGTGAAAACCAAGGTGCATAAATTTTCTATCCAAATGTAAAAACGGCGCATTAGCGTCTAATGGCAATGAAGGCGCCAACTTAACGACACCCACCAACATTAACGGCGCGACCTCTCCTGCCGCTCGCGCTACTGCCAGAATTAACCCGGTAATCATCGCTGGCGCCGTCATTGGTAATACTGTGCGCCACATCGTTTCAGCCTTGGTAGCGCCTACTGCCAGACTACCTTCTCTAATTGCACGCGGCACACGAGACAAGCCTTCTTCAGTTGCAACAATCACTACCGGCACCGTCAGAATTGCCAGTGTTAAAGATGCCCAAAGCAACCCAGGTGTGCCAAAGGTAGGTGCGGGTAATGATGCTTTAAAAAATAATTGGTCAATACTGCCGCCAAGAAAATAGACAAAAAAACCAAGACCAAATACTCCATAGACAACAGATGGCACGCCAGCAAGGTTGTTTACCGCAATCCGTACTAAACGCGTGAAAGGACCCTGAGAAGCATATTCCCGTAAATAAACAGCAGCTACGACACCAAACGGCGTAACTAATATAGACATGATGATAACCATCAATACCGTACCAAATATAGCCGGAAAAATGCCGCCCTCGGTATTGGCTTCTCTGGGCTCATCAGAAAGGAATTCCCAGAGTTTTTCAAAATAAAAACCGATCTTGTCGAATACGCTCATGGCATTTGGTCGAAAGGCGCGCACGACTATAGAAAAATTAACCGTTTTTTCCTTGCCACCCGCTAATACAGCGACAAAGAACGGCTCATTAAACTCCTTATACAGCTTGGCAAGTTGTTCTGTGTATACATTATATTCGCTCTGCAGCTCTGCGCGCTTGCTTTCAAGATCAGCCAACTCTTCCGGTGTTTTATTGCCTTTTATTTCGAGACGACGTTCCTGAAGTCGTAATCGTTCCATCTTGTAATTGATAGCACCAATTAAATCTTTTTCTATATGACGAATCTCTTCATGTATCTTATTGCTCGCCTCTACCGTCTCTTGAAATGTTTGCCAAATATCTCCTGATTCGATTGTCTGCCCATTCACAGTCACGCTTTTAATAAAGCCGTGTAGATTACCCCATTCACGTCGTTCAATAATTGTTGCATCTTCCGGATAACTTTCATTTTTAATACCAGCACCAATCACCCAGGCAAAGTCCAGTCCATAAACATCACGATTACCAATCTTTAAAAGGTAACGGGTAAATTCATCGCCTTCATATTTAATGTTACCTGCACGCGCACGAGTGACAGTATCACGGTCAATATATTCACCCATGTAACTAACCTTCTCAGCATCAGGTTCAGCATAATAATCAAACACGGCAATATCAGCCGGCCAAAAATGCTCCAGCCCACGTACAGCAATTAACAACAATAAACCTATAACCATTATTGCAGACACTGTTACTGCGCCAGCATTTAACCAGACATAAGGTCGCCCTGACGAAAACCAATTTTTGATTTGTGTATTCATTAATTAAAGTGAGCTGTATTTATTTCTTAATCGTTGCCTTACTACTTCGGCAACTGTGTTAAAACAAAACGTCGCGATAAATAAAACGAGACCTGCTAAAAAGAGAACTCGGTAATGTGTACTCCCGACTTCAGACTCTGGCATCTCTACCGCAATGTTTGCCGATAAGGCGCGAAAACCCTGAAAAATATTTAGATCCATAATTGCAGTATTACCTGTCGCCATCACCACAATCATGGTTTCACCTACAGCACGACCCATACCGATCATGACCGCTGAAAAAATACCCGGACTTGCCGTTAACAACACTACTCGAACCATGGTTTGCCACGGCGTGGCACCCAATGCCAATGAGCCCGACGTTAAATGTTTAGGTACACTGTAAACAGCATCTTCACTAATCGAGAAAATCGTCGGAATGACTGCAAAACCCATAGCAAAACCAACAACAAGTGAATTACGTTGATCGTAAGTAATACCAAGCTCCGTGCTTAACCATAATGGCATGTTGCCGCCGAAAAAGAGGTTTTCTACAGGCTGGCTCAATAAAATTGCGGTTAATGCTGACAATAAAACGACCGGTATTAATAAAACTGCTTCCCAACCTTCAGGAATAACATGTTTGATTCTTTCCGGCACAAATTCCCATAAAGCAGCCGCGGCCAAAACTGACAACGGCACCAAGATGAATACCATAAATGTGCCGGGCAAATGCTTTTCTACAAAAGGAGCTAGCCATAAACCGGCAAGAAAACCAAGAATAACGGTTGGCAGGGCTTCCATGATTTCAATGGTAGGTTTTACGACCTGACGCATCTTGGGCGCCATAAAGTAGGCCGTATACATTGCACCAAGAATTGCCAGCGGCATCGCGATCAACATGGCATAAAAAGCTGCTTTCAATGTACCAAATACTAATGGCGTTAAGCTGAACTTTGGTTCAAATACACTACTTGCTGAAGAAGACTGCCAAATATATTCGGGCCCGGCTCTACTTTCATACCAGACCTTGCCCCAGATAGATTTCCAGGAAATTTCAGGGTGTTTATTATGTACATCTAGATAATGCAATGAATCAGTATTGCTGTCCTGATATACAATAGCATTTGCTCTTGGCGCTATACCGATAGCCTCGACATTGTCCTGCTTTAATTTACTGAAATAGACGACTCTTTCGGCAGTGGTATGAAATAAACCAAGATGCCCTTTCTCATCAACCGCTACAAATGCTTTGCGAAAATATTCGGGAACAATAGATACAATCGGTGATTTGTTTTTATTAAATGACCTTACCTTCTCAAGGCTATATTCATTTGCTTCATTTCTAACCGGAAACCACTGACTAATTTTACCTGTGCTATCACCAACCAGAATCGAGATGCCACCCGCTAGAAATTCGAGAGAAGTGATTCGCTCATTACTGCTAACCGCTCTGACTTTATCCACGAGCGAAGGATTACTTTTGTTACTAATATCATAAAAGAAAATATTTCCGCCACTGCCCGCAACATATAAATCACGCTGCTCAACATCCATGCGCATCGAGACCAGGCTTGGCGTTTCGAGTAAAAGCTCAGATTGCTTGCGAGTTATTTCAACTTCATCACTGAGAAAAGACTCTTCTCGGGTAATGTTTAATATTTTTGCCTTTGCAGATTCCGACACTGCAATGATTGTTGCCATCTCGCCATCATACTGCACGGTTAAAAAGTTAATCGGAGTTGCTTCATCAAATAGACTCGTTGGCGTTTCACCATATGGAAAGAACAAGCCCGGCGTAATCAATCGCTCGTCATTTGGATAGGTTACCTGATAATTATGTTGAAACAGGATGACACTACCGTCTGATAGACCTAGTGCCAAAGTACGCTGGGTAGGGTCACCACTCGAAAACGAAGTGATTTCTACATTCTCAGGAATGGGCAGCTTCAATTTGTCTCGAACACTACCGTCCTTTGTTTCAAAAAAAACGACCTCTCCCTTATCGGTAACACGAATAGCAATCTCGTGCTGCTCTTCCATAGTGAAATAAATGGTTCTTTGCTGAACATCGCCAGGAACAGCATAATTACCGAATTCTTTTACCTTGGCCGGCATAAACATCGGAAAAACCACATAAAACAGGTAAAAGGCAATTAGCACTATCGCGATAATGACACTAACGCCACCAAAAGACATTAGATAGCGAGTAATCACATCATTGATATGCCTTTTATTCCGGTGATTTCGCGCCTTTGCCGAATTAAAGTCAGGCAATACAGATTCAGTAATTGAAATGTCGTTTTTACTCATGGTCGCTCAGTTTAATAAGACTTTATGACAAATATGTGAATGCTTAAAAAATATATGTTTAATTTTATCGTTAGCGACAATTTAATACTCTTACACCTATCATTGTGAAGGAAAATGATCGAGAAATCCTGCAAGAAATAAAAAACCCCGCCTAGGCGGGGTTTATTCTCTTTCCGGAAGGGGAAAGTGGTTTTATTGCATGATTTGTGAAAGTTGTTTTTCAGCTACCGCAGCAGGCAAAGGAATATAACCGTCTTTCACAACAACCATTTGACCTGTCTTGGATAAAACCATTTTCATGAATTCTACTTCAAGAGGTGGCAATGGTTTATTCGGTTGTTTGTTGACATAAACATATAGGAAGCGACCTAATGGATAAGACCCATTAGATGCGTTTTCTGGTGTAGCAGCAATGTAATCAGTGCCTTCTTTAGCAAGAGGAACTGCTTTAACGCCAGAGGTTTTATAACCAATACCAGAGTAACCCAGTCCATTAATTGACTTGGTAATACCTTGTACAACAGAAGCAGAGCCTGGTTGTTCATTTACGCTATCTTTGTAGTCGCCTTTACAAAGCGCTTTCTTTTTAAAATAACCGTAGGTACCAGACACTGAGTTGCGACCATATAACTGAACAGGACGGTTTGCCCATTCTCCTGTCAATCCAGCATCACCCCAGGTAGTAATATCATTTGCATAACCGCATTTACGGGTTGCAGAAAACATCGCATCAACCTGAGGAATGCTTAAACCTTCAATTGGATTGTCTTTATTTACATAAACGGCTAGCGCATCAATAGCCACACCCACAGGCGTTGGTTTGTAACCAAATTTACTTTCAAAAGCTGCTAATTCACCATCTTTCATTTTGCGGCTCATTGGTCCGAAGTTCGACGTACCTTCAGTTAACGCAGGTGGTGCAGTTGATGAACCGGCTGCCTGTATTTGAACATTAACGTTCGGGTATAACTTTTTGAATTCTTCGGCCCAAAGGGTCATCAGGTTAGCCAAAGTGTCAGACCCAACACTACTAATATTACCCGATACGCCGCTTGCTTTTGCATAGTCAGGAAGACCGGCATCGACCTTGTCTTCTGCTATCGTGCTCAATGGCAACATTGTGGCTGCTGTGATGATCAAAGCAGAAATTCTCTTCATATTCATTTACGCTATCTCCTTGAGATAAATTACAAAAATCATAAATTAATTTTAGAATGCGGATTATGTAAATTTGACATGACAATGTAGTGTCATAAATATTACGGTTTGATTACAAATTTATAGTGACAATTATATTCATTATAAACAGCTACTTATCCAACAAGAATCTGTTCTTTACTGATGTCATTCATCATTATTCTTTGTACAGGAAAATGACAGGAAAACTCGCTACCCTTTCCAGGTTCACTTTTGATTCGAAGATCCGCATCATGCCTGACCATCACATGTTTAACGATTGCCAACCCCAAACCTGTGCCACCCCTTTCTCTCGATCTGCCTTTATCAATTCGATAAAAACGCTCTGTTAATCTTGGAATATGTTCTTTCTCAAAACCATTGCCATTGTCAGCAACGATTAAATGCGCACCATATTCATCTGCTGACCATGAAATACTGATTTCCGTTTTTTCGGGGGTATATCTCACTGCATTAAAAATGATATTGGAAAAAGCACTATATAATTGATTTTGGTGCCCATAGATAAATAATTTATCGTCTATTTCAGCATTTATTTCATGCATGGATAAGCCGCTTAAAGTGATCGCTTCCTTAACAATATTTGAAATGATAATTGGCACCTGAACAATGTCTTTTTCAGCCTTGCCTTGATTTGCCTCGAGACTTGAAAGCGTCAATAAATCCTCTATCAAACTTTGCATACGCGATGTTTGTGATCGCATTTGTCGTATATATGGCAACCACTCTTGTGGGCATAATGTATCGTCAACAAAACTTTCTAAATAGCCCGATATTACAGTCAGCGGAGTACGCAATTCATGCGAAGCATTCGCAATAAAGTCTTTGCGCATTTGATTAGTTTTGACAATATTTGATATATCTCGAGCAACTAATAAATTCTGTATTTCGCCATAAGGACTGATTCGTATTTCTAGTTGCACTTGTGAATTTACCGGTGATTTAAGTTCGAATCCAAGCTGCACATGAGTATTGCTACCATTCAAAAAATTATCCAATTCATTTTTTCTAACCAGATTGGAAATTCGCATGCTCGCATCTTTTGGCCAAATGATGCCAAGATATTCCTCGGCTTTTTTATTTGCCCAGTCAATTTCACCATGTTCACCAAGAACAACGATTGCATCAGGCAGCGCATTTGTCGCGTTTTGGAACTGCTTTAAATAGAGACCCAGTTTTTTTTCCCTAATATTATGTCGCTTTTTTATTGAATCTACTTCACGACAAATATCATCTACCATGCCAGTTTGCTCTGGACCATAGGATTCATTTCGTTTTTTTAACCAGATTAAAATGTTTTTATATTGTTGATATTGCCAACAAATAAATGCAAATAGACCAAGGCTAAGGCAAAAAAGATACATGCCAGTAATTAATCCGGCAAAGAATGAAAGAAGAATTACGACTATAAAGCGTTTAATGTCGTCATTCATATAGAGTCTATATTAGTTAAAAATAAATTACTTTGCAGAAAAACGGTAACCCACGCTTCTAACAGTCTGAATAAATTGATCGTAAGCAAATGGCTCGAGTGTTTTTCGTAAGCGACGAATATGAACATCAACTGTACGTTCTTCGACATACACATTTTCACCCCAAACCTGATCGAGCAGCTGAGAACGGCTATAAACGCGTTCAGGATGACTAATAAAAAAGTGCAATAACTTGAACTCCGTTGGACTGATATCAATTATCGTGTCATTAGCTGTCACGCGATAGGTTGCTGGATCCAGCTTTAAACCCTGCACCTCAACTAACTCGGAGATATCATCACTTTCGTAACGCCTAAGCACCGCTTTGACACGCGCCACTAACTCTTTGGTTGAAAAAGGCTTGGTAATATAATCATCCGCACCAGTTTCAAGACCCCTAACCTTATCTGACTCTTCGCCTTTAGCAGTCAGCATGATTATTGGTATGTCTCGTGTGTCGGGCACCATTCTCAAACGTTTTGCATAATCAATTCCGCTCATGCCCGGCAACATCCAGTCAAGCAAAATTAAATTGGGTCGGGATGTTTGCAGATTATTTCTTGCTTCTTCAACATCATTCGCCTCAGAACACTCATAACCTTCTTTCATGAGCGCATAGCCCAGCATGTCTCTGATGGCTTCTTCATCCTCAACGATGAGTATTTTGTCTTTAGCTTTTGGCATTTCTATTTCTAACATGCGGGCTATTAGATATGAAGAATATTACAACTTAATGACACAAACTGTAATTAATATTCGTTTCTTAATACTCCATATCCTATTTAAACCGACTTTTTAACAATTCTGTAACTTTCTGTTCATTTGCCTGCAACAGATAAATCTTATTTTAAGCATACTTCAAATTGGGAAGACCTTTGAAACTCAAAGGTCATGAGTTTGATTTATTTTATATCTTTAAGTTAACTAAAGGAGAACTATGGTGTTTAAAAAAGCACATATTAAATCACTGCTAGGCTCGATTTTGATCGGATCGATGGCCGCAGTATCCACTCCAGCCATGGCAAGCAATGAAGCTATGATGGATTTATTAAAAATATTAAGAGATAAAGGCAGCATTTCAGCAGAAGAATATGAGTTGCTGGCCAATGCAAGCAAAGCTGATGCTGAAAAAGTTGAAGGTTCAGTCAACGAAATGAAAGCAGAGGTTAAGGAAGCAACCAAAGACATGCCTAAAATCAACACCAAAGGTAAACTGGTATTTGAAGGTGAAGACGGAAATGAATTCCGCATCGGTGGTCGTTTACAGGCAGACACTACTGTTGGTTTTGGCGATGTTAACTTTGCCCGCGAAGGTGGTAGCCCGGTAACCGAATTTCGCCGTGCTCGTATTTACTTAAGTGGCAAAATTCAGGATCTTTGGAAATTCAAGTTTCAATATGACTTTGCTGATGATCAGGGCGGTGGTGCACCTCATACAAATGCGATTAAAGATGCCTATATTGCGTACACTGGTTTCAAACCGGTAACCGTTACTTTGGGTCATCATAAAACGCCTTTAAGTATTGAAGAATTGACCAGCTCTAAATACATTACCTTTATTGAGCGTTCACAGTTTGTAAATGGTATCGTTGCTGACACTGGTGGTGGTCGTCAATATGCGCTGTCAGCTAAAAGTCATTTCAATGATATGTTTACTGCAGCAGGTGCATACTACATTGGTACAGCTAATGAAGATGAAGCACCTACTGGCACCGGGTTTGTTGGTCGATTAACTGCTTCTCCTGTGCATGAAAAAACCAAAGCGATTCACTTTGGTATCGGTGCGGCATTTGACAAGATTTCTGGCGGCGGCGGTTTCAACATCGACGGTGAGGCAGAAATACATCCTGGTAACGACATTCTCGAAAATGATGCTACCAATCATGAAACATCGACAACATTTGTCGCTGAAGCGGCTGGTGTTTGGGGGCCATTGTCATTACAGGCTGAGTATGCAAACAATACTATTGAAGACAGCCCAACTGTGCGTGACCTAGATTCCGATGCCTGGTATGTATACGGTTCTTACTACTTCACCGGCGAATCACGCAACTACGACTGGAAGAGTGGCGCATTCAAACAAACTAAGGTTAAGAACCCGCTTAACAAGGGTGGCCTAGGTGCATGGGAAGCAGCACTTCGTTACACCAGTGGTGACTATGATAATGCTGGATCAATTACTTCGGATGAAGCAGACGTATTAACAGCTGCGTTGAATTGGTATCCAAGCAACAACATTCGCTTCTCTGCTAATTATGTTAACGTACTCGATGCGAATCTTGGCGCAGATAGCGAGCTAGGTAGTGGGGGTATAAACGGCGAGCTCGAACCTGGAGCAGCAGCTGATGACGCACAATACTTTATTTTACGTGGTCAGTGGTACTTCTAAACTAAATTCTATTTTGTTTATTAACCCCGCTTCGGCGGGGTTTTTTATTTCTTATTCAAGTCGTTCTTGTCGATAGGCATTACGCTAGGTATGCTTTCGCAAACCTAAAAACTTAATATTAAAAATGGATCAAGAATATCAACCGGGAAAAATAGAGGCCGCTGTGCAGGCAAAATGGGAAAAAACCCAGGCCTTCAATGTTAGTGAAGACACAACAAAGGAAAAGTTTTATTGCCTTTCCATGTTTCCTTACCCAAGCGGCAAGTTGCACATGGGTCACGTCAGAAATTACACCATTGGTGATGTGATTAGTCGTTATCAACGCATGCAAGGTAAAAATGTATTACAACCTATGGGTTGGGATGCCTTTGGACTACCGGCAGAAGGAGCGGCTATCAAAAATAACGTCGCGCCTGCTAAATGGACTTATGAAAATATCGACTATATGCGCGGACAATTACAACGTCTGGGTTTTGCCTATGATTGGGATCGTGAAATTGCCACATGTAACCCTAAATATTATCGATGGGAACAATGGTTTTTCACCAAGCTATATGAAAAAGGGCTGGTTTATAAAAAGACCGCAATGGTGAATTGGGATCCGGTTGATCAAACTGTACTCGCTAATGAGCAAGTTATTGATGGCAAAGGTTGGCGCTCCGGCGCAACGGTTGAACGCAGAGAAATTCCGCAGTGGTTTTTAAAGATTACTGATTATGCTGATGAGCTATTAGAAGATCTGGAGAAACTGGAAGGTTGGCCTGATGCAGTAAAAACGATGCAGGCAAACTGGATCGGCCGTTCTGAAGGAGTTGAGGTCGAGTTTCAGGTAGAGGGAACTGATGAAACGTTAACAATATATACCACGCGTCCTGACACCATTATGGGCGTTAGTTATCTTGCTGTTGCTGCAGAACATCCATTAGCGTTAGCTGTTGCAGAAGAAGATGCGCAAGTCAGAGCTTTTGTAGAAGAATGTAAAAGTGGTAGCACTTCAGAAGTCGCCATGGAAACCATGGAAAAGAAAGGCATGCCTTTAAATATTAATTTGATCCACCCTGTCAGTAAGGAAACTATTCCGCTTTGGACAGCCAACTTTGTCTTAATGGGTTATGGCACGGGCGCAGTAATGGCGGTACCGGCACATGACCAACGTGACTGGGAATTTGCACAGCAATATGACATTCCGTTGAAAGCTGTCGTTTTCCCTACTGATGGCAGTGAAGTAAATCTTTCCCATGCGGCTTTTGTTGAAAAAGGTGTTTTGAAAAACTCAGGGCAATTTGATGGACTAACTTCAGCAGACGCCTTTGATGCCATTGCTGACTTCCTTGAAAAACAAAACTATGGCAAGCGAAAGATCAATTACCGTTTGCGTGACTGGGGTATATCCAGACAACGCTATTGGGGTTGTCCAATACCGATTATCAACACTCAAGATGGCAAAGCGCTGGGAGTGCCTGAAAACGATTTACCTGTTGTTTTACCGGAAGATATTGAATTTGAAGGTATCAGCTCACCGATAAAATCAATGCCAGAGTTTATCAATGCCCAATCCCCGGATGGTACAGGCGATGCTACTCGCGAAACCGATACCTTTGATACCTTTTTTGAATCTTCTTGGTATTTCGCTCGATATTGTTGCCCGGACAATGAAGACTCCATGTTAGATGAACGAGCAAATTACTGGTTACCCGTCGATCAATATATTGGCGGTATCGAACATGCCATTCTGCATTTATTGTATGCGCGATTTTTCCATAAATTAATGCGAGACCTGGGTTTAGTTAAAACTGATGAGCCATTTAGCAATCTGTTAACTCAAGGCATGGTATTAAAAGATGGCTCGAAGATGTCTAAATCGAAGGGAAATACTGTCGATCCGCAAGAACTAATCGATCAATATGGTGCCGACACCGTAAGACTGTTCATGATGTTTGCCTCACCACCAGAACAAAGCTTGGAATGGTCTGATTCAGGTGTTGAAGGCGCTTATCGTTTTCTGAAAAGACTCTGGAAACTGGCAAACGAGCATATTAACAATGGTAAACAAGCGATATTAGACTCTGCCGGCTTAACCGCAGAACAAAAAGAGGTGCGCCGCAGGATTCACCTAACGATTGATAAAGTGAATGATGATATTGGTCGCCGCTATACCTTTAATACTGCTATCGCAGCTGTGATGGAGATGATTAACGCCTTATCACGTATGACGCTCGAAACAGATAATGATCACGCCATCATGCGGGAAGGCGTTGAAACCGCCGTATTATTATTATCACCTATCGTTCCTCACATTACTGATGAGCTCTGGTTGGCGTTAGGTCATACAGAAGCGCTTATTGACGCACCGTGGCCACAAACCGACCAAGGCGCACTGGAGCAGGATGAAATTGAATTGGTTGTTCAAGTAAACGGTAAATTACGTGGGCGAATATCGATCAGCAAAGATGCCGATCAAGCCACAATCGAGGAAACGGCTAAAAATGATGAGAATGTTGCCAAAAATCTTGACGGTAAAACCATACGAAAGGTGATTGTAGTGCCGAATCGATTAGTGAATATCGTAGTGGCTTAGTGTTAAGATAGTGTAATTCAATTAAATACCAGGATAATCATGCCTTATCGTTTACTTGTCATTGTCTCCATGTGTTTTGTTGCCGCTTGCGGTTTCCAGCTACGTGGCGCTCAGTTATCTGGGTTTGCAGCAACCAGCATTTATCTGCAAAACGAAGGTGCACCACAATTACTGGAACAGGTCCGACTGCAACTGGAAGGCGCCGGTTCGAACATTACACAGTCACCTCAGGAAGCGTCTTATATAATTAAATTAAACAGCGAACGTTTTGAGCGTTCTGTGCTCAGTGTGTCAGCGGCAACCGGCAAAGTAGAAGAATATTTAATCACTTACGAAGCGAACATTGATGCTTACGAAAAAGGTGGTAAACAACTTTTAAATAACGATAACATCAAATTGTCACGAGATTATGCGTTTGATGATGGTGCAGTATTAGGCACCTTCTCGGAAGAAACCATCATTCGTGAAGACCTCGTCTATCGTGCTTCCAACCAGGTATTACAACGCCTCCAAGCCCTCATCGCAGGACAATAAAATATCTAGATGCGCTTAAAACCGGAGCAGCTGGGCACCCATTTAAAACGTGGCGAACTAGCACCAGTTTATTTCATTAGCGGGGATGAACCACTGCAAAGACTGGAAAGTCTGGATTTGATCCGCAGCAAGGCAAGACAATCGGGCTATGATGAACGTAATGTATTTAATATAGATAAATCTTTTGATTGGGAATCGTTCAATCAAGCGAGTGCCAACCTCTCATTATTTGCCAGTCGCAGGATTATAGAATTAAGAATGGCCGCGCCAAAACCTGGCAAGGAAGGGGCAGCTACCATCATAGGATGTCTTGAGGAAGCAAACCCTGACACGATACTGCTTATAAGTGCCGAGAAGATGGACAAAAGCGTACAAAATACCAAGTGGGTAAAAGCTGTAGAGAAAGTAGGTGTATTAATACAAACCTGGCCGGTAAGTCCAGCTCAATTACCAGATTGGATACAGGGTCGTTTTAAACTGCTGGATAAACAAATCGATCATGACGCGGCACAATTTATTGCTCAACGTGTAGAGGGTAATCTTCTAGCAGCGCGACAGGAGATTGAAAAACTTAATCTATTAATTGATAAACCATCTATAGCATTGGGTGACATATTGAATGCCGTTGCCGACAGTAGCCGTTATGATGTTTTTGCTATGATTGAAAGCGCGTATTTTGGCTCTGTAGAACGCACACTCACAATGCTGCATGGCTTGCGCAAAGAAGGCACGGAACCGATAGTCTTATTTGGTGCCTTAATGTGGGAGTTTCGACGCACCTGTTTCCTTGCCTTTGAAAAGGCGCGTGGCAGTAATATGGATCAGTTGTACCGTCAGCACCGCATCTGGGATGCAAAACAACGGTCAATCGAAGCCGTTCTGAGACGACATGATTGTAAACAGTTACAAAAGTTGCTGGCGTATTGCGCCAAGCTCGATAGAACGTTGAAAAGCGCAGACAAACAAATGGCATGGGAAAAACTCGATATGTTACTTCTGGCGATTGCCGGTGTAACATCACAATTAATTTAATTAATAAATAAAAAATTTAATGGATATATCAAGCTACATTCTTGAAGTCGGCCAACAGGCGAGTAAAGCATCTGTTGAAATGGCGCGAGCCAATACCGCAACAAAAAATAATGCTCTTAATTTCATTGCCGATGAAATTCTAAAAAACAAGAAATCATTATTAAGCGCCAATGAAAAAGACCTCAAACAAGCAAAAGAAAATAAACTTGAGGACGCCTTGCTGGATCGTCTTGGATTAAACGATGACCGTATAGCTAATATGGCGGAAGGCCTACAACAAATATCTTCCTTAACTGATCCTATCGGGACGATAATTAATCTTGCTTCGCGACCTAGCGGTATTCAGGTTGGGCAAATGCGCGTGCCATTGGGTGTTATTGGAATTATTTATGAGTCCAGGCCCAATGTAACAGCAGATGCTGCAGGTTTATGTTTAAAGTCAGGCAATGCCGCTATCTTACGCGGGGGGTCAGAGGCAATTCATTCAAATCAGGCTATTGCCACATATATTCAAAACGGCCTTAAACAAGCCGGACTACCTTCTAATGCTGTGCAGGTGATTAATACAACCGACAGACAGGCAGTAGGTGAACTATTGAGTCTTGATAAATATGTTGATGTGATCGTGCCTCGTGGGGGCAAGGGTTTGATTGAACGCATTAGCAATGAGGCAAGCATGCCTGTCATAAAACATCTCGACGGCATTTGTCATGTTTATATAGATAAATATGCTGATATTGATAAGGCTGTAGCAATTGCGTTCAATGCAAAAACTCAACGCTATGGTACGTGTAATACGATGGAATGTTTATTGATCGCAGAAGATGTAGCTGAGTCAGTTTTAAAACAACTTAAACCTAAATATGATGAAGCAGGTGTAGAGATTCGTGGCTGTGAATCATCAAGAAAACTTTATAGTGATATCAAAGCAGCAACTAATGACGATTATGCCACCGAATATCTAGCACCGATCATGTCATTAAAAATTGTTGGCAATATCGATGAGGCAATGGCACACATTGCCCAATTCAGTTCGCAACATACCGAAGCTATCGTTACCGACAATCTTGAGAATGCGCAACGTTTCTTACGCGAAGTTGATTCAAGCTCTGTAATGGTTAATGCTTCTACACGCTTTGCTGATGGTTTTGAATATGGACTTGGTGCTGAAATTGGAATTAGCACTGACAAGTTTCACGCCAGAGGCCCAGTTGGTCTTGAAGGCCTAACGTCAAAAAAATATATCGTGCTGGGTAATGGTCATATTCGTCAATAAAGCACAGTATGATTATTGCCGATGTTCTAACCATAATTTACATAATGATGGTTCGTTATAGTTTATGCAGCCAATAGGCATCCTTGGCGGCACTTTTGACCCCTTACACAAAGGACATGTTTCTATAGCCAATCAGGCTTGCGAGTTGCTGAGTTTGCAGAGTATAAGTGTGGTTCCCGTCAATATTCCTCCACATAAATACATGCCTGTTGCAGGCACTGAACACAGACTTAACATGATTAATGCTATCATTAATCAATACGACATTATGTCGCTTGATTCCCGCGAGTTGGATCGTAACGAGATCTCTTATACGATCGATACGCTACGCTCATTTCGCGAAGACTATAAAAAGCATTCGCTGTGTTTGCTGATGGGCAGAGACGCTTTTAATCAAATCGACAGCTGGCATCAATGGGAAGCCTTATTAAACTATGCGCATATCGTCGTGGCTGAGAGACAAGCTCAAGAAACAACTTTATCCAGAACTTTACATCATTGGATTAGAAAACATGTTACCGATAATGTAAAAACTATTAGAGAATCACTTTTCGGACATATATATTTTATGCAAACAACACTAATAGATATTTCATCTTCGTTAATCAGGGAGTCAATCAAGGCCGGAAAAAAGTTGGATGATTATCTGTTTCCGGAGACTATAGACTATATCAATCAACATCAGCTGTATCAGGGTAAAGAATGACTCAGGAAAATAATTTATTAAAGATCGTAATTGATGCATTAAATGATGCAAAGGCATTGGACATAAATGAATACGATGTTACTAATCTAACCAGCATCGCTGATTATATGGTAATTGCTAGCGGCCGCTCTAACAGACAGGTAAGTGCGATTGCGGACAAGGTCACCCAACAAGCCAAGGCAAAAGGATTTATGCCGCTTGGAGAAGAAGGCCGTAAAGAAGGTGAATGGGTATTGGTTGATCTGGGCGATGTGATTGTGCATATCATGCATCCTGAAACACGCGATTATTATCAACTGGAAAAACTCTGGCACGATACGGAAAAAAAGCTGGAGCGAAAATAGCTTATGCAAATTGATTTGATCGCGGTCGGGAAACGTATGCCTGACTGGGTTAATTCAACTTGTCAGGAATATAGAAAGCGTTTACCCGCAAATATCAAACTCAATCTGCTCGAGATAAATTCGGCAAATCGTAATAAAAAAAATAGTACAGATAACTACAAACTGGAAGAAGAAAACTACATTCTTAAAAAAATTAATGCTGACAGCTATATCATCCTCTTTGATGAACATGGAAAAGCTTTTAGTAGTGAAGCATTTGCCAAGAATCTAAATGAATGGAGTGAATCGAGATCTCACATCACATTGATCATTGGTGGCCCTGATGGTGTGAGCAAAAACATAAAACAAAAGGCAAATGAAATCTGGTCACTATCAAAACTGACCTTGCCACACCCCCTGGCAAGAGTTGTATTAATCGAACAGCTTTATCGAGCATGGACGATTATCAAAAATCATCCTTATCACCGTGAATAATAGTTATAACTCTTCAATTCTTTTCAGATAATAATCAAGGTGCTGCCTGCTGAATTCCTCTAATGACCAATCATAGTCATCAAGTTTTGTTACATATTTAAGATTTAGAACATAGGCAAAGGCCTTAATAACATCACCATCACATTGCACCGAGACAAGCTTGCGATCGTAAAGCACGTCTTCAAACTCATCGAGTGCGACAAGAGATTCCGTATCTACATTAAAATATAAAGTGCCTTTTGTTGATGCCTGTTTGTCTGGAACAATAGCAGGATAGATTCGGTTTTTAATTAGATAACGTTGATATTCTGACAAGATTGCAGGTCTGGAAGAAAAGGACTTTCCGGTAACAGCTTGCATAACGCTGGCAAGCTGTAATGTGCCATAAGTAAAAACGTTATCTGACATTGTTTCGTCAGAAAAAAGTCTTGATCACTACCAGCGGAATAACACCCATTGTGGAATATTGGTGTCTTCAAGACTGCTACGACGTGTATCGAGTTGTCCGCTACCATCCTTGTCAATCAAGTAATACGCTGGGCCAACGGTTGGTGTCACCTTTACCATATAGAGATATCCATTTACTCGAAATTCTTCTATCACTGCGTCATCTTTACGTATAATGGTCACTTGCGGTTCAATGTTTTCACCACTGATGACAGGATTAGGTAAGTCTGGTGGCTCAGGCAAAGGCTGCAACCTATCCGGATCGGCGTTTCCAGCAAAACATAAAATAGAGAAAAACAGACCGATAATAGTGATAATTGTAATTTTCATAATCCTGTTCCTGCAGGTTTGATAAGATAACTTTATCATCTACATCAACCCAGATGAAGCCCATTGCTGCGATGTAGCAGACTTTTTTTTGAAATAATCATCCTGGGGTTTTTTTGACGCCAAGCTGTCATAATTGACAGCTACTTTTATTAACCTGCTTTAATTATGAGTGATCAAACACTAGTTCTTGTCGACGGCTCTTATTATCTGTTTCGCGCCTATCACGCTATACAGGGCTTAAGTAATTCAAAAGGTGAGCCTACGGGAGCCATATATGGCGTGATCAACATGATCAAAAAACACCTGATTGAAGGCGGACCTGATTATTTTGCGGTGGTGTTTGATGCCAAGGGCAATACATTTAGAAATGATATGTATAAAGAATATAAGGCAAATCGCCCTCCAATGCCTGATGATCTTGCCTGCCAGATACAACCTATACATGACATCATACGTGCACTGGGTATACCGCTAATGATTATTGATGGGGTCGAGGCAGATGATGTCATCGCAACATTATCACGACAAGCTGAAGAAAAAGGAATTAAAACAATCGTCTCTACCGGAGATAAAGATCTCGCACAAATGGTGAATGACAAGATTCATCTGATTAATACGATGAATAATCTCTATCTTGATCCTGAGGGCGTAGAGAAAAAATTTGGAATTCCTCCTGATCTGATAATTGATTATCTAAGTCTAATGGGTGACAAGGTTGATAATATTCCCGGTGTACCGAAGGTTGGGCCAAAAACAGCGGTTAAATGGCTCAAGGAATATGGCTCACTTGATGAGATCATTGCACACGCCGACGAAATAAAGGGTAAGGTTGGTGAAAACCTAAGAGAGTTTTTGCCGAATTTCCCGCTAACCAGAGAATTAGTCACATTAAAGTACGATGTTGAACTCGAGTTCGCGCCCGACGATTTGGTAGTCAGGACGCCGGAAGAAAATGAATTAAGAGAATATTTTCGATATTGGGGGTTTAGAACCTGGCTGTCTGAGCTGGAAGAGAATGAGAAGGCCGATAGTGAAGAGAACTTTGTTGTCCCGGAAAACGATAATGAAGCAAATTACCAGACCATCCTTACCGAAGATGAGTTCGAACATTGGCTTACCAAACTAGAACAAGCAAAACTGATTTCAATTGATACAGAGACAACCAGTCTGAATTATATGGAGGCGAATATCGTTGGTATTTCATTCGCCGTGAATAAGAATGAAGCTGCATATTTACCTTTGGCACATAGTTATGCAGGCGCCCCCAGACAGCTGAATATTGACGATTGTCTGACAAAACTCAAACCGATACTTGAAGACGAGGACCTAGCAAAGATTGGTCAAAATCTGAAATACGATACTGCGGTTTTTGCAAATCACGGTATTGCTCTAAAAGGTATCCAACACGATACCATGCTTGAATCCTATGTACTAAACAGTACAGCCAGCAGACATGACATGGATTCTTTAGCTAGAAAATATCTTGGCGTAGAAACGATTCATTATGAGGATGTTGCCGGTAAAGGCGCAAAACAAATTACTTTTGATCAGGTGTCCATTGAAACGGCTTCACCTTATGCTGCAGAAGACGCTGATATTGTTTTAAAGCTGCATAAAGTGTTAAGTAAAGAGTTAAAACAAACGCCTTCTCTGAAAAAGATATATGACGATATCGAAATACCATTATTGCCTGTACTAGCTAGTGTCGAGCGAAATGGTGTATGCATTGATGACACCATGCTTTTGAAACATGCACATCAAATGAAAGTTCGTATGCAAGAAATCGAGCTGGAAGCCCACGACCTTGCGGGTGAATCATTTAATATCGGCTCACCAAAACAGATTCAAGACATACTCTATGACAAGATGGAATTACCGGTGCTTGCTAAAACCCCGAAGGGACAGCCTTCAACAGCGGAAAATGTTCTACAGGAACTTGCCGCTGATTATAAATTACCGGCGTTGATACTCGATTATCGTAGTTTGAGTAAACTCTGCTCCACGTATAACGAGAAACTACCAGAAAAGGTAAACAAGACTACTGGACGCTTACATACGTCATATCATCAGGCAGTGACAGCTACTGGACGACTGTCTTCCTCTGAACCAAATTTACAAAACATTCCTATACGAACCGAAGAAGGGCGCAAGATACGGCAGGCCTTTGTTGCAAGAGATGGTTACCAGCTGGTTGCCGCAGACTATTCTCAAATTGAATTACGCATCATGGCGCATCTATCCGAAGACAAAGGTTTGTGCGATGCATTCGCCGCAGGCAAAGACATCCATAAATCAACTGCCGCCGAGGTGTTTAATACTAGTGTTGACGCAGTAACGCACGAACAACGGCGAGCAGCGAAAGCAATAAACTTTGGTTTAATCTATGGAATGTCTGCTTTTGGTCTAGCCAAACAATTAGGCATTCAACGTGGCAAAGCGCAGGAATACGTCAATCTTTATTTTGAGCGATATCCAGCTGTGAAAAAATTTATGGATAAAATAAAGGAAAGCGCTAGAGAAACGGGCTTTGTCGAAACAGTTTATGGGCGACGATTATATTTGCCGGAAATCAACGCCAGAAATGCTGCACGCCGACAGTATGCCGAGCGAACTGCGATTAATGCTCCGATGCAAGGAACCGCCGCTGATATTATTAAACTTGCCATGATTGAGATTCATGATTGGTTGGCTAAAAGTAAAATGGATGTATTGATGATCATGCAAGTACATGATGAATTGGTATTTGAGGTTGCAGATAACGCGATAACAGGGTTTTGTGAGAATATCTCTTTATTAATGACCGAACCATTTAAATTACATGTGCCACTAGAAGTAGATATCGGCAAAGGTAAAAACTGGGATGAGGCACATTAAGTTTAAAAAATTATAAATACTTTATATTACGAACTAGTTCAGCCTATAATTTGATCATCAAAACATTTTTACTGATTTTAATTCATTTAAAACTCATATATTAGCAATTTAATTAACCATATAACCCAGTACTTCAGATGTTAATCATTCCAGCAATCGATATAAAAAACGGCAAATGTGTTCGCCTATTACAAGGTGACATGAATAAAGAAACAGTCTATTCGGATGACCCATTGGCAATGGCCGATAAATGGGTCAAAGCGGGCGCGAGACGTCTGCATATTGTGGACCTTGATGGTGCAGTAAAAGGCACACCAAGTAATGCCGATGTAATCCACGCCATTGCACAAGCTCATCCGAACGTGCCATTACAGGTTGGTGGTGGAATACGTGACGAAGACACTATTCAGGCCTATCTTGATGTAGGTGTCTCTTTTGTAATTATTGGCACACGTGCAGTAACAACACCACACTTTGTCTCAGATGTATGTCTGGAGTTTCCCGGACATATTATCGTTGGGCTGGATGCAAAAGACGGTAAATTGGCTACCAACGGCTGGTCAAAACTCTCACATCATGACGCTGCCGATATGGCCGAACGTTTTGAAGAAGAAGGTGTTGCCGCAATTGTCTTCACCGATATCGGGCGTGACGGAACGCTGAAAAGTGTTAATGTCGAAGCCACTATGAATATTTGTAAAAAAATCACCATTCCGGTGATCGCATCAGGCGGCGTGACAAATATGGATGATATTAAGGCATTGTGTGAAGCGCGTGAAGAAGGTATCTATGGCGCAATTACCGGCCGCGCTATTTATGAGGGCTCATTGAATTTTGCCGAGGCACAAAAGTATGCCGACGAAGCCTGCATGTACTCACAATAATTATGGGCCTAGCTAAACGCGTTATCCCCTGTCTTGATGTTGATAATGGCAGGGTTGTTAAAGGCGTGCGCTTTATCGACATTAAAGATGCGGGTGACCCTATTGAAGTTGCTCGACGTTATGATGAACAAGGCGCCGACGAAATAACCTTTCTTGATATTACCGCAAGTAGTGATGACCGAGACACCATGCTGCACGTAGTTGAAGCTGTTGCCAGTCAGGTCTTTATTCCCCTTACGGTTGGCGGCGGCATTCGTACAACAGAAGATATTCAGCGTATGTTAAATGCCGGTGCAGATAAATTAAGTATTAATACTGCAGCAGTGAATAACCCAGAATTTGTTCAACAGGCATCAAACCAGTTTGGTTCACAGTGCATTGTAGTCGCCATCGATGCCAAACAAGTTAGTGATGATCCACTTAAATGGGAAGTCTTTACACATGGGGGTCGAAACCCCACTGGACTAGACGCAATCGAGTGGGCTAAAAAAATGGCGGCTTATGGTGCAGGAGAAATATTACTGACTAGCATGGATAGAGACGGCACCCGGGATGGCTTTGATCTAGCTTTAACTTCTGCAATCAGCGAAGCTGTTGATATTCCGGTTATTGCCTCAGGTGGCGTAGGCAATCTTTCCCACCTTGCCGAGGGAGTCCTGAAAGGCAGGGCCGATGCCGTGTTGGCCGCGAGCATTTTTCATTTTGGCGAGCATACTGTTGCCGAAGCAAAACAACACATGGTAGATCGCAATATTGAGGTCCGGCTTTAAATATGAGTAATTGGCTAAACAAGATCAGCTGGAATGATCAGGGATTAATTCCCGTCATCATTCAGGATGCGGAAAATAAAACGGTGTTAATGCATGCCTGGATGAATAAAGAGTCCTTAAGCAAAACAATAGAATGCGGTAAGGTAGTATATTGGTCTCGCTCAAGACAACAATTATGGTTAAAAGGCGAACAGTCAGGTAATTTTCAGGAGGTTAAATCTATCAGGCTAGATTGTGATAATGACACGCTATTATTAACCGTAAAACAGGTTGGTGGCGTTGCCTGCCATACGGGTAGAGCGCATTGTTTTTATCAGGAGCTTGTGGATGACGAGTGGAAGGTGCAGGATGACGTTATCAAATCACCTGAATCAATGTACGGAAATAAAGAAAAAACATCATGAAATTCGATATTTTGCTAGCTATAGCTGAGACGCTGGAAGAACGTAAACAGGCTGATCCGGATAAATCCTATACGGCTAAACTTTTTCATGATGGCCTAGATAGCATATTGAAAAAAATTGGTGAAGAAGCAACTGAAGTGATAATCGCGTCCAAAAGCGGCGAAAAAGAAGCCATCATTCATGAAATAGCGGATTTATGGTTTCATATCATGGTGCTATTAAAACACCATGGTTATGAGTTGAAAGACGTTATACAGGAACTTGAACGTCGTTTTGGCACATCGGGTATAGAAGAAAAAACTAACAGGACAAAATAACATTTTGTCTAGGCATTAAATTATTCATTATTACGTGACTAAAACAAATTCTGGAGAAAAAGCATGGGTTTTGGTGTAACAGAACTACTAATATTATTGGTTATCGTCGCCTTGTTGTTCGGCACAAAAAAATTAAGAACCATGGGTAGCGATCTGGGTAGTGCTGTCAAAGGCTTTCGCTCTGCCGTAAAAGACGCTGATGACAAAGATTCAATTGAAAATAATACACAGTCATCAGAATCCGCCCACGTCATTGAGGGCGAGATAGAGTCTGACAAGAAATAAGCCTCTTGCCTTTTAATTATCGTGTTTGATGTTGGTTTTTGGGAACTGGTCACGCTGGCGCTAATCGCTTTACTGATCGTTGGTCCTGAAAAACTTCCAAAGATAGCCCATGATGTCGGACAATTTGTTGCCAAAATTAGACGTTTAATACATGACGCCAGACTAGAATTAGAAAAAGAATTGGATGTTGATTCTGCATCATCACTGCAAGACAGTATTGATCATGTTGAACGGTTAATGAAAGAGGCTCCTGACCGATTGCTAAATGATAAAGATACAACACATAAAACAGGGTCATGACGGACGAAAACCACAATGATATGGAAAAACCACTGCTTGAACATTTAACCGAATTACGCGGTTGCTTGCTTAAATCAGTTGTTGTTATCTCTGTTATTTTTCTTATCCTCCTTCCTTTCGCTAACATCATTTATCAATTTGTCGCTGATCCACTATTAGAAAAACTACCAAATGGTAGCAGCATGATCGCCACAGAAGTCGCTTCTCCTTTCCTGACGCCGTTCAAATTAACGTTATTTGTCGCCATCTTTGTCGCCACCCCATATGTTTTTTTTCAACTATGGTCATTCGTTATGCCGGCGCTATATGATAAAGAGAAGAAAATAGCTATACCGCTATTACTAAGCAGTGTTTTATTATTCTATACCGGTATTGCCTTTGCCTACTTTGCTGTTTTCCCTTTGCTATTCGCCTTTCTCGCGAGTACAGCGCCTGAAGGCGTTAAAGTGATGACTGATATTAATCATTATCTTAATTTTATATTAAAGCTTTTCTTTGCATTCGGAATTTCATTTGAAATCCCAGTAGCAACCGTGGTGTTAATACGCAGTGGCTTTATCAGCGTTGATACGCTTGCTGCTAATCGACCGTATATTATTCTGGGCGCATTCGTCGCCGGCATGTTGTTGACGCCCCCAGATGTGTTATCACAAATTATGTTAGCCGTGCCAATTTGGTTATTATTCGAACTAGGGCTATTGTTAGGAGGTAAAAAAAATAAAAAAGGAGATGCTGACTAATCTGTTTCAACATTTGCTGCTAGTCGAAAAAGAGTAAACTTGTTGTGCTTACAGCTTGTGGCAGCATTTGTTTTGAAACGGTATCATACATTTGAAGGCCTGAGATATACTCCTGCCACCTTATAATTTTAAATTCTATAATCCAACTTGGCGGAAAATTAACAATGAATATGCACGATCGTGATGGCCAGATTTGGCTGGACGGACAATTTGTTGAATGGCGTGAAGCTAAAACGCATGTCCTCACCCATACCCTCCACTACGGCATGGGCGTATTTGAAGGTGTGCGTGCTTATAAAACCGATAAACGCACTGCCATATTTCGACTGCAGGAACACACTGATAGATTATTTCGATCAGCACATATTCTGAATATGCCAATGCCTTTTGATAAAGACACTATCAATAGAGCCTGCCTAGAAACAGTTGGCAAAAACAAACTGGAAAGCGCTTATATTAGACCAATGTGTTTTTATGGTTCGGAAGGAATGGGGTTACGCGCGGACAATTTACAGACTCATGTGATGATCGCTGCCTGGCCATGGGGCTCTTATCTGGGAAGTGATGGTCTTGAGAAAGGAATCAAAATCAGAACATCTTCCTACACCAGACATCATGTAAACATCACTATGTGCAAAGCTAAAGCGAATGGTAATTACATGAACTCGATGCTTGCCTTACAGGAAGCACTAAGCACGGGTTTTGATGAAGCCCTATTGCTAGATAATGAAGGCTATGTTGCTGAAGGTAGTGGTGAAAATATATTCCTTATTCGAAATGGCAAAATGTATACGCCTGATCTGACATCTGCTCTAGAAGGGATTACGCGCGACACGATCATGATCTTTGCTGAACAAAATAATATCGAGGTCAGGGAAAAACGTATCACCCGCGATGAAGTGTATGTTGCTGATGAAGTATTTTTCACAGGCACTGCCGCAGAAGTAACGCCAATCCGTGAGGTCGATGGCAGAAAAATAGGCGATGGCAAGCGAGGATCAATTACAGAGAAATTACAAACCATGTATTTTGATTGTGTAAGCGGTAAACTTAAGCAATATCAAAACTGGTTAAGTTTTGTTTAATGGAGATCATTATGACTGATTCTGAAAAACATAAAGCGGACACGATAACCAGCGAAGAATCTATGTTTTACATTAAACCGAATCAACTGCCCTTACATTGTCCTCTACCTGAAATGAGTTTATGGAATCAACATCCTCGTGTTTATCTGCCGATAGAACATTCCGGCAAGGAAAAGTGTCCGTATTGTGGGTGTGAATTTATCCTACAGGGCGAATAAAACATATCCATGCCAAATACAATATGGCGCTTTAGTGATGGCAGGCCCGGACACGATACTCAAAGCAATGGGCTTTGTAAGGCGCTAGAGAAACTCTGCGACGCAGAAACCATTGAAATAAATATTAATGATTGCCGAATAAATCTATTTCATTATTTAACGAAGCGTTTTCCCTCATTAAACATACAAAAAAAACCGATGGCAGTAATTGGGGCCGGACATAAAACTCATTTGCCTTTGATTACAGCCAGTCGAAAATTTAATTCTCCATCTGTTGTGCTAATGAAGCCGACACTTCCTGCAAGCATGTTTGATTACTGTTTAATTCCTGAACACGATGATCCGGCTGTAAAGGATAATATTATTAAGACTCATGGCGCGCTCAATGATATCCAGCCCAAAAACAAAAAAGATCATAACCTGTGTTTAATTCTTATTGGTGGCCCGTCTAAAAATGTATATTGGAACAATGAGCAGATAAGCGCACAAATTAAAATGATTATTGATAACAATCAGCATAATTTTGTAATCGCCTGCTCACCTAGAACACCCACATCTTTTTTTCGGTCACTTAATTTATCTAATAAGAGAAATATATCTATTTATACACATAGCGAATTACCAAGGAACAGACTTCTTGAAGTTTTGAATTTTGCCGCAGAAATCTGGGTAACAACAGACAGTATGTCGATGACCTATGAGGCTTTAAGCACTGGCGCAAAAGTCGGTTTGATACCGCCGTTATCTGATCACAAAAATAAAATAACTCGCGCAATAAACATATTAACAAACGATAAATATGCAATGACATTTGATGAATGGCTTAAAACCAGAGAGCTCTATCCAACTAAAATATTAAACGAATCACATCGATGTGCAAAACTGCTTCTGGAAAAGGGACTTATAAACCAATGAAAATAAACGTCTTGCAAATATTGCCCGCGCTGGAGGTTGGTGGAGTAGAGCGCGGCACACTTGAGGTGGCTAAAGGACTTGTTAATAAAGGTTATAGCTCACATGTCATTTCCGCTGGCGGTAGACTGGTTAAGCAGCTGGAAGAGGAAGGAAGTAAACATAAAACGATTAACATAGGTAGAAAATCTTTTTTCACATTTATTTTATATCGAAAAATTAAACAATATATTATCAATAACAATATTAATATTGTGCATGTTCGATCACGCATGCCAGCATGGGTAAACTATTTAGCATGGCTTTCGACAGCTCCAGAACAAAGACCCTTATTGATCTCAACTATTCATGGTCCCTACTCTGTAAATGCTTATAGCAAAATCATGGTTCGATCGGAAAAAATAATCGCAGTGTCTGAATACATTAAACAATACATCCTGAATAATTATCCCGACACAAATAAAAACATTATTAACCTGATTCACCGAGGTGTTGATAACGCAGTATTTTCACGCAACTACACTCCCTCTGCCGATTGGCAAGCACCTTGGATAAACAAGATTAAACCTGAAACAAAAATTATCACTATAATCGGTCGAATAACCCGCTGGAAAGGACAGGCAGATTTTATCGAAATAATTAATACATTAATTCAATCAGGACAAAAAGTTCATGGCGTCATCGTCGGTAGTGCCGAAAAAAGACGACAAAACTACATGAATGAATTGCTTTTACGCGTCAAACAACTTGGCATCAATGAACATATTTCCTTTCTGGGTCAACGAAACGATGTCAGGGAATTAATGAAAAGTTCGGATATGGTTCTGTCGTTAGCAAAAATTCCAGAGGCCTTTGGCAGAACAGCATTGGAGGCATTATGCCTGAATGTCCCCGTAGTTGCTTATAATCATGGTGGCGCACATGAAGTATTAAGCGCTATGTTTCCTGAGGGCTTATGTCCCGCGAATGATATAAAAACGGCAACCAGAACTATTCAAAGCCTATTAAACACAGAGACGGTGATCATGCCCAACTCGATATTCACATTGACCAATATGGTTGATAAGACAATTCGAGTCTACGAGAAAGCTTATATAGAAAAGTTTAGTCATGACTGATTTTCAAGTGTCGATTTATATAAGAACGATTAAAAACTATATTGATTTATATTGGCCAAGCATGTTGATATTTATTGCTATACTTGGTTTTATCAGCAAATCGCTTTATCAATATCCGGTGGGCTTGATGGCAACATTTGGTTTATATCAATTTATTCGCCAACCAAAAATGATCATCGAAGATAAAAACCTCAAGCTTTTTTCTCAAATTTTTCTATCAATTTGGCTGGCAATGGTCATAGCCACTTTTGACGCTTATCAATTCGAAAGAGCCCTAAAAACAACCAGCGCCTATTCTCGTTTTTTTCTTGCTGGAATATTTATAATTCCCGCCTTATCCAGTGACAAGAGGCGTATTGATTGGCTTGTAACAGGTGTGGCGCTACTCGTTAGCTTTTGGGTTATTGATGCAACACTACAGTTTTTTATTGGTGTTGATTTGTTTGGATATTCTTCCATTCCCGGCCACATGACGGGCATGTTTTATCCTGAATTACAACTACCACATATTTGTTCTGTATTATCCATTTTTGTTTTTTTATTTATTTCATACAAAGCAAATTCATCATGTCGATTCTTATTAATAGTGCCACTATTTTTTATTGTTTTTTTGGCAGGAAGACGGGCAACCTGGTTAATGCTAGCGTTAAGCTCTATTGGCTTTATATTTTATTTATATCTCTATAATACTAATCGTTCACAACTTACTAAAACTCTATTAAAAATTATATTAACGATAGTTCTTATGTTCGCCACAACAGCTGTAGTATATGATCCAATAAGAACACGAATTATCAACACCATGGGGCTATTTAGCACTAGCTATGAAACCATTGATAAAGCAACAGCATTTAGACTGCCTATCTGGGAAACAAGTATAGACATATTAAAAGCCAACAAACTAAACGGCATTGGCCCCAGAGGTTTTAGATATGCATATCCAGAATACCGAAATAAGGACAACCATTGGAGGTCGCAAACACACCCTCATTTGTTAATACTGGAAGTTTTGGTAGAAACGGGAATTATAGGTTTTTTATGCTACTTGATTTTTTTATATTTGATATGCAAGGGCTTCATTACTAATAAACATAAGCAAGAATTGTTTCCATTTATCATGCCCGTTTTAGTCGCTATTTTTCCATTAAACGCGCATATGGCATTTTTTGGTTCTGTATGGTCCAGCATGATCTGGCTACTTATTTATATCTATATATCAAAAATCAGATCACTAACAATTACAGTGTCTTGAAAATCTTAATTATCAAATTTGGCGCACTCGGCGATATAATCATCGCAAGTTCTGTGATCAGACAAATACAAGAATCTCATGAAAATGATTCAATTACGTTATTAACCTCAAATACATTTCGCTCTTTATTTGATAATTGGCCTAGCTTAATAATCAAATCAATGGAAAGAAAAGGCATTATCAATTTCTTCAGGCAAGCAAGCTGGATTAGAAATCAGCATTTTGATGTTGTTTACGACTTACAATCTAATAATCGCTCTTCTAAGCTTTGCAAAATATCCGGAACTCCTATCCGCGCAGGCAACCATCCACATAGCGCCTATAACAAATATCCTGAAACTGCTTACTACGGTCAATGTCACTCTTTTGATCGATTAAATCAGATCATTCAAGCCAATAATTTACCAGCAGCAACAGCTAAACCGTGGCTACCAATTAATATAGAGCAAGAGCAGAAGGTTGGTTATTGGCTGGAAAAACATAAATTAAATAACAAACCATATATCATCTGTCATGCCGGCTCCAGCCCCCAACACATGACAAAAAGATGGCCATACTACTATGAGCTTGCAGCGTACATCTCTTCTCTCGGCATAGAAATTATCTGGATTGGCGCTGGGGATGAACTCGAAATAAATAGGTCGCTTGCAGATAAATATGGAATCGATGCTACCAATGAGTTTTCATTGCCGGAATTAATAGCGCTCGGCAAGCACGCTAAATTTGCGGTTACGAATGATTCAGCACCTATGCATATTTTGACTTGTTCAAATATCAGAGTGTTTAGTCTATTTGGGCCAACTAATCCGACTAGAAACCACGCTTTAGGACAGGCAGATTATATTATTTTCGCTGGGGGGACATTACCAAAAAACGATAATGATTTTATTCCTGCTGACATTGCAAATATCAAAGTCGATATGGTTATAGAAAAAATCAAACAGTCAAACCTTATTGACGCCTCATGACGATCTTTAAACGCATTGCGCTTATCTATGTAAAACTCATTATAAGCTTCAGACTTCTTGTCATTAATGTTATTCAACGAACTCTTTTTCAAGATAACTCGTCCAAGCCTAAGAAAATATTAATTAACAGAGATGGCGCTTTTGGCGACTCTATTGTCGCCGTACCAAGCATCAGCAACATTAGAAACGCCCACCCTGATGCAATAATTGATGTGCTAAATATAAACTCTGGCGGTATTAGCTTTGCTCAACTTCCTTTAAAAAGTGGCACGATAGACAACGTTTATGTTGCAAATAAAAAAGAGCGGAAAGAAATAATACAAAAACTAAAAAAACAATCATACGACTTGTTTATTCAATTACCACAAAACATTGGCTTATATAAATCTATCCGGAACATGTTGCTAGTTCGATTCTATCTGAATATTCGAAATGCATTTGGTTGGGACGCCGGACGTGTAAAAAACTTTATGGGTTTACAAAAGAAACATTTATCAATGCCAACCGAGACTAAGCGATTTAACAATACCCTCAATAAACATGGCATAACAAACAGCAATAAAATGGTTGTTGAGTCGGCTGAACCCAATGATAAACAAATTCTCGACATAATTAATACTAAGCAACCATATATCGTATTTCTTATTGGTGGAAAACTACAACCAAAAAAATGGCCGCTCGAACACTGGAAAACCTTAATTAAACTAATTGGAGAAAATTACTCGATAATTATTTGCGGCGGCGAAAATGAGCTAAATGAAGCAAACAATATCTGTGCGTCTTTTCATAATGTAATTAACGCTTGTGGCAAATTGTCACTTTCGGAACTAGCTTTTGTTCTTAAAAAAGCGAGAGTAGCTATTAGTCTTGATACGGGCGCGATGCATTTAGCAGACATTATCGAGGCCCGCCAGATTGTACTATTTTCAACAAGAGATCTTTCTAACAAATGGTATCCGAATAACCCAGAGTCAATAGTTCACGAAAATGTATTATCCTGTAGTTTTTGCCTAAAGACAGAATGTGAAGATAATATCTGCATGAAAATGATTAGCCCTGAAGACGTTTATACTTCATTGAGCCAACTAATAAAAAGTTATTAGATAACTCGATTAAACAACGTCACTATCTCAGCCACGGAAATATTTCGCGCATCGTTTTCTTCACCCCGAACACTGAAAGCTTTTTTTCCCCATGGCAAATAACGCTCAGGCCCAAAAAGACTAAACAGTGTGATTGTTTTTGTATCAACTGCTGCAGCAAGATGGCCTGGGCCGGAATCAGGCCCAACATAAAGACTCATTTGCTTTAAAATAGCGGCAGATTCAAGCAAACTACTATTACCAGCAACATCAATAAATGGGGTTTTTACCCGTTCTTTTATGATGCTGATTTCGGCTACTTCATTCGGGCCACCTATAAAAACCAAGCCGGAAATATGATTTGAAATTTCATCAAGAAACTGAATCCATTTATCTGTCATCCAGTTTTTATGGGGCTTACTTGGCTCGCCCGTAGATATAGCAAGCAATTTACTCTTGTCTTTAAAAACGGAAAGTTTATTTCTTGCATATTCCGCATGCTCATCACACATCCATACTTCCGTATCAGGTATTGGCTTATCCTTATGTAAGGGGGCAATTACACCCATTAGTTTCTCAACGGCATGTTCACCATAGGGGACGGAATTAAATTTTGTTAGCCTTTTTTTGCCCCTCAACAAATAAGCCATCCCATCAGTTCGTACATCAACGATAAGATCGTATTTATAACGCCATAACTGTTTTAATAATTCTGGCAAGCCTCGCATAAATTTGTTTTTATTTTTTTCAAATATCTGCCTTCTATAAGGACAGTTTTCATATAAAGCTTTTGATCTTCCATCAACAACAAAGTCAAACCTGGCTTCAGGAAAAAGCGAATGCAATGAACGAATTAATGGCGTTGTCATAACGACATCACCGACACAACTTAAACCAATAAACAGTATTTGTTGGGCTTTTTCCATTGATTAAAATCGTATCAGGAATAATCCTGGTAAGATTTTTCCTCGGTAAGCTCGGAACCCGTTTTTTCATTAATAACTTTTTTTATTGCTGCGCGTTTATCATTAGTAAAATAAACTGATCTCGCCAATTCGATAAACCTTTCATCAAACTGCTTTGCTTTTTCCTTATCTCTAATGTCATCCTCTATTTCCCATAATGCTTCATTTATCTCTTTTAATTGTTGCTTTTCAGCTTTCAAATCACTTTTTGAATAAGTGGAGTCATTCCATATATCCATTAATACTTTTTTTTCCTTGTTTATATTGTTCAGCTTTTCTTTGTCAGTTATGCGTTCAGCCTTGATTTCAAGTATCGTGATCTTGTCTAACAACTCGCCTACTGATATTTCTATTTTTATACTCATAAAGTTATCCTGATTTATTTACCTACACAGAAGCGCGAAAAAATTTCACCCAATATATCATCCGAAGTTACCTTACCTAATATCTCATCCAGATTTAACAAAGCCACGCGTAGAAGTTCGCCTGCCAACTCCATACCTTCATGGCTTTCGATAGAAATAACCGTGTCATCTATAATTGCTGTCATAGTTACTAATGCATCAATATGACGTTGTCTGACAGTAACAGCATTTTCATCATGATGATCTATGAATAGACTTTGTTTTATTTGTTCAATCAGATCAGCAAATCCTTCTCCGGTTTTTACAGAGAGGTGAAGAACATTTTTATCTTGGGCGCTTTCGTCTGGATAAATATCAATCTTATTCCTGATCGTGATCGTTTTGATATTTTCAGGCAAAGACTCACTGGCAACAAAGTTATCCTTATCGGTAACATACAAAATCAAGTCTGCCTTTTGTAAGATGTCCGTCGTTCGTCTAACGCCCTCTCGCTCAATAACATCATCTGTTTTACGGATACCAGCCGTGTCTATCAGGGTTAACTCTATTCCTTCTAACAATATATTTTGCTTGATAGTATCACGTGTAGTACCCGCAACATCCGATACGATGGCAGTATCATTACCAGTTAACCGGTTTAATAAACTGGACTTGCCAACATTCGGTTCACCGGCGATAACAATTTGCGCACACCTGTTAAGTACTTGACCATTTTCAGCGTGCTTAACGATTTGTTTTAACTTGATGGACGCATTTTTCAAGAGATGTTTAACAGGATCTATATCAATTTGTATGTCGCCTTCATCCGGAAAGTCGAGCCCCGCTTCAACCAGGGATTTGGCCTGAACAATTTCATCATGAACATCATGAACCTGTTCTGAGAATTTACCTTCAAGTGAACGTAATGCGCTGCGTGCTGCTTGTTGTGAGCGACTTTCGATCAAATCTGCAACAGCTTCTGCCTGAACCAGATCAAGCTTATTATTTAGAAACGCTCTTTCAGTAAATTCACCGGGCTTTGCCATCCTGGCACCAAAAAAAATACATGTTTGCAATAACATTTGCAAAACGGTATCACTACCATGTGTCTGAAACTCGACTACATCTTCACCGGTATAAGAGTGCGGGCGTTGAAAATAGAGACATAGCCCTTTATCAATGAGATTGTTTTCATTATCTCTAAAGTCACTAAAACGATGCTGCCCTGCCTGAATAGTTTTGCCAGTAACTTTTTTGGCAATATCACAAGCGCGCCCGCCTGAAACCCTGATTACACCAACCCCACCTCGACCGGGAGGTGTAGCAACAGCAGCAATAGTGTCCGGCGCAGACATGTTTTTAAGCTGGTTTGGTTTTTTCGATACTGCGAGTAATCATCCACTGTTGGGCGATGGAAAGGACGTTGTTGACCACCCAATATAACACCAGACCAGATGGAAAAAAGGCAAAAAAGACTGTAAACATAATGGGCAAGATAGACATGACTTTTGCCTGTATTGGATCCATCGGCGCAGGATTCAACTTCTGCTGCACAAACATGGATATACCCATTAACAAAGGCAAAACAAAATACGGATCTTTTGTGGATAAATCATTTATCCAAAACATGAATGGTGATTGTCTAAGCTCAACCGTTTCCAAAAGCACCCAATAAAGCGCAATAAAGACAGGTATCTGAATCAATATTGGAAAACACCCGCCTAACGGATTTATTTTTTCTTCCTTATAAATATCCATCATGGCCTGATTAAGTCGGGCGCGATCGTTTTCATATCGCTCCTTAATTGCTACCAGGCGCGGCTGAACGCGCCGCATGTTAGCCATGGAACGATAACCGGCTGCTGATAAACGATAAAAAGCGATCTTGATCAATAAAGTAAGCAGGATAATTGACCAACCCCAATTGCCAGTATAGGCATGAATTTTGTCCAGCACCCAGTACAACGGTTTCGCTATAAACCATAACATCCCATAGTCGACTGTTAATTCGAGACCATCAGCAATTTCATCAAGTTGTTTTTGTAGCTTTGGACCAAAAAACATTTTTTGCTGAAATGATGCGTTTTCACCTACTGCCAACGATATTGATGGTGTTACCGATCCAATAACATAACTCTTGTCACCAGGGTTTAATGTGTAATATCGATAGACATCTTCAGTATTACCAGGCAGCAAGGCACTAAAAAAATAATGTTGTAGCATGGCAACCCAACCATTACTAACCTCTATTGATAAAGATTCTTTCTTTATGTCATCGAAACTAATCTTTTCATATCGGGTTTCCGGTGTAGATATTACTGCACCGGTATAAGTATAGAGAAAAGGGGACCCGCTATCGGCAGGATCAGTTCTGTTTAGTTGTGCATAAGCACTACCGCTCCAGGTTTCTCCTGACTGATTAACTACGTCATGTTTAAGCTCTACCAAATATGATCCGCGGTTAAATCGAAATGTTTTAATAACATCGATTCCCGAATCTGATCGCCAGACGAAAGCGACGTCAAGACTATCACCACTTAATTCATAAAATGATTGTTCTGTTTGATATAAGGTTTTGTGATTTGCTGAGGTTTGTTTTGATAACAAACCACTCTGAAACAAATAAAACTCTTCGCTATTGTTTTTTAATAACAATACTGATTCATCTGTTTTATTTTTTTTAACTGGATAGTTTGTTAACGCTAATTCTTGAATGGTGGCGCCCATGGTATTAATTTGAACATCCAGTACATCGGTTTTAACACGAACTATGTCGCCTTTTGTGGGGAGATTATTTTCTGCTTGCAGACGCGATATTGGCGAGGCTTCATTAACGCTTATATTTGTATCAGGAATATCTGCTTGTTGTTCTTTGCCTGGGCTTTGAGCTTGCTGTGAACCCATAACAACTTCTGTCATTGGGGACTGACCGTAATCTTCTTGCCAGGCTTGCCATATCATGGTCAAAACCAGACCAAGAGCGATTAATAATATAAAGCGTATTGTTTCCATATGTTATTTTCTACCTGCTTGCGGAACGGGATCATGGCCTCCGGCGCACAAAGGGTGACAACGAACAATTCTTTTTAACGTTAAAAGTATTCCTTTAATTAAACCGAAACGCTCGATCGACTCTTTTGAATATTCCGAACATGATGGGTGGAACCTACATGAAGGTGGCAAGTAATAGCGCAAATAACGTTGATAAACGGAAATTAATGTTAATGCCAACCCTTTCATTGTCTGTTCTTGTTTAAGCTTTTTTCCAATAATTTAATGATGTGTCTAGTTTCAACATTACCAATATTTTTTTTACTGGTGACTACAATATCCATGCCGGAAAGTTTGTCTTTATACTGTCGAAAGCACTCTCTAAGTAAACGCTTTAACTTATTACGACGCGTCGCCTTTGGTATATGTTTTTTTGAAATCGCCAGACCCAATCTAGGTCGAAGCAATCCATTTGCTAATGATAAGCACAATAACTGACTACTATGGGTTCGTTCGCCATTGGCAAAAACCGACGTGTATTCAGAGGGTTTGTTTAATCTATTGTTGTTTCTAAACCGCCCGGATCTGTCTGTCACAATCACAGCTATATCAGGCTGAAAGTCTTTTTCTTCCTTTGTTTCGGCGTGCTTTGATCACCAGACGTCCAGAACGACTTTGCATACGGGCTCGAAATCCATGTGTTCTTTTTCTTTTTAATTTACTTGGTTTGTATGTCTGTTTCACGTTAATTGCCCATCTACTGCTGGTTAAAAGGGCGCATATGGTACTGGCGGATAAGCAAAAATGTCAATTTTTACAGCTAATTTTTATGTGCTTAGCATAAGTTGTGGATAACTTTGAAGAGGTATACACTCTAGCGCTCTTCTTAAATTGTCATACGAGGTTCAAATCAGTGGGAACTTCCTCATGGAAACGTTGCATGGAGCAGCTTGAAGGTGAGTTGACGCCGCAAGAATTTAATACCTGGATACGCCCCCTGCATGCCATAGAGGCTGAACAGGCCATC
The DNA here is from genome assembly GCA_030829955.1 of Gammaproteobacteria bacterium. Lineage (GTDB taxonomy): Bacteria > Pseudomonadota > Gammaproteobacteria > Eutrophobiales > Eutrophobiaceae > JANQNX01. The sequence continues at coordinate 86,491 of JAURNY010000019.1, read as the reverse complement.
CGCCTGTTAGCACCTAATCGTTTTGTTCTGGACTGGATAAACGAACGTTATCTTACAAGAATAGAAGAGCTTCTAAACGCTTTAGATGATACCGGAGAAATCAATTTACAATTGGAAATCGGCAGTAAAAGCACCAACCAACCCGAAGCAACGAAGATAGAATCAAGATCCACGCCTGTGGTTAAACCAATGCCTAGCACTATCACGGCGAAAACGGTTAAGTATTCGAATAATCTGAACCGTTCTTTTACCTTTGAAAGTTTTGTTGAAGGTAAATCAAACCAATTGGCAAGAGCCGCTTCCATTCAGGTTGCTGAAAACCCTGGCAATGCATACAACCCTTTGTTTATCTATGGCGGTGTTGGTCTGGGTAAAACACATCTTATGCATGCTGTTGGTACTGCAATTTACAAACAAAAACCGGGCGCCAATATTGCTTATTTACACTCTGAACGCTTTGTAGCGGATATGGTGCGCGCCTTGCAACACAATGCAATAAACGAATTCAAAAGACATTACCGCTCGCTGGATGCGTTATTAATAGATGATATTCAGTTTTTTGCTGGTAAAGAGCGCTCTCAGGAAGAGTTTTTTCATACATTTAATGCGCTTTTAGAAGGCCAACACCAAATCGTACTTACATGTGACCGATATCCAAAAGAGGTTAATGGCCTGGAAGAGCGTTTAAAATCACGTTTTGGCTGGGGCTTAACAGTATCTATAGAGCCGCCTGAACTGGAAACACGCGTAGCAATAATAAAAAAGAAAGCGATATTAGCGCAGAAAGTGATTCCCGATGATGTTTCTTTTTTTATCGCCAAGCGTTTTCGATCCAATGTTCGGGAACTGGAAGGAGCGCTTAATCGAGTTATTGCTAATGCTAATTTAACCGGTAATCCTGTTACGCTTGAATTTACACAATCTGCATTAAGAGATCTGCTGATTATTCAGGACAAACAGGTCACAATAGAAAATATTCAGAAGACAACTGCAGAATATTACAAAATCAGGCTCGCAGATCTGTTATCAAAAAGAAGAAGCCGATCGGTCGCAAGACCAAGACAAATAGCAATGGCTATTTCTAAAGAGTTTACAAATCACAGTTTGCCGGAAATAGGAGATGCTTTTGGTGGAAGAGATCACACAACCGTACTACATGCTTGTAGAAAAGTAACTGAATTAAGAAATACAGAGCATCGTGTTGAAGAAGATTATAATAATCTGGTAAAAACGTTAACTAGTTAAGAATTAGTTGTGGATAAACTTAATGTAATTTTAGGCCACGTATTTATTCACAAACTTCACACACAATATAAAACTTTATTAACAAAATATTAACAGGCCGAATTATTTTTTAAATAATTGATATAATTAGTAATTTTAGATTATTACACAACTATATTATAACTAATAGTAATTATAACTAGGTATATATATGAAATTTAATATTAATAGAGATAGTCTTTTACCAGCTTTGCAACAACTTAGTGGGGTGATTGATAGAAGACAGTCTTTACCCATTCTGTCGAACTTATTGTTTGTGTTTAGTAAGCAAACACTAACTATTACTGCCTCGGATATGGAGGTTGAGCTAGTAGTTTCTTTATCTGTAGATACTGACGTGGAATTGGAAATCACCCTACCCGCAAGAAAATTGTTAGATATTTGCAAGGCATTACCTGTTGGCTCCGAGTTAGAGATAGGGATAAATAAAGATAAGGCATTAATTAAATCTGGAAAAAGTCGATTTACCTTGGCTACGTTACCTGCTCAGGAGTATCCGGTTATCGATTTCAGTGAAACTGATGGCCAATTTAAAATTTCCCAAAAGCAATTAGAAAAACTAATGGAAAACACTCAGTTTGCGATGGCTCAACAGGATGTTCGTTATTACCTGAATGGTTTGTTAATAGAAATATCTAGAAACAGTTTTCGTTGTGTGGCAACAGATGGCCATCGTTTAGCGCTTGATGAAACAAAAATTGATACTGGTGTAAATGACTTGCTTCAAATCATTGTTCCTCGAAAAGGCATAAGCGAGTTACTACGTTTGCTTGAGCAGGATGATTCGGAAGCTGAAATCTTGATTAGTAAAAATCATATCCGTATTCAAAAGCCCCGTTTTTGTTTTACCAGCAAATTAATTGACGGTCGTTTTCCTGAGTATAAACGTGTTATTCCGGAAATTAGCCAAACATCAGTAATAGCTGATCGAGAAGAATTGAGAAATAGCTTAACTAGAGCATCTATACTTTCAAATGAAAAATACCGAGGGGTTCGCATAATTCTTGCTGAAAACAGCTTGCGCGCCCTGGCCCATAACCCTGAACAGGAAGAGGCGGAAGAAGAATTAGATGTTGTTTATCAGGGTGGCGAGATGGAAATAGGGTTTAATGTCTCTTATCTATTGGATGCTTTGGCGATTATTAAGTCAGAAAAAGTGACTCTTAGTATGTTGGATCCAAATAGTAGCTGTTTGATTCTGCCAAAAGAAGAGGGAAACAATAGTCAATACGTTGTCATGCCGATGCGACTTTAATAAATGAATGTTGCATCTATCTAGATTGAAAGCGAGCTCAGTTCGCTTATTTGATTCATTTGATATACAGATCGCCCCAAAAATTAATTATTTTTTTGGCGCGAACGCAAGCGGCAAAACCTCAGTTCTGGAAACTATTTATTTGTTGTCCAGAGTTAAATCTTTTAGAAGTAGTCGCATCAACAATGTAATTAAACGAGGCGATAAGACCCTAAGCGTCTACGCGGAGGGGAGTAACAGCCAACAACAATTTAGGGCAGGGCTGGAAAAGGGTTATGGTGTACTTCAGCTTAAATATAATAATGAGGCAGTGCTAACGGCGTCTGAACAGGCAAAACTATTCCCAGTGTTTTTGTTGGCACCAGACCATAACATGCTTTTTTATAGTGGGCCTAAACAACGCAGGCATTGGTTGGATTGGTCGTTGTTTCACGTGGAACAGCACTATCTGGATGCTTGGAAAAAGTATTTTAAAGCGGTTCGCCAGAGAAATTCGCTGCTTAAGCGATTTCCGGACATTTCTTCTAGTCAGATAAAAGGCTGGGAGTTATTGATCGCAGAGGAAGCAAAAAGGATTGATGAGATCAGGCAGGAATATATTCAACAATTAAACAGCTTGATGAACGAGTCTTTTTTACCAAAAGTGTTGCATGAAAAAACCAGTATAGATTATACAAATAGTATGTTTGGTGAAGAGTTGTTGAGGCAGCTCATTCAGAATCGAGCAGAAGACGCGAATAAAGGTTATACATCGATCGGGCCACATCGTGCCGAGATTGTGTTTCGGTATTCTGATACAGATATAGCTAAATTAATGTCTAGAGGACAAATTAAATTATATGGGGCTGCATTAATATCAGCGCAAATCGAATTATTGAAGATGCATAATATCGGTGCGATTTTACTGGTAGATGATGTTGATGCTGAGTTAGATATTGAATCGACAGAGAAAGTAATGCGTTTGTTTAAAGAAAATAATATACAAACATTTATCTCTTCATTATCTAAAACTAATAATTTAACTCTAGAAAACCATGAAGATGCCTTGTTTCACGTGGAACAAGGTAAAGTAGAAAGAATAGGGTAAAATATGTTTTTAACACGGGAATAAGGTATGGCTGAACAAGATAGTTACGATTCTTCCAAAATTAAGGTCCTAAAGGGCCTGGAGGCGGTAAGAAAACGCCCGGGTATGTATATCGGTGATACAGATGATGGTACCGGTTTACATCACATGGTGTTTGAGGTGGTTGACAATAGTATCGATGAAGCGCTTGCCGGACATTGTGATTATATTAAAGTCACTATTCATACTGATGAGTCGGTCTCGGTAACGGATAATGGTCGAGGAATTCCTGTGGGCTTGCATGAAGAAGAGGGTCGTTCAGCTGCGGAAGTTATTATGACCACTCTGCATGCTGGGGGTAAGTTTGATGATAATTCATATAAGGTTTCCGGCGGTTTACATGGTGTAGGGGTGTCCGTTGTTAATGCGTTATCAGAAAGGGTAGATTTGATTATTCGTCGAGAAGGAAAAGTTCACCGCCAATCGTATCAGAATGGTGATCCTGTTTCGCCGCTTGAAACATATGAAGATACGGGTTTGACTGGTACCGAAGTACGGTTTTTGCCTAGTATCCTGATTTTTAAGCACATCGAGTTTCATTACGATATTTTATCCAAACGGTTAAGAGAATTGTCTTTTCTAAATTCTGGAGTTTGTATTGAATTGCTAGATGAGCGTAATGGTAAAACGGATAAATTTGAATATAAGGGTGGGATTGCGGCTTTTGTGCAACATTTGAATAAAAACAAAACCCCGTTACATGAAACCGTTATTAATATCGAAGTTGAACGAGAAGATGTAACTGTTCAGTTGGCTATGCAATGGAATGACTCGTATCAGGAAAATATTTTTTGTTTTACTAATAACATTCCACAGAAAGACGGTGGCACCCATCTTTCGGGTTTCCGTGGCGCATTAACCCGAAGTTTAAATCAATATATTGAAAAGCAAGGCATTGCGGCAAAAACGAAGGTGTCTATGACCGGGGATGATGTGCGAGAAGGTTTGACAGCTGTTTTATCAGTAAAATTACCGGATCCTAAGTTTTCTTCACAAACAAAAGACAAACTGGTGTCCAGTGAGGTTAAATCGGTTGTTGAACAAAGTGTAGCGGAAAAAATTCAGGACTATTTGCTAGAGCGGCCAGTCGATGCCAAAGCGATATGCGAGAAGATAGTTGATGCAGCAAGAGCAAGAGAAGCTGCGCGCAAAGCCAGAGAGCTAACTCGACGAAAAACAGCATTGGATATTGCTGGTTTACCAGGAAAGCTAGCCGATTGTCAGGAAAAAGATCCGAGTTTGTCTGAATTATTTCTGGTGGAGGGCGATTCTGCGGGCGGGTCAGCAAAACAAGGTCGGGATCGAAAGAATCAGGCGATTCTGCCATTGAAAGGAAAAATTCTAAATGTTGAAAAGGCGCGCTTTGACAAAATGCTGTCTTCTGCGGAAGTGGGCACATTGATAACGGCGCTTGGCTGCGGTATTGGGAAAGATGAATTTGATCCTGAAAAGCTTCGTTATCATCGCGTTATTATTATGACGGACGCAGATGTTGATGGTGCACATATACGTACGTTATTGCTCACTTTCTTTTATAGGCAGATGCCAGAACTAATAGAGAGGGGCCATATCTATATTGCCGAACCACCACTTTATAAAGTTAAGAAAGGTAAACAGGAAAAATATTTGAAAGATGATGTCGAAAGACAGGCGTTTTTATTAGAACTGGCTCTTGATAGTACAGAGTTATTAACCTCTGCAAATGCTGAGGCAATTAAAGACGAAGCACTGCGCAAGCTTGTCGACACGTATATCGTTATGAATAAGGGATTTATAAATTTATCCAAACGTTTTTATCCAAGCATCATAGATGCGATGCGTTATATGCCAATCATTGCTGAAGATGACTGTCAGGATGAAACATTGTTAAGAAACTGGTTTGAAAAACTAGTTGCCAATCTAAATGAAAAATGCACCAGCGTTAATGAATATCGATGCGAAATTTTCGAAAGCAAAGCTCATTTTTATGGTGGCAAAGTAACATTTAGTGTACATGGTGTTGAGTCTAATAATATCTTTATGCCTGAATATTTTGCTAGTGCAGATTATAAAAAGCTTACAGCCCTTGAAACTTCAGTTGAGCTTCAACAGGGAGCTGAATTAAAACGATCAGATAAATCCATAAATATTTCTTCATTAACAGAAGCGTTTAATTGGTTATTAAAAGAAGCTGAGCAAGGGTTAAGCATTCAACGTTATAAAGGACTTGGTGAAATGAACCCGGATCAGCTTTGGGAAACTACAATGGATTCAAAAACCAGAAGTCTGTCACGAGTAAAAATTGAAGATGCTTTTAGTGCGGATGATATTTTTACTACATTGATGGGTGATCAAGTCGAACCGAGAAGAGAGTTCATTGAAAAGAATGCCTTGTCAGTAGAAAACCTCGATACTTAATGTCTGGGCGTTCTAGTGAGCGCCCAAACCTCAAACTCTATATGCCTGTTGTGATGACATAATCAACAATCGCGACGTGCTTATATCTTTTTTCCTTCGTTCTTGAAGCCCCGGTTTAGACAAAGCGGCAGATCTTTAGCGTAGATATCTTGATAAAAATCATCACAGATAAATTGATAATTGGTAGCATGACAAAGAAAACAAAAACCTTGTTTAATCGATAGCATCCGTGCAGACTTGTTAACCCGAATCAAAATAATAGTTCACTACTAGTTCGCAAAGGGTTCGATCAAATGATTAATGCAGAAACACCGGCTATACGACATAACTGGTCAAAAGAAGAAATTCTTGGTTTGTTAGTAAAGCCCTTTAATGATCTTATGTTTGAAGCACAAACGGTCCATCGACAAAACTTTAAAACAAATAAGATTCAATTAAGCACCTTGATGAACATCAAGACAGGTGCATGCCCTGAAGATTGTGCTTACTGTCCTCAAAGCGCCCATTACGATACTGGTGTTAAAGGTGAAAAGATGACCAGTATTGCTGATGTAATCGATCATGCGAAAAAAGCAAAAGATCAGGGAGCAAACCGATTTTGTATGGGCGCAGCTTGGAGACAGCCTACAGATAAAAACTTGAAACATGTAATTGATATGATTATTGCGGTAAAAAATCTGGGCATGGAAACGTGTGTAACGCTTGGGATGTTAAACCAGGAGCAAAGCAAAAGACTCGCAGATGCAGGGCTTGATTATTATAACCATAATCTTGACACATCACCCGAATATTACGAAAAAATCATTTCAACGCGCGTATATGAAGACAGGCTTAATACGCTAACCTATGTTAGAGATGCGGGAATAAATGTATGCAGTGGCGGCATCATTGGTATGGGCGAAAACGAGAGTGATCGTGCCGGCCTGATACAAACACTAGCAAATTTACCAATACACCCAGAGAGTGTGCCAATTAATATGTTGGTTAAGGTTGAAGGCACACCACTAGATCAGGTGAGTGATATAGATAGTTTTGATTTCATTAGGATCATTGCAGCGTCAAGAATTGTTATGCCGAAATCATATATACGTTTGTCTGCTGGCAGAAACGATATGAATGACGAGATGCAAGCATTGTGTTTTATGGCGGGAGCAAACTCTATTTTTTACGGTGAGAAATTATTAACTACATCAAACCCCCAGTTTAAAAAAGATCAATCATTAATGCAAAAACTAGGAATACAGTTTTCACAACATGAAATCGCGTGAAGATTTTTGAGCAAATTTATTCAACCGTAACTCATTTGGAAAATTTGTCATTAACAAGACAAAGGCAAGAGGTTAATGTTGATTCAGAAAACCGCGTAACGATCGGCGAGCAACATTATATTAATTTCAGCAGCAATGATTATCTTGGTCTCGCTCAGGATCCGCGCATTAAAGAATGGTATAAAACAAACATAGACAAATATGGTTGTAGTGGTTCTTCTTCTCAACTGATTTGTGGTTATACAAGCGCACACAGACAACTCGAACAAGCAATTGCCGATTTCTTCGGACGAGAGGATGCTTTGCTATTTTCTTCTGGCTATCTCGCAAATTTATCGATTGCCTCTAGCATCATTGATAATAAGACATTTGTCTTTCAAGATAAAAAGTGTCATGCATCACTAATTGATGCAGCAAGATTGTCGGACGGAAAGCTGGTTAGATACAGGCACAATGATATGACGCATTTGTCGTCACTATTAAAAAAATATAAACCTGAAAAAAGCATTTTAATGACAGATGGCATATTTAGTATGGATGGTGATAAGGCTAAGCTGAAAGAGTTAATAGAAATAAGTCGTCAATATGAGAGCTTGCTGCTCGTTGATGATGCTCACGGTATTGCTACTATTGGTGATACAGGCGGAGGCTTGCTTCAGCAACAGAGTTGCTCACAACAAGATATACCATTGTTAACAGGAACATTTGGCAAAGCATTTGGTATGAGTGGTGCATTTGTTGCGGGCGATAAAAGGCTAATCAATGTTATGCAGCAACAATCACGTAGTTATATTTACACGACAGCGTTACCACCTGCAACAGCAGCAACATTGATTCAGGTAATAGCATTAGTAAAAGAAAGTAAAAAACTTAGAGAGCAATTGATAACCAATATAGCTACATTTAAGCAGGGTCTAAATAAAGAAACTGGGTCTGATACACATATTCAGCCAATTATTATTGGCAACAATGAAAAAACAATAACAGCAGGTAAACAGCTAATGGATAAAGGTTTGTTTACAGTTTGTATTCGTCCGCCAACCGTTGAAAAAAATTCGTCACGTATAAGAATTAGTCTTTCAGCTGCTCATACAGCTCTTCAATTAAAAAAACTAACAGACTCATTGAATCAAGTTATAAATTAATTCGATATGGGCGCGCACTTGAAACAAATATGGTTGCATGGATGGGGGTATACCCCAGAGGTGTTTTCATTAATAGAAAAAAAGAATATTGAAACGCCTTGTTTATATTCAGTAGCAAAAACTATTCGCCAAACGGGGATCAATTGTATCGCAAAATATTTGTCCGCGATGATTAAAGAAGACATTGTTTTGGTGGGCTGGTCTATGGGCGGTTTAATAGCTATTGAAGCAGCGCTTTATTGTAAGCATGTAAAGTATTTAATTCTTATAGGCAGTGCTCCGGTCATGGTTAACCGTTATGATTGGCAGGAATCTATCGATTTAAATGCATTTAAGAAACTGCAGTTATTATACAATGAAGATGATAAAAAGTCGTTCAACCAGTTAAATGCTTTATCGGCGCATGGTGAAAAAGACGCTAAACAGGATGCTAAACGATTAAGTAAGTTTAATGTTTCTGCTTATAACGATATTTTAAAAGAGTGGTTATGTGAACTGGAAATAAATGATCAGCGTAAAAACCTTAAAAAATTATCAATACCAGTGTTAATTATTAATGGTGAAAAAGATGCATTAATAAAACCGTCGGCGTTAACAAGACTTAAAAATGAAAATTTGCAATCACAGTTATTGCCCGAGGCTGGACACATTCCTTTTCTTAATCATGCTGAAAAAACCATGACTATCATTCATCGTTTTTGTGCTTCGGAATAATTATGTCTTATGAATTGCAACATGTAGCCGTGAAACGTGCTTTTAATGGTGCGGCAAGTACTTATGATGCTCAGGCCGTATTGCAGCGAGAAGTTAATGAGCGTTTGTTAGATACATTGAGCTATGTATCTATAGATCCGCGTCTGTGTCTGGATCTTGGGTCAGGTACCGGAAATGGGGCAAGCGCAATAAAAAAGAAATTTAAACGTAGTAAAGTAATACAAACAGACCTTGCTTTTTCCATGTTGAAAAATGCCCAACGAAAATTCCGACGATTATTTTCAGGCCAAAGGTTTGTTTGTGGAAATGTCTATGCTCTACCCTTTAACGATAATACCTTTGACATGGTGTATAGCAATTTGATGTTGCAGTGGTGTTCAGGCCTGGATGCTGCATTTGCTGAAGTTAGCCGTGTATTAAAACCCGGCGGGGTAATTGTGTTCTCATCGTTCGGCCCAGACACATTAAAAGAGTTGCGGCAGAGTTGGCAGAACGTTGATGACTTTACCCACATCAATACATTTATCGACATGCATGATGTTGGTGATGCGATGATTCGTTCAGGACTGCAAGAACCTGTATTAAGTACCGAGCAGTTAACGCTATTGTATGATGATGTTTTACAACTTATGCGCGAATTAAAATGTATTGGCGCACAAAATGTAAATACCAAGCGGAGAAAAACACTTACAGGCAAATCCAGATTAAGCAAGGTTGTTCAACATTACGAGACGCTTAGAATAAATGACAAACTGCCGGCAAGCTATGAAGTTATCTATGGTCATGCCTGGAAAATGGAAAAAATCAGAAATACAGATTCACAAACCATTTCTATAGATGAGTTACGCAAGGAAATTAGAAGTCGAGGCTACAAGCGAACATGACGGATGGATGGTTTTTAACCGGAACCGATACAGGTATAGGCAAGACCTGGGCAACCGTTTTGCTTATGAAATATATGCAGGAGCTAGGTTTAAATGTGAATGGCATGAAGCCAATCGCATCTGGTGCGGAATATGTAAATGGTCAGCTTGAAAATGAAGACGCACAGCTCATAAAAAAATATTCTAGTCAGGATATTCCGTACGATTGGATTAACCCCGAGGTATTTGCGCCAGCGGTTGCTCCTCATATCGCCGCCAGTGAATACGGAAGAAAAATTGATATAGAAAATATAGTGTGTAAACACTCACTTTTAAAGTCTTTAAGTGATTTGGTTTTGGTTGAGGGCGTTGGTGGTTGGCGAGTGCTTCTTGCTGATGATAAATCATTGTCTGGCTTGGTAAGGTTATTATCATTACCTGTGATTCTTGTCGTAGGTTTGCGTCTAGGCTGTATAAATCATGCCATTTTATCTGCTGAATCCATTCGTCAGGACGGTTTTGAGATTTCTGGCTGGATCCTGAACGAGATCGAACCAGATTACCTGTATAAAAAAGAGTCAGTAACGACCCTGCAAAGAGAATTGCGCTGTCCTCTTCTGGCGGAGGTGAAATTTCAGTCAGAGCGGGACATAAATCAAGCCACTGTAGATATAAGCTCTGAATTCGAGGCCATGATCAGGAAAAATCTATAGATTAAATACATTACGGCACGGAAGTCACTGTGTAAGTGACAAATTGTCGCTTTGGCGCACATAATTGTGCATAATAGCGGCGAATTTGGATTGTTAATAATTAAATCGACTCCGACATGATAGTTTGTCTGGATTATCAAGATCAAAATAGATGCTTTGTGGTAACCCCGAACAGGGCAATGCCATGGCGCCAACAAGTTTTTTTATTCAGTATAATCGCAGCTTTCTCATTGGGCATTGGTGTTGGTTTTTTTATGCAGGGGCTTACGCTGATATTGCCGTTTGCAGGGTTCGAATTAACCGCGTTGGCTATTGCTTTATATATAAGTGCCTGGCGGGGTGGACGTAAAGAAATAATAAAGATTGCTAGATACAAAGTGACTGTCGAAGTGGGTTATTCTGAGCCGCATACAATAAAGGAATTTGATAGAGCATGGTTACAAATTGTATTAATTAAATCTAGGAATCCGTGGTATCCCAGTAAGCTTTTTTTACGTTCACATGGCAAGCAGATGGAAGTTGGTAAATTCCTCAATGAAGAAGAGAGGAAGGCCTTGTCAATAACTTTAAAACAGTCTGTAAAGACTGTAATAAATACATAAATATAATTTCTACGTTCGAGGAAAGTTTGTATGACTGTCAGTAAAACCAAGAGAGTAGTGTTAGGCGCTATTACATTATGTCTAACATTGGCATGTGGTTTAGCTTTTGCCGAAAGCATGTCGTGGAATTTGACGGAGGGTGTGACACCTACAAGTAAAAAAGTCTACGACCTGCATATGATAATCCTGTACATCGTAACAGCGATTGGTATCGCTGTATTTGCTGTAATGTGCTGGTCTATATATTTTCATAGAAAATCACGCGGCGCTATTGCTGAACAGTTTCATCATAGTACTTTTGCTGAAATCACTTGGACAATCATTCCAATCATTATTTTAATTGTAATGGCTATTCCCGCGACCAAGACACTTATCTTCATGGAGCAAACAGGTGATGCCGAGATGACTATTAAAGTTACCGGTTACCAATGGAAGTGGAAATATGACTATTTGGAGGAAGACATCAGTTTCTTTAGTACATTAAAAGAGGATAGTAATGAAGCACGACAACGTTATGCCTCTACTCGTCCGGAAGATGTTGAAAATTATTTATTAGATGTAGATAACTATGTGGTCGTGCCTGTTGATACAAAAATTAGAATTTTAACAACTGCATCCGATGTTAATCATGCCTGGTGGGTACCGGATCTGGGTTGGAAACGAGATGCTATCCCAGGGTTTATTAATGATAACTGGACTTTCATTGAAAAAGAAGGCGTCTACCGCGGTCAGTGTGCCGAGCTTTGTGGTAAAGATCATGGTTTTATGCCAATCGTTGTTAAGGCTGTTTCTAAAGAAGACTATGCTGCCTGGGTTCAGGAAATGAAAGGCAATGCTCGTGTAGCCGCAGCAACACCAGTAGAAGAAATAGCAGTCGAGGAGTTGCTTATGAAGGGTAAACGACTATACAACAGCAATTGTGCCGCATGCCATATGCCAGAAGGTGAAGGCGTAGACGGTTTGTTCCCTGCGTTGGCTGGAAGTGCAATTGCTAATGGCGAAGCAGAGGGTTTTGCACATCAAATTTTGAATGGCAAAAATATGATGCCGCCGTTTAAGGATCAATTAAGTGATACTGATATCGCGTCAGTTATGACTTATGTGCGTAACTCCTGGGGCAATGCTGCTGATGCAGTGCAGCCTGCAGCTGTTAATGCAGCACGATAATATTTTTTGAATCTTAAATCTTAAAGAAGAGGATAGACACATGAGTGAAGCAGTCGCCCATGACGATCATCATGATCATAAGCCAACCGGGATAGGCCGCTGGTTATTTTCTACCAACCATAAAGACATCGGCACGATGTATCTGGTGTTTTCATTAATAATGTTTTTTGTCGGCGGCGCCATGGCTATGGTAATCCGAGCCGAATTATTCCAGCCGGGTTTACAGTTTGTTGATCCGCAGTTTTTTAACTCAATGACCACTGTGCATGCGCTAGTCATGATTTTCGGTGCACTAATGCCAGCTGGTGTAGGGCTCGCGAACTGGATGATTCCGATGATGATCGGTGCGCCGGATATGGCAATGCCTCGTATGAATAATATGAGTTTCTGGATCTTGCCATTTGCTTTTACCCTTTTATTGCTTACGTTCTTTATGCCTGGAGGTGCGCCAGCAGGCGGTTGGACTATGTATCCACCGCTGGTGTTGCAACTCGGCGATGGTTTCCCGTTCCTTATTTTTGCAGTTCACTTTTTAGGTGTTTCTTCAATTATGGGGGCGATTAATATTATTGCTACGGTATTTAATATGCGTGCACCTGGCATGACATTCATGCGTTTACCATTATTTGTGTGGACCTGGATTATTACGGCGTTCTTATTAATTGCTTCGATGCCAGTTTTGGCTGGCGCGGTGACCATGCTGTTGACTGATAAATATTTCGGTACAGCATTCTTCAATGCTGCTGGTGGTGGTGATCCTGTTTTATTCCAGCACATCTTCTGGTTTTTTGGACACCCTGAAGTGTACATTCTGGTATTGCCTTCCTTCGGTATTATCTCTCAGGTTATTCCGACCTTTTCACGCAAACCATTATTTGGTTACGCATCGATGGTATATGCAACCGCGTCAATCGCATTCCTGTCATTCTTCGTATGGGCGCACCATATGTTTACTGTCGGCATGCCATTAACCGGAGAGCTGTTCTTCATGTATGCGACGATGTCAATCGCAGTACCAACAGGTGTAAAAATCTTTAACTGGATGGCCACTATGTGGAAAGGCTCAATGACATTTGAAACACCAATGTTGTTTTCAATAGGCGTTTTGTTCATGTTTTCAATCGGTGGTTTCTCAGGATTGATGATGGGTATTACCCCGGTTGATTTCCAGTATCATGATACTTATTTCATTGTGGCGCATTTCCATTATGTAATTGTTCCAGGCATTATTTATGGTGTATTCGCTGGCGTTTACTACTGGTTACCAAAATGGACTGGAGTAATGTATGACGAAAAACTGGGCAAATTACACTTTTGGTTATCTACTATTTCAGTAAACGTGTTGTTCTTCCCAATGCACTTTATTGGTCTGGCAGGTATGCCACGACGTATCCCTGACTACAATACCATTTTCACTGGCTGGAACCAGATCATTAGTATTGGTGGTTTTGCCTTTGGTTTAAGTCAGTTAATTCTAGTTTGGGTTGTAATTAAATGTGCCCGTGGACAAGGTGAAAAAGCAACGGATCAAGTTTGGGAAAGTGCACATGGTCTGGAGTGGACATTATCCTCACCTCCTCCGTTCCATAGCTTTACTACTCCTCCTCAAGTAACTGACGCTACCGCGCATTCTTAATTGAGGAGCGTTTGATTGTATGACAGATAACCACGATCAAACGAATGCTGCCAATAAAGATTTGGCGGCAAAGAATAAGCGGCTCGGGATCATACTAGGTCTCGTGGCCGCAAGTTTTTATATTGGCTTTATTCTTGCGTTCGCAAAATAGTTAATGCAGCAGGGCGTAGAAAGAACCGCAACTAAATTAGCGATATTCGCTATAGCCATGTTTGGTTTTGGTTATGCATTAGTGCCTCTCTATGATGTTTTCTGTGAAGTTGTAGGGATTAATGGCAAAACAGGCAAAGTTGTGGAGGCCGATATCGATAGAGTCGATATGGATAGACTGGTAACAGTAGAGTTTGATACAAATGTAAATGCGGACTTCCCCTGGGAGTTTGATTCATTATCAAAAAAGATCGCTGTTCATCCTGGTCAAGTAACAGAAGTAGAGTATGTAGCAGTAAATCGTTCCGATAGAAGGATTGTTGGACGAGCTGTGCCTAGTGTGGCGCCGACCAAGGCATCACTGTACTTTAATAAAACAGAATGTTTCTGTTTTACTGAGCAAGCATTAGAGCCAGGGGAAAAAAAGGTAATGCCGGTCAGGTTTGTCGTTGACGCGGATTTGCCGGAAAAAATTAAAATGATGACTTTGTCCTATACGTTTTTTGAAGTGTCGGAAACAGATAAGGTTGCTAGGTCATCAAGCAATGAAAACATAAAAGACAATATTAACAATAAGACTTTATAAATCATAAGATGGGGATTGATTATGTCTGACTCACATGGTGCATATTATATTCCGGAACCAAGCCGTTGGCCGGTTGTTGGTTCAATGGCATTGTTTACAACCTTTGTTGGTGCCGGCCTATTTCTAAACGGTGTAACGCCTGTGGTGTTATACCTTGGTTTAGCTGCCGTTATATATATGTTTTATGGCTGGTTCTCTGATGTTATCAAAGAAAGCATGGGCGGTAATTACAACCATCAAGTAGACATAAGTTTTCGTTGGGGTATGAGCTGGTTTATCTTTTCTGAAGTAATGTTCTTCGCGGCATTCTTTGGTGCTCTTTTCTATGCCAGAGTTTATTCAGTGCCATGGTTAGCAGGCGAAGGTGCAAAATTTGCAACCCATGAATTCTTATGGCCTGATTTTCAAAATGTATGGCCACTGATTACTACACCTGACATGACCACTGCATTGACTTCGCACTTTACATTAATCAAAGAAGTCATTCCTGCATGGGGAATTCCGGCTATTAATACTGCAATTTTATTAGCATCTGGTGGCACGATTACGTTCGCTCACTGGGCTTTGAAAAAGAATAATCGTAAAGCGCTGGTGTTATGGATGGCAGCGACAGTTATTCTGGGCGCAATCTTCTTGTTCTTGCAAGCCGAGGAATATATTCATGCTTATCACGAACTAGATCTTAAATTAACGTCAGGCATTTATGGTTCAACCTTCTTTATGTTGACCGGTTTTCATGGTTTCCATGTATTCATGGGTGCGACAATGATATTAATTATCACATTACGTTGTTTGAAAGGTCATTTTACAGCTGAAGACCACTTCGCTTTTGAAGGTGTGGCATGGTACTGGCACTTTGTTGACGTGGTTTGGTTAGGGTTATTTATATTTGTTTACTGGATATAGTAATTTCTGACAAGACATTAAAAGGCGCTGCCATGGTAGCGCCTTTTTGTTTTAGAAAATAAATAGTTATTGGCCTAGCCCATGCGGCTGAATCCAGCCCATGTAATAACCAAATAACAAAAGAATAAAAAGTAATACTGACAAACTTATCCTAACAGTAAGTGATGTAACTAAGCGTATAGAGTTTTTATCGGAATTATCTTTTACGAGAAAAATAACACCTGCGGCTAGTGAAGCTAATATCATTAAAAGAATAATGATGATCAGGGCTTTGAATAAAACTGTTGCGGTCATTGTCATAGTATAACGAGCAGTAAATATAAAGTATTGTAATAAATGAGTTCTCGCCAATATATATATTCGTTTCGTCCTGGACTAATAACCAGTCTTTTGGCTGTTGTGTTTTTTGTTTTATTTATTCGCTTGGGAATTTGGCAACTGGATAGAGCTGAGTATAAAGCAACCAAGCATCAGACGTTTATGGAAAATCAGCAGCTAGAAGCTATAGATATGGAAAATCTTGATAATGAAAATAGTATAGATGATTTGGTTTGGCGAAACGTTTCTATTACTGGGCAGTTTAAAAACGAAATACAAATATTGTTAGATAACCAGGTTCATAAAAGTCAGGCCGGATATTATATCTATACACCTTTCGTTTATGGGGATGAAGAAAAAGTAATATTGGTCAATAGAGGCTGGCTGCTATCGCCCCTGGATCGATCAACAATACCAGAACTAAACTTCAGTTCAGAAATAATAACTTTGAAAGGACAACTTAAAAAAGAACCGTTGACCGGAATATATTTTAACGAATTACCGCTTGAAACTATGCAACAAGGAGTTTATCGATCATACAAAATCAATATAAAAGAAATTGAATCGTCAACCGGCTTGAAGCTGTTTCCTTTAATTATACGACTGGATCCGGAATCTCCTTTGGGATACACAAGAGACTGGCGGTTGCCTGGTTCTGATGAAGCAAAACATCTCGGATATGCTTATCAATGGTTTGCCTTCGCAACAGTATTATTGGTTATTTATATTTTGTTAAATTTAAAAAAGAAAAGATAATGAACAGTAAACAGAAAAATACACTAACAATTATTTTTATAGTGTTCGCGTTTTTGAGCCCAATTCTATTGTCATATTGGTTTGCACAACATAAAGAATCTATCGAATCAAGAGGCACATCAAATAAAGGGAATTTAATTACTCCTCCGGTACAAATTAATAATTTGCCTTTGCTGGATCCTTTGGCTAATGCTGACTATGAACTATATGGTAAGTGGAATCTGATTTATGTAACCAATGAATGTTCTGCCGACTGTATCAATAACCTTTACCGCATGCGTCAAATTCACACTGCTATGGATAAGCATTCATTAAGAGTACAGCGTGTTTTGTTAATGACTACAGCTGATCAAACTGAAATAGACTCACAGCTTCAAGAGTATCAGGGTCAACGCATAATAAATATTTCAGCGGAAGAACGCGCGACTTTGTTGCAAAAATTTAAATTGAATGAAGTTGATGATCCGCTAAAGTTGAACAGACTTTATATTATAGATCCCATGGGCAATCTCATGATGAGTTATCCACCAGATATTGATCCGAGAGATATCATGAAAGATATGAAAAAGTTATTAAAGTTTTCGAGGATTGGCTAAACAATGAAAAATAAAACCATATTTTATTTGGCAATCATGGCCACTGTATTAGCATTTATAGTAATCACAGTCGGCGCCTATACTCGTTTGTCACATGCCGGTTTAGGTTGTCCGGATTGGCCGGGTTGTTATGGCAGATTAATTGTGCCTGCTAGTGATATTCATGTCGAAACTGCAAATAAGGCTTATCCCGATAGACCACTTGAAATTGATAAGGCTTGGATAGAAATGGCACATCGTTATATCGCGGGTACGCTTGGTATATTAATTCTGTTGATTTGTATGATTGCCTGGTTAAAGCGTCACGATATGACGACTCGCATTATATCGAGCGGTTTATTGTTGCTGGTTACTTTTCAGGCTTTACTTGGTATGTGGACAGTTACATTATTATTGAAGCCATTTATTGTTACCTTACATCTAATTGGCGGGATGAGTATTTTATCGCTATTGTATTGGTTGTCATTGCATCAGAAGAATAATGGATACATTAAGCTTTCACCACGTTTTGAGAATTATCTGCCCTTCACTGTTTTAGCATTCATTGTTTTATGTTTGCAGATTAGTCTGGGTGGCTGGACGAGTACGAACTATGCAGCTCTTGCCTGCTCTGATTTTCCAACCTGTCATGGTGAATATTTACCAAAGATGGATTTAGGCGAGGCGTTTGTTCTTTGGCGAGGACTGGGCATTAATTATGAGGGCGGTGTATTAGATGGTCCGGCAAGAACAGCGATACATGTTACTCACCGAATAGGCGCAATAGTCACATTTATCATCATATTAATGTTAGGTATTAAGGCCTTGTTACAAAATAATCGTCAGGTACGTATCACCGCTGTTTTAATGCTAATGGCGCTGTTGCTGCAGGTTTCATTGGGTATTGCGAATGTAGTAATGAATTTGCCCTTATTTATTGCTGTGGCGCACAATGGGGTCGCTGCGTTACTATTACTGACGTTAATTACCATGCTTCATTTATCTATTTTAAATAGAAGCAAATAATCCACGAGAATACTAATGCAAGAACAGACAAAAACAGAAACAGTAGAGATTAGCTGGCGTGATTATTATGCCCTCTGTAAACCTAATGTTGTCGCATTGATCGTGTTTACTGCTGTTGTCGGTATGTTTCTCGCTACGCCCGGAATGGTGCCGTGGCATGTGCTCATTTACGGTACTATTGGAATTGGTCTGGCATCGGCATCCGCTGCTACTATTAATCATGTCGTAGATCATAAAATTGATTCCATAATGGCGAGAACGAAAAAACGACCTTTACCAAAAGGTAACGTCAGTATTGCAAATGCCATAATCTTTGCCTGGTTTTTAGGCACCATCTCCATGGGAATACTGGCGTTTCTCGTCAATCCTTTAACTGCTGGTTTAACAGCAATTTCATTGATTGGCTATGGTGTGATTTACTCCATGTTTTTAAAACGCGCAACACCACAAAATATCGTTATCGGTGGTGCAGCGGGTGCGGCGCCACCTGTTCTTGGTTGGGTTGCAGTAACTGGCACCTTGGATCCTAACGCATTATTATTATTTTTAATTATTTTCGCATGGACTCCGCCTCATTTTTGGGCGCTAGCCATTTATCGACGCGAAGATTACAAGGCAGTAGACATACCTATGTTACCGGTAACGCACGGTGTTGAGTTTACCCGCCTGCACATTTTGTTATACACCATCATTATGTGTATTGTGACCATCCTTCCCTATCTGGTAAAAATGTCAGGCTTCTTTTATTTAGTATGCTCTACATTACTTAACGCAGGATTTTTATATTACGCGATTCGTATGCAGTTTGATCATGATGACCGTTTGGCGATGAAAACCTTTTCATACTCTATCATTTATTTAATGCTGATGTTTGCGGCGCTGTTGATCGATCATTACATTCCGTTAATTTCACAATTTATATAAATAATTTACCAATATATGCTCTTTTATTATTTAAAACCGGGGTTTATCCCCGGTTTTTTCATCATGGTAAATATGTAACTTTTACAGATTATGGACAAAATATTAAAGTAGTTAGCAGTATGAATTGCCACATAATTTATTGGTAATTCATATTTGGAGGAAACATGAAACGACGGCTTTTACTAAAAACTATTTCGATTGCAGCAGCAGCTCTAATGGTACAGCCAGTTAACCTGTTTGCGCATGTTATCGATTCCGGAAAAAAAATAATTAAGCTGAAAAAAGATAAAAAAGAATGGAAGGCGTTATTAACCCCTGATCAGTATGACGTTCTATTTGAGGAAGAAACAGAAGCGCCAGGTTCCAGCCCATTGAATAAAAATAAATATAAAGGAACCTATGTTTGTGCGGCATGTTATTTACCTTTGTTTATATCTGAAACTAAATATGACAGTGGAACGGGTTGGCCAAGCTTTTATCAGCCAATAGAAGGTAGGCTTGGAACAAAACTTGATATAAAGCTTGTGTGGCCAAGAACAGAATATCATTGTATACGTTGTGATGGTCATCAGGGACACGTATTTGAGGACGGCCCACAGCCTACAGGTCTGCGCTATTGTAATAATGGTCTCGCTTTGAATTTTGTGCCTGAATCCAAACCACTTCCTGAATTAAGGTCATAAAGATGAAAGTAATATTTACTATCATTTTCACATTATTCTTTATTAGTGTTTCCGCTGCGTCAAAAACAGCAATTTTTGCCGGTGGGTGCTTTTGGTGCATGGAGCCTCCATATGACAAGCTTGATGGCGTAGAACAAACAATATCCGGTTATGTCGGTGGCAATTTGAAAAACCCGACTTACAAACAGGTTTCTACCGGAATGACAGGTCATTATGAAGCCTTGCAGATAATTTATGACGATACCAAGGTAAATTACGATACATTATTGAATGTGCTTTGGAAGAATATCGATCCATTTGATGATCAGGGCCAGTTCTGTGATCGTGGACCACAATATCGCTCAGCAATTTTTTATCTTGATGAAGAACAAAAAAAGATTGCTGAATATAATAAAAATAAATTACAAAATAATATTGGTAATGATCATAAATTATTAACTCCAATTATTGCAGCAAGCGAGTTTTATGCTGCCGAAGACTATCATCAGAATTATTATGAAAAAAACCCGTTACTATATAAATACTATCGATATGGATGCGGGCGGGATAAGCGTCTCGAAGAAGTGAAGCGGGCTTATCAATCAAAAAAATAAATTGTTCTTAATAATTGGTTTAAAATATTGCAGGTAAAATTAAATACTTATCACATGACCAATTCGATTATTCAAATAAATTCACTTAATAAAATCTACTCATCGGGTTTATCAGCACTTAAAGATATTAATCTTAATATCAAACGCGGCGAGCTTTTTGCTTTGCTGGGGCCTAATGGCGCCGGCAAGACAACCTTGATTAATATTATTTGCGGCATCATCAATCCTACGTCCGGACAAATTCTTATAGATGGATGGGATAATATAAAGGCATTTCGTGAGGCGCGTTCTTTGGTTGGGCTTGTACCGCAGGAAATCTCCACGGATATGTTTGAAACGGTATTGCATACAGTAAACTTTAGTCGCGGGCTATTTGGCAAAGCGCCAGCACCTGATTACATCGAGCAAGTATTGTGCGCCTTATCTTTATGGGAAAAAAAAGATAATAAACTATTAACCTTGTCTGGCGGCATGAAACGCCGCGTCATGATTGCGAAAGCGCTTGCACATGAACCGAAGATATTATTTCTCGATGAACCTACAGCAGGTGTTGATGTAGAGTTAAGGCAGGACATGTGGAACCGAATGAAAGATTTAAAAGATCAAGGCGTCACAATTATTTTAACAACACACTATATTGAAGAAGCTGAGCAAATGGCAGATCGTATTGGCGTGATTGATCATGGACAGATCATTGTCGTTGATGAAAAAGAAGCGCTAATGAAAAAACTTGGCAAAAAGCAATTATTACTGACATTGCAAATGCCCATGCAACAATTACCAGACTCATTAAAAGGCTACGAACTGGAGTTAATCCATGATGGTAATGAAATGGTTTATACCTTTAATTCTCAGCAAGTAGACACTGGTATCGCACAGTTATTGAAAAAGCTGGATGAAGCAGATATAGCTTTTCGTGACATGAAGACTAGTGAAAGCTCATTGGAAGAAATATTCGTAAATCTGGTAAAGAAGCAATAATGAATTTGCACGCAATAAAAGCGATCTATTTTTTCGAAATGTCTCGTACATTAAGAACGCTTATGCAAAGTATTGCTTCGCCAGTGTTATCAACCTCACTATATTTTATAGTCTTCGGCGCAGCGATTGGTTCGCGCATGGGCGATATTGATGGGGTTAGTTATGGCGAATTTATTATTCCCGGCTTGATCATGCTGTCATTGCTTAATGAAAGTATCTCCAATGCGTCTTTTGGTATATATATGCCAAAGTTTACTGGCACCATATATGAATTGTTGTCTGCACCTATAAACGCTTTTGAAATCATAATAGGGTTTGTTGGTGCCGCAACGACTAAATCAGTAATTATTGGTGTGTTAATCTTGTTAACAGCAAAGTTATTCGTAGATTATGAGGTTACTCACCCTGTTTACATGTGTTGTTTTCTATTTTTAACTGCATCCAGTTTTAGTTTGTTTGGTTTTATTCTGGGCATCTGGGCAGATAGTTTCGAGCGTTTACAGATTGTGCCAATGATGATTATTACGCCGCTAACGTTTTTGGGGGGCAGTTTTTATTCGATTAAAATGTTGCCGGAATTCTGGCAAACATTAACGCTATTTAACCCTGTTGTTTACTTAATCAGTGGTTTTCGTTGGAGCTTCTATGGCATTGCCGATGTCAATGTGGGTGTAAGCCTATTCATGATACTGATATTCAAGCTTATTTGTCTGACTGTTATTTACTGGATATTTAAAAAAGGTTATCGCATCAAGGAATAGCGTTTTCGTTTTTGAGTAATTCCTTTTTTATTTTTAAACCCCAGCGATAACCAGACAAGCTTCCATCCAGTCGTAAAACACGATGACAAGGAATCAAGATAGCGATTTTGTTGGCTGCACACGCATTGCCTACAGTACGCGCAGCACCCGGAGAGCCCAAATGCATGGCAACTTCGGAATAACTAAGAGTTTTACCTGCACGTATCGTTGATAAAAATTTCCACACACGTTTTTGAAATTCAGTGCCATGAAGATCAAGCTTTACTTCCGGTTTGCCATTTGGTTTTTTAATGTATTTAATGACGCTTGCTAAAACAGGTTTAAAGTCTTTTTTTGCCCCCTGAATTTTTGTTGCTGGAAAATCTTTTTTTAGTGTCGCAAGAAGTGTTTTTGGTTTGTCATGAATATAAATAGCGCAGATTCCTTTTTTGCTTGTTGCACAAAGCACAGAACCATATCGACATAATCCGATAGCATAATGAATTGTTTCGACCGGAGGATCAGTCGCCACCGCCTTCTTCTTTTGCGTTTGTTTTGTCATTATTTAATTAATAGTATCTTTATATTAGTAACTTTTCCTCATCATCCAAGCTATATTTTTGTGCTTGGTATAAATGAAACCTTTTCCGCAATACATCATAATGCATATGAGCTTTAATATGTCGGCATGAAGTTTATGGGGATGACAGCAATACAAGTGCTAGATCATGCTGATGATGGACTAGGTTTATTAGGAAGTTATATAGGCCGTGTTTCTACTTTTGATTAAATTAATACTTATTTTCAATTCATGTGACCTTGATCACATTATATTTAATTGATTTTCCCATGTTTTACAGAATTGTGAACCAGTTGGCAGCGAACATGCAAAAAACCTCATAAACTATTTAGCATAGTTATATAAAAAGAGGCGTTATAGAATCATGAAAAAATTTAACACATTAATTGTGATAGCAGGATTTATATTTTTAACAGCCTGTAATCACACAAAACCGGTGTTATTGTCTGACAAAGATAATGACAAGGTTTTATATGTATTCCCTGACGGGTCAATGCAATTTAAAGGCCGCCAAATTGCTAGAGATAATGTCATCATCTATGATGCCGGACAAGGTAAGGAAAAAGCAGCGGTGAGAATACATATGCCGCTCTATAATGATGCCTGGAGGGATTCAATTTTAGTAGAACGAGTATTCTATGATGTCGCGACTGCTAAACAGGAAGACGAAGGTTTGGAGAGGAAAACTAATTAAGCAGGGTTTTTAATCTAATGTATCTGGCTGTCTTTATTGCCGCGTCGATTAAATAGGTTTAAAGATTTTTCTTCAGTATCTTTTTTTGTTTGGCAATTCACGCATAAACGAACCCCGGGCACTACCTCGCGTCTTGCTTGGGGAATTTCTTCATCACATTCTTCACAATACTTAAGGCTCTCACCTTTTGGCATGCGAGCTTTGGCTTGTTTGATAGCATCTTCTACATTGGCGTCGATTTGATCCTGCACTGCGCCGTCTTTTGACCAGCCACCGGCCATAGTTATTGTTCTCTATTTATAATATTAAATAAGCATAGCATCTTATTATGAGAAAAAAGAAAGTAATTCTGCAATGACATCTTCCGCTGCCTCTTCCGGTACAAAATGCCCGCAATCTAAAGCTTTTCCCTGAACCTGCAAGGCATATTTAGACCAGACATCTAATACATCATATGTTCGGTTTATAAAGCCTTTACTTCCCCATAGCACTATCAAAGGACAAGTAATTAACTTTTCTTTATCTTTTGCATCATGTTCGAGATCAATGCTCGCTGCAGCGCGATAATCATTGCACGTTGCATGAATAGTTTCTGGATGGCTAAAACAACGAATATATTCAGCAACCGCTTGTTCATCAAAAATAGCGTTCGCAGCACTCCAGCGCTTTAGTTTTTCTCGAAGATAATATTCAGGGTCCTCGCTAATCATCTTTTCCGGCAAGCCGTCAGGCTGTATCAGAAAGAACCAGTGATAATAACCTGAGGCAAATGCCTTATCAGCATTTCCATACATATATTCTGTTGGAACAATATCCATAACGCAGGCTTTTAATACTTTATTTGGATAATCGCGTGCCATGCGATGTATGACTCGTGCCCCTCGATCATGACCGGCAACATAAAACGAGTCATAGCCAAGTTCTTCCATGACTTCGACCATATCTTTTGCCATTTCACGTTTTGAATAATGTTTAAAACTATTACTGCTGACCGGTTTGGAACTATCACCATAACCACGTAAATCAGGACAAACCACATGAAACTGTTTCGCAAGCGCAGGAGCAACGGCATGCCATATGACATGAGTTTGTGGATAACCATGAAGTAGTAGTAATGGTTTACCTTTACCACCATGTGCAAGATTTATTTCCGCGCCGGTAGTATTCAGTTTAAGGGATATAAAATTATCGTTAAACACGTTTATTAATCTGATACAGGAGTATCAAAGCGTAAAATATTTCATGATTATGAAGCTTATTTATTTCAACATCGGCATATTTTAGGTTTTGTTGTATACCTTTATAATTCATATTTAAAAAACGGCTCTGAAGAGCCGTTAATATTTTCGTTAGTATTAATCATCCTTGATTTAATTTCTTTTAAGCTGCAATCGCTTGTCGTAGCTTTTTCATCGCAATGCTTTCTATTTGTCTGATGCGCTCAGCGGAGACTTGATATTCATCGGCCAAATCATGCAGGGTTGCTTTTTCTTCTTCTAGCCAACGTCTTGCGATGATATCTTTACTGCGATCATCCAATAACATTAACGCTTCTTGTAGTGCTTCGGTTTGTTCGTCATCTAGCTGTGTGGTTTCGATAATCTCTTCCGGCCCAGCACTATTGTGTTCTACAAAGTAACTTGGTGCTGTGTATAAATCTTCATCATCACTATCATCGTTGTAACCATCAAACGATGCATCGTAGTTGGCTAAACGCTTTTCCATTTCCAATACTTCGCTAGGCTTAACATTCAGGTCTTTGGCAATGTCATCGACTTCGTTTTTATTCATCCAGCCCAAACGTTTTTTAGCTGAACGTAAGTTGAAGAATAATTTGCGTTGCGCCTTAGTGGTAGCAATCTTCACGATGCGCCAGTTGCGAATAATATATTCATGCATTTCTGCGCGAATCCAATGGACGGCGAATGATACCAGTCGCACACCAACTTCAGGATCAAATCGTTTTACGGCTTTCATCAAGCCCAAGTTGCCCTCCTGAATTAAATCTGCCTGTTGTAAACCATAGCCGGCATAACCGCGAGCAATCTTTACCACAAAGCGTAGATGCGACATGACCAAACGACGAGCGGCCTCGATATCGTTTTCATCACGTAAACGGCGCGCTAATTCGACTTCCTCTTCCTGACTTAATACAGGAATCTGGTTTACCGATGAAATGTAGGTTTCAATTGAACCAGTAGGTAATATTAATTGAAGATTTTGTAATTGATTCATTGTTGTGTTCCCTCAATGCATTGTAACTCAAACGCATGTACTTATATTAGCACTCTAATATTTAGAGTGCTAATATAAAAATGAGTTCCCGATAGGGTTAAGAATTAGTTATTTAGATATCAATAACTTATAGAGGTTCAATGGCGCGCATATGGCGTTTAACCGATACCCATGAGCCGCCTAAGCCCAAAAATACACCGATCAGTAGCAATATACTGCTGTTTTTGAAGCCTAGACCAGATAGTTTGAACTGACTACCATAGAGATTGGCTAGTTCCCGGACAGGCTTATCAAGAATTTGCAGGGCAATTGTGATAAGTAGCCAGGCAATGAGCCCACCAAAGACGCCATACCAGAAACCGCTATAGAGAAACGGACGCTGGATAAATGCATCTGTACCACCAAAGAGTTTGCTGATTTCGATTTCAGAACGGCGGTTATGGATAGCAAGACGAATAGTATTGCCGACGATTAGTAATACAGCGGTGGCTAGCATCGCGGAGAGGATAATTACAACGCGATTGATAATATCCAGAAGATGAAATAAACGCTGAATCCATTGACTGTCGTATTGAGCGTTATCGATCTCGGGCATGGCTTCTAGGTCGACAATCAAGAGGTCGATCTCGGGTTGACTGCCATCCGTGATCTTAGGATGAGCAATGATGACATTAGGAAATGGGTTTTCATCCAGCGCATCCAAGGCATCAGCAAAACCCGAGAGACTTCTGTATTCAGCCAGCGCATCATCCCTGTTGATCAGATTGGTACTTTCTATGCGTGGATCGGCATCGAGTTGTTTTGCAAAACTCAGGGCATCTAAATCGCTAATATCATTTTGTAAAAATAGGGTGATTTGTAATGAACCATCCCAGCCGGCAGAGACTGAACGCACATTATCCAGCAGGACATAAAAGCTGGCGGGTAATGCCAGCGAGATACCAATCACCGCAGTCATGAGTAGATTATTAACCGGTTGGCGCATGTATTGCCCAAGACTATAGATACATGCCTGTGCATTATTAAGTAGCCACATATTAAAAAGGCCTTTAAGCTCGCGTTTCTTCTTTGCGCGGTTATTTGTTTTCTTTTCTGCGCTCATTCTTTTATTGGTGTCCCTGCATGAGTCAGTAATCGACCTTTCTTTAAGGTAATAATGCGTTTCTTCATGCGCTTGATCATATCGAGATCATGGCTGGCAATAAGTACAGTCACGCCTACCTGATTAAACTGTTCAAAAAGTTTCATCGTTTCCCATGACAATGCTGGATCGAGATTACCTGTCGGTTCATCTGCCAGTAAATAGATCGGACGATGCACGACTGCTCGCGCAACACCAACACGTTGTTGTTCGCCACTGGAAAGCGCCATCGGATAATTATTGATTTTGTTTAACAGACCAACTTTATCTAATGCTGCTTGTGCGCGTTTGCGAATTTCCTTATGACGATAACCAGCAATAACCAAAGGTAATGAAACGTTATCAAATACCGTACGATCATAAAGTAGACGATGGTCTTGAAAGATGAACCCAATCTGGCGACGAAAATAGGGAATGCGGTTGTGACGAACACGCTCAAGGTTTTGACCATTCACTATGATCTGTCCGCGTGTTGCTCGATCAATCAGGGCAATTAATTTAAGTAAGGTACTTTTGCCTGCGCCGGAGCGACCCGTGATATAAATCATTTCGCCGCTATCAATATGCAGATTTAGGTTTTTCAGGGCTTCACTGCCGCCCGGATACGTCATATATACATTAGTAAAACGAATCATTCGTTCTGATTTTCTAGAAGTGCATCAATAAAGTCGGACGCATTAAATACACGCAAGTCGTCAATTTGTTCGCCAACACCAATAAACCGTACCGGAATATTTAATTCACTCGCCAGTGAAAAAATAATACCGCCTTTTGCTGTGCCATCGAGTTTGGTTAATACCAGTCCATCAATACCAATTACATCGTTAAACTGTTTTGCCTGTGCCAGCGCATTTTGTCCGGTGCCGGCATCCAGCACGAGTAATACTTCGCGCTGTAGGTTTTCATCAAACTTGTTACCGATGCGATAAATCTTTTTCATTTCATCCATCAGGTTGTCTTTATTATGTAGTCGTCCGGCAGTATCGGCGATCAGTACGTCTATATTATTCGCTCGCGCCGATGCCAGCGCATCAAAGATCACAGCACCGGAATCGGCACCATGTGATTGAGCAACGACTTTAATATCATTACGCTCGCCCCAGACCTGTAATTGTTCTATCGCTGCCGCCCGAAAGGTGTCACCTGCTGCCAGCATGACTTTTTTGCCTTCATTCTGTAAGCGCTTGGCAAGTTTGCCGATGGTCGTGGTTTTGCCGACGCCATTCACGCCAACCACCAGTATTAAATAAGGTGTATTTTCAGTATTAACTGATAAGGGTTGCTCGACTGGAGTTAATGTGGAGAGCAGGACCTCTTTAATCAAATCTAGCGGATTGGCTTCGCTATCAACCTTGGTGCCTCTGAGGTTTGTAATGACCTGATCAGTGGTTTGCATACCTACATCAGCCATTAACAGACGATCTTCAAGTTCGGTCAGGGTATCTTCACCCAGTTTGATCTTTTTCGTACGACTGAATAAACCGCCGAAAATACCGGTACGAGTACGTTTCAGGCCGTCGTTGAGTCTGGGAGATGGACTGTTTTGATCAGACTTGTCAGATTCAGTTGATTTTTTTCGCTTTAAGCCAAACACAGATGCCGAATGTTGTTAGTACAGAGTGTTAGATGCGTTATCCTATCATCATCTTCTATCGAACTCATAAACAGAATTACGCTCTTAATAAGCGTCGAAATAACTAAATCAGAATATAACAATGAATAAATCACATTATTTTCTAAAAACGTTAGCCATATTGATTGCCACAAGCTTTTCAAGCTTAACATTCGCCAAGGTTCATGAATATGAACTGGATAATGGATTAAAACTTTTGGTGAAGGAAGATCATCGTGCGCCGGTGGTGGTATCTCAGGTTTGGTACAAGGTCGGTGGCAGTTATGAGCACGATGGCGTGACCGGCGTATCACACGCTCTGGAGCATATGATGTTCAAGGGAACAGAAAAATATGCGCCGGGAGAATTCTCGCGCATCATTTCTGAAAACGGTGGTCGGGATAATGCCTTTACCGGTTCCGATTACACAGCGTATTTTCAAACACTGGAAAAATCGCGTCTAGAAATCAGTTTTCAGCTTGAATCAGATCGCATGCGTAATCTGACCTTGCCGGAAGAAGAGTTTCTAAAAGAGATTGAAGTGGTTAAGGAAGAACGCCGTTGGCGAACAGATGATAATCCGCAGTCTTATTTATATGAAGTTGCCAATGCGACCGCATATCAAACCAGCCCTTATCGTTTTCCAGTCATTGGCTGGATGCATGATCTGGATAATATGACGATTGATGATTTGCAGGGATGGTATGAAAAATATTATGCGCCTAATAATTCCATTGTCGTAGTGGTTGGTGATGTGAACCCTGATGATGTTTATGCCTTGGCGAAAAAATACTTTGGATCTTTACCCAAGGGCGAGCCAATTAATAACACACCAGAAATTGAAGTAGAACAACAAGGCATGAAGCAGGTAATGTTGAAACGCCCTGCTGAATTACCCTATTTAATGATGGCGTATAAAACACCATCGGAAACCCCCGATAAACTGCAAAGCGAAGGTTACGATATTGAACCTTATGCGCTGGAAGTTTTGGCGGGAGTGCTTGACGGTGGCAGTGGTGCCAGATTCTCCAGCCGGCTCGTGCGCGGTAGTGAAGTCGCTGCCAGTGCTAGTGCCAGTTACAGCATGATTTCGAGAATGGATAAGTTGTTTACTTTTTCCGGTACACCCGCACAAGGCAAAACGATTGATGAACTTGAAGCGGCAATCAGAAAAGAGATTGAAGATATAAAAACCAATCCGGTTACTGAAGATGAATTACAACGCGTAAAGGCACAAGTGATTTCCAGTGACGTCTATGAAAAGGATTCGGTGTTTTATCAAGCGATGATACTCGGCATGCTGGAAACTGTCGGGTTGCCCTGGCAACTTGCCGATACTTATGTTGAACGCATTAAGGCTGTCACTGCAGATCAAGTGATGGCAGTAGCAAAAAAATATTTTAATGATGACCGTTTAACTATTGCGGAACTGGATCCCTTGCCGATAGAAAGCAATAGACCTCGTCATCCAGCAGGAGGTATGGGTCATGTTCATTAACCCTTTACAGAAAAATTTCATCATGAAAATAAAACAAACATTAATTCTGATTTTTGCATTTGCGATGAGTAGTTATGCATTTGCATCACCTAATATTCAAACATGGAAAACAAAAAATGGCGTGTCGGTATATTTTGTCAATGCCCCTGAATTACCAATGATTGATATTCAGGTTGTGTTTGATGCCGGTAGCAGTCGTGATGGTGATAAACCGGGTTTGGCCATGTTGACTACGGGGTTACTTAATCAAGGTGCGGTCGATATGGATGCCGATCAGATTAGTCAGGCGTTTGAATCATTGGGTGCAAACTTTGGTTCTGATACGGGTTATGACCAATCGTCACTGGGGTTACGGTCATTAACAGATGAAGCGATATTAACAAAAGCGCTGACTAATTTTAAAAACGTAATGTCAAAACCAACCTTTCCTAATGATGCTCTGGAGCGTCAACGCGCAAGAACACTTATTGGCATTCGTTCAAAACAACAGTCACCCGGTTCGCTGGCACAGGATGCCTTTATGGCGTCTGTTTTTAAAGGACACCCCTATGCCAACCCAACACAAGGCAAGGAAAATTCAGTAAAGAGCATTATTAAAGAAGACATCGAAGGTTTTTATAAAGAATACTTTGTTGCGAGTAATGCCATGATTGCCATGGTAGGTGCAGTTGATACAAAACAGGCAAAGCAAATTGCTGAAGATTTAAGCAGTGCATTACCAAAAGGCAATAAACCAGCAGTTATTACTGGCGTTAAAGAACTGGAGAAAGCGGAAACTATTTTTATTGAGCACCCTGCTTCACAAACGCATGTATTAATTGGTCAGCCCGGTGTTAAGCGAGGTGATCCCGATCACTTTGCATTGTATGTTGGTAATCATGTGCTCGGTGGCGGCGGTATGGTGTCGCGTTTGTTTGAGGAGGTACGTGAGAAACGTGGTCTGTCTTATAGTGCGTATAGTTATTTCTCACCGATGCGTTTCAAAGGTCCTTTTCTTGCCGGTTTGCAAACCAAAACCGAACAGGCGGAAGAAGCTAAAAAAGTGTTGATGGAAAACATTGAGCGTTTTATTAAGGAAGGACCCACCGCAGCAGAACTAGAAGCATCCAAGAAAAATATTACCGGTGGTTATCCATTGAGGATTGATAGTAATAGCAAGATTCTGGATTACGTAACGATGATTGGTTTTTATGGATTGCCGTTAAACTATCTCGAAACGTTTAACGATAAAGTTTCTGCCGTGACTATTGAAGACATTAAAGATGCATTTAAGCGTCGTTTATCACCGGAAAAGATGGTTACTGTTATGGTGGGCGCATCAGATAAAGCCGAAGGATCGTAATTCCATGGCGTTGCCCGGCAAGATTAGAATTATTGCCGGGCAATGGCGTGGCAGAAAACTTGATGTGATGGATGCGGAGGGCTTGCGTCCTACACCGGATCGTATACGCGAAACACTGTTCAACTGGTTACAAACACTTATTCCTGCTGCCAACTGTCTTGATCTCTATGCCGGTACGGGTGCGCTGGCATTTGAAGCATTATCCCGTGAAGCCATGAGCGTGGTGATGATCGAAAATAATCCGTCGTTAGTGAAGCAATTACAAAATCATGCGACAACGCTGAAAAGTGATCGACATGAGATCAATCAGACGGATGCGCTGGCCTGGTTAAAAAATAACGATAAAACCTTTGATATTATCTTTCTGGATCCTCCTTTTAATAAAGGATTGGTTGAGAAATCGTTGCAAATCATTAAAGATAAACAATTATTAAATGCCAATGGCAGAGTTTATGTTGAGGCAGAACGATCATCTATCTTGCCGGAAGGCTGGCAAGTGATTAAAGAAAAACACGCCGGACAAGTGTCGGCTAT
Source organism: Gammaproteobacteria bacterium (assembly GCA_030829955.1). Classification (GTDB taxonomy): domain Bacteria; phylum Pseudomonadota; class Gammaproteobacteria; order Eutrophobiales; family Eutrophobiaceae; genus JANQNX01. The sequence continues at coordinate 54,447 of JAURNY010000019.1, read as the reverse complement.
GTTAATTAAGCAGAATAATTAAAATGATTAGAGCAATATATCCGGGGACCTTTGATCCAATCACCAATGGGCATGTTGATATCATGCAACGTGCGAGTGGGCTTTTTGAACAGACATTTTTTGCGGTTGCCGATAATACCAGCAAGAAAGCGCTCTTTTCTGTGGAAGAAAGAGCAGCATTGGCGAAAGATGCGCTGGCACATATTAGTAATGTTGAAGTTGTTACCTTTCATTCTTTAATAACTGATCTTGCTAAAAAGTATGAAGCAAAAGCTATTATTCGTGGTTTGCGTGCGGTGTCTGATTTCGATTATGAATTTCAAATGGCTGGCATGAATCGCCAGATATTACCGGGAATTGAAACGGTATTCCTGACACCAGAAGATAATTTAAGCTGTGTTTCTTCTTCGTTGGTACGAGAGATTGCTTCTTATCACGGTGATGTTTCCAAGTTTGTACATGCAAAAGTTGCCGATGCCTTAAAAACAAAATTTCCTGCATAACGATGTTATTTATCTTTCGTCGAATTTCACAATTAGTATTGTTGTTATTTCTCATTACGCCATGGGTTTATGCCGATGGTTTAAAACAGGCGGCAGTAGCAACCGCACATCCAATGGCGACACAAGCCGGTATCGATATATTAAAAAAAGGTGGTAATGCCTTTGATGCAGCAGCGGCAATCTCCGCATCATTGGCTGTCGTTGAACCTTATAGTTCAGGTATTGGTGGTGGTGGCTTCTGGTTAGTGCATCGTGTTAGTGATAACAAGACAGTGATGATCGACGGTAGAGAAAAAGCACCAATACTTGCAAAAAAGGATATGTATTTAGATAAAAACGGCGAAGTCATTCAGGGTTTATCGATTAATGGCGCAAAGGCCGCCGGCATTCCCGGCACTATTGCCGCAATCGATCTTCTTGTTAAGCACTATGGCAAGTTATCAATGAAAGAGGTATTGGCACCCGCGATTAAGCAAGCTGAAAAAGGTTTTAAGGTGACACCGCGTTATCAAAAATTGTTGGGATATCGAAGCAGTGTCATGCAGCAATATCCTGAAGCTGCAGCTATTTTTATGCGCGATAACACTATTCCTGAACTAGATACTTTAATAGTGCAAAAGGATTTGGCTAATACATTAAAAGCCGTTGTTAAAAAAGGTAAAGCCGGTTTTTATGAAGGTGATATCGCCGTTAAATTAGTGAAAAGTGTTAAAAAGAATGGTGGTATATGGTCATTAGAAGATCTTAAAAATTATGATGTTGTTGAGCGTCAGCCGATACAATTTAATTATCATGATATGAAAATAACCTCGGCTTCTCTGCCTTCCTCAGGTGGTATTGTTCTGGCTCAGACATTACAAATGCTTGAAGATTTTGATCTGAATAGCTTAAGTTCGATTGACAGAAAACATGTTGTAATTGAAGCCATGCGTCGCGCGTATCGTGATCGCGCAGCTTATTTGGGTGATAGTGATTTTGTCGATGTGCCGCTAGATCGTTTGCTTGATGCAAACTATATAGAAGGGATGGCTGTTACGATCGATATTAATCAGGTAACACCGAGTAGCCAGTTGTCAGATATTAAAACAGACAATTCATTAGGTGAGGATACAACGCATTTTTCTGTCATGGATAGTGAAGGTAATCGTGTGTCAGCCACATTAAGCATTAACTTGCCGTTTGGTAGTGGTTTTGTTGCAGAAGGTACAGGTGTTGTCTTGAATAATGAAATGGATGATTTTTCTGTTAAGCCTTTAACCGCAAATAGTTACGGCTTGGTTGGCGATGCCGCTAATGCTATTGCACCAAAAAAACGCCCGCTTTCCAGTATGACGCCTAGCTTTGTTGAAGATGATGAGCGTATTGCTGTTTTAGGTACGCCGGGAGGCAGTAGAATTATTACCATGGTGCTATTGGGTATTCTTGATTTTGCCGATGGAAAGTTGCCTGCTTCGTGGGTTTCAGTTCCTCGTTATCATCATCAATATTTGCCGGATGAAGTTCAGTTTGAACTGAATGGTTTATCATCTGCAGAACAAAAGCAATTAAAAAACAAAGGTCATACTTTAAACGAAAAGAGTCGCCAGTACGGAAATATGCAGGCGGTAATGTACTGGAAACAAAAAGGCTTGAAGTTTGCTGCCAGTGATCCACGTGGTGAGGGTGCTGCCGAAGTCGTTACATTGCCCTGAATTATTTCTGGCAGCAATTACAATAATAAGTTGATCGTTGACCTAAACGAATGCATTTAATTAAATTACCGCATACTACACAAGGTTGGTCGCTACGATCATAGGCCTTTAATTCATTTTTAAAGTAACCTGGTTTTCCCTCGCCACTGACAAAATCTCTTAATGTTGTACCGCCTTTTTTAATCGCGCTTTTTAATACTGTTTTGATAGCGGCAACAAGTAATTCATATCTTTCCAGAGAAACATTTCCGGCTTTACGTTTGGGGTGAATGCCAGCAAGAAATAATGATTCGCTTGCATAGATATTGCCGACACCAACAACGATGCGACTATCCATAATAAATGTTTTTACAGATTGTGATCGTTTGCGGGACTTCTGAAATAAATAATTAGTGTTAAATTCCTTGCTTAATGGTTCTGGGCCGAGATGATGTAATAAAACATGTTGTGAGGGTTCATCCGTTGTCCAATGTATCGAGCCGAACTTGCGCGGATCACGAAAACGCAAAACCTGTCCTGTAGTAAATTGAATATCAACATGATCATGTTTCTCAGGTTTAATGCCGATGGGTACAATTCTTAGAGAACCTGACATGCCAAGATGTAGCAACATAAAACCCGTATCAGTATGAAATATCAGATATTTGGCGCGTCTTTCGAGTTTATGAAAGGTTTGATCTTGTAAATTTTGTTTTAATTTTGGCGGAATTTGCCAACGTAGTTTATGTTCTCTAATGATGACCTTGCTAATTAGTTTTTCGATCACATGAGGCGCAATTCCGCGTCGTGTAGTTTCGACTTCGGGTAATTCAGGCATTATTGATCGGTAGGCTGTTCGTCTTTCTTGATTTCATTTTCCTGAAACAACAACTTTTCTGCTTCATCACTTCCCATGTGGTATTGAATCTCCAGATCTTTTCTACCAAGAATTAGATAAGGATTGTTGCTGATAATTTCATAGCGAATGATTTTATCATCACTGGTTGTTAATATGATTGGAAAGTCCTGCTGTGGCTGCTGATAACTACTAACAGAAATAGCCGCTGCATTTTCCCAGCTAAAAGCGAGTCGTTTTAATTGATCTGGTTTGATATCCATGAGTTGTTGCATAGTCCAGACATTATTTTTTAGCGTGAATGTATTGTTTGGAAATTCAATCTGTTTCAGTTTTGTACCTTCAGGAAGTAATTGAGTATCAGCAAAAAAACCGGGTTTGCTATCGAGTTGCGCATAGAGAAAATCATTAACCATAAAGACTGTATCATCATACAAAACATAGCGGCGTTGATCGATACCATCAGTCACACCAAATTTAAACAATACATTATTCAGTGTCATACTTATTTTGGGTGTTACTAACCCTAGTTCCGCCAGATCAACTTCATTTTTATTAAATTGTCCGTGTGATTCGCTAACTGCCAGTTTCAGCATGGCGTTAATTCGAGCAATATTAACTCTTATTTTCAATGGCGATTCCATGCGCCATATTTCACCCTGTTTATTGAAATGTAATTCAGGCTTGTCTTTGCGAGTGATGACGATGTCATTGATAGAGGCTATGTCGAAATCAGGGACAATGATAGTTTCCTGACTTTCTTCCTCATTAGTCGATGTGCCGACAATAACCAGTAAAACAATAAAGGCAAGCAAGCCAATATTGATTAACAATTTTTTATTCATTGTTTCTTTCGGCGTAAGCCAATAGTGATACCGCAGACTACCAGGCCAACAGGTAATACAAACATGAAGAATATACCGATCAATCCCAGTGTCGTATTCGACATATTGAGTTGTATATCACTGGCAACTTTGGGTGGTATAGAAATAAATTCATCATCACTGCTGAGCCAATTTACGATACGTGTTCCAAATTCACCATTACCACTATTGCCCAAATAGGTATTGGAAAGAAAGTCGCCGTCGGCAATTACAACAATGCGTTGTTGTTTTGTTACGAGTTCTTCCCCGTCAGAATGTTCAACCTCTCTTTCCAGAGCTACACCAATATCAAGTGGTCCAAGCGTGTCTTCATCTTCATTGTAATCAACCGAGCCTTCCAGTTTTTGTGTTTCCACCCAGGTGTGATCACCTGTAGTAATAATTGGTTTAATGATCCATTTATCAGACTCGAGTGATTCGATAGCCGTCGCATGGGGATATAAAGTGGTGAACTCAAACTGATTAGTGATTGCGTGTGGCGGATAAAGGTTTTTAGTCACCAGCGCGATTGTTGGATCATTAATGCCGATTAATTGACCGGCATAATCAATGATCGCACCAGGCATGAGTTTAATATCCAAAGTGTTCATCAATGGTTCCAGACCATGTAAACCATCAGGGTCCTGTAACCAGAGCAGATTACCGCCCTGTTCGACATAATTAATAATCATGTCGACTTCGCCGGGTAAGTAATCAACTCGTGGACCGGCTATCACTAAAATTTTTGTGTTATCAGGAATAGCCTGTATTTCTGTCAGATTAATAGGCTGTGTACGAAAACCCTGATTACTTAATAAACCTACCCACTCACCCAGATCAAAGTTAGCTTTACCTAGCGGTCTACGCTCACCATGACCTTCAACAAATGCCATCCAGTTTTCCTGCTTTCTTGCCAGACGTTGCAAGGCATTGGTAAACATCTGTTCATTATCTGAGCGCACATGTTCAGTGCGATCCTGATAATGAATAACAATTTCGCCATCAACCTGAATACCAAGCTCACGAACTTTATCGGGTACCGCATCGGGATTGACGAATCGTAAAACAATATCTTCCTTATGTCGTTGATAACGACCAACAAACTTTTTGATGCTTTCTCTTAATGGAGGTATCTCTCTAGCGTAAGAAGTAACCTCAATCGGGTCGGGCATTTGTTTTAGTAGATCACGGCTTGCTTCGGACAAGGTATGTCTGCCTGTTGCTGTCCAGTCATATTCAATAACATGTTTATTACTTAGCCATGCCAGCACGCCCACCAGTATCGTTAATAATAAAAACATAACGATACTATTAATGCGTGACTGTAAACGTGATTTGGCGTTAATCATGGTAATTATCCATGTGTCCTTTCAGCATCAAGTTTCCAGATGCTTAGAACAATGAAGAATACGCTTACCAAACAATAAAAAATAACATCAGTTGAATTAAATGCACCACCAAGCAAATTATTGTAATGCGTAAGTAACGAGAGATATGCAAATACAGCTGCCATACCTTCAGCGGCATTAGTGCCTGCCGCATTAATAATCCATAAGACAAACAAAACTCCGAAAGTGGCAATCGCTGCTGTTGCCGGCTGGTTTGTAACAGTTGAAATAAATAGTCCGATTGCAGCAAAGGCTGCCATTAATAAAAATAGTCCAATTAATGCAGCGGCTATTTGACCAATATCTAATGTAGTACCAAATAATAAAGATGCAGGCATTAAAGTAATCATTACTAACATTAATGCGTAAAAACTTAATATACCGAGATACTTGCCTAATATGATTTCAGTCATGGTTATAGGCGATGAAAATAATAATTTAATTGTGCCTTGTCGGCGTTCTTCGGTGAGCAAACGCATGGTCATTAAGGGTGACACTAATAACATTACTATTCCGGCAATTTGATACATGCCGTTTACAACGCTATCGGTTAAGCCCAGACTGCCTGCGGCTGGGTGCATGTATTGCGAAAGTAATAAGTAAAAAAACATCGCTAATAAAAATTGTACAACCGCTAAAATCACCCATGCCAACGGTGATTTAAACATTTGACGTAATTCATTTCCTGCTATTAATAAAACCGGCTTCATTCCATCGATCCCTCTTCTGTTTGAGTGAGTTCTTCGCCGTACGTTAATTTCATAAATACAGATTCAAGTGATGAATCATCCTGACTCAAGCTATAGAGTCCCCATGATTCCTGAGCAGCTTTATTTACAATCGCATCTGTTGCATCAACGCCTTCAGCGAAACATAATTTAAGTAATGTTTCGCCAACACTTTCTGCGCCGATAACCCCATCAATAGTTAATAGATCATCAAGCTTGGGAGGATATTTTAAACCGATAACAATACTTTCTATTTTTTGATTGCCCTGTAATTGCTGTAAGAGTTGATCGAGTACAATATTGCCGTGATTAATGATTAAGACACGATCACAAAGGCTTTGTACTTCCGAGAGAATATGTGTTGAAAGAATAACGCTATGGACTTCTGCCAATTCTTTCATCAAGTCGCGAATCTCATGGATCTGAATAGGATCTAGGCCAGATGTCGGCTCATCAAGAATAATCACGGATGGCGAATGAATAATTGCTTGAGCAATACCTAATCGCTGTTTATAACCTTTAGATAAATTATTAATTAAACGAGAGCCACTTTTTTCCAGACCACAACGTTGCTTGCTAATTTTGACTGCATCATTTAATTCAGCCTTGGTAATACCACGTAGTTTGCCGCTGTAGATTAAATATTCATCAACGGTAAGGTCGGTATAAAGCGGCGGTTGTTCGGATAGAAAGCCAATATGTTGTTTGGCTGCTTTTGGTTCGTCATAAATATCATGACCTGCAATTTTTACGGAACCGTGATTAGCGGCAAGAATGCCACTGATAATTTGCATGGTAGTGGATTTTCCAGCACCGTTTGGTCCCAGAAAGCCAAGAATCTCGCCGCGATATACATCAAAACTCACATTTTCTATGGCACGTTGTTGTCCATAGAAGCGAGATAGCTGATTTACTGATATAAGTGTTTCCTTCTCCATTGCGCAGCTATTATTCTTATAACGTTTAAACTTGCAAGTCTGATATTAAATGAAGTTACTGGGTATTGATACCGGCGGCACATTTACCGATCTGGTTTATACAGATGGTAAGACCGTAAAAACACACAAAGTTTTATCCACGCCACATTCGCCCGAAGAAGCGATTATGCGCGGTATAAATGAAATGCAGATTACATTGAGTAACGATCTGCATGTGATCCATGGTTCTACCGTCGCGACCAATGCTGTGCTGGAAGGCAAAGGTGTGCAGACAGTCTATATTACGAATCGTGGTTTCAAGGATGTATTATCGCTTGGTCGGCAAGCGCGCAAGAAGCTATATGATTTATCACCTAAACCAGTATCACCGCCAGTTGCAGCTGAATATTGTCTGGAAACTGGTGGCAGATTAAGTGCACAAGGTGATGTACTAGAGCCACTAACCAAATCTGATATTGAAACACTCAAACAAGAAACAGATCAGCTTAAACCTAAAGCTATTGCGATAAATCTATTGTTTTCCTATCTGGATTCACAGTTTGAAGAGCAGATTGAGTCATTATTTACAGATGACTATTTTGTCTCACGTTCATCACAGATTTTACCCGTCTATAAAGAATATGAGCGCGGCATGACAACATGGCTCAATGCTTATGTTGGCCCTTTGATGCAGGGATATTTGCAGCGTTTGCAACATACGCTGGAAATCAGTCGATTGTCTATCATGCGTAGTTCCGGTCAGACCTGTGATGCAGCTCAGGCAGCAAAAGAAGCGGTACATTTATTATTATCTGGTCCAGCAGGAGGTATGGCGGCGTCTAAATATTTAGCAGAGGAAACGGGTTATAACAAATTACTCACATTCGATATGGGCGGCACCTCAACTGATGTCGCCATGTATGACGATGAAATTGAATTAACCGGAAATGGGCAGATCAGTAGTTATCCGGTTGGTGTGCCGATGGTGAATATTCATACTATTGGTGCCGGTGGCGGTTCTATTGCTTTTGTTGATGAAGGTGGTGCTTTGCAGGTTGGGCCAAAATCTGCCGGTGCTGTACCAGGGCCAGCCTGTTATGGTCAGGGTGGCGAATGCGCCACTGTGACAGATGCCAATCTGGTATTGAAGCGTATACCTGAATCTACTCGCTTTGGTGGTGCAATGTCTGTCGATATTAATGCAGCTAATACAGCTATTGATAAGATTGCTCAACAATCCTGCCTGGAAAGTAATAAGCAAGCTGCCGAAGGCATTATTAATATTGCCAATGAACACATGGCGCAGGCGTTAAGAGTAATTAGTCTTGAACGTGGTATAGATCCACGTGAGTTTGTGTTGGCGGCTTTTGGTGGTGCTGGCGGGCTACATGTCTGTGAACTGGCAGAAAAACTCGATATTAGTACCGCAATTGTGCCGGCAGCAGCCGGCGTTTTGTCGGCGTTGGGTATGTTGGTTGCTGAGCCTGGTCGACAGTTAACACTTACTGTTGGAAAGATACTTGAAGACTTAACAGATCAATATGTGATTGAATTTGCCAACAAATTAATCGAAACGGGCGTGCAGCAATTATTAGCTGAGGGACATGATCAGCAGTTTATGATTAAAGAGGTGCTTCTGGAATGTTGTTATGAGGGTCAGGGGCATACTTTGAGTGTGGCATGGAAAAACATTGAACAGACTGCTGTAGAGTTTGAAAAAGCCTATAAGTCACGTTACGGCAATCATTTACAAAAGGCTGTTGAATTGGTCAATATACGAGTTGGCGTTAGACTCAAACAAAAAACAAGCATTGCCAGGCTGGAACAGGTAACGTCAATTCATGCAGATGAAACAGAAAAAGTGATTACTCGTACTGCAATGGTGACTGGTAAGAAGTATTTAGGGCCAATGTGTATTTGCGATGCAGGTGCAACAATCTGGCTGGCACCAAGCTGGCATGCTGAAATAATCGAAAATAATCATATAGTTTTAAAACGAACAAAGCTTAAAAGTTAAATTGAGGACAATCATCGCTCCGTTCTGAGAATTCTCAGGTTATTGCTTATGCATAATATGCACACATTATGTCCTTATAAATAAAAAACCCCGCACGTAGCGGGGTTTTATGTTTAAACAGAAACAGAATTATTTAATTTTCGTTTCTTTGTACATTACATGCTTACGAACAACAGGATCGTATTTTTTCATTTCCATTTTATCTGGCATGGTTCGTTTATTTTTGGTCGTGGTGTAAAAGTGACCTGTATCAGCGGTTGAGACCAATTTGATTTTATCGCGCATGATTAACCACCTCAGATAGATTCGCCACGGCCGCGAATGTTCGCAAGAACATTTTCAATACCGTTTTTATCAATAATACGTAGGCCTTTTTTGCTGACGCGTAATCTGACCCAGCGACTTTCACTTTCAATCCAAAAGCGTCGTGATTGCAGATTAGGCAAAAAACGACGTTTAGTCTTGTTATTTGCGTGGGATACATTGTTCCCAACCATCGGGCGTTTCCCGGTTACTTGACATACTCGTGACATGACAAATCTCGTAAACTTGGTAAAAAAGAGCGCGGATTGTACATGGATTATTTTAATGATCCAACTATTGCGTATATTTTACTAATTTTACCTAAATCAGATCCCTTTCAGCCAACGAAACCTCCTCATCATTGCCGATTATTCAACATACTTTCCTTGTATGTAAGCACCTGCTTAAACTAGACGCGACACCCGTTAATAATAATGTAAAATTATCGCTCTATGTACCAATTAAAGAACAAACGAATACTATTAGGTGTTACCGGAGGTGTCGCGGCCTATAAGTCGGCAATATTATTGCGTGCACTAACCCGGGATGGCGCGGATGTGCGTGTGGTCATGACGCTTAATGCCTGTGAATTTATTACACCGCTAACTATGCAGGCCTTGTCTGGCAGGCCTGTCCATATCGAATTGCTGGATGCTGAGACAGAGTCCGCGATGGGGCACATTGATCTTGCTCGTTGGGCTGATGTGGTTATTGTTGCGCCAGCTAGCGCTAACTTTATTGCCAGATTGACTAATGGATTTGCTGAAGATCTGCTAAGTACCCTATGTTTGGCGACAAATGCACCGATCATGCTGGCTCCTGCCATGAATCAGCAAATGTGGTTAAATCAGGCAACGCAAGATAATATACTTAAATTGGCAGCTAGAAAGATTCAGATTATGGGCCCAGATTCTGGCAATCAGGCATGCGGAGAGATTGGCCCGGGTAGAATGCTGGAGCCAGAATTAATCGCTAAGGCAGTAGCAGAGTCATTCTCTAACGGGTTGCTCACGGGGTCGAGATTATTAATAACGGCTGGACCAACGCGTGAAGCTATCGATCCGGTTAGATATATTACCAATCGCAGCTCAGGCCGGATGGGCTTTGCACTTGCAAACGCTGCAGTTGAGGCTGGCGCTGATGTTACTGTGATTTGTGGTCCGGTATCGATAGAAAAGCCGGAAAGAGTGAAATTGATCGAGGTGCAATCGGCGAATGATATGCATCATGCTGTAATGCAGGAAATTGGTATTAATGACATCTTTATTTCTGCCGCCGCTGTGGCGGATTATTGTCTGGTAAAAGTGGCTGATCAGAAAATAAAAAAGTCAGGTGAAGATTTACAATTAATACTAAAAAAGAACCCTGACATTCTTGCCGAAGTTGCCGCGTTAGAATGCGCACCATTTACTGTTGGTTTTGCTGCTGAAACGGAAAACCTAGAAGAAAATGCCATTAATAAACTGCAACGAAAAAAACTCGATATGATTGCTGCCAATCAGGTCGGTGAAGAGTTAGGTTTCGATAAAGAAGAAAATACGCTTACCGTTCTTTGGCCTTCTGGCATACAACAACTGGAACTCGCATCTAAGGATAAATTGGCGCGCGCATTAATTGCTGTAATTGCTGAACGTTATTATGAAAAAAATTCAAATCAAGCTCATTGATGAACGATTAGGCAAAGATTTTCCTTTGCCACAATACGCAACCAACGGCTCTGCAGGTCTAGATATTTGTGCCTGTTTAAAAGAAACACTATTACTAAAACCAGGACAGACAGAATTAATCCCTGCGGGTTTTGCTATTCATATTGGTGATCCCTATTTTGCCGCTGTATTGTTACCTCGATCAGGCTTGGGTCACAAACATGGTATTGTTCTTGGTAATCTAACAGGTTTGATCGATTCAGATTATCAGGGTGAGATATTTGTTTCATGTTGGAACAGGGGACAAAATGAATTCACCATAGAGCCCGGTGATCGCATTGCACAGATGGTAATTATGCCCGTAATTCAAGCAGGATTTGAATTTGTCTCGACATTTGATGAAACAGAACGTGGTGCCGGTGGCTTTGGTCATACTGGTGTCTCAGTTAAAAAAGGAGAGTAGTGATGGCTATAGGTCGGGTAGCCAAATATCGATTTAAACATAGAAAAATCAGAAATATTATGATTGATGCTGTTGCATTTGTATTGATAGCAATAATAGTAGTTGGTGCGTGGTATATGTATTCGAATATGAGCGCTAGCGCAGAACAGGAAGCAACAGAAGAACTGGCAAGAAGTATTGCTAATAAGATTGATAATAAATACTTGGGGCTTGTTGCGCCAATTAATGCACTTACTAAAGATAAAACTCTTATCGATCTGTATCTGCAGGCAGATGAAGATGCATTAAAACAGGAAGCAATGGCTAAAGCGCAAACAATTCCGCACATATTAAAATTACGTTTTCTTTTGCTCGGGAAATACAAACTTGATACCGAAAGCAATCCGCCTATGGGTTATGCTTCATTGGATTTACTAAGAAAAGCTAAGTCATCTGCACAAATAAATGCAGAAGTTATATTAAAAGGAACAGAACAGGAACATATATTAATTATAAAACGTGTAATAAATCCGGCCATGGAATTAATTGGTTTTATACATGCAAGTTTATCTACTGATTTATTTAAGGACATTGTTTCGGAAGTTAATCCTGACATAGGTTATGTAGAAATAACACAATCAACAGCTGGAAAAACAATCATCCTTGCTAAAGCTGGTAGAGCAGCCTTTAAAAAAGGTAACGATGCAACTATTTCAAGTATTAAAAACACAAGCTGGGTGTTGAAACTGTGGCCAGGTAATTCACCCGTTACAAAAATTGATGAAACCGGTTCAATACCATTGTTATCAGTTTTGGCCATTATCATTTTTTTATTATTAGTCGGTTTTATTTTTATCAAAAAACGATCTTCTGGAGAGCAGACCACCGTAAGTCAGGGGAGCAAATCTTTTCTTGCGCATGAAGGCGCGATAAGAGCGATTGAAGGTGTGCATAGCGGCCTAGAAAACCCTAATTTACCTAAAGGTGATGGTAAGGAAACCCAGGATAGGAGTGACGCCACATCGATTTCTCAAGGTGTGACGGGTGATGATATAACCAGAATATCAACGGAGCCTGCTAGGCAAACAGAAACAGCTGCCGAGTCTGATAGTAAACCTGAAGTTGAAAATGTTCCTCAGACAGAGTTATCACCTGGAGCTCAAAAAGCACCAGCAAGCATTGATCCGGTTATTTTTCGCACGTATGACATTCGTGGCGTAGTAGATAACTCATTAAACGAGGAAGTTGTTACTTTAATAGGTAAAGCGCTTGGCACCATGGCGGTTGAAAAAGGTCAGACCGTATTAACTGTCGGTCGTGATGGGCGGACTTCCGGACCAAAGTTGGTGAAAGCTTTGATCGATGGTCTAGTAAGTACGGGTATTAATATTGTCGATATCGGTATGGTGCCAACACCCGTGCTGTATTTTTCAACCTATCTGCTTGAAACAGGTAGCGGTGTGATGGTGACCGGAAGTCATAATCCACCGGAATATAACGGTTTGAAAATGATGCTGGGTGGAAACACTTTAAGTGGCGATGACATACAGGAAATAAAGCAATGTATAAAAAATGGTGAGTTTGTCAAAGGTAAAGGTCAGGTCACGACTCATGAAGTGAATGCCGATTACATTCGGCGTATTAGTGCAGATATTCCCGTGGCCCTGGGCGGGGCATTAAAAATTGTCGTTGATTGTGGTAATGGTGCTGCTGGTGTATTGGCGCCACAATTATTAAATGCTATTGGTCAAGATGTGATTGAAATGTATTGCGAGATTGATGGTACGTTTCCAAATCATCATCCGGATCCGAGTCAGCCTGAAAACATGCAGGAATTAATCCAGCGAGTTAAAGCCGAAAGTGCCGATATTGGTTTTGCATTTGATGGTGATGGTGATCGTCTTGGTGTTGTTGATGCCGAAGGCAATATTATCTGGCCGGACAGACAACTGATGTTGTTGGCGAAGGATGTATTAAGTCGAAATGCGGGAGCACCAATTATTTATGATGTGAAGTGTAGTCGTTATCTGAAATCGGTTATTGAAGAAAGTGGCGGCAAATCGTTGATGTGGAAAACCGGTCATTCATTAATTAAAGGCAAGATGAAAGAAACTGAAGCGCCACTTGCCGGAGAAATGAGCGGTCATATCTTTTTTAAGGAACGTTGGTATGGTTTTGATGATGCGCTTTATACTGCAGCAAGGTTTGTTGAAATCTTTACGAATGCCAAACGCAAGCCAACAGAAATGTTTGCTGAATTACCAGGTGGTGTTTCAACTCCGGAGTTACGTTTGCCGACGCCTGAAAAAGAACATGGCGCATTTATGACCGCATTGATTGAAAACTTGCAGGATACGGCAGGTGGAGAAGTCAGTGATATTGATGGTGTGCGTCTCGAGTTTGAGCATGGTTGGGGTCTCGCCAGAGCGTCCAACACATCACCAAATATTGTCATGCGTTTTGAAGGTGAAGACGCTGTTGGTTTGGAGAATGTTCAAAATGTGTTTAAACAGGCAATATTGTCTATTAAGGCAGATGCACAATTACCTTTTTAATTAATTTTATAAATAATAAAAATGTTAGATATAGAAAATAAATCGACCTATGCAGAGGTGCTAATTGAAGCGTTGCCGTATATAAGACGTTTTCAGGATAAGACAATTGTCATCAAATATGGTGGCAATGCTATGGAAGATGATGCGCTTAAATCCAGCTTTGCCAGAGACGTGGTCCTGATGAAACTAGTCGGGATGAACCCTGTAATTGTGCATGGTGGTGGCCCGCAAATTAAAGCTCTGTTGGACAAACTGGGTAAAAAATCAGAGTTTGTTGATGGTATGCGCGTTACTGATAGTGAAACCATGGACGTTGTAGAGATGGTATTGGGCGGATCAGTAAATAAGGAGATCGTTAGTTTAATAAATAAACATGGCGGTAATGCGGTTGGTTTAAGTGGGAAGGATGGTGATTTAATCCGCGCGCGTAAACTGGTTGTGAAGCGTAATAGCCAGGAGGTCAAAGCTAATGAAATCATTGATATTGGTCATGTCGGTGAAGTGGATAGTATTGATACGGAAGTGATCGACTTATTAACACGTGGTGATTTTATTCCTGTTATTGCTCCAGTTGGGGTTGATGAAGAAGGACAGTCATACAATATCAATGCGGATCTGGTTGCCGGAAAAATGGCTGAAGTTTTAACAGCTGAAAAACTAATCATGCTTACGAATACAGCAGGTATTCTTGATCAGGATGGTAAAGTGCTTACAGGTCTATCAGCAGAACAGGTAGATGATTTAATTAGCCAGAGCGTGATTCATGGTGGCATGTTGCCAAAGATTCAGTCTGCGTTAGATGCGGTCAATGGTGGAGTTAATTCTGCGCATATTATTGATGGTCGCGTGCCGCATGCAGTATTACTTGAGATTTTTACTGATGTTGGTGTCGGCACATTAATTAATCGAAGAAAAGCATAAAAAGAGCAGACTAATGACTACAGAGAGAAAGAAAAATCGTCGTCAACACATTCTTGAAGTTTTGGCGAATGAACTTGAAACAAATCCCGGTTTGCGAATTACCACAGCTGGTCTTGCAAGTGCAGTAGGCGTATCCGAAGCGGCTCTATATAGACACTTTGCCAGCAAGGCAAAAATGTTTGAAGCATTGATCGATTTCTCTGAAGAAACTGTTTTTGGTTTGATTAGCAAGATTATTAAAAATGAAACAGAAGTAACAACTCGTTGTGAAAAGATTATGCAGTTATCACTGGGTTTTTCGGAGCGTAACCCAGGTATTACGCGTATTTTGATTGGTGATGCCTTGCTTGGAGAAAACGAGAGATTACATAAACGAGTGATACAGTTTTTTGAACGTTTGGAAATTCAATTTAAACAGTTATTGAGAGAAGCAAACCTGTCTAATGGAGTCCGCCCCATCAGTAATATAGAAGCAGCATCAAATATGATGGCGACTTATGTTGAGGGCAAGATGTCACAGTTTGTCAGAACATCGTTTATAAAAAAACCCACTGAACATTGGGATGAACAATGGGCTGTGATGAAACAGGGGCTTTTTCGTTAGTCTTTTATACCTTTTAGCTTTTTAAAGCGTGCAACGTCTTTACCATGTGAGTTGTGAATTTCTTCCTGCTTTGCTCTTTTTTCAGCAATAAAGTCATTATTATTTTTTATCTGTCTTTTGAGCGTTTCAATATCTAGCAATAACGCTTCTGATGGTTGCTTGCCTGAGCGTTCATCTGCGGCAGCCCTTGCGATAAGACTATCCAAATCAGCTTGAATTTTTTTATTACGGGTTTCTACAAGTTTAATTGATGAATTCAGTGCGATAATCCGATCATCTCTCGCTTTTTCAAGATCTTCTACGCTAGCAAAGGTTTCAATTAAAATGCGATCTTTTAATTGCTCTTCTTCAAGCGCCTTTTGTTTTTCTGCTTCTATTTTTGCAAGTCGTTCTTCTTCGGCTAATTCTTCAGGCGTCTTTGCTCGTTGCACTTCTTCACGTACCATTCCGCTTTCGCCAATTTCTTTATGACCTTTTTGTGCAAACTCAGGAGGAACAGTGTCGCCGCACTCTGTAATCCCTTCATGATTTTTCCAGCACTTCATCCTTGCCTGAGCATTTGGTGCGACTAAAAGTCCTGATACACTCACTATCAAAATGAGTTGACTTAAGATACGAGTATTCATCATGCCTCCTGTAAATCTATCCTTTATTTATAATAATTTTTCACTATTGCTGTCATGTGCTAATAGTGCCATAACGCTGTTTATAATCCTTAATTGAATCAAGATATTGCCCGATTTCACTATTACTATTCTCGGTAATATAGGCAATGATTTGTTCAAGATTAATTATGCTAATTATTGAAAAACCAAATTGTTGCTCCACTTCCTGAATAGCAGAAGTTTCTCCCTGTCCCTTTTCCTGTCGATCAACAGCAACAATGGCTGCCGCAACAGTACCGCCTTCCTGTGTAATGATGTCGATAGACTCTCTAATGGACGTGCCTGCAGATATGACGTCATCAACAATTAATGCTTTCCCATTTATCTTCGATCCGAAGATAATGCCACCTTCACCATGATCTTTGGCTTCTTTACGATTAAATGCGAAAGGCATATTTTTCTTGAAGTGGTAAGACAAAGCGATCGACATGGCTGAGGCTAGTGGAATTCCTTTATATGCCGGACCATAAAGCATATCAAAATCAATATCTGAATGTTCAATTGCTGCCGCATAGAAATGGCCAAGTTTCGCTAGAGTCTCACCATCATTAAATAAGCCACTATTAAAAAAGTAAGGACTGATACGACCAGACTTTAAAGTGAATTCACCAAAGCGTAATACGTGCTTTGCCAAGGCAAATTCAATAAATTCTTTTTGAAAAGGTTCCATACGATGTTCCTGTAGAAAGTGTTATTTATAAATTCATCGACTTTATCTTTGTCGATGAATTTGGCAAGCTGCCAGCTTCTCTTTATATCATACCGCAATCAGATGGAGGAAACAGTGAAGGTCGTTAGTGTTAATGTCAATGGCATACGCGCAGCACATAGAAAAGGTTTTTTTTATTGGATACAAAAGTGTAAGGCTGATGTCATCTGCGTACAGGAAACCAAGGCGCAAGTTGGTCAATTAACAGACGAAATCTTGAATCCAAAAGGCTATGTAGCTTTTTTTAATGATGCAAAAAAGAAGGGTTATAGCGGAACGGCTGTCTATTGTAAAAAACAACCCGATAAAGTCACTGCGCAATTGGGTTGGGAGACTGCCGATACTGAAGGAAGGTATTTGCAAGTAGATTTCGGCAAGCTGAGTATTGTGTCCTTATATCTTCCTTCAGGCTCTTCTAGCGATGAACGCCAACAGGCCAAGTTCGATTTTCTTGATCGCTTTATGCCAATTTTAAAGAAGATGGTCAAACATAAAAATGAATATATTTTGTGTGGCGACTGGAATATTGCACATAAGGAAATTGATCTAAAAAATTGGAAAGGTAATTTAAAAAATTCCGGTTTTTTACCTGAAGAACGGGCGTGGCTTGATGAGTTATTCGATAAAGTAGGAATGGTAGATTCATTTAGGGTAATTAATCAGGACCCTGATCAATATACATGGTGGTCAAACCGCGGTCAGGCATGGGCAAATAATGTTGGTTGGCGTATTGACTATCAGATTGTGACGCCAGGTTTGAAAAACAAGATTAAAAAGGTTTCTATTTATAAAGATGAACGGTTTTCTGATCATGCGCCATTGATAATAGAATATGATTTGAAATTTTAGTTATAAATTTTTATCTAATTCTATTAACCATTCTGGAAGTTTATTAACCTCTTTTATCAGAACCCGTTTAGCACGATTTAATTCTCCACTGATAATTGATATAGATGATTTTGATAGGTTAAACTTGGTTGCTAAAAATTTAATGATGGTTTTATTTGCTTTGCCATCAATAGGCGGCGATTTAATTTTTACCTTTAGAGACTGGTTATGTATGCCAATAAACTCATTGGTTTTGCCATTGGCTTGAATATGAATTTTTAGAAGCAAGTTGTTATCTTGCCATTTGTAAAAGTGGTCAGCCAATAGAAAGTCTGCGTCCAATATCAGCAATAGGTGTAACAATTAATATCAGGCCTAATTGCAATAATATGATTACAATTAACGCCGACCAATCAAAGCCACCTGCGGGCGGGATTATTCTTCTTACCGATCGCATTAAAGGCTCTGTTAATTGATGCATCATAACAGTCATGGGGTTGTAGGTGCCCGGATTAACCCAACTGATAACGACTTGTATCAGGATGATAAATAAATAGAGGTAGATAAGTGTTTTTAGTATTTCAGCCAATGTAATGACTAATAAACCTGCAGGCGCAGCGATGCCGCCTGCGACTATCATCATGGTGAGCATGATGGCGATAGATTGTAAGGCGAATATCAAAATGATGTTTGCCCAATCTATGCCCATAAAGGCTGGAATAAATCTGCGTAATGGTACCAGAGGTGGATTAGTTACCTTTACAATAAATTGTGAGAGTTGGTTATGGAAATCAGCGCGTACCATCGCTAACAAAAAACGTAACATTAGCGCAAGAATATAAAGCCCAAATAGTACTTCAATTAAAAATACCCCTGCCTGCCCTAAGTAGCTTCCTCCCATATTAACTTCCTGCTTCTTCTGATAATTCGATTGATCGTTGTTTTGCTGCTTGCATTGCTTGTTTCACTATTTCATCAAGTTTCTCATTCTGAAAAATAGTTATTGCCTGTTCTGTTGTGCCACCGGGAGAAGTGACATTTTGTCTTAATTCAGCGGGTGTTTGTGTAGACGAGACTGCCATCTTTGCAGCCCCTAATGCTGTTTCTAATGTGAGTTTTCTAGCAATTTCTGAACTAAGCCCAAGTTCTAATGCTGCATTTTCCATTGCTTCCATGAAATAAAAGAAATAAGCAGGGCCACTACCTGATAATGCTGTAACACTATCAATCTGTTTTTCATCTTTCAACCATACTGCTGAACCAACAGATGACATAATATATTTTGCCAGTCGCTTCTGTTCGTCATTAGTTTTAGCACTAGCATACATGCCTGCAATTCCTGCCTGAATTAGTGCTGGCGTATTAGGCATCACTCTTACAATCGCTTCCCTAGACTGTAACCAGCTTTCCAGAGATTCAAGCCTTATGCCTGCCGCAATCGAAATAATAAGTTTATCTTTTTGTTTAATTGCGTCAGCAAGTTCGGATACAACCTGTTTCATTACTTGTGGTTTTACAGCCAGAATAACAACATTTGCAATCTCTACAACTTCGTTGTTGGTTGCTACGGTGTGAATTTTTAATTCATCACTTAATGATTTACGTTGTTCAATATTTGGGTCGCTGGCGATGATGTCATGGACATTAAAATCATTTGCCAAAAGCCCACCAATTAGGCTTTTTGCCATATTGCCACAACCTATAAATGCTATTTTGTTTGTTTTCACGGTATTTCCACCAAAATTTAATCGATGCAGTTTAGCAATACCTAATCGCGTTCACCAAATATAGCAGTGCCTATACGTACCATTGTTGCACCTTCAGCAATAGCCGCCTGCATGTCCTGAGTCGTGCCTATAGATAATGTATCTATTGATGGTGCAAATTTTTGTAATCTAATCATTAAACTTTGTAACTCGGCAAAGGGTTGGCGTTGTTTTTCAAAATCCTGCTCTGGTGCAGGTAGTGCCATGAGTCCTCGTATATTAAGTTGTTTAAATTCACCCAGTGCTTTTACAAACGAGTCTGCGTCTGTGAGTTTGATACCGGATTTGCTCGTTTCATTACTGATATTAATTTGAATACAGATATTGAGCGGTGATTTATGTGTCGGACGAGCATCATTTAAACGACGAGCGATCTTGATGCGATCCACTGTATGTACCCAGTCAAAATTCTTGGCGATTGTTGTGGTTTTATTGGACTGGATTGGCCCTATGAAATGCCAGATGATTCCCTGTTGTTTGATTGATTCAATCTTGTCTATCGCTTCCTGTAGATAGTTTTCGCCAAAATCCATTTGACCATGGTTAATGGCTTCAAGAATTGCCGACGCAGGTTTACGTTTACTTACAGCAATTAATTTAACCGAACCGGCAGCCCTATTATATTTTTGCTCAATATTATCTATGTTGGCTTTGATACGTTCAAGGTTTTCAGCAATCGTCATAAATTCACAAAATACGCTAGTCTATAATTTAAAATATCAGTAATATGAAAATACATGATGATGAAATAATAACAAAATAATGTCATATTAGATTTCATCATTTTTATTTGATTAGACACTAATTTAGATGGTGTAAAACAGAAATATCATTATATATTTTCTAAGGAGGGGTACTAATGGATATTGGTGAGCTTCTAGCGTTTGGTGTAAAGAACGGTTGTTCCGACTTGCACTTGTCTGCAGGTTTACCACCAATGATTCGTGTGGATGGTGACGTACGCCGTATAAATGTACCATCACTCGACCACAAAGACGTACATGATATGGTGTACGACATCATGAACGACAAGCAGCGCAAGGATTTTGAGGAATTCCTTGAGTGTGATTTTTCTTTCGAGGTGCCTGGTTTAGCTCGTTTTCGTGTTAATGCCTTCAACCAGAACCGTGGTGCCGGTGCGGTGTTTCGTACCATTCCTTCTGAAATTCTCTCATTAGAGCAATTAAACGCACCTAAAATATTTGAAACTATTGCCGATTATCCACGTGGTGTGGTGTTAGTGACAGGGCCAACAGGCTCTGGTAAATCGACTACACTGGCGGCTATGGTAAATCATAAGAATGAAACAGAATATGGTCATATTTTAACCGTAGAGGATCCCATCGAATTTGTACACACCAGTAAAAAATGTCTGATCAACCAGCGTGAAGTTCATCGCGATACTCTAGGTTTTAATGAAGCATTACGTTCAGCGCTTCGTGAGGATCCAGACGTGATTCTGGTGGGAGAAATGCGCGATCTTGAAACCATTCGATTAGCATTATCTGCGGCTGAAACAGGTCACTTGGTGTTTGGAACATTACATACTAGTTCTGCTGCTAAAACCATTGACCGTGTGGTCGACGTGTTCCCGGCAGAGGAAAAAGATATGGTGCGTGCGATGTTGTCGGAATCCCTCAAAGCGGTAATTTCACAAACACTTTTAAAGAAACAGGGCGGTGGTCGTGTAGCTGCACATGAAATTATGATTGGTACGCCGGCTATTCGAAACCTGATTCGTGAAAACAAGATTGCGCAGATGTATTCAGCTATCCAGACAGGTCAGCAATTTGGTATGCAGACACTGGATCAGAATCTGCAGGAATTAGTGCGAAAAAATGTGGTAACAAGACAAGAAGCCATGTCCAAAGCGGCGAACAAAGATAACTTTTAATTTATTCAGTAACATAATAAGCGGGGAGAAATAGATGGAAAGAGATCAAGCGATAAAATTTATGCGCGATCTTTTAACGCTCATGATTGAAAAGAAAGGCTCTGACTTATTTATTACTGTTGGCTTTCCACCCGCGATCAAGATTCATGGCAAGGTTACACCAGTATCAAAGACAAATTTGACCTCTGATAATACTAAGGCGTTAACTTATGCCATCATGAATGATAAGCAGCTCAAAGAATTTGAAGCAACAAAAGAGTGTAATTTTGCGGTAGCACCAGCTGGTATAGGTCGATTTCGCGCTAATGCCTATGTGCAACAAGGTTGCGCCGGTATGGTCTTGCGTGTGATTGAAACAGAAGTACCGAATCTGGATAAGTTAGGTTTGCCCGAAGTATTGAAAGAAGTAGTCATGACCAAGAATGGTCTAGTGATCATGGTCGGTGGTACCGGTTCAGGTAAATCAACTTCGCTCGCCGCGATGATTGATTATCGTAACGAGAATAGTTATGGCCATATTATCACTATCGAAGACCCGGTTGAATATGTACATCCACATAAAAACTGTATCATCATGCAGCGAGAAGTAGGAGTGGATACTGATGACTGGGATATCGCGCTTAAAAACACCCTGCGTCAGGCACCTGATGTTATTTTGCTTGGTGAAATTCGTGATAAGGAAACCATGGAGTTTGGTATTGCCTTCGCCGAAACCGGACACTTAGCAATGGCAACGCTTCACGCGAATAGTGCCAATCAGGCACTTGATCGTATAATCAACTTTTTCCCTGAAGAACGTAAACCCCAGTTGTTGATGGATTTGTCACTAAACCTTAAAGCGGTAATCTCACAACGACTGCTGAAAACACCAGATGGTAAAAGTCGTGTTGCGGCAATTGAAATACTGCTTAATTCACCATTGATTTCGGATTTGATTCACAAAGGTGACGTGCATGAAATTAAGGCCATTATGGCGAAATCAAATGAATTAGGTATGAAGACCTTTGATCAGGCGTTATTCGATCTCTACGAATCAGATAAAATTACTTATGAAGACGCATTACGATCAGCAGATTCGATGAACGAACTTCGTTTGAGAATTAAACTGGAAGGCAAAGCCACCAAGGGTAAAGACAAGATGGATGGTCTGGATCATTTAAGTCTCGAAGAAGACAAAAATGAAAATGTCATGAAGCGTTAAAATCTTTAAAAACTTATTTAAAAAATTATCAGAGTCAGTCAATCATGGATATAACACCCTATCTGAAATTAATGGTCGAAAAAGATGCATCAGATCTTTTTATAACCACCAATTCTCCGGTAAAAGTTAAGCTGGAAGGTAAGACGATGCCTGTTGGTAAAACACTATTAACTGGTGAACTTACCAAAGAAGCGGCTTACGGTGTTATGAATGATTATCAAAAACAACAGTTTGAAAAAAACATGGAGTGTGACTTTGCGATTCCATTAGGTGATATAGCCCGGTTTCGTGTAAACGTTTTTCGTCAACGTGGTGAAGTTGGCATGGTATTACGTCGAATTCCTAATGAGATTCCAACCATTGAGAAATTGGGTTTGCCAGAGGTTTTGCAAGAGTTAATAATGAATAAGCGCGGTTTGATTCTGATGGTTGGTAGTACCGGTTCAGGTAAATCAACGACATTGGCAGCAATGATTAACCATCGTAATCAGAATATGGCAGGTCATATTCTAACGATTGAAGACCCTGTTGAATTTAGTCACCCTAATTTGAAAGCGATTGTAAATCAACGTGAAGTAGGTGTTGATACCAAATCTTATGCAAATGCCCTAAAGGCTTCATTGCGTGAGGCACCTGATGTCATTTTGATAGGTGAGATTCGTGATCGTGAAACCATGGAAGCGGCAATGGAGTTAAGTAACACAGGTCACCTGGCTATTTCTACTTTACACGCAAACAATGCAAATCAGGCAATGGAACGTGTCATTAATATGTTTCCGCAGGATATGCATAGACAGTTATTCATGGATCTATCATTAAATTTACGTGCGGTTATTTCTCAGCGTCTGGTTTTAGCAAGAGATGGTAAACGATGTGCTGCTATTGAAATTCTTATTAATACACCGCATATCGCAGAACTCATTCTTAAAGGCGAACTTGATAAAATTAAAGAGGCCATGAACGATAGTGGCCAGAAGGGTATGCAAACATTTGATATGGCACTTTATAATCTCTTTAAAGAAGAACGTATCGAGTTGGAAGAGGCATTGAATAATGCAGATTCCAGAACCAATCTGGAAGCGAAGATTAACTTTGGTTAATTAGTTTGAATTGTTAATCATGCTTCTTGTACTGAATTATACAAACCAGATGTTGGTTAATATCAGGCGATTTTTCGATTCCTGAATGTTTAATCTGGACATTCTCCAACTGAAGTGTTCCGTAAGAAAATAGTTTTTCCCATATTAACCAGAACAGATGATTAATTTATAATAGCACGAAATAATTTGTGTTTGCTTGCGAAGTATTTTTTTTCAAAAGGCGTAGTTAGCTCCGCCTGCTTAATATTATTTATTGTCATTTTTCTTTCAGTTATCAGTGAAGTAGCTAGTTTAAATTCTCTAGCATATATATCCCAGTTTGTTCTTAGTTCTATTTTTTTACAAAAATTAATCATCTGCGGAAAAACAGGGTGACCATGCCAGCGACGTATCAATTGATCTTTTTTTGGCCAGGGATTTGGATAGAGTAAATAATGTTTATCTATATTCCATTTGGCTTTATTTATCATGCGCCATAAATCAATCACATCTCCTCGCGCAATTATATAATTGTCTTTATGTAGATAAGATTGAGCGCCAATTGTCTTTTTTAAACGATGAGCAGATTGATCTATACCGATGATTAGATGATCACTATATAGTTGTGCCAGATTAATAGTGCTTTCCCCTGTTCCACAGCCTGAATCCAGAATTATCGACAACATTAATTTTTGTTGTAGCTTATCGAGTTTTTCAAATAACTGTTCAGAGAAATGATGATAGGGTTTTAGATAAGGTGTTACTAAATGTTTTTTTACAACTTTTTCCAGATGTTCATGGCAATCAGTTTGATTGCTGATAACTAACGAAGATTTGTTTGTCATCAACTCTGAAATTGAATAACAGATTTTGACTCAAATACTGGTCCATCTACACAAACACGTTTCATTGCAGGCCCGTTTTCAGTTTCAATCAATACGGTACAACCTGCACAACCGCCTACTGCACATGCCATATATTCCTCTAATGATACCTGACAGGGTAAATCATATTCTCTTGCTAATTGACTAACTGCCTTCAACATTGGCGTTGGTCCGCAAGTAAATATTTCAACCTCTTGTCTTGCTGCATCATCCAGATTATTCAACCAATGTCTTGCCAGATCGGTAACATAACCCTGAAAACAACCCGCATAGTTCTGTAGTGAAGTCAGACGCGATGCAATTCCCCAGTCTTCAAGCAAGGGCATACAGGCAATCACGTCTGAAGGTAGTTCACTCATCATGATCTGTGACGGTTTGGCCTCAAACGGAAACGGGATTTCAGATCCCATAATGACAAATGGTTTACAGTCCTGATGCTGCGACTTTAAATGTTCAGATAAAAACACCATTGGCGGAATACCGACACCACCACCAATTAATAAAGGTCGTTTACTATAATTATCTAGTTTAAAGGGTTGCCCAATCGGGCCGATTAAATCAATTACCTCGCCTTTCTGTCTCGTACTTAATAGTTGTGTTCCTTGACCATGAACTTTATACAGGATATCGATCGTCCCTTTATTAATATCAGTACGCATTAACGACATAGGTCTACGCATTAGTAAACTGGTGTGGCATTGCATGTGTACAAAATGGCCGGGTTTCGCATGCAGTGCTGTTTCATATGCATGTAAACGCATGTGATACTGATTTTCAGGATAAGCTTCATGAAAAACAACTTCGGCCTTTTCTAGAAAGAGTGTGTTACGACTGGCAGGATGATTCATTTATCTTTCTTTTGATATGTAATCTTGCCATTCATGATCGTGGTGTAAACTTCCGCTGACAGATTCCAGCCATGAAATGGCGTATTTCTTCCCATACTCATCATATTAGCTTTGTTTACTTCCCAGTCGCTTTCATGATTCACGACACAAATATCCGCAGGACTACCTACAGAAAGATTGCCAGACTCAAGTCGTAATATTTCGGCAGGTCGTGATGTCAGGGCTGCAATAGCATTCATCATTGATAGTTGCTTTTGTTCAACAAGATGTAGTGTCAGAGGTAATAATATTTCAACTGTTGACGCACCAGATTCGGTCAAACTAAATGGGGCTGATTTTGCATCTATGTCATGAGGCTGATGATCAGAACAAATTGCGCTAATTATACCATCTTCAATAGCTTTTACTAATGTCGACCGATCTCTCTCTGTTCGTAACGGTGGATATAAGTGACAGTCGACGTTGTAGTTTGTAATGTCCATTTCCGTTAAATGTAAATGACAGATATCAACATCCGCTGTTACAGGAAAACCTTCTTTTTGCGCCTGTTTTATCATTGCTACCGAACGCGCTGAAGAAAGTCTACAAAAATGAGCTTTAACACCCGTCTGTTCAATTAATAACAAGGCGCTTGCTAACGCAACAGTTTCTGCAGTTTCAGGAATAGGTGGTAAACCTAAACGAGTACTAAAAGCACCTTCATTCGCAACCCCATTATTTTGTAAATCAACATCATTAGGTTGAATAAATACAGTAAGTCCGCAACTATGCGCATATTCAAATGCGCGACGCAATATCTGCATATTGGTAATAGGGTAAAGCGCATTACTCATGGCTATACAACCGGCCTGTTGCAATGAATACATCTCGGCAAGTTGTTCACCTTTTAAACCTTTGGTCATTGCTCCCAATGTGAAAACCTTTACCTTACCAACCTCATATGCACGTTGTTGAATTAGTTTAACTACAGCGGGAGTGTCAACTATAGGATCAGAATCAGGTGGTGAACAGATTGATGTAATACCGCTTTTACTTGCGGCAGCCAATTCGCTATCCATAGTGGCTTTATACTCAAAACCAGGCTCGCGCGTTCTAACACATAGATCAATTAAGCCGGGCAATACGAGTTGTCCTTTAGCATTTATGGTTTTTCTCGCAGTAAAGCCGACAGGTTGTCGTCCGATACCGGCAATAACACCTTTATCGATAAATACATTTGTTTGTTTATCAGTATTATTCGCCGGATCTATCAAGCGTCCATTTTCGATAACAATACTCATGATTCAATGCCCTCAGTATTGCCTTGCATACACATTGCCATTACTGCCATACGCACAGCGATACCATGACTAACCTGTTGCAGAATAACTGACCGACTGGAATCCGCAATATTGGATTCTATCTCAACGCCACGATTAATTGGCCCGGGATGCATGACAATGGCATCTTTTTTGGCTACCTTTAGTCGTTTCTCGGTTAATCCATAGCGATTAAAAAATTCATGTGCACTGGGTAATAATGCGTCTGACATACGTTCACGTTGCAGACGCAACATCATGACTACGTCTACACCTTCTAGTCCTGCACTCATATCATTGAATACATGTACGCCTAATGATTCGACATCTTTGGGTATTAAGGTAGCGGGACCCACTACTCTTACTTCAGTAACCCCCAGTGTATTGAGTGCATGGATTTCAGAACGTGCTACGCGTGAATGTGAAATGTCACCAACAATAGCGACTTTAAGTGGTGCAAAATCGCCTTTATGTTTACGAATAGTAAACATATCCAGCATCGCCTGCGTAGGATGAGCATGACGGCCGTCACCTGCATTTATCACACTGATATGAGGTGCAACCTGAGTAGTGATGTAATGTGCTGCGCCACTATTTGCATGGCGAACAATAAACATATCACAATGCATAGCTTCAAGTGTGCGCAAGGTATCTCTTAATGTTTCACCTTTGCTGGTGGCAGATGTCGCGATATTGAGATTGAGTACATCAGCCGATAAACGTTTAGCCGCGAGTTCAAAAGTTGTGCGGGTTCGTGTGCTTGCTTCAAAGAACAAATTTACAACGGTTTTACCACGTAACAACGGAACTTTCTTTACCGGACGGTTTTCTACACCGGCAAAGTTTTCTGCGTGATCAAGAATAGAAGTAAGTAATGTATGGTTCAGGCCTTCAGTCGTTAAAAAATGTTTTAGCCTGCCTTGTGGGTCGGTTTGCTGTGTATGCTCAGTCATCCAGTTCTTTTATTTCCAGTGCCAGTGGCTCTGGGCCAAGGAGTTTAACATGTTCTCCGTCATTAAGTGTTAAACTTTTTCCAACAATATCTGCGTTAATTGGCAATTCTTGTTTATTACGATCAATTAATACCGCTAATGTGATACTGGCTGGCCTACCATAATCAAATATTTCATTCATAGCGGCACGAATTGTCCTACCGGTAAACAACACGTCGTCAACCAGAATAATGTGTTTATCTGTAATATCGATAGGTAATTTGCTGGGTTTTATCTCAGGATGCAACCCGACCTTGCTGAAATCATCGCGGTAGAACGAGATATTCAGTTCCCCCAGTTCGGATTCTAGTTTTAGTAACTTATGTAAGCGTGAGGCAACCCAGATACCGCCGGTACGAATGCCGACCATCAATAAATCATCTTCATCAATATCGGCGACAAAGTCGAAGATATCTTTCGACATTTGTTCGATTAATGCATCGATATTAATTTTGTTCTGACTCATATTTCGTAATCATTTTTAATGATGTTCTTCAAACCAGGTTTCCAATATCACTTGAGCAGCTACCGCATCGACATTATAAGTCGATTTAATTCGTTGGCGAGCCTCATAAGATGATAAACGTTCATCAATACTCTCTGTTGGTATATGAAATCGACCCTGAAGTTGGCGAATAAAACGATCTACCTGTTCGGTCATTTCCTGTCTGTCATCATCCATATGTAATGGATAGCCTACAATTAATTTATCTGGCTGCCATTCCTGTAAAAGCGCCGCAATTCTATCCCAATCGGGTTTATTTTGTAGGACTTTAATAATTTCCAGAGGCGTCGCTGTGCGCGTTATCGTTTGGCCGACAGCTGTGCCAATACGCTTCTGTCCAACATCGAAACAGAAAAGTATTTGATTATCAGGCGTGGCCAATATCAGTCGAAAGTTTGTCGAGATCAATACCTATATTCGCCACAGCAGAATGCCAGCATTGATCATGAGGTGTGTGGAAAATAATGTGCTCGTTTGCAGGGCCGTTTAGCCATGAATTATTCAGTATTTCATCTTCAAGCTGGCCTCCGGACCAGCCAGCGTAACCTAATGCGATAATTGCATCATCCGGGCCTTTGCCTTCAGCTATAGATTCTAGAATATCTTTTGATGTAGTGACACAAATACCTTCTGATACCATGATAGATGAATCCCACTGAGTATTTGCACGATGCAATATAAATCCTCGATCGACATGCACAGGCCCGCCATGGAAGACCGGGCGCTGTTTTGCTGCTCTGTAAGTACCCGTAATCTCCATTTGCTCAAAAATATCTCCCAACTCAATATCCATCGGTTTATTGATGACTATTCCCATCGCACCATCTTTGTTGTGGGCGCAGATATAAGTGACCGCTTTTTCAAATGAGGGATCATTTAATGATGGCATGGCGATCAGGAATTGATTGATGAGATTATTATGGCTCATACAATAAGTATCGACAGGTTTTGTTGATTACTCAAGCGTTTCTGCGAAGAAACTTATCTAAAGCTTTTATTGTTCAGGAATTGCCAGGTGCGCATAATATGCAGAATATCTGTTTCATCTTTGATATTTTGCGGGAATGGTGAGAATGGTGCGGCTAATTCAACAATTCGTATAGCAGCATCATCCAGAATTTTTTCTCCGGAAGAACGGCGAATCGTAATCTGATTGATAGAGCCATCCGCATTCAACGCTACATCCAGAACGAGACTTCCAGACAGGTATCTTTTTCTAGCTTCTTCCGGGTAATTGATATTACCAACTCTCTCGACCTTGGAGCGCCAGGCTTCCATATAAGCTGCGTAATTGTGTTCACGAGTTGTTGCAGAGATAAATTTCCTTTTTGGGCTTTCAGCCTTCTCTTCCAGTTTACGTCGTACTTCGGTACTTAGAGAAGCAATCTTGAAACTATTGGTTAATAATTGTGTGGCAGAGGGTAATGGTGGTTTTTCTACAACTTCTTTTTTCTCTGCTGGGGGCTTATTTTGCGCGGGTTGCTTTTCTACCGTCTTTTCTTCGGCGGTCTCAGCTATTTTGTTTTCCTTATTAGGCTCTCTCGCCTTTTCAAAAATCGGTGCCGGACTTTCCAACTCTTCTACAGTCAGGCTTTCTACGATTTCTTTTTTTGACAACTCGGGTTCATTAGATTCAGTCTCTGTCACAGCAAGGGCTGGAAGTTGCGGTGGCTGTGTTTCAACAGGTGGTGGTGCTGTTATCTCTGGTATCACATCAGGGAGTGGTGCTGGAGTTGGCGTAGATGGATTAATTGACTCCTGAACATTACCACCGCCTTCCAGATTGGCCTGAGAGAGTAATTTTGCATCTTCAGGGGCCTTGCTGGATTGTTGAACCAGCACAATTTCTATTGTGTTATTGCGGGTAATCGGATGATCCTCGTCTATGAATGTAATGCCGAGTATCAGCGTTGCATGTAATAAAATTGCCAGACTCAATGTTAAACCCAATCGATCCATGGGCGTGACCATGACTGGTGTAGCTTGTATGGCGCTCACGTTGAGATCTGCCTGATTAGGATTATTGATATATGTGTAAGCACAAACGGCATGAATGTTTTAGCCTGATGATAACGTTGCTTGAATCGCATCCATAAGTTGGTTAGCAATATTAATATTATACAAATTATCCAGTTCACGGATACAGGTTGGGCTTGTTACATTGATCTCGGTCAAATAATCACCTATGACATCCAGACCGACAAATATTAAGCCCATCTCTTTTAATGTTGGCCCAACTTGGGCGCAGATCCATTTATCACGCTCTGATAATTCAACCCCTTTTCCTGTACCACCTTTAGCAAGATTACCTCTGAATTCATTATCTGCAGGTATTCTGGCAAGTGCATAAGGTATAGGTTCGCCATTAATTAATAAAATTCGTTTATCACCCTTGGCAATATCAGGCAGGAATTGCTGAATCATGACCGGGCGTTGACCATTATTGGTCAGGGTTTCGAAAATCACATTTTTATTGGGGTCTTTAATATCTAGTTTAAAGATGCCCTGCCCACCCATGCCATCCAATGGTTTTATAATCGCCTGTTGATGTTGTTGTAAAAACTCCAGCAGATGATGTGTGCGACTACTAATTCTCGTTGGCGCGATACAGTCACTAAAATGGGTAATAAAAAATTTTTCATTTACCTGTCTCAATGCTTGTGGATTATTGAGTACCAAAACGCCATCACGCTGTGCATGATCAAGTAAATAAGTGGTATAGATATAGTTAAGGTCAAATGGCGGATCCTTTCGCATCAAAATAACATCCAGATCGGCAAGTGGTTTACGTTCTGTTTCAGATTTTTCAAACCAGTTTGCTGTATTGTCAGCCACCTGAAGTCGACAAATGTCAGCTATTACCTGATTCTGATCAAGAAACAAATCTCCCTGCACCATATAGTGCAGCTCCCAGCCGCGCGATTGAGCAGCCAGTAGCATGGCAAAAGAGCTATCCTTTTGAATTTTGATCCTCTCAATGGGATCCATAATGATTCCGAGTTTCATACTATCTCTATGTGATTTGAGCGCTTACTCATTGTGTCCAACAGTGTATCATTACCTTTCTATATTCAAGAATTAAAGCTGATAAGTGAAAACGCTGAAAATCGCGACACGTCAAAGTCCGCTGGCATTATGGCAGGCAGAACATGTCAAACAACAATTACAGGCAGCCCATCAGGGATTAGAAGTTGAACTAGTTGGGATGACAACGGCTGGAGATCGATTTCTGGAAGCGCCTTTGGTGCAAGCTGGCGGTAAGGGCCTATTTATCAAGGAATTGGAACAGGCAATCATTCAGGGCGAAGCACATATTGCAGTTCATTCTATGAAGGACGTCACGATTGATATGCCCGAAGGTTTTGTTTTGCCAGTGATCATGCAGCGGGAAGATGTCCATGATGTATTAATCTCGAATCACTATAACAGTATTAGTGATATCCCTGAGGAAGGCATAGTTGGGACATCGAGTTTAAGGCGGCAATCTCAACTAAGGGCTTTTCGTCCTGATATTAAAATTCATGATTTACGAGGTAATGTAGGCACCCGATTATCAAAACTGGATGCGGATGAATACGATGCAATTATCCTTGCTGCAGCAGGTGTGATTCGTTTGGGTATGCAGGACAGGATTGCGCAATTTATCCCGATTAACAATATTTTGCCTGCGATTGGCCAGGGGGCGATCGGTATTGAATGTCTACAGGAAGCTGAAGATGTGTTGGAATTAATTGCTCCATTAAATGATGAAGATACACAATGTTGTGTTGAAACAGAACGTGCCATGAGTCGTTGTCTATACGGCGGTTGTCAATTACCTATTGCCGGACAAGCTACAATGGAAAATGATGTTGTGACCTTGAGCGGTATTGTTGCGCGTGTGGACGGCACGGAAATTATCAAATCCTCACTCTCGGGTCCTCGCAAAGATGCGCAATTGATAGGGCATGAGGTTGGTGAAAGACTGCTGGCAAATGGCGCTGAAGAAATATTAAAAGCGGTTTTGTGTTAGTGTGGTTGTAGCAGATCTACAATGTGTTTGGATCACAAGGCCGAAGCATCAGTCACAGGACTTGAATGATCTGGTCAAAAAACAGGGTTTTCAGGTTCTTTCATTTCCGGTGATTGAAATTCAAACAATAAGTGATTCCGAAAAATTGCAATATCTCTTTTCTGATATTAATCATTACGACACAATTATATTTGTAAGTCGTAATGCGGTTGAGGTTACATTTAAATATTATCTTTCACATGAAAAATTACCCCAACATATAAAGTTTATGGCAATGGGGGGTGCCACGGCAGCCGCGCTTACCGATGTTGGTATTGAAACTAGTTTAACAGGCGGTAAATGCGCTGATAGTGAATCATTATTATCATTAGTTGAGCTAAAAAAAGATTCAGTTCAAGGCAAATGCATCCTGCTGATACGTGGTTGTGGAGGAAGAGAGCTGATCCCGGATACACTCATTGAAAGGGGAGCTATTGTTGATGTAGCTGAAGTCTATTCCAGAGATGTACCAGTATATGATGTTCAATATTTAAATAGTATATGGCAAACAAAACCGCCACAGGCGATTATTGTGACCAGTAATACAGGAATAAATAATTTGATCAGCTTGACGCCTGAATCACATAAGGCAACACTGTTTAAAACGCCACTAGTCTTGATGTCCATCAGAAATGCAGAGCATGCAAAATTGCAAGGATTTGATAATGAAATCCGTATTGCAACAACAACAGACAATGGTGGTTTGCTGAAAGCATTAAATAGTTTGTGGGAGACGAGTCGAACGTGACCAAAACAGAAGATAAGCAACCTAACGATGAAAAAGCCAAACAAGCGTTAGAAAAAACAGCTACAGACAGTAGTAAAAAGAAAGGCTTGGGATTTACAGCCTTTCTTTTACTGATTGTTATCATTTTGGCGCTTGTCAGTGCATACAATGCGATGCAAATTCAAAAGATCAAAGTCAGTTCACAATATCTGGTGTCACAACACTTGATTGACAATGTTACTAACAAGCTTAATAAACAAATTGACTCCCATCAGAAGAATTTTGCAGATATTGAATCGCGTCTGGATGAAGCCAATAGTCGTTATGATTCACTAAAGTCACTCGTAGCGAAACAGACAGGACAATCTCAGGAAATCAATGCTGAGTTCGCTTTGGCGGAAATAGAATATTTATTAACCATCGCAAATTACCGATTACAACTTAATCAGGATATTAAAACAGCTGTTGTTGCCATTCGTACTGCTGATCATCGATTGCTAGGCTTGGATTTACCAAATGTAATTAAAGTTAGAGAACAGTTAATTGCTGACATTAACAATCTGGAGTCAGTCAATCAGGCCGATCTAAGTGGATTGGGTTTATTTTTATCAGATTTGATTCAGCGTGTTGATGAATTACCACTTAAAAAAGATTTTTTTATAACTGCGCCGGACTTTGAAGAACCGCAGCGCCAGGTGGCCGAGACAGAAAACAAATTAAATACCTTTATTGAACTTGTTTGGGATGAATTAAAGAGTCTGGTGATCATTTCACATGATGATAATGTTAAACGGGCTATGTTGTTACCCGACCAGGTTTATTTTTTTCGCGCTAATATCAAACTTGAATTAGCTAATGCACGTTTTGCTGTATTTAATCGTGACACTAACAATTTTATTGCCTCTGTAGAATTAATGCAGTCATGGCTAGATAGTTATTTTGATAAATCAGATGCGGCTGTAAAAAATATATTGCAGGCATTTCATAGTATGAAGCAACTCGATCTTTCCTTTCCGCAAGTTGATATAAGTTCATCTATTGAATCAGTTCGTGCCTTGTCAAATCAGGATGTAGCAGAATAAAAGGCCATGAAGATACTTGCTTACAGTCTATTAGCACTTTTGATAGCTGTTATTGTTGGTTCAATTGCAGGTAATGACACTGGTTATGTTGTAATTACAATCTCAGGCTGGACTATACAAACTAGTGCAACATTATTCGTCATTGTTTTGTTTTTAGGTTTTTTATCATTATATTTTATCGCGCGTGCATTTACTCGAATAGTAGAGGCGCCGGCAGATTTGAAAAAATGGCGAGCACATCGACATCAGCGTCGTGCAGAAAAATACCTGACCCAAGGTCTGATTCATATGACAGAAGGGAAATGGCGTACTGCGGAAAAGTATTTTAAGCGTGCTGCTCCATATAGTCGTGAACCGTACGTTAATTATTTATGTGCAGCCCGCGCCGCACAAGAGCAGGGAGCAATAGACAAGCGCGATGAGTATTTAAAGCTTGCCTATCATAATAACCCCGATGCAAGTCTAATAGTTGGTATTACCCAGGCCGAGTTGCAGCTTGTTCAGAAACAAACAGAACAGGCATTGGCGACGCTAAAACATTTACAAAATAGACAGCCTAATCAGATTCAGATTAAACAGTTATTGTTAAATACTTATCATGATCTGGAAGACTGGCAATCTATTCTTGCCCTTATTCCCACCATACAAAAAACTAGCTTGCTCAGTAGAGAACAAATCGAAGCTAGGCAACTTGAAGCCTATGCCGGCTTGCTAAAAAAGGCTGGTCAACTCAAGCAAAGAGATAAGATTAATGAGGTTTGGCAATCAATACCCAAAAAACTCAAACAGCACTTTTACTTAATTGAAGTTTATATCACAGAACGTTTACAGTTTGATGATACAGCTGATTGTGAAGAGTTATTACGTCAAGCCCTGAAAAAACAGTGGGATGCAATATTAATCAGGCTTTATGGCCTGGTTGCAGGTAAAGACCCGAACAGGCAGTTACAAATAGCAGAAAACTATCTAAACAACCATGCACGAGATGTAATGTTGTTACTAAGTCTTGGTCGTATTTGTATGCGTAATAAGTTATGGGGTAAGGCTCATGACTATTTACAGGAAAGTATTGATGTGCAACCTAACCCGGAAGCGTATTATGAATTTGCAAAACTTCAGGAGCATGAAGGCAATAAAGTATTAGCTGCCGAGTGTTATAAAAAGGGGCTAGCGCTGGCAACGCAAGCCGCGCACTAGTTAGTTGCAAATTCAAATGAATCTGAAAAGATTCTATTTTTATTCAAGCCAATGCTGGGTAAAGACTCAACCACTGCATTGATCATCGGCGGTGGTCCGCAGGTATAGACATCAAAGGCAGATATATCCTCATAATCCTCGAGTACTGCCTCATGCACAAACCCGGTTTTACCTGACCAGTTACATTCTTTGCCTGCTTCGGACAGAACGGGAATATAATTAATATTTGAATATTGATTAGCCCAGGATTGAGCAAGCTCATTCATATATAAATCAGCTTCTTTGCGAACTCCCCAGTAAAGATTTATCTCGCGTTTATCTTCATGGTGAATAGCATGTTCAATTATACTTTTGATCGGTGCAAAGCCAGTACCGCCTACAATCATGATAATGGGCCGATCTGATTCTTGTAATGTAAACGAACCCAACGGACCTTCTATTCGTAGTAATGTTTTTTCCTGCAGATTATGAAAGGCATATTCTGAAAATAAACCGCCATTATAATATCGAATATGTAATTCAATCTGTTGATCCTGATGTGGTGGGTTTGCCATGGAAAAAGATCGACGCTTGTCCCCGCGCATTAATATATCTATGTATTGTCCGGCAAAGAATTGTAGTCGTTCAGTTTTAGGTAAATCGAGTAGTAGACGAATCACATCGTTAGATAATTTTTCACAAGATGTTACGCGACAGGGAAGTTTTCTAAGTGTGGTTTCAGCTGTGCTATCAACCATTCGTGCCTCAATTACTAGATCCGACTCTGCACGTGCCTGACAGAGCAAAGCATAACCCTGATTGTGTTCCTCTTCATTAACGGCAGGTGTCAGACCATTTTTATAAGTAATCTCACCAGATGTAATTTTTGATTTGCAGGCGCCACAGGTACCGTTTCGACAGCCATAAGGCAAGCTGATACTTTGTCTTAATGCTGCATCCAGAATTACCTCATCCTGTTTAATATCAAAGCAAAGTGGCTGATTGGCAAGGTTTGCCTTGTAAGTCGTCATGGTTTAAAAATTAATTTGATTTATTTAGAAGGTAGACTTTTACTGCTGATTAACCATTTTAATAATGGTTCCCATTGTTCTCTGTCATAATAAGTCTTGTGTGGTGCCATTTCAAATATACTTAAACCCTGCTCGGCAGCACGTATATAATTTTGGCTTTGTCTTAGCATGGTCATGAATGGCAACTTCTTACCATTGGGTAAAGTTAGGTTTTGTAAGTAATTTTCAAGCTTAGCAGCTATTAAGGTGTCTTCACGTACACGATTGGCTACTGTTGCAATTTTAATTTTATTATTGATTTTGCCTTTTAAGCTGAACAAGTCTTTGATAAACCGTTCTGCTGCTCGAATATCAACCGGTGATGCGATGATAGGCATAACCATGGTTTGTGCCTGGCTTAGAAATTTATTCAGGCGTTCATCATCTATAGCTGCCGGCGTGTCAAATATCAATACTTCGGTATTTTTGGGTATTTGCAAACTATTTTTTGTTAGAGGCGCACTAACTATTTTATCACGAGAAGCAGGGCGTATCTCCAACCAGTCCTGACTGGAACCTTGCGGATCACAATCAGCCAATGTAACTATTTTGCCTTGCAGGGCGAAAAAAGCGGCAATATTACTGGCTATCGTGCTTTTTCCACAACCGCCTTTTGGATTTAAAACTACAATGCTACGCATGCTTAGTAAGTATTTATTATTAATTTAGCCGCATACTAAATAAAAAGCGCGAATATTTCATGCTAACTGCCCTTTGAAGACATTAAACCACGAATTACAGGCGTTAATATTAACTGCATGGCAAAAACCATTTTCCCTGCCGGGACAATAATTGTTTCCGGGCTGGACATCATGGAACCATCCAGCATTTCCAATATATGACGGAAATCGCATTCTATTTTTTCCGTATTACGGATATGGATCACCATAAAACTTTCATCATTGCTAGGGATATTTGTTGCTGCAAACGGATTGGAAGTATCTACCGTAGGAACGCGCTGAAAATTAATATCGGCATTTGAAAACTGTGGCGTTATGTAATGTACATAATCGTACATGCGATCAAGTATCAGTTGGGTTGCATCTTCAGCGGTATAACCTCTAATCTCCCGGTCACGATGAATCTTCTGTATCCATTCCAGATTGATGATTGGTGTAACACCAATCAATAAATCAACATACTGTGCAACATTAACTGTATCCGTGACGATTCCACCATGCAGCCCTTCGTAAAACAGTAAATCTGTTTCATCAGGTAATGCTTCCCATTCAGTCAATGTGCCGGGAGGTGAACCATGTTGAGATGCTTCTTTTTCATCATGAATATAAAAACGGCGTTTGCCTGTGC
The DNA here is from genome assembly GCA_030829955.1 of Gammaproteobacteria bacterium. Classification (GTDB taxonomy): domain Bacteria; phylum Pseudomonadota; class Gammaproteobacteria; order Eutrophobiales; family Eutrophobiaceae; genus JANQNX01. Next base: position 16,951 of record JAURNY010000019.1, on the reverse strand, counting down.
CAGATTCACTGTAGCTTTTAAAGACATCTTCTAGCTCTTCAAATAAATTTCCTTCAGGGCCAAAGTGAGTCAAATGATAACCTTGTTCATTTGCCTCACTTGCTAGGTATTCCATTTCAATGCGATTATATTTATGGAAACAATCACCCTCAATAACTGCAGCATTTATATTGTGTTTGTTAAAGATGTATTGAAAGGCATCTTTAACAGCACTTGTGCCCGCACCGGATGAACCCGTTACAGCAATAATAGGATGTGTAGCTGACATAGTTATAATCTACCCTGAAATAAACTTTGAATCTGTATCTTGGAATTCATTATAAATTAAAACGACACAGTTTACTGACAATAAATGAAATGTAGTTAATTAGATTAATAGTAAATAAAAACAGTGAGTTGCGGGTTTTGTTGTTAAGTGTTGCCTTTAGTAACGCTTGATTAATTTGCTAATAAAAAAAAATAATGTAACGAACCGATTGTTTTAAGCTAATTAATAATGCAATAACTGTTAATAATTCTTTGGATAATATATAAAAGTGAAAATCATCCTGCGTTTTATGCCGCTAGTCATTTTGCTACTATGTATTGCATTTGCATTTGCATTTGATCGGCAAGACTACTTTAGCCTTGAAAGCATACAGGCACAAAAAGAAGACCTGCAAACATACATTAAAGATTATCCTGTTTGGTCTGCAGTCAGTTTTACATTGATTTATACACTGTGTGTGGCGCTATCATTACCTATTGCCACAATCTTAACCCTGTTGGGCGGGTTTTTGTTTGGTTTGCTGAAAGGTACCTTGCTGGTTGTCACTGGTGCTACGGCTGGCGCCACGATTATTTTTATTATTGCCAGAACATCTCTGGGAATGACATTGCGTGAAAAAGCCGGTGGCTTATATCAAAAAGTAGAAAAAAACATGAAAAAAAATATGGTCAGTTATTTGTTATTTATGCGCCTCGTTCCGATATTTCCTTTTGTGCTGGTTAATATATTGCCGGCATTATTTAACATCTCCATAAAGGTCTTTGTATTAACGACATTTATTGGAATTTTGCCTGGTAGCGCGGTTTATGTTTATTTTGGGCAACAATTTGGTTCAATAAATTCACTAAGTGATTTAGCTAATGCGGAAGTCTTGTTAGCTTTTACCTTATTAGGGCTGTTTGCCTTAATCCCGACAATTTATAATAAAAAACCATAGTAGATAATTAACTATTGATTACCAATACAATACCTTTTGATAAACGTTTTTTTAATTATGACTGGCCACTAAATAAATTGTAGATAAAGCAATTTTTATGAACAAAACCACATTAAAACCTGATCTTTGTATTATCGGTGCTGGCTCAGGTGGACTATCTGTTGCGGCAGGAGCTGCTCAATTAGGGCTGGATGTTATCTTGCTGGAAAAGGACAAGATGGGTGGTGATTGTCTCAATACTGGTTGTGTACCCTCCAAGGCCTTGTTGGCGGCAAGTAAACGTGCGGCATTACATCGAAAAACTGATATTAAAGGGGTTTTCGCTAACGAGCCTGAGATTGACTATAGCGCAGTAAAAGATCATGTTGCTGATACCATAAATATAATAGCGCCGCATGATTCGCCAGAGCGTTTTCGAAGCCTAGGTGTCAATGTCGTTTTGCAAGCCGGCAAGTTTATTTCCAAAAATACGGTTGAAACAGAAGAGCATGTTATCAAAGCAAAACGTTTTATTATTGCGACGGGTTCTCGTGCTGTTATACCACCAATTGTAGGGCTGAACGAAACAGATTTCTATACCAATGAAAACATCTTTGAATTAAGAGAAAAGCCGGAACACTTATTGATATTAGGTGTTGGGCCGATAGGCATTGAAATGGCGCAGGCACATATGCAGCTAGGTTGTCAGGTCAGTGTGTTTGATACAGCCACTATTTTGCCCCGTGATGATCAGAAGAATGTTGCTATCGTTAGAGAAGCGTTAAAGCAGGACGGAATAATGTTATATGAATCCGTTTCAATTAAAGAAGTTATCAAAGGGTTAGATAATAAACCGACATTGATTATCGAAAATAAACAGGGTGAACAGTTATCAATATCAGGGACACATTTATTGGTGGCTGCGGGCCGTCAGGCCAATGTTGATCATCTTGGTCTCGAGCAAGCAAACATTGAAACAAGTCGATCTGGTATCAAGGTCAATCAACATTTAAAAACAACAAATAGAAAAGTATTTGCCATAGGAGATGTTGCCGGCGGTCCACAATTTACCCATGTTGCTGGATATCATGCAGGCATTATTATTCGGCAAATTTGTTTCGGTATGTTCTGGACGAGAGTGGATTATCAAGCGCTACCCTGGGTGACTTATTGTGAACCGGAATTGGCTCAGGTGGGTTTAACGGAGGAAGCTGCTATTAAACAGTATGGATCTGAAAAAATTAAAGTAGTTGAATGGCATTTTGATGAAAATGATCGTGCAATTGCCGAGCGACAAACTAAAGGTCAAATTCGCGTAGTAACTAATAATAAAGGCAAAATATTAGGCGCCTCTATTGTTGGGCCACATGCTGGCGAATTGATTGGTTTGTGGGGTTTTGCTATCACAACAAAGCAAAAAATAGGCGCGGTGACATCCATGATTGCACCTTATCCAACGCTAGGTGAAGTTAGTAAACGTGCTGCTGGTGTCTGGTATACGCCCAGTCTGTTTAGCGACAGAACACGAAGAATCGTGCGGATTATGAAGATTATCGGTAGCTGGTTCTAGCAACTATATAGGCAATATCTTTACGTCAGAATTGGTTATCAATGGAATAGTCTGGTTGGTTCAAATCGCAGAAAGATTGTTAATTAGCTATCCGTGAAGCTAAATGGGTTCAGGCATTAATGCTTAATAAAGAAGATAGTTTTGTCAATATCATGCCTGCTAATATAAATAACTTGCCAGCCCATAATCAGATAAAGATTATTGTCTGTGTGATAAATATAGGCAACATGTGCAGATGGGTGAGAATGAAGGGAGAACAATTCGTTATTCGAATCCCATATTGATGATAGAGATAGAGCGACACAGGAATGACAAGACAAATTCATCAATAGCGGTGTTGGATCAGAAAGTAAAAAGCGCTGTCATTATGATGGCAGAGGCAAGGCGGTGCTATTCTAGCCGCTGGACAATTAATGTTATAAGACTAATTTATCCATGAGTATAACAGTAAAAAAATTCAGTAATTCTTTGATAACTGCAAAAGGTGAAGAGCGAGCATATATAGACATTAATCAATTGCAAACTCTGTGGATTAATACCGGCACACTTTGCAATATTGAATGTAAAAACTGCTATATAGAATCATCACCGAAAAATGATCAATTAAGCTTTATAACACATGAAGAAGTATGCGCTTATCTGAATGAAATTGAAGCAGATAAGCTGGAAACAAAAGAGATCGGTTTGACCGGTGGCGAGCCTTTTATGAATCCAGACATTATTCCTATTATTGAAACATGTCTTGCTCGTGGTTTTCATTTGATTGTGTTGACCAATGCCATGCAACCATTGCAACGTCAAAGAATTCAACAAAGTTTGTTGGCGTTAAACAAACAATATTCTTCTCAATTAACTCTAAGAGTTTCCATCGATCATTTTCAGCCTGACATTCATGAGCGTCAGCGTGGTAAAGACAGCTGGTTTCCTATGATTAACGGTTTGAAATGGTTGTCGGACAATCATTTCTCAATTGACATCGCAGGTCGTACTTTTTCACAGCAAAATGAAACTGAACTGCGTCAGGGTTATGCTGAATTATTCAGGAAACATCGCATTAATCTGGATGCTATGAGTGCTAAGCAATTAGTGCTTTTTCCTGAAATGGAGGAAAACACAGATGTGCCGGAGATTACCACTGCATGTTGGGAAATTATAAGTAATAAACCGGAAAATATTATGTGTAGTAGCTCACGTATGATTGTGAAAAGGAAAGGTGCGGCAACACCCAGCGTAGTTGCATGCACTTTACTGCCATATGAAAAGGAATTTGAATTTGCAAGTACGTTAAAAGAAAGTGCCAAACGTGTTTATTTGAATCATCACTATTGTGCAAGTTTTTGTGTTTTGGGAGGCGGTTCCTGTAGTGTTAATGAGTCTCACTGAGTAAATTTAAATCGAAGGTTTTCTGTATCGCGCTGTCAAATAAAGGTAAACAAGTTCTATAATGTCGCCTTATTAATCTAATAACACAGACAAGGAGAATAGTTTGCGGTCTAATCTATCCGCAGATTTTGCCCAATATCGGCGACTGTTAACTTATATTTGGCCACAAAAGCATATTGCTTTATTGGCTGTGTTTGCCATGGTGGTGATGGCTGCTACCGCTCCGGCGTTACCGGCTTTGATGAAACCATTAATGGATGGTGGTTTTGTAGATAAAGATCCACTTATTATGACCTGGATGCCTATTATGCTGGTCGGTTTGTTTTTTATACGTGGTTTAGCATCCTACATTGGTAATGCCTCCTTGCAATGGGTAGGCACGAAGGTCGTTATGGAAATTCGCAAGGACATGTTTAATAAGTTAGTTGATTGTCCAACGTCATATTTCAATGAGCAACGGACCGGCAATATCATCTCCCGATTTACTTTCGATGCATTACAGATAAAAGAAGCTGCGACCAATGCAGTTTCTACTCTTATAAGAGACTCACTCACGATACTGGGCTTATTAGGCTGGATGTTTTATATCGACTGGTTGTTGGCAACAATCTGTTTATTTGGCGCACCTTTGATTGCTATAGTGGTATCCATTATCCGTAAACGTTTGCGAAAAATGAGTCATCGTGTACAGGAAGCAATGGGTAATATTCATAATGTATTAAAAGAGGCACTTGAAGCACAAAAGATTATTAAACTATTTGGCGGCAAGGAAAGTGAAAAGCAACGCTTTGAAAAAATGGCCAATGAACATAGACAATTTAATAATAAGCAAATATTTGCTGCACAGGCGAGCAGTCCTTCCATACAACTGATCACTTCTATTTTTCTAGCCATTATTGTTTATATGGCAACACATCAAGCAACAGAAAATAATTTTTCTGTTGGCGATTTCACTTCATTTTTTACTGCGATGGCAATGTTGCTTGATCCATTAAAACGTCTAGCAGGCATTAATGAACATTTACAGAAAGGGCTCGCAGCCTGTGACACCATATTTAATCTCATAGATACAGAAACTGAAAAAGATTTCGGCACAAATAAATTAAGTAATCCACAAGGAAAAATCGAATTTCGTAATGTCAGTTTTCAGTATCCGCATACTGAAGAAAAAGCATTAAGCGATATTAGTTTTATTATTGAAACAAGTGAAACAGTTGCATTGGTTGGTGAATCCGGCAGCGGTAAAACGACAATAGCTAATTTGATCCCGCGTTTTTATGAATTGCAGGATGGTAATATTTTTTATGACGGTAATGATATTCGTGAATTATCAATGGAATCTTTACGTAGAAATATTGCACTGGTTAGTCAAGAAGTCGTGCTATTTAATGATACGGTTAGAAACAATATTGCCTATGGCGAGCTTAATGATTCAAGTGATGATGCTGTGATGAAAGCAGCTGAAGCAGCATTCGCTACAGAATTTATCAATGCTTTACCAAAAAAAATGAATACCATGCTCGGCGAAGATGGTATGCGTTTATCAGGCGGCCAGCGTCAACGTTTGGCAATTGCAAGAGCATTGTTAAAAGATGCGCGTCTATTAATAATGGATGAAGCAACGTCTGCACTAGATACAAAAACCGAAAGTCATATTCAACAGGCGCTGGAGAATGTGAAGAAAGGTCGCACGAGTTTAATCATCGCGCATCGTTTGTCGACGATAGAGAATGCCGATCGTATTATCGTCATGGACAAAGGCAGGATTGTTGAGCAAGGTAAACATCAAGTGTTATTAAATAAAAATGAATACTATGCGCATTTACATCAGGTTCAGTTTTCAAAATATGTTTAATCGAGGATAACTATTCTCCTGCAATAGTCATATTTTCCAGTAAGACAGAGCCGGTCCGGGTGTTACCACGATAATCGATATCATTGCCAATGGCTGCAATTTGTTGATACATATCTTTTAAATTTCCAGCGACAGTAATCTCTTCGACCGGATAAGCAATCTCACCATTTTCAATCCAGAAACCTGAAGCCCCACGAGAATAGTCGCCGGTGACCTGATTTACACCAAAACCAATCATGTCAGTGATTAATAAACCGGTATTCATTTGCTTGATTAATTCTTCTAGATTGTTGCTGCCGGGTTCAATAATTAAATTATGTACACCGCCAGCATTACCGGTTGTTTCTAGTCCCAGACGTCGAGCTGAATAACCACTTAACACATAATCCTGTAATACCCCATCTTTAACAATATCGCGTGCTTTTGTGGCAACACCATCATTATCAAATGGAGCGCTACCTAGCGCTTTTGATAAATGAGGTTGCTCTCGAATCGTAATGTGATCAGAAAAAATCTTTTCACATTTTTTATCTAGTAAAAAACTCGCGCGTCGATAAAGGCTGCTTCCCGAAATTGCAGTAATTAACGCAGAGAATAATCCTGATGCAACTGGCGCTTCAAAAATAACCGGTGCCTGACATGTAGAAAGTTTGCGTGAACTTAAACGTCCTAATGTGCGTCTTGCGGCTTCTTTGCTGATCGATTTGATATCTTCAAGATCTTTATAGTCACGCGCCTTGCTATACCAGCCATCGCGTTGCATACCTTTGTCATCTTTGGCGATCATGGTGCAATCAATACTGTGAACAGACCAGCTCCAGCCATCAATAAATCCATGAGTATTTCCATATAGCGTCGCACCACTATATGTGCTGACAACAGTGCCATCGGAATTTGTAATACGTTTATCTTGTTCGAATGCTAGTTGCTCGCACTCGATCGCCAGTTCGACTGCCTGTTCAGGCGAAATGGACCAAGGATGAAATAGTTCCAGATTAGGTACTTCCTTAGCTATTTCGTCAGCTTCGACGAGTCCTGCAAACGGATCCTGACTGGCATAGGTGGCTATATTGAATGCCGCTTCAACAGTTTGATCCAAAGTATCACGACTAAAATCAGACGTGCTGGCATTGCCTTTCTGTCCTTTCATATATATTGTCACACTCAGGCCTTTGTCGCGTTCAAATTCCATTTTATCAATCTCGCCCTTGCGAACATTGGCGTTGAGCCCGATACCAGTGCCAATATCTGCCTCGGCTTCACTGGCGCCCTTTTTTTTAGCAAGCTTTAACACATAATCAATGATGTCAATTAATTCCTGCCGAGTATGACTTAATGTTGTATTACTGATTGCTTCCATGATGTTAACTCGTTATTTGTAGTAGTATATTCATCTTAACATTCCGATATATTCTGAATACCGTTTAATTTAATAGTCAGATACATTTGCGTACAATCTATTCCATGGATGTTTCTCATATTCTTGACTCCCTCAATGCTGAACAGCGTGAAGCCGTAGGCGCGCCTACAGGTAATTTGTTAGTTTTGGCTGGTGCAGGTAGTGGTAAAACCCGTGTTCTGGTACATCGAATCGCCTGGTATATCGCTACAGAACAAGGTTCGCCTTATAGTATTCTGGCAGTGACATTTACCAATAAGGCTGCGGCAGAGATGCGAGCCCGAATTGAAAACCTGCTTGGGCAATCGATTCGGGGCATGTGGGTAGGTACTTTTCATGGTCTGGCGCATCGTTTTCTCCGTGCTCATTGGCAAGAAGCCAATTTGCCTGAGACTTTTCAGATTCTGGACAGTGAAGACCAATATCGGTTCATTAGACGAACAATCCGTGCGTTACAACTCGATGAGTCTCAATTTTCTCCACGTGAGGCACAATGGTTTATCAATGCCCGCAAGGATGATGGGTTACGTCCGGAAAATATTGATGATCATGGTGATCTGACAACCGCACAAATGGTACGTATATATAAAGCCTACCAGGAAAGCTGCGAACTTTCCGGCCTAGTTGATTTTGCTGAGTTGTTACTTCGTACGTTTGAATTATTTCGTGATCACGGCGTTGTTCGCGAATATTACCAACATCGTTTTAAACATGTTTTGGTCGATGAGTTTCAAGATACAAACTCGTTGCAATATAACTGGTTGAAATTATTGGTTGGCGATAAGAATACATTGTTTACAGTTGGTGACGATGATCAGTCCATCTATAGCTGGCGCGGTGCCCGTGTAGAAAATATGCAAGCGTTTGAGCGCGATTTTCCTGGGGTGCAATTATTAAAGTTGCAACAAAACTATCGATCGACAGCAACGATTCTAAAAGCTGCGAATAAATTAATTGCAAATAATAATGCGCGCCTTGGCAAGGATCTGTGGACCGATGGGGAAGAAGGTGATCTTATTGGTGTTTATATGGCCTATAACGAAACCGATGAAGCGCGCTATGTGGTTGACCAACTTAAACAGGCGCCTAATGAAGGTAAGGCGTTTGCCGATTACGCGATTCTATATCGTGTGAGTGCTCAATCACGAGTGCTTGAAGAAGCGCTTATGCAGGCACGAATCCCCTATCGTGTTTATGGTGGTTTACGATTCTATGAACGTGCAGAAATTAAAGATGCATTAGCATATATAAGATTGGCACGTTTTCAGGATGACGATGCATCGTTTGAACGAATTGTAAATACACCGACAAGAGGCATTGGCAATCGCACCATTGATGAATTACGACAGGTTGCTAGACGTGATCAATGTTCGCTGTGGCGCGCGTCATTACATATTCTTGAGCATAAACTATTAAGCGCCCGCGCATTGAATGCGCTTGAACATTTTATTAAGTTGATTCAATCCTTACAGCAGAATGATGCTGAGATTCATGAGCATGTAGATCTGGTTATTCAACATAGTGGCTTGATAGAACACTTTAAAAAAGAAAAAGGTGAGAAAGGTCAGGCGCGTATAGAAAATATGGAAGAACTTGTATCTGCTGCTAGAGAGTTTGAAGTAGGTGATGATGAAGAGTTAGCCGAGATGGATGCGTTATCTGCCTTTCTTGCACACGCTGCATTGGAGTCGGGCGAAACGCAGGCGAGTGAATCAAGCGATTGTGTACATCTAATGACGTTACATTCAGCAAAGGGTCTGGAGTTCCCCGTTGTCTTTCTCGTCGGTATGGAAGAAGGGCTATTTCCTCATCAACGCAGTAGTGAAGACTTGATCCAGCTTGAAGAAGAGCGGCGGCTTTGTTATGTCGGCATTACCCGCGCAAAGAAAAAACTTATCATGACGCACGCTCAACACAGACGTTTGCATGGTTCAGATTATTATCCGCAGCCATCACGTTTTATTGATGAAATACCATCTAAATTGCTGAATGATATTCGCATGAGCGGCAGAGTTACAGAATCGTTATTTAATAAACTTGAATCATCTGATAAAAGTGACAGTGGCTTATCATTGGGTCAACGGGTTTCACATGCTAAGTTTGGTGAAGGTGTTGTATTAAATCTTGAAGGTAGTGGTGGGCATACGCGTATTCAAGTCAACTTTGAGCATTCAGGGTGTAAGTGGTTGGTTGCGGCTTACGCAAATCTTGTCCCGGCGTAAAATGAACTTTTTTCGTAATTACATTATAAATTTCGTACTTGAATCTACTTGTATTGATTATACATTTCGGTTCTCTGCGCGATGCTAATTCAAAAAATCTACTTTGACCACAATCTAATATAGTTAACTAAAAATTAAGGTTAATAAAATGATAAGACATAAATTATTATTTATAAGTATTGCTTGTTTTCTGTTAACAGCATGTGATGGTAAACCATTAATTGATGTTGGTGCGCCGGGTATAGCCAAAAGCGTGTCAGTCCAGGTGCATAAATGGAAGATGGTTACCACCTGGCCAGCCAACTTTCCTGTCTTTCAGGAAGGGGCTGTTAAGTTTGCTAATGATGTAAGATTAATGAGTAATGGACGACTTGATATACAGGTTTACGCTGGTGGCGAGCTTGTACCCGCATTACAGGTGTTTGATGCGGTATCCCAGGGCATCGTTGAAGTAGGTCATGGTTCACCTTACTACTGGGCAGGTGTTGTGCCTGCTGCGCAATTTTTTTCCAGTGTGCCGTTTGGTATGACAGCCAAAGGCATGAATGCTTGGATATACAACGGTGGCGGTCTTGAATTATGGCATGAGCTTTATAAGCCTTTTAATCTGATTTCATTTCCAATGGGCAATACCGGTTTACAAATGGGCGGCTGGTTTAATAAAAAAATAGATTCGATTGATGATATTAAAGGGCTGCGAATGCGTATCCCAGGTCTCGGCGGAAAGGTATTTAAAAAGGCAGGTGGCAATCCGGTGTTGATGGCCGGTGGTGAAATCTATACGGCTTTAGAAAGAGGTACTCTTGATGCAACAGAATGGGTGGCACCATTCCATGATATGCGTTTGGGATTAAACCGTGCCTCTGATTATTATTACTACCCAGGGTGGCACGAGCCAGGCACGGTGTTTGAGCTAATGCTTAATTTGTCCAAATGGCAGGAACTGGAGTCTGACTTGCAAAAGATAGTTGAAGTTACCGCAGCGGCAACGAGTGAGTGGATATACGCCCAAATGGAATACAATAATCAAAAAGCCTTGCAGGAATTAAGGTTGAAAAAGAATGTGACTATTTTGTCTTTTCCAGATGACGTCTTAAGAGTATTAAAAGATATGACAAAGTTAACTCTCGCAGAAGAATCAGATAATAGTGCCGATTTCAAGCGTGTCTACGAAGCTTATGAAGCGTTCAGGGAAGATTACAACAAATGGAATAATATAGCTGAAGAAGCCTATTCCGATGCATTAAGACTCCAATAAAAAAGGGGCGTTAGCCCCTTTTTGTGCCGATTAAAAATTGTTACTGTACTGATTGAACGATGTAATCGACAGCAGCTTTAACATCGTCATCACTTAGGGCAGGATTACCGCCCTTAGCTGGCATCATGCCCATATCACCCATGAAGCCTTTAATAGCATGGTCGTAGAGTGTGTCTAGGCCTTTTTCGATACGAGCCCCCCAAGCGGCTTTATCGCCGTATTGAGGAATCATCGCTGCCATTGCCGCAATGCCATGACAATTTATACATAAACCTTCATAGAGCTGTTGGCCAACATTCCCGTCAGCACTGGCCGCTGTTGGTGCTTCAGCCATATCATCTACTACAACTATTTTAATCTCCTCCTCGCCTTCTATTATGGCTTCACCTATAGGTTTGGTGATCCCCGCAACTTTTTCTGCGCGCATCTCTGCCTGAGCATCATCATCATCAACAACAAAATTTGCAGCAACAAAAAATAGCACCATCATGACTGCAATAGCGGCTAGAGCTAAAGAAAAGTTTCTGAAAAATATTTGGTCTTGCTCCTGACTCATAACTGTCCTCAATATGTAAGTGGATTTATATTAATTATTTAGAGACGAAGTATACCTACAGAGCTGATTTGAAGGAACTATGTAATGACACGATTACTGTTATAGTGGCTGCTTATAAGCTGATTTTATTAATGAGTTTGCTAAATGTGGCTTGAGAAGTCATGCTTTAGGCAGGCTTGGTAGTTATATTTGAATGATATGAATCATCTGATTATTGGTTATGGCTTTTTAGGCAAGGCGCTGTTGCAACGTTATTCCAACCGTCAGTGTTATTTGATTAAACGCAGCAACAATTTGGATTTCTCCAACTTACGACATTGTCTGATAAATCTGGATGTTAATGATCTTACTTCTTGGTCAGGACTAGACTGTTTGCGAGATGATTTGACAGTGTACTTTATGGTGCCACCAAGTCAGATCGATCTTGATTTATTTCCGCAGTTCATTGAGAAACTGGACCAATTAAATATCAAGCGAAGGATACTCGTTTCCTCAACCGTTGTTTATGGAAAGACGGAGCGCGAAGTGGATGCCGATAGTGAAGTGTGTCTGGATAGTGAACGAGCAAAACGTCAATATGAAATTGAGACAATTTGGAGGAATCAATCCTCGCATGCAGCCATCGTTAGATTGGCCGGCTTATATGGCAACCACAGAGTGATTGGCCGTCGCCAGATTGAACAAGGACAGGCAATTGGGGGTAACCCGAAAGCATGGTTGAACCTGATTCATATTGATGATGCGGCTGCACTGCTTGAATGTATGGCAACGCTTGAAATGGTTAGTGAAATTGAGCTTGGTAGTGATGGAGCGCCTTTACGCAGGCAAGATTATTATTCATTACTCGCCAGATTATTAAATTTTAAATCGCCGAAATTTGAAAACAATTCAGATGAATTAGGGCGATGTTGTAATAATGAGTTAACTATTGCACGTACAGGCTGGTATCCAAAATATAGTGACATTGAAGTAGCGCTAGAGCATTGCTTGAACAATTAATGTTTGCCTAAAGATCCATTTTTTTTGGGGTTGTCTTGGGAGGCTCGGGTTTCTTTCGCTTCTTATTATTTTGAAGCGATTTGTTTTTGTTTTTCGATTCCTTGTTTAATGATTTTTTATAATCTAGCATTTTTTGCGTTAGTTTGTTATCACCACTAGCCAGAATTTGCACGGCCAATAACCCCGCATTTTTACCACCATCGATCGCCACTGTTGCTACAGGTACACCCCCCGGCATTTGTACGATTGAAAGAAGTGAGTCCAGCCCTTGCAATGATTTGGATTTTACCGGTACACCAATAACCGGCAATGTTGTATGACTTGCAACCATACCTGGTAAATGTGCTGCACCACCTGCTGCAGCAATGATTACTCGTAAACCATTTATAATTGCATTCTTACCATAGCGCGCCATTTCATCCGGCGTCCGGTGAGCAGAGACAACTTGTACTTCATAAGGGATAGAAAATTCTTCACAAATATCGACAGCTGGTTCCAGTGTGGTCCAGTCAGAATCACTGCCCATAATGATACCAACTAATGGTTTCTTTGATTTCATAGTCATTGTTCTGCTCCAAAACGAATCAGTTTCGCGGCTTTTTGAGCCTTGTCCTCTGCTTCCTCAATAGTATTGCCTAAAGCGGTGATATGCCCCATTTTTCTGCCTGTTCGTGTTTCTGTTTTACCATAGATATGAATATGTGCGCCTTCAACGGCTAACGCCTGATCAATGCCAACAGGATAACCAGTACCTGCTTGTTCTCCTAATAGGTTGACCATAACGGCTGCAGGTTTTTTCATTTCACAAGAACCTAAAGGCAAACCGAGAACCGCACGCACATGATTTTCAAATTGTGAACATGTACAAGCTTCTATTGTGTAATGTCCCGAGTTGTGTACGCGCGGCGCTATTTCATTAAGCACGATTTCGCCAGACTCTTTTAAAAACATTTCAATTCCTATTGAGCCAACGCCATCAACTGTTTGTACAGCAAGCTTGGCCATATCAATCGCATGTTGATATAAGTCGTCTGTTATTCTCGCAGGCGCTCGAACGATGTGACATATATGATCTTTTTGTACTGATTCCACTACTGGATAGTGAACGATCTTACCATCTATGGCACGTGTAACCATAACGGCCAGTTCTTTTGTATAGGGGCAAAATGCTTCGACATATAACTCGCGGTTATCACCATCCAGTTTTTTCCATGCATCTTCAATATCATTTGCTGATGTTAATGTCGCATTACCATTACCGTCGTAACCATTACGCCGGGCTTTTAATACCATTGGCCAATCGAGTTCATTGGCTGCCGCTTCAATATCATTTTTTGAATTTACGGCCAGAAAAGGTACAACAGGAATGCCTGCAGCTGACAGGGTCTGTTTCTGGATTAATTTGTCCTGCACCAGTCCGATTGTCTTCGCTGATGGATAAAGTTTATGTCCAGCGTTTTCCAGTTCCCGCAAGGCATTGGCATCAACAAACTCATTTTCCAGAGTGACAACATCAACCTGATTACCAAGTTCGATTAATGTTGAGGCCTTATCCCAATCACCCATTAGCACCTTGTTGGCGAGTGTCTGCGAAGGCGCACCCTCACCCTTTTCCAAAATAATGATTTCATTGCCGAATTCCAGTGCGGGTAAAGCTGTCATCTTTGCAAGCTGACCACCGCCAACGATACCTATAAGGTGCCCGCTGGGAGTGCAATGTTTAATTTTGTTGTTCATAGTTTATTGATGCGTTAAAAAGCCAGTAAATTTAGCATAATTCTGGCGAAAAGGTTTTTTTTCCTAATTGTCTAGGTGTCTGGTTATTTAAATTCGTGATTTTTGAAACGCTGGCTTATGCTGTCGCCTATAAATCTATTACTCATTAATTATGTCAAATACCACGATTGTCCTGTTCCGTTCAGACCTGCGTTTACAGGATCATCCTGCATTATCTGCTGCGATTAGGTCTGGGCAACGAATTTTGCCGGTTTTTATTCTGGATGAAGATGAGAGGGATTGGCCGATGGGAAGTGCCAGTCGTTGGTGGTTACATCACAGTCTTCAAGCTCTAAATAAATCAATGAAGGAATTTGGTGGCAAGTTATATTTACGATATGGAGATACGCTAAGTCATTTACAAGAAATTATTTCCAAGGTTGATGCCAACAAACTCTATTTTTGTCGCGCTTACGAACCCAGACTGAGAAATATTGAGGATAAAATTTATCAGCGGTGGCACGAAAAGATCGAAGTTAAGCGATACGGGGGTTATCTCCTGTTTGAGCCTGAAGACGTGCAAACAGGTAATGGCTCCCCTTTTAAAGTATTTACGCCATTCTGGAAGGCTTGTTTAAAATTAACTGCTCCCGGACTTGGAAATAAAACTTCAATTAACAAAGCTAACTTTTATCAGCCGCATATAGACCAAGACAAGTTGGAAGATTGGAGACTGTTACCTGATAAACCGGATTGGGCAAGTGGCTTTCGTGACAACTGGGAGCCAGGTGAAGTCGGAGCATTAAAATCATTAAAACGTTTTTTAGAGAGTGGTCTTGATAATTACGATGAAGATCGAGATCGCCCCGATTATTCTGGCACTTCGAAATTATCACCACATTTACATTTTGGCGAGATTTCTCCTGTAAGAATTTGGCATGAGGTTAAAAAGTTTAGCGAGGGTAATAAACAACTCGAGAAACAAGCCTACAGTTATTTAAGAGAATTGGGTTGGCGTGATTTTTCAAATCATTTGTTATTCCACTGGCCACATATTTCAGACCAACCCTTTCGAGAAGAATACAAGAGTTTCCCATGGAAAAAAGACATGCAGGCACTCAAGGCCTGGCAAATGGGTAAAACTGGTTATCCCATTGTTGATGCCGGCATGAGGCAGTTATGGCATACCGGTTGGATGCATAATCGGGTGCGTATGATTGTTGGCTCATTATTAGTGAAGCATTTACTTTTGCATTGGCATGAGGGCGGGCATTGGTTTTGGGATACGCTTGTTGACGCTGATTTGGCAAACAATTCTGCAAGTTGGCAATGGGTCGCAGGTTCGGGTGCTGATGCTGCACCATACTTCAGGGTGTTTAATCCAATCTTGCAAGGTAAAAAGTTTGATCCGAATGGTTATTATGTGCGTAAGTGGATACCTGAATTAAAACAATTATCTGATAAATATATTCATGAACCATGGGAGGCAGATCAACAGATTTTGGAAAAGGCAGGGATAATTTTGGGTGAACATTATCCCACCCCTATTATTGATCACAAATTGGGTCGTGAAGGCGCGTTGGCAGCATTTAAAGAATTTAATGACAAGTAAAATGGTTAATTATTTACAACCAATCTGGTTAATGTTAACCAATTAATTACATTAGAGACGAAGTTTGAGAAACAATTATTTCCGTAAATTCATGATATTTATATAAAAATAAAAATAATTAATAACTGGCACAGTAGCTGCAATACTTAAATCGAAATCTACACTTTTAACATTAATAGGAGAATTATTATGAAATGGGAAACCCCAGATTACAATGACATTCGTTTTGGTTTTGAAGTTACTATGTACATCAACAACAAATAACTTTTTTCTCAAAACGTAGTTGATTAAAAGGAGCCGCAAGGCTCCTTTTTAATTTGATAACTTTTTAAACCTATTTAGCAGATATTGTTTATCGTGCGCTAAATCCTGTTGAAGCGCATCAAAATTTATTTGCTAGCAATTGATATTTTTCGTGCCAATTTATGTTTGACTCGTCTTGTTCATTTTTTTGCAGCATAACGACCTCGAAATATTAAACTCAGCTCTATTGGAGCTTGACCACAAAGAGCAGCACTTCGAATCGTCACTTGACGGGCGTTGTGTGTATCGAAATATTACTATTTTGCAGTCAGCGCCCTTTCTTTATCGACCAGTTGATTGATGACTTTAAAGGCGTTTCCGAAATTACCCGCGGTAGAACCACTTACCAGATATTTGCCGTTAACTATCATTGCCGGTGTACCAGGTACTTTATAGCGTTGCCCCATTAGAAATGCCTGTTTTACTTTGGCCTCGACTTCATCAGACTCATACGCTTTTTCAAACTCATCTTCGTCTATTCCAAGGTTGCCGACGAACTCGATAATGCTGTCTTTTTCAAAAACCTTTTTACGTTTTTTATGTAGCTCGTGAAATAATGGTTGATGAAATTTGTCTAGAACGCCCATTTTCTCTGCAGCATAAAATGCCTTAGCATGAGGAATCCAGCTTTTGCGAAAAATGCCGGGCATGCGGATAAAGTCAACATCATCGGCTTTGGTTTCCAGCCATTTATCAAGATAAGGCTCAATATCATAACAGTGTGGACAGCCATACCAGAATACTTCTACGACTTCTATTTTCCCAGGGTTTTGAATTGGCTGAGAGGGAGAAATAATTAAATATTCATCTGCTGCATATGCGGAGTTAAAAAATAAAAATAGGAAGTAGCCTGCTAAGGTTATTAGTTGTTTCATAGTATTCCTCATTATTTAT
>JAURNY010000018.1 GCA_030829955.1 Gammaproteobacteria bacterium | reverse complement strand
TTTAATTCTTCAATAATAATATTTATATCGTTAACTACGTCCTCAGGATCACGGCTGGAATCAACAATATGTAATAATAAATTGGTTCTTCTTAGGTGCTTTAAAAAAGCGATACCTAAACCTGCACCATGAGATGCTCCTTCAATCAAACCGGGTATATCTGCGACTACAAAACTCTTTTCACTATCTACTCTCACAACGCCTAAACTTGGATACATTGTAGTAAATGGATAATCTGCAACTTTAGGTGTTGCAGAAGATACTGCACGGATAAAACTCGATTTGCCAGCATTAGGCAGCCCGAGTAACCCGACATCTGCAAGAACTTGTAACTCGAGCCTCAGGTTACGTTCTTCACCCAGAGAACCTTTTGTTGTTTGACGTGGGGCGCGATTCACGCTGCTTTTAAAACGAGTATTCCCCAAGCCATGAAAACCACCTTGAGCAACTAATAATTTGTCACCCTTCTTTGTCAGGTCCCCAATCAATTCATCCGTATCATCATCATAGACAAGAGTGCCACTTGGCACGGCAACGGTTAAATCTTCTGAGCTTTTACCAATACGCTCACGACCCATGCCCGGTTGACCATTTTTAGCTTTAAAGAGTCGAATATGTCGGAAATCAACCAGCGTATTTAAACCTTCATCAACTGTTAAGTAAACACTACCACCATCGCCGCCATCGCCGCCATCAGGGCCGCCTTTGGCAATGAATTTTTCACGACGGAAACTCAGACAGCCATCACCACCTTTACCGGCTTCGACTCTAATCGTAGCTTGATCAACAAACTTCATTTTTTTTATCTTCGTATTTCACTATGTAATTAACTAAGGTATTAACTCCTTACACCCATTTACCACGCCTTCAGTAGTTTGCACTCTGCACATCCGCAACCCTTCTAATTTGTCATTTATTAACATATAAATTTCATTCCTCAAAAAACTACTGCCTCGTACTTCGAAGATAATGCTAGTTTTTCCGGTTTCGCTTCAGAGAAGTGCATACGCCTCGCTCTGGTAGAAAAATGCCCGGTAAAACAAAATATATATTTTAATTCAAACTCGTCGATCCTGCGCTAGCGGTATAGCCCAAATGGATGTAGGCACTTAAGTTTCGTTTGGAGCAAGAATCCTAACATCACACTAAAACGACTATGCATAGCTCCGTGCTTCATGCCCTCTCGCGATGTATACTCCTTCCGTGGAGATAAAAAAACCCCGCCAGTGGCGGGGTTTCTCGATAAATAATTAGTCTATGTTATCCCGCAACCACATCAACAAAGGTACGGTTTCTTGGACCACGCTGATTAAATTCAACTTTACCTTGAGCCGTTGCGAAAATGGTGTGATCGTGACCTAAACCAGTATTTAAACCAGCATGGTATTTCGTACCACGTTGACGAACAATAATATTACCCGCCAATACAGATTCACCACCAAATTTTTTTACGCCAAGTCGTTTAGACTCTGAATCACGACCGTTACGTGTACTACCACCAGCTTTCTTATGTGCCATTTCTCTTTACTCCTACTTAACTTGCCGCAATATCAGTAATTGATAATTCTGTATAAGACTGTCTGTGCCCCATTTGTTTTCTATAGTGCTTACGACGTTTGAATTTCACAATTTTGATTTTTTTGCCGCGACCGTGACTTTCCACTTTCGCTTTCACTTTAGCGCCTTCTACATAAGGCTTACCCACGGTGATGTTTTCGCCATCCGCTATCATTAAGACTTCAGCAATTTCTACATCTTCACCTTCCGCAGAATTTAGCTTCTCTACCTTTAGCTTATCACCTTTTTCTACTTTATACTGTTTACCACCGGATTTGATCACCGCGTACATCTTGATTTCTCCATGATTTGCGCTTTGTGCTGCATTGAATGGGGGCAGATTCTAAGAAATTCAGCAAGTTGTGACAAGCCAAGAATGCTAAAATCTGCGGAAAAATAACGTATCTAACCACATTTTCGAATGAATTTATTATAAATACAATATAATCAACAACTTAACATATTTAAAATCGTGCATCTCGAAGACGCTACAGCACCAAAAAAACAATCCATTAACATCGATAATATTCGATCGCTGATTGAGGATGATATGAATCAGGTTAATTCGCTGATCGAGCGCGGCCTGTACTCGGATGTGGAACTGATTTCACAACTCGGTCATTACATTATTAATAGTGGTGGCAAGCGACTCAGACCCGCTTTAGTCTTGCTTTCTGCAAACTGTTTTGGCTATAAAGGAACACAACACTATAATTTAGCAGCTATTATTGAATTTATTCATACTGCTACACTGCTGCATGATGATGTCGTCGATGCCTCTTTACTTCGAAGGGGTCAAGTTACAGCCAATCAACGATGGGGAAATGAAGCCAGTGTACTGGTGGGCGACTTTGTCTATTCCCGAGCTTTCCAAATGATGGTCAATATCAATTCTATGCGTGTAATGAATATCCTGTCAGATGCCACCAACACAATCGCCGAAGGTGAAGTCTTACAACTCATCAATCGCCATGATCCGGAAACAACCGAGGAGCGGTATCTAGCTGTATGTCGAAATAAAACTGCAAAACTATTTGAAGCTGCTGCTCAGCTTGGTGCCGTAATTTCTGAACGAAGTAAAGTAGAAGAACAGTCCATTAGTGCCTATGGCAGACATCTGGGAACAGCTTTTCAATTAATTGATGATGTACTGGACTACAGTTCATCTAGTGATGCACTTGGTAAAAATATTGGTGATGACTTAGGTGAAGGCAAACCTACCCTGCCATTGTTATATGCACTTTGGAATGGTGATGAAAAACAATCTTCTATTATTAGAAATGCGATAGAGAATGGTGGTCTGGACGATATTGAACAAATTACTAATGTAATTCACGCTACCGGCGCACTTGATTATGCATCGGAGATAGCAAACAAAGAATCGCAACTCGCTATTGATGCACTAAATAACCTACCTGCTTCAAAATATCTTGATGCAATGTATTCGCTGGCAATATTTTCTATCGAGCGTGAATATTAGCGTTATATAATTCTTTATTCGGGGTGTAGCTCAGCCTGGTAGAGCACCACGTTCGGGACGTGGGGGTCGTAGGTTCAAATCCTGTCACCCCGACCAATACTTGTTAGTAAAAATAGATTTAAAAATGATGAACAAAATTCACGCCGAATGAATTTTGATACATTGATAAATTAACAGCAGCACCTATTGGCTGCGTTGTATTAATATCATTCTCCATGGCGCGAACATAGGTTAAATCAATTCTATTTTGCTGACTGATCTGATAGCTCACACCAGCAGTTACATGATATTTAATAGTTGCTGGTGCAATAATATTTAAGAAAGAACTTTCACTATCAAATGGTTCTTCATTATATGCGAATCCAGCTCGCAACGTAATTTTATCACTAAATTGATGACTGATACCCGTTTTTATTGTCCAGATATTTTTCCAGCCAAAACCGATACCACTACTATTACCCAATCGTCTACTTGTTGCTATCACACCATTCAATTCTGTTGCGGAGAAGATAGGGTTTGAAATTGAAGCAACTTCACCATAGAAAATATGTTGTATATCTAATAATAATTTGGTCGCATCAGTTGCCTTAAAAGCCATACCTAATGTTAATTGCGCAGGAATATCAAAATCACCCTGCTCTGCAAACAGACCGCTATATTTGTCAAACTCAGTCATATACAAACGACTAGTATAACTTGCAGCTAGTGTTAATTGTTGATTTAACGTGCTTAACCAACCCAATCTAAAACCAACGCCATATGAATAATCAAAACCACGATTAGTAAAACTTCCACCGTCCGCTGATAATGATGCTGCAGCACCTAACCCATAAGCCCTGAACCGTTGCATTGCGCCTATAACTGATAAACCAAAATGATGATTGCCGAATTGACGTGAATAAGATGGCGCTATCATTAACTGGGAGAGATCTACACCCTGACTTCCGACATTCGGAGCACCTGTAGTATTTCCCGCAAAACCATTTATGCGTCCAAAAGTTTCATCAAAGATATTACGGTCGAATTTTGTATGCATACCTCCATTGGCATATATCGCAATACCTACAGCAGAACGGTCATCTAGATACCTGATATAACCAAGGCTTGGTATAGGAAATAATTCTGTAGAACTACCATCGCTTACTGTCGTATTACATGCGCCGATACCATTACAATTTACTGAGGACTCACGCACAGGGCTAAATAAATCAATACTTGCGCTATAACCTTCATTTACTAATCTCATCGCGGCAGGATTTGAGGCTGCTGCCATTAAATCGTCCTTTGCGGCGACGCCAGCGCCACCCATCGCACGACTTTGTGCTGAATAGCCCAATCGAAAATACCCATTGGTTGCATAAACATAATTACTGCTAATAGTGAAAAGTATCAGTAAAACTTTACTCAAAATACTTTTTTTGTAGCTAGTAGCTATTATTGATTTACTAATAAATCTGATATTGTTCTTGGGCATAACTACTCTCTTTAAATTTTTTCAAGGAATGTAATTAATTTATTATTTGAGGTGAGATACTGAAAACCAGTAATATCTAACTTGAATCAATTTTATTATGAATTGGCTTTAATTATAAAGAAGAAAATGTATCTATCACTTCTATTTTAACTATATTTTAATATATTATTTTGTCTAGTCTAGTAGGGTAGGAGAATAATTAAGAAACAAACGTTATCCATGTGGTATCTGGACAAAAATCGAGATTTTCTCGATTTTTTTATTACTTAATATTCTTGTATAACGGGAATCAATGTGATTTCAACCTTTAGACTTTCCTGCCTGCCTGAGTAAGTATTAAAATTTACGGTAATGCCAGATATGTCCCACCATTTCTCTTTGTGAGTTCGCGCATGAAGATGCCAAAACGATCGGTGGTGCCGGCTGAACGAAAACCAACACCATGTATTCGAGCCATTTGTTTGTTAGAAACGGAATTTAGATTTTGCCCGGTTAAACTATTTATTACCGGATCATAAGAAGAGCCCGTATAGTCATCGCCAAATACATAAATAGATGTCGTTATAGTTGGCTTGGCATAACGTCTTAATGCCTGCTGAATTCCCTCTACAGGACTACTATTGGAATAATCGGACCAGTTTCTAAATAACTTAATCACACTGTCACGCCTACCTTTTGTATCCGGTATCCATTTACCTTCATAACCCGAAATAATCGATTTGCCCATATCATTTAAAATCTGAAACCCTTTTACTTGCGGGTGAATATTCAAGACATTAATAATCTGCGCTGACACTCGTGGCCATATTTGTTGCATAGAGCCAGATGTATCGACAATAAATACAACATAATCACTATCAACCGGGATACCACCCACCTCATCATCCCGTTCATTGTTATTAGGTTTAGGTGTTGGCAAGGCTGCCTGTTTTAATGTTGATTCAACAAGCGATAACCCTTCAAGGCTGGCATCCATGTCTTCCTGTACCTTTTTTTGTTCCTCTATTTCAGATTGCAATTTATTGACTAATGATTGCAAGCTTTGATTATTGGCAGAGAGTCGCTCGGCTTCAGCCAGATTCGCATCAATACCCGACTGCATTTCGCTAATGCTATTTTCAAGATTCAGTAAGCGC
This sequence comes from Gammaproteobacteria bacterium, assembly GCA_030829955.1. Lineage (GTDB taxonomy): Bacteria > Pseudomonadota > Gammaproteobacteria > Eutrophobiales > Eutrophobiaceae > JANQNX01. The sequence continues at coordinate 193,235 of JAURNY010000018.1, read as the reverse complement.
TGGATTAATTCCTGCACATCACCTTTTCCCGATACGGTTACATCATCACTGTATTTTGAGATCAAGACCAACATGACAACTGCACCAAAACCACAGGAGACGATGTCGAGAAACGACAGGTTGAAAATATCAAATTCTCGTTCTCGCTTCTTCATGGCCAATTACTCGCCGGGCTGATTAATAAACCACCTGTAGCAGCAGTCCAGTACCAGAATTGGTTTACTGCATCAGGGTCGCCTTCGATAGGTAATAAAATCGTATTGACTGTCGGACCAGGAACGAAACTATCTTTAATACTTTGCTGGAATAACTTAACACGACATTCGCCAGATATTGTTTTTGAAGTGCCGGTTAAAGAACCACAACTGGCAAATGGATTTAGACTTTTATAACTCGATTCACCTTTGGTAGGTAACCCGTCTGTAATTACATAGATATCTGTAGGCGATAATTTACTCACTTGCTGTAAAGCAATCTGCAAATTGGTTGCGCCTTCAGGTATAAGTTTATTCACTGAAGCTAAAATAGCTGGCACCGTTTGTTGATCACTTGCCTGATTCCAACCCTGTTTACCTAGATGAATTGCCTGTTCATTAAACCCGATGACAACAACTTCACTATTAGATGGAAGACGTGCAAGTAACCATTTGACAATTTCTTTAGTTCGTAACCATTTTTTTGCCTGCTGTTTATTGCTTTGGCTACCACTCTTGGTTTTGATGATATCAATCAACTTTTCATCGGTCATAGACGCACTAGCATCCAGCAAAATTGCAATACGGCTGCCTTCGACTTTTAAACCCAATAAATAATTTTCTTCATTAATCACAGGCGATTCGACTAAATCAGCTTTCTTTTCAACCTTAATCCCTTTGATACTGGATTTAATTGCCTCGACCTTTCCCGCTGTTTCCTGAACACTTGTTTGTTGCTGTTGAAGAAGTGATTGAACAGAATCTAATGTCGATTGTCGTTGCGACTGCTGTGCAATAGCGGCTTCTAACTGTTGTTGTGTATCAGTTAATTGTGAAATAGTCGCCGCGCGTGTTTGTTCAAGTTCATAAATATCATTTTGTAACTTATCTATTTCTATTGTGGAGTCTTTTACATTATGTTTAACCAGCATAAAAACCAGCACCACTGCACCCAGACCACAAGACATGATATCCAGAAATGCGAGATTAAAACCTTCAGATTTTCGGCGCGCAAGCACGGTAATTAATTACCGGATACGGTTGATTAGATATTTTTCACAATACGCCTGCGTGTTGAGTATCTGTGAATCCTGCAAACGCTGTAGTTGATGAAACAAGAACATTAAAAAGATACTGATCAACAAGGCAATCAGTGTTGAATTAAAGGCAACACCTAAACTATCCGTCATGCCGGCAATATTACCTGCCAATGCCTGATCGGCCTGCGATAGTGCCTCTCCAATACCGCGCACCGTACCAATAAAACCTATCGATGGAATTGCCCAGATTAAATACCGAATCATGGTGTTTTCAGAATCTTGTCTAATCGCCAATGCTTCAAGATTAGTTTCAATCGCATCCGATAGGTTTTGCACATTACGTGTTGCGGCATAACGCCAAAGTGAAGAACGTAGTGTTTGAATCAGAGGAGAAGTTTGATAATCATCTGGTACCTGATTATCGAGCTGTTCAATAATTTCATCGACATCAAAATGTGTATCGCTAACTGCTGCGGTCTCATCTTGAGAAGCTTGATTGTTAGCAGTCGCATCCTGAATGATCTTGATAAAGTCCACCGAGAATAAATATTGTGTTTTTAAAATATCACGATAACTGCTAGCGATCAGGAATACGCCCCACAACATTAATATAAAACAGATTTCCTGTTCATAGTCTTTGAGTATGACTACCAGGGTTCTTGGTGATGCCTGTCCATTGGCTAACGCTATTTCAATCAACGAGTTGGCTTCAGGGCGGATGTAACCGACGTAAATAAGATGAATGACTATTATTGATACAAGCAGGGCAATAAGATTTTTAATCATCACTATATATCCACTGGAAATGAGACCGGAGAGTTAAGACTTATAGTCGGTTTACCGGCATAGACTTTATGTAAATACAGACTGGACATCAAAAAACATAAACCTAATGTGATTATTAATATGGTTTTTTTCTTCATGGTGTCACCTCAATATAAATTACGTCCGACGCGAAAACCCACATCATCTCGGGCACTACTCAATCCTTCCCGATATGCCGCACGCAAGGTAGTTATCGTACCCGAACGCCAATTTGCACCTTTGATAACATGTGTATCACTATTTGTCATATCAAACGGGTCTAGAAATAATTCATTTTTCTTTGGTGGTGATAATGAATAACTATCATGCACCCATTCACTGACATTGCCACCCTGATCAAATAAACCGGATAATTCCATGTTATAACTACCACTGGCAGCAACACCTGCCTGCCCATCATTATAACCTGGCACATAGGATTTAACTGCACCTTTAGCCGACTCATCCGCGACATTAACAGTATTTTTGGGTATTACAGTATTATCACCCCAGACAAACCTGGTTTCTTTGTTGCGATTTACCTTGCGCGCGAGCCACTCCCATTCGGCTTCGGTCAATAGACGATATCCATTGGCTGAACGATTTATTCCAGTCAAACGATTACTATTAAATTGATATACCTCTTTTAAACCTTCTTCTCGACTTAGCCAGTTACAAAACTGAATAGCATCAAACCATGAAACACCTGTAACGGGTTCATTAGGCTTGCCAGATAATTTTTGATCATACTGTTGATATATTGAATTAGTGACTTCATTCATCCCTGCATAAAAAGGACGCGTTAATTGTACTTGCCTTAAAAATTCATTCGCGCGTTGTCCCGGTTCGTCTCTGGAAGCACCCATCGTAAAACGATCATTCGGTTTAAATAATAATAAAGTACCACCCGCTTTATGCTTATAACTCGAAGGCGCTTCCTGCAAGCTCGCTACTTGTTCAGGTATCAGGTTCGCTTCCAACAGTTTTGTTGATGTCGATGTTGGTAATATTTTTTTTGCTACTGTGCGATATCCTGGTTTGGTAAAAGTGATTACCTGTTCAACAGCGGGCAGTAACAGTTCTACAGGCGTTTTACCTTTAGTTTCAGAATCAATAATAACAGTCGCACCTTCAGGACTGGAACGAAGTTGTACTTTACCGAGATCCTGTTGCAGCTTGATATTAATTGATAATGTTTTATCTGTGCTTACACGAAATGTTTTTGTTTGAGAAATATAACCGGGCTTAGAATAGACCAGTTGATGATCCTGATTAACTTCCAGTCGATAACTATCATTAAGCCTGGTTTGTATCTTGTTTATTAATAATTTTCCACCCTCTGGCTCAAGGTTTAAATTTAGCTTTCCTTTTTCAGGTAATAAATGATAGTTACGTTCTAATACCGGTTTCTCTCTTGTAATTATTATTGTTTCTGTTATCGGCTCAAAACCTTCTTTCCGGATTTTCAATGAATATTCACCAGCAAAGGATGGTTTTAACAAAGGTGTTTCACCTATAAGCTCATCATTCAATAATATTTCAACGTCAGCAGGACTTGTATTTATTTTTATCTCGCCGCTGACAGGCTGTAATTCGATCATCTGTTCAAATTGCTGCCCTCTACTCAATGTTAGCGTTAATTCTTTCACTTCATAATAAGGATGCATCACGCTGATACTATATTCACCAGCTTCCAGTTCGCTGATTAATTCATTGGATTGGATATAGAGCTGATTATTGACTAACCATGTTGTCTTTGCGTCTGTTGCGTGTGTTCTTAATATAATATTAGCAGGTAGTGGTTTTAGAGTTATTGTGACGACTTTGCCAAAATTCTTTTTATGAATTTTTTCCTGTCGTGAATAAAAACCTTCGGCCTCAACAATAATATCAGGTTCATTAAATACACTATAAAGTGTGTTCCCCATGATAAATCCAATACCACCAGTTATAGTGATAGTTGCCTTATCTGTAATCTCATCAGGCTTAACTTCTATACGTATACCTCTGGTTGCAATGATAACGACTACAATAATAAGCAGTGTAAATAACACTGTCGCCAGCCCTAGCAAATACAAGCGTAGTTGTTTTTGCCTGGCTTGATTTATTGCCTGTTCAAATTGGCTCATCGCAAATTATGTGTACTTGATAGAAAGGTTGATCGTAAGGAATTAATATATTAACCAGTTTGGATTTATAGCCTGTTCGTTTACCTTCAAAACGATACTCTCCAGGATAGAGTTGTATATTTTTGTCTTCTACAGTGCCAACAACCCCAACTCCCCTGACCTGAATATGTGTTTGATTATCTGAAGTCACATTAACTGTTACCTTATGACTCATTTTACTGACCAGAACACTAAGCGTCTCTGCCTGTTGTTTTAGCTTCGGGCTGGATGCTTGATAAGTCGAGGACTGATTTATTAATGCTTTTGCATTGTCCTTGATGGATTGTTCAGACAATCGATAAGGATTATTAATATGACTGGTGATGTCGGTTTGCAAATCAAGAATAGCATTCGTTTTATCCATCAAGTCGAGCATGGTTTTATCATATTTCTTTTCATTTAAAGCCTTACTCAGCATTGTTTTTGCTTGTTCCCAATCGTCCTGTTGCATCGCTGCCAATGCCTGACGCGAATACTCGGCAATACGCTGTTGACGTTGTAATTCATCAATCTCTTTTGTTAAATCCATTACTTCTACACGATTTGGATAAAGTTGCATGGCTTTCTCAAGCAAACTCAATGCGCTTTTTGCATCCCCCTTATCAACTGCGGTATGTGCCTGATTTATATATTTTGCAAATTGCCGTTGATTAATCGCTTCGACCAGTTCTTTTTTACGTGTTTGAGAACGCTCATGCTCAGGCTCAATCGCCAATATTTCCTTTATCAGTGATAATTCTTTATCGAGATTATTTTCCTTTCTTGCGATTAAAACTTCATCCAGTAAAGATGAAATTTCGCCGAGTTTTTCAATACTAGCAGCAAGCGATATTGCCTGTTGAGATTGCTTATTTAACCTTAATGCATTACTAATATTCTCATAAGCTGTTTGATAATTTTCGTCTTCATATGCTTGTTGGGCTGCAGTCATTGATTGTTCGTATTCGGTTTTGGCTTGTTGAATAAGTTGTTCACCGGTTATAAGCGCCTGCTCGATCTGTTCATTCGCAGTCACATAGTTACTTTCTGCAAATGCAGCTAAAGCCTGCTCCTTATAAAGCTTAATCGAATTTGCTTTCTCAGGTTGCCAGCTAGTCAGATCAATATTCTCCAATGCTACTTCGATTTCTGTTTGAAACTGATTTAATTTTTTTAAATAGTTTTCTCGTGCAAGAGGGTCAGCGGGTTTTGAAATGGATTCTGTAATTTGTTCGGATTGCTTTACACCCGGCTGCAATGTATCTGCCTCACCTAGTATGCCTTCATTAAATGAACAACAGTTCATACCAAAGATTAGCAGTAACAATGCAACAATCAGAATGATAGTGATTGCGATGATTAATTTAATTAACCCGCGTCGACGAGCCTGTTTCGCCTCTTTTAAAGATGCTTCGAGCATGGTGAATTAATTATAGTTGAGTTGTCGGCGTAGCTTCCTGTTCATACATACGATGCAGGAAAGCGCGCCATTGATCATATTGTTCCTTGACATTACCAGTCAGCTCCACGGTCTCTTCTTCAAAAGAAACTACCTGTGGCGCCATTTCCATATTCACAGACTGTCCTAACTCATCAATGGATTCTTTGTGAAACTTGGCCTCTTCAAAAGATTGAAAACTACTGGATAGCATCCATACACCAGCCAAACCACCGGCAACAGCAGCTGTAGACTTAGCGGCATCACCCGCATTGTATGTGCCGCTACCACTTCCGGATACGGCTGCCGCGATAGACAGTCCTATTAATAGTGCCCCGCCAATCGCTTTTAACACCCCTTTAGTTTGCGCTTCTTCGCGTAATTGTTTTTCAGTAAAGCTGGCTTCTTGCCACTTTAAGTAACTATCTTCCATTTTGTTATTAAATGATGAGTAATTCTGTTGCAGGTTATCAATAAATAATTGCTCCCTGATATGAATGGCATTAACTCGTTCAAGCATAGGGTCATTGTCACTCGGCATACTTGTCACCTTGAAATAGCCGCGCTCCTGCTGCATGTATTCGTTAAATGCCGCTTCATTAAAACTCGCACCAAAACGAAGTTTGGAAATCTGCTTTAATTCTGCAAGCTGCTTTTCATCTTTTTTCGATAGTTTCTCGATCACTTCATGTGCAGCTTCATCAAACACAGGTTCATAAGGGTCCTGACCTTTCTTACGCAAATCCTTATAAAACCCTTCTTTCACTGTATGACTGAATGATTGATTTAACCACTGTCTGCCACTGATATCAGTTGCTGTTAATTTAAAGGCAACATTTTCGCCATCTGATTCCTCGATCTTGCCTAATAAATATAAATCACCGGTTGTCTGGCTATCTGGTGTTACTCTCACTGCGCCAAACATGCGTGTTTTATCCAATGCCTGTTTTAGTTTATAGGCAAATCGGTTTGCTTCTGCCCGACGTAACTCAGGCCAGACACCTTCTTCTTCATAGTTTTCTGCTTTATCACTTAAGCCGGGATCAAAAACAGGAATAATTACATCCAGTTTTGTTTGTGTTGTTACTACGGGAATTGTTGTCTGTTCAGCTTTTGTTTCATAGCTGGACGAAGTCTTTGGTCCGGGTTTAACGTTACCTGTGCCGGCACCGTTAGCAACACAACCTGCCAAGAAATGTGAATAAATTAAAATTGTCGCAACGACTTTGCTGACGGTATTTTCTATCTTCATGGTTTTTGTGGTAATCCTTTATATTTTCGATATTCATTCCAGAGTTTCGCTTTTTTCTCCGGATCAGTTTCTATTTCAGCAGCTAATCTGATCTGCGCGGCAACAACATCATCATTGTTTGCATCAGGAATATCTTCCGGCGCCTTACCGCTGCCTGGAGAACCTCTGCTGACTGTAGTTTTTGTTTCAGCTTCTGCATCGGCTAAATCACGTAACGATTCAGCCACTTCCGCCGCATCAACTGGCTCACTTTCTGTTCCACTGAGTTCACTACTTGCTGCTGCGTTTGATGTATCAGCATTATCAAATTCATTTTCCTGTCCTTCTGAGCCGGAAACACTATCTGCTGCTTGTTGTGATGCATTTTTTTCGGCACTACTGCTTGAAGAGCTATTTGAAGTTGTGGAAAGCATACATTCATCAAAACGATTCACTGATTCAAAAAATGCCTGATTCATTGCCTCCAGTCGCTCAGTACGTGTCATACCGGCCTGCTCCATATAATTAATATCCGAGAGCTGACAGTCGCTTGCGGCATAACTATTTATGCTGCATGAAATAAATAAAAGGGCAATACCAGATACATTGATGTAATCAGTCTTCTGCATCATTCTAAAACATGTTATTGATTGTATATTCATTACCATTTTAGTCTTGAATATGTCGCAATAATTCCCGTAACACAATGAATTATCAATCAAAAAGAGAATACGATAACAGACTACGTATTTCTATTCAGGTAAGAATTGGCAAAAGTGACAGCCATGCATGATAACTGTATGATTCGCCATGATTTTAACGACCCTAAGTAACGAATAATTATAAACAATGAGCTACAACACCTGGATACATAAAGTCTCTCGCGTAATGGTCAAACCACTGGTAAATACACCAGTCACACCCAATCATCTGACAACAGGACGTTTATTATTTGGTCTCGCGGCGGCAGGCTGTTTTGTCTTTAACGAAACCAACTGGAATCTTATCGGAGCATTTTGTTTCCTGATATCTATGTTGCTGGACCGTGCCGATGGTGAACTGGCCAGACTTAGTGGTAAATCTTCACGTTTTGGTGCTATCTATGATCTCGTGACTGATGGTATTTGTAATGCTGCCTTATTTATAGGTGTTGGCCTTGGACAGATGGATACCAACCTCGGTATCTGGGCAATATGGATGGGTATTATTGCCGGGATCAGTATCAGTATTATTTTGTATCTAGTTATTCAATTAGCTACCGAAGTCGATGCCAGTGCCGCGGCTCTTGATTCTTTTGCCGGCTTTGATCCTGATGATGCGATAGCCATTGTCCCGATTGGCGTTATACTTGGTTTTGCCAAATGGTTATTAATTCTGGCAGCTATTTTTACACCTATTGTCGCAATCTTTATTTCTCGCGATATGATCAAACGTCGACGACAGGCAATCGTTGATAAAGAATCAATCTAGTTTACTGCAATATGGTAAAACGTCTTTCTTACCTCGGTCTTCTGGTTGGCCTGATAGCGCTTGCCATCCTGATTGCATGGCAAGGTCTGGATGAAATACTCGCTTTATTATCACAAGGCGGCTGGTTACTACTGACATTACCTATTATCTGGCTACCCAGTTTTGTTATTCAGGTGTTTGGCTGGAATTATTTATTTCCTAAAGATCGTATCCCTCCTTTTAAGGAATTATTTCTCAGTCTTTGGATGGGACGCGCAATTAATACCCTGTTACCGGTTGCAACCATCGGTGGCGAAATCGCCAAGGCAAGATTACTAATACTATGGGGACGCAATGGAATTGATGCCAGTGCATCGGTCATGGTAGACAAAGCAGTACAAGCTCTGGCATTGGTGCCATGGGCAATCATTGGTACATGCTTAATGTTATTGCTGGCAATTGATAATAAATTGGTTATCTATATAGCCTTGAGTACTTTTATTTTAAGTTTAAATGTCATCGTCTTTATGTTTTTGCAACGTAAAGGCATGTTTGGCTTTACTGCAAAATTAATAGGTAAATTTAATGCTTCTGACAGGTGGGGTCGCATCACTGATAATGCACATCAGGTTGATAATGTCGTAAGAGACTTATATTCAGATAAAAAAAGATTTGGTTTGTCTTTCTTCTGGCGTACTGTTGGCTTGATACTATCCACGGCTGAAGTCTGGCTAGCCTGTTATCTACTAGGCTATCCCATATCCATCATTGAAGCCATCATGCTAAAAAGTCTAACGCAAATCATCACCGATATCGCCTTTGTCATTCCTAATGGTTATGGCGTACAGGAGGGTGGCTTTATATTAATCGGCTCATTAATCGGTTTAACGCCCGATCTGGCGCTCGCCGTTTCTATTGCAATTCGTATACGCGAATTGTTATTTGATTTGCCTGGTTTATTGATGTGGAATCATATTGAAGTAAAATATTTACTGCAAAAGAATGCTTAAATTCTTTTTAATATTAATACTACATAATCTGTTTTTTCATTTAGTTCGATTGGCCTTTTTAAATCATAATATTCATCAAAAGCTTTCTCTATTCTGAAGAAATTACTTTTTTTTATAAGCTTGATAAGCTGCGATAAGTTATAAGTTCGTAAGTCATATATTGAAGTATGTGCAGGCAATATATGTGTACTTGTTTTTGGGCGTAATGTGACTTGCAAGGTTTCTATACGTTTATTTAAATCCAGTTTAAGCATTTTCATTGTAGTGGTAACAGTCAAACCACCACGACGATGTGTCCAGCATATAGTCAGCACACCATTACAATCGTCATTAATAATGTGCAAACCCAGTATATACAGCCCGCCTTTCTTTAACGCCTTGCCAATACTCATCAAGTGACTTAATGCTTGTTGCTCGGTTAATAAATGCCGAAAACTATCGACTGTACAAAAAGCAGCATCATACTTGTCGGGCAAGCTGAAGGTTGCCATATCAGCCTGATGTAACTTTATACGTAGAGATTTATTTTTTAGTTTTTTTTTAGGTATTGAAGCGCATTAATATTGAGATCAAGACCAGTACATTCAAAGCCTTGCCTTGCTAGGGGCAAAAGCAAACGACCGGAGCCACAAGCAGGTTCTAACACTTTAGGGGTTTGTCCAGAACAGTGCTGATTAATGACATTTTGTAAAAACCGTTTTTCTGCCGCCATTTCATATGAAAAAGAGACATCATAATAAACCGGCAGGTTATACCAATCAGACATATAAATTTAAAAACCATCCATCAAAAATCTTGTCGAAAACGCTATAATGAAGTTTGCATTGCAATGAATCTATCACATATAACTTCTTAGAGAATATCTGAATCAAAGAATAACTGGCATTGCAATTTTGATAAATGCTTCATGAAGTAGATTTTCCTGCAAATAGTCATTTGCATCTAGATAAAAATTTCAGCGTCGGAACATTCTCTAGTCATTTCTATCAATTAATTCGTAATCACATGATTAGACACTTGCAGATTGCCATTATTACTTGCAATTGCAGCTTGATACCCTTTAAATGAGATTGATGAATAATTTGTCCAATCGATATTATCATCGGGGTTCTTTATATAGATCGTCGACTTTATCATATTCTCATCCAGAGTTACGCTGAATTTATCAAGGCCAAAACCGACCCCACTACCTTCTGCTTTTATAAATGCTTCTTTGCGAGTCCAGCAACGAAAAAAAGCATCTATTCGATCATCTTCAGGCAGTTCAGCCAAGTTATTTTGTTCATTTTTGCTAAAAAATCGTTTCGCCAGTGCAGCATGATCTGTTCTGGCAGAGACAGTTTCTATATCTACACCTAATTGATTTTCCAGTGTCAATCCGATCATTACGTAATGATCAGTATGCGACAAATTAAATTCGATTTTTTTGTCCAGCTGCGTATAGTGTGTTGAAGGCTTGCCATGCTCTCCATACTGAAATTGAATTCGCTTTGGTGAAGTATTTACGAGGCAGTAGGAAAGTAATTCTCTTAACAGTCCACGACTTATTACAAACTGTTGTCGTTTATCACTTGGCTTAAATTTCGCCGCTCGAGCCAATTCATCTTCAACCAACAATTTTATTGCTAGATCTTCATTGAACAGATTAATATCAAACAAAAAACAATCGATTTTGTTCGTAGACAAATTAATTTTGCTCGGTATATATTTGCTTAGTAATTTACTCATTAATCTGATTGCAATGATTGCTTAAGTCTTAGCATGCCTTGCTCAATATTAACAGTTGGCAAATACCCTAAATCCTGTTTTGCTGCGGTTAAATCAAACCAGTGAGATGTTGAAAGTTGTTTCGCAACAAAACGGGTCATTATTGGTTCCTGTTTTATCTTTAATAATGCATATACTTTTTCTAACATGAACCCTACAATATATGCTAATGCAGGTGACATCTTTTTATTTATGACAGGAAGATTAGCAGCTGTTAATATTTTGTTAATTAATTCTGCCATCGCTATTGGTTCATCATTACTTATAAAATAGACCTTACCTGCACATTTAGCAGTTTTTATTAATGTTTCCGCTGCCAATATATGGGCATAAGCTGCATTATCTATATAACATGAGTCAACCTTGTTTTGCCCATCGCCTACCAGTTTTAATTTTCCGGCTTTAGCTCGTTCTATCACTCTAGGCACAAGATGTGGATCGTCAGGTCCCCAGATTAAATGTGGTCTTAATATAACTGTTTTTAATTTAGAACTATTTACAGCGATGACATTTTGTTCTGCTTCAGCTTTTGTGCGTTGATATGCATTAAAATATTGATCTGGATACTGTGTGCTTTCATTTATTCCAATTTCACTGGTACCATCAAATACAACACTAGGGCTACTGGTATAAACCAGATATTGAATGGATAACTTTTTACAACAACTAATAATATTTTCTGTAGCGCCAACATTAGACTGATAATAAGTTTCCTCGTCTCCCCAGACACCAGCCTTGGCAGCAACATGGAATATAACATCACACCCTTTTGCAGCTTGCTCAATAATTTCAGCTTCTCTCAAATCACCTTGGACAGTTTCTGCGCCCCACTCTCTTAAATAAGGATAATCACCCCGTTGCAGGGTTACGACAGACCATTCTTTATCCAATAATTGCCTAACGATGGCACTACCCAAAAAACCTCCACCACCTGTCACTAATGCCTTCATCGTAATTGCGCCTGAGCCCATTCGCCAAGCTTTTCTCTGGCTATTTTGGCATTGTGACGAATATCTACAGGAAATGCTGGATGTATAAAAAAATGATAAATTTGTTTTGTCATTTCATTGTTATTCGCTAACTGCTTTAAATCCAGTATTAACAGTTGCTGTTGTTCTGAAGAAAGTTGATTTTCCAATTCAATACAAATCACAGGAATAATTAGTGAATTCTGTTCAACCTTCACCAAGGCAGTACGATAAACAGCTTCATGCTGATTAAATATTCCTTCGCAACATTCTGTATAGAGAGTTTCTGACGTGGTTACAATACGCTGGCTTTTTCGCCCGCAGTACCAGAGCCTGCCTTGATCATCGATATACCCCACATCACCTATGCGATGATAAAAACCATCATCCGTTTTTATCTTGGCTAAATGAGTTTGTTTTTCACGATTATAATAGGCAGCTGTTACTTGTGGGCCTTTAACACATATCTCACCAACTTCTTTACTGTTTAAAAAATTAGCATCAGAACAGTTAGAAATAACTTTATCAGTAATACCGATTATTTTGACATCGATAGTTTCTACTATCTTTCCAACACAAACCCCTTTCCCTTTTGCTGTCAATTCACTGGTCTCTCGAATAACTTCCTGACTTCCTATCGAACTGACTGGAAGTGATTCTGTCGCACCATATGGAGTAAAAATTTGCACATCATCATTCAACAAACCCGAAAACGTTTTAAGAATAGATGCTGATACTGGCGCACCAGCCGATAACACACGTTTTAAACTGATAAGTTTAATACCAAGTTTTTGATAATGTTTGCCAACACGATTCAATAATGCAGGTGAACCAAACATATTGGTACATTGATAATCAATCACCGCATCAACAATCTTCTCTGGGTTAACATCGCCCGGACGCGTGAAATCCATAATGGGAATAATTGATGTCATACCTAGTGCAGGGGCAAACAAGGCAAATAATGGGAAAGTAGCAAGGTCAATTTCACCTGGCTGAATATTATAGAGTTGCTTTAACGCTTCTACCTGGGCATTGAAGTTTGCATGGTTATATATTACTCCTTTAGGAATACCAGTACTGCCACTAGTAAACAAGATGGCCGCAATATCTTCTGGTCGTGTTTCACTAAATTCAAACTGTTGTCCTTTAGCTTTTTGTTGAATAGTATTTAGTGTTGTCATTACTAGTGAAAATATTGGATGTTTACCTACCAGAATAGTATGTTTAATCGTTGAGCTTCCCCAACGTAATATCATTCTCGCAAAATGTGCTGAGGCAATTCCGATAAAAACATCCGGCTCAGCTTCCGCTAAACACTTTCCCAGGTTTTTTATACCCATACCGGGATCAATTGCGACCAGTACTGCACCAATCTTGAATAAGGCAAAAACCAGAATAAAAAAATCCAGTCCCGGCTTTACCATTACGACAACCCTTGATCCTTTATTAACACCTGAAGCCGATAACCCTGCCGCAACCAGATTACTGGCCTCATCGAGCTGTTTGTATGTTAGCGCCTGTTCATAGTTGGCTGTTTGCTGACGGTGTTTAGCCTGCAAAACAACTGCCCAAGTGTCTGGTTGCTGTTTTGCCATCTTTGGCAAGTGAGATGCAATATTGGTAGTGGTGATCATGGATTTGATTGTAGAAAACCTCTAATGATGGGAATAACTTCTTCTCCAGCATCCTCCAATAAATAATGTCCTGCATCATATTCATGATACTCCGCATTAGGGAAACGACGTTTCCATTCAGCAAGAAAATCGTTATCAAAAACAAAGTCCTCTAAGCCCCAACAGATTAACATTGGAATGTTGGTAAATTGAGATAACTGCTTGTCGACTTTATTAACTACATCATAGGAAACATGTTCTTTACCAAGCGGGATATCTTCAACAAAACATAATACAGACAATCGATTATTCCAGTTGTTATATGGTTGTAAATATGCCGCGGCAACCTGCTCATCCATTGGTTTTCGTGTGACACATTTCTTTACTGCACCCCGACAAAAAGCATTAAAGCCTTGTATTGCTATTTTTCCTAATAATGGTGTTCTGCTAAGTTTAAGTTGCCATGGCACTTCTTTACCGTCAGGAATCAGAAAGCCGGCAGTATTGGAAATCACTAGTCGCTTTATCCGTTTCGGATAACGTGTTGCATAGGCAAGCCCTATCATGCCGCCCCAATCATGCACAATCAGCGTTATGTTCTCTGTTATATCTAATTGTTTCAGTAAATCTTCTAAATCATCAACGCGTTGTTCCAGAGTAAAGTTATATGAATCATCTGGTTTATCGGATAAGCCCATGCCAATATGATCTGGGACGACACAATGATAATCATCAACAAGCGCATTGAATAAATGACGATAGTAAAACGACCAGCTAGGATTCCCATGAATCATGACCACGGACTCATGTTGCCTGTCACCTCCATGGAGGTAATGCATAGTCTGTTTATTTATTTTTATAAAATTAGAGGAGTTGCTTGGATAGTCTGGTAACAACATAACGTAAATAAAAAACTTTGCGACTTAAAGTCAAACTCAAAATAACTTTTTGGACTAATATTAAATTACCATTCCCAGCCAAGCATCAGGCAATTCAAACCACTACCGATACCGAGAAAACTGACACGATCACCTTTTTTAAGAAACTGACGCTGTTGAGCGATGGCCGCCGTTAATGGAACAGAGACTGTACCAATATTACCGAGATATTGATATGTACTGAAATCTTTTTCAGGAGCTATTCCCAATTCTCTAAGAATAGTATCACGATGCCCTTCACCAACTTGATGACAGATCACCTTATCAACCTGATCACGAGCCCAACCCATTTTCCCTAAAAAAGACCCCCATGTTTTCACGCCAAGTTTGGCACCATGCTTTAATACAGATACGGAGTCCGTTGACATGAATTCTGATACCGCGTTCGGTAGCGTATCTTTCGGCATAATACTGGCTAATGCTGGAGGAAGTTTTTCACTAGTCATTGCTTCACGCATGACAGAGGGAATAACATCAGGCTCCATTACCTGATCAATAGCAGCTAATAATTTATCTGGAGAAAAAACAAGATCACCAATACTCTGTGGAGACATGGTAATTCCCCAACGACATAATGCATGGTGTTCAGGTGCGGCATGATTGGCACCACCGATTAATCGATGAGCACCTTCATTATCGAATGAGCCATCAGTGAGTAACACTGCTGCTGCACCAGAACCACCAGTAAGTGTTGCCAGTGAGCTGGTAAACATTTGCATTGTTTTTTCTTTCAACATACGCTCGATCATGATTTCAACGATCTCACGAGAAGTCTCACAAGAGACAACCATACCAGCACGAATTTGTTTGAGTTCGATACGATTGGCGATATCAATAATACCATTCATTGTTCCAAGGCAGGCATTGGAAATATCATAGATATTCGCCTGATCACTAATGCCTAGTTGGGCTGCCACTGCACAAGCTGTTGCAGGTTCGAAATTCTCCCGACAAACACCGCTATAGATTAAGGTCTCAATATCCTTTGCTTCGACATTGGACTGTTCCAATGCCTTTCGCGCAGCAGCAATTGCGCCATCGGATAAACTATGTCCTTTTTCCCACCAGCGGCGCTCACTGATACCTGTTAATGCTTCCAGCTGACCAGGAGCGACATGCAATTTTTCATACATTGGCATGAGACGTGATTCGAGGTCTTCGGAGGTAACTACGACGGGCGGCAATTCATAGCCAATCGACTCCATTTTTACGCGATTATATTTCATATTTCTGTATTCTAAGCGCAAAATCTTTCATCTGATAGATCAAACGTTCATCTACGCTCAAAAACCCCTCTGCTATTATGCTCAGATTATCTTCATCAATATCCTTGATAACCGCCTGTATGATGACTTTTTTATCAGTTGGTAAAATTTGTCCGCGATATATCCATTCGTGTGGGTGATTAATAGCAATACTTTCAAAGTGATAGTCTTGAGCAGTTAATTCTGCCTGCCAATACTCTTTGGCAAATACTTTTAATAACTGGAGAAAAGACTCCAGTCCCAATGAACCCGGCCATACAGGATCTTCGTAAAAATGTGCTTTGAAAAACCATGCATTTTCATTCACATCAGCCGTACCTTCAATATAACCTTTACCATAAGCACCACCATTTGGCACAAATAAAGAAATGTCGTGCACCATTCGCATCATCTTGCCGGGCAATGGTTTCTCTATGGGATAAGTAAAACTGATTCCATTACTACGCTCGTCTTCTGTCGGCGAATATGGCTTTGCATCACGAATACCAATTTGATCTTTTAAAGCCTGTTTCGAGAAGAAACCAAAATAGGTATCACCTTTATAAACAAGACCTTTAGTTGATGTCATTTCATAGTCAAAATTTTGAATGATCATGCCGCCAGATTGGGAAACATTGGTAATTTTAACTTTAGTCGTTAATGTGCCAATGTCAGGGGGTACTTCAATAAACTGTGTTGCCTTGCCGCCAAGATTACGAAACGACAAATCGATATCACTGGTCAATGCAGAACCCAGATAAGCTGCTAGCCATCCACAAGGTTGCAAGGCAATTTCAAGCAAAACAGCAAATGGCATATAAGGCTGATTATCTTTAGTGAAATACCACTCATCTGCAGGCACATCATATTCTGCTTCAATAATACCACCTGCTTTCAAAATCCATTGTTCGCAGTTTTTAATTGACGTAATGCGATCCAGAAATTTATATGGCGGTCCCGGTAAGCGAGCAATCTTTCTGTCATGATCAAATATCTTATAACGATCACCAAATGCGTCTGATGGATTACCTATAGCAAATGCCATAATCGAATCATTATCAAACAATACTTGTTTATCTTGAGTTTTGTTTTGCCATAGTTTCTCAAGTCGGGTTTTATTTAATCCGGTCAGTTGTACAGACATATTTTTCATTTGCACGACAGGACGATGATCAGCATACATCAGGGCATCAGCCAGAACATAAGGAGTACCATCAGTTTTATAACCGATTTCTTTTAACGTGATCTCATATTGAACCGAGCGGGTAGATTCAATGACCTGACCTCGACATTTCAGAGTACTCACTTCACCGATGATGGGTTCATATACAAATTCATCAACTTCACCAACCCAGCCCATTCTTAATAAATAGACTCTTAAAGTATGTAAACAACATTCATACATTAACGTGCCGGGCATTACCTGATCATCGACAAAGTGACAGGTTAAAAACCAGTCGTCAGGATGTATATCAGCTTCACCAGTGATCTGCCCTAAACCATATCGTCCTGCATTAGGATCAAGTTCAAGAATACGATGCACCAGTGTCATACGACCACTCGGCAATCCTGCAGTATTGTTTAATGGCAAGTCTGAGAACGTTGAGCCAAAACAAGCCGGCAAATCAGCTAGTCGTAAGGCATTTAATTGTTCGTCACTGAATTGCTCTTTTTCCAAAGTTAATAATGGCTGATAACCACCTGTGTACTTTCCTGCAGCTGGCTGTTTCTCCATGCTGGTTAATACCACACCTTTGCCAGCATCAAGTTCATGGCGTGTAAAAAATCCCGCACAACCATTAGTCATGGTTAATAATGGTTGGCCATTAACGGTGCCTTCGAATTGAAAACGAAATAACCAGGTATCACCCTGACGAAAAAATTCATTAATCTGAATATCATAACGAATCGTTTCACCTGCTTGCGGTAATGGCCCATGAAATGTAATTTGCGCATCCAGTAAACGATATGTCGCATTACCTTTCGTAATATGATCGATACCAAGATAACCCGACAAAAATAAATCTGCCTGACCAGATTCAACAGCAATGCAGGTGGGAATACGACCATGGTCCAGATACCATGCACCTATTTTAATGTCATGCTCGGTCACTACCCTGCCACTCGCATTTAATCTGGTTGATAATGAATCAGCTTCACCTTCCAGTTTAACAATACGATCAACCAGCATTAAAGGTTCATCCGGTAAACGTACCCGGGTCGGGTATTGATCTATATCTGCGAATCGATCACCAAGCATGTTACCTATCTTGCCTACAGCGAATTCCATACAAGTTTCTCTATCGAACACGCATGAATTACTTTTCTGTTCTGTAGTATTGCATAAGTATTTTTGTTGTTTACTAATGAATTGCGATGAATCAATGTTGCCGTTCAATGTTTGAAGTTGCATCGACAATGCTTGTGCTAGTGTATCCGTCATGCCTTGAGTAACACGTAAGAACGTTTCCTGTACTTCTGCTCTTGCCTGTTCTGTTTTTTGCATCTGTTCAATGATTTCAGACATATCTGAATTGACTGCCATTGGTAACTGAATAGTTTGTTGATTCGCGGTTTCAACATGTTTTACTCTAGGTACTTCATGTAATTTTGTTGCTTTTTCTCTTATTGGTGGTTTTGGCACATTAAACGCCTCACCACCGACTTTGATACTCAGATAATTACTATACGTTTTTTTAGTTTTTTTCTTCTGTTCAAGAACAGATAAATCCAAAGGCACGCCCTCGACGTATAAACTTGCCAGAATTTGCAGCAGATTATTTACACTATTTTGACCCTTAACACATATAGCGTTGGCAATATGCTCACGTTCACACAGAATTTGATCAATCATGCGAGTGCATGATCCTCCGGGTCCCATTTCTATAAATAGACGTACACCATCTGCATACGCCTGATTGATTACTTTCGTGTAATCAAAAGGCGCTAAAGCCTGATCCAGAATGGAATCAGCAGCAGACTCTCGATTCACTTCATAAGCACCACCACGTATACCGCTATAAAAAGTAATATCTGCAGGCGGAGTAGTTTCAAATAAATGTAAATCGCGATACGCCTGTTGCACTGGCTTGGCAACTTCACAATGAACTGTCGTAACACCTGATAAAGGATGGAATGGTACAGCAAGTGTTTTCACGACTTCCTGTAACTGTTGTCTGTCACCACCTATTACACATTCATTCGGGGTATTGATAATTAATAAATAAACCCGACTATGTTTATCAATTATCGGCTTCAGTTTTTCCGCAGATATATTAATAACACCCAATGACCAGTCGATATCGCTTTCGGTTTGCCATGCTTTTTGCACAGAACGACACGGTCCAGCAAGTTCTTCTGTGAATAAGGTACTATTTTTAATTCTGGACAACATTTCATCACGAGCTTTCCATGTACGTGTTGAAAAGAAACCTGCTGTTTCACCCAGACTATAACCAATGATTGCATCAGGCTTAATAGCAAAATGACTAACAACATCACTAACGAAGATGCCTAACCAGACCTGTCCAAATATTACTTCTTCATTACTGAGGGGTTGTCCATCATCCTGTTGCCAGAAACGCCCATGGGCGAATTGTGATGCGAGTTGTTCATTTTCTGCATTGAGTTTTTCAAGCACATCAGGGAAGGCAACACCCAGGTCTAGCCCCATTCCAAAGTAATGATTGCCGGAACCAGGGTAGACAAAGGCGAGTTTATGCTCTGGATAAAGAGGATTTACCGAGTAATAACAATTATCAATATTAATACTCTTATTCTGCTTAATAGCATTTATTAGTTTTGATCTGCAATTTTCAAAAACAATTTCATTATCTGCAAGAAAAGCAGCTTTAAGTTTCGCCTGCTGATAATCATTAGCATCAATTTCCAAAAATTGTCTTAACTGTATATTGGCAATCAAATCTTCTTCACTATCAGCTGCAAAACAATACAATCTGGTTTTGCCTTGTATCGATATTGGCGCTGCATCCGCTTCTTCCAGTAACACGCTCATGGCATTACCACCCAGACTCGTTGCGTTCACAAGATTTCTTCTTAAACCACTCTGTTTATTCTTGAGCCAGTAACGTGTTTTATTTTTATCATCCATTGGTAATAAGCGATGCTGTAAACAGCTAACAGCAAAACCAATGGCCATTAAGCCATTAGCTGCACCAGTATTACCTAATGGAAATTTAGTCTTTTGAATATTTTCTAGGACTGGTAAAGATAGTGCGTGATCATCATTTGCAAAAATAAGTTGATCTACACTATCAAGATGACAACCTGCATCAGTGCATGTTTGTTGTATAGCGTTAACTTGTGCGACTTCACTGGTAACAATGTCATCGCAACCACCCCCACTTGCTGAACCAATACCTTTAATTCTGGCATAAATATTGTCGCCTGCTTTGACGGCGTCATCATATCGCTTTAATACAAATGCAATAGCACCATCTGCAACACATTCAAGTTTTCGTTTATCACTATGAGCCAGTGCTGCGCGACAATCACCTGCGAAATCAACAGCACCAATAATAACCTGATCTAATTCATGCTGCTGCAACGCTCGCATTCCTGATTCCAATGCTAGAAGTCCTGATGTTTCTTCTGCAGACACAGTAAAAGCTGGCCCACCAACTTTAAATGCGCGTGCAATACGACTTGCGACAATACCACCCAGTGCGCCCATGGTGCGGTTGGCATTTAAGGCAGGTCCACAGGCTAAACGCAGATTATCTATCCATGCATCAAGCTCATCATTATTTAATTCAACACCTAATCTATCCAACCATTCTCGCGCATATTTTTTTTGCATCCAGCGAAAATGAAAATTGGTGGTGTTCATATCAAGTTCAATTCCGATGTAAACACCACATCTTAACTGTTGTTGAGGATTTAATTCTGTTAACCCGGCATCGTCTAATGCATTCGCCGCTACTTCGAGCATTAATAACTGCTGCGGTAACATTTCCTTTAATTCGGAAGGAGGAATTCGATAACGACCGAGCGGTATATTTAATTCTTGAATATAATGCCCTGTTTGATGATTGTTTTTTCCCCACCAATGATTTGCTTGCGATTTAGTTTGACGTTTATTAAACAACATCGCTTCATTGACATCATTAGCTTCAACCCATGGCCCAAGTTGCATATCCATACCAACAATAGCGATGTCCTGATATTTACCATCAAATAGATGATGTGTTGCAACTGGTTCAATCTTTTGTTCCTGATATTCTTCCAATAAAACATGTGCGTTAATACCGCCAAAACCGAAACCACTGATTGCAGCACGTCTGGGTTTATTGTTCACATGCCATGGCGACGCTTCTTTTAAAACAGTAAATGGACTTTGTGAAAGATTTAATTTATCTGAGGGCTTTTCGAAATTTGCAGTAGGTGGCAATAAACCATGTTTCATGGCAAGCAATGTTTTTATTAACGCTGCAGAACCTGCAGCTGTTAATAAATGACCCACATTGCTTTTTACAGACCCGATTACACATTCACCATCAGCATTATGCTGACGCCATAATTCATTTAATGAATTAAATTCAACACCATCACCCACAGGTGTCCCGGTACCATGACATTCTATATGCTGCACATCATTAGGTTCCCAGCCCGCTTTAGCATATGCCGCTTGCATGGCGCGTAACTGCCCTTCTGAATCTGGAGACATGATATTGCCTTCAATATCATTGGATAAACCAATTCCTGCAATCGTTGCATAGACATGATCTCCCTGGGCAATTGCGTCTTCTAATCGCTTTAAAACAACTATACCTGCTCCTTCTCCAACAACCAGACCATCGGCTTTGTGATCAAAAGGCGAACACCTGCCTGATTTTGAAACCGCACCAAGTTGCGAAAAACCCATTTGGGTATACAGCGGATCTGGTCGTGACAGTCCTCCTGCCAACATTGCATCAGCACGACCACTTAACAATTCATCAACAGCATACTTAAGTGAATATAAAGATGACGCACAAGCAGCATCCAGAGTATATGAACCTGCACCCAGCCCCAATGCCTTCGCTAATAAACCGCCGGGCAATCCTGCTACATATCGATTAAATGCATCGGTTTCTTTGTTGATTTCTTCGTTAAATAATTGTTCTTCAAATAGTGAACGAAATATTTCATCACTGTATTGGGAAGAAGATTCTGTAGGAAGAGCAATATTACCGATGATAACGCCAACTTTTTGTTTATTTAATTTATCAGTATTGCTGTCTAACCAGGCATCACGGCCTGCTTTAAGTAAAATCTGATACATAGGATCAAGTTTTACTAAACAATCAGGCGCTACTTCAAATCCAGTTGCATCAAACTGAAAATCCTTGATCAAACATGCACGGCGCGAATTTACTTTGTCAGGTGACAATTCCGAAGAATAGAGATCATGCTGTTCAAGTCGCCAGCGACTGGCATCAACTTCCACGCTGGTGTCACGCGCATTAACAATGTTTTCCCAAAAAATATCCAGATTACTAGAGCCTGGGAAAACACCGCCAATACCAACGATGGCAATTTTAGTTTCTTTGTTCAAGTTCAATTTACTGTTGTATTAGTTATATTCTCTAGATACCAATCATAAGTTTTTTTAATGCCATCACTTAGTGACGTCTTGCTTTGCCAACCTAATTTGGCAAGTTTTGATATGTCTGTTAATTTTTTTGGGGTGCCGTCAGGTTTGTTTTTATCAAATACAATATCTCCTTGATACCCAATGATTTCACCTATTAATTCAGCTAATGCCTTAATACTGATATCTTTACCTGTGCCTATATTTAAAATGTCAGCTTCGTCATAATTTTTCATTAAATAACAACAGGCATCTGCCATATCATCGACATACATGAATTCTCTATATGGTTGGCCAGTTCCCCATATTTCTACTGATTGCGTATTACGTAATTTCCCTTCATGAAACTTGCGAATCAATGCTGGTAACACATGAGAACTTCGCAAATCGAAACTATCACCCGGACCATATAGATTGGTTGGCATTAATGAAATAGCATTGAAACCATATTGTTTTCGATAAGCCTGACAGAGTTTTATGCCAGCTATCTTAGAAATGGCATACCATTCATTGGTTTTTTCCAATGGCCCTGATAATAAATATTCTTCTTTTATAGGTTGTGGACAATCACGTGGATATACACAAGTCGATCCAAGAAATAAAAGTTTTTTAATATTATTTTTCCATGAAAAATCTATGATATTGTTTTGTATCTGCAGATTACTTTGCATGAACTCAACTGGTTTAGTATCGTTAGCATGAATTCCCCCCACTACTGCAGCTGCGAGAAAAACATATTCAGGCTGTTCTTGTTCAAAAAATAGTTTTACTGCAGATTGATCACACAAATCCAGTTCGTCATGCCTGCGCAAAATGAAGTTACTAAAACCTTGTTCTATTAAACTTCTATATATCGCACTACCTACCAGCCCCAGATGACCAGCAATGTATATCCTCGAATCTTTGTGCATGAATTGTATTTACTAATTATTTTTAATAAGTATTTCGTTTTCAGCCAGTTTCATATCCGAATACATCATTTCATCGATAAGCTCATTAATTGTAATTCTTGGTGTCCAGCCTAATTGTTTTTTTGCCTTACTGGCGTCGCCAAGCAAACTATCAACTTCGGCAGGACGATAATAGCGTGGGTCAATAGCAATAATAACTTTACCATTCTGATCAACTCCCTTTTCATCTTTACCTTGTCCTTGCCAGTTAATCCTGATATCTATATTAGCTGCTGCCATTTCAATAAACTGTCTAACACTATATTGAACACCTGTTGCTATCACATAGTCTTCTGGTAATTCCTGTTGTAGCATCAACCACTGCATTTCTATGTAGTCTTTTGCATGTCCCCAGTCACGTTTAGCATCCAGATTTCCTAAATATAAACAATTCTGTAACCCATATTTGATTCGGCTCAACGCTAAAGTAATTTTACGAGTAACAAACGTCTCACCACGCACAGGAGATTCGTGGTTGAATAAAATACCATTACAGGCATACATATCATAAGCTTCACGATAATTAACTGTAATCCAGTATGCATAGAGTTTTGAAACAGCGTAAGGAGAACGAGGATAAAAAGGCGTGCTTTCAGTTTGAGGCACTTCCTGAACCTTGCCATATAGCTCGGAAGTAGAGGCCTGATAAAAACGAGTTTTTTTATTCAGATTTAATATCCTTATCGCTTCAAGCATCCGTAGTGCACCAAGTGCATCAGAATTTGCAGTATATTCAGGTTCTTCAAAAGAAACAGCGACATGACTTTGTGCTGCCAGATTATAAATCTCATCTGGTTGTGATTCTTCAATTACGCGCAATAAGCTAGATGAGTCGGTCATATCACCATAATGCAGAAAAAGTCTCCTATTTTCGTCATGAGGATCCTCGTATAAATGATCAATACGATCAGTTTTAATTAATGAAGAACGCCTTTTAATACCATGAACGATATAGCCTTTATTTAATAAAAATTCGGCTAAATATGCGCCGTCCTGTCCGGTAATACCGGTAATTAATGCAGTTTTTGTCATAAATATTTTTTACAGTTCTAAAGAGAAATTAAACTTCCAGCGTCAAATCATTATTTTTAAATGCCTTATGCAAGGAACTATCTATGACACATTGGTAACCTTTCATACTCGCCACCAGCTTGCATGATTTATCAACAAACTCTATATCAGAAATAGCCTTGTAATCAGTATACTGTTTAACACTTGCAACAATGCGGACACCCTGTTTTGGAAATTGTTTTTGATATTGACGATAATACTTGATTTCAGTTGGCAGTGAACCAATACCTTTATGTTCAAAACTCCAGATAATCATCGCCTGAAATGCAGAATCCAGAATTAACGGATCAGTTATCCAGTTAGAACGAATTGGTTGTTGCATCCATGCTGAAGGTTCTGGCGCCGCATTAACATCAGCAACGATACCGTCTTCATTGCAGAAATTAATCGCCTTGATTCCTTGCAAATGCTGTCCATGGAATAACTGGCCATTTTCATAGTACTCACCTTGTCCAAGACCATAAGGTTCGTTAACCGGTGTGAGTACAGTTTCTGGTGCTTTAATCCTGACATCGCTCAACACGATTTTTGCCGTCGCATGTAGATAATTACCCGAGTGTAATTCAACTTGTACTTTGCCATCCTGACCCTGATATTGAATTGAACCTGATAATATTCTTAATCTGACAGATTCATTAGCGTTTAGCGTGACGCCTTTTAGTACACGAAAATCCTCGAAGCCAACAAATTGCATTCCGGGATTTAGATGTAAAGCCCCATGGGCAAACCACTCAACGATTACTGCGACAGGTAATACTGCCCGACCATTCATGACATGTGATTGCAAAAATTGATAACTGTTTATTGTTAACTCTCTTTCAAAAGCGAGACTCAAATTTGGTGATTCAACCGGTGCGGTATTATTAATAACCTGTGAATCATTTGTTAATGCACCACCCAACACAACAGTTTCTACTGAATCATTGTTTTCAATTTCATCAATAAAATAATTTGCTCCCGCCTTTAGCCCAATTACACTTACGCCTTCTTCAGCAAACAGCTTTTTCAAGCCCGGAGTTACCATACCACCATCCCATGGTCCCCAATTAATCGATAACACTCTGCATTCCGGACGCTTGGTTTTTTCAAGCTGGGATGATTTATTTAATACTTCATTGGCAGCTGCATAATCAACCTGCCCCTTTCGACCCAGTCTTGCAGTTGTAGAAGAGAAATTGACGATCAATTTAAGCTGATCATTCGCTGTTGCGGTAAGCAGGTTATTAAAACCAGCCACTTTTGTATTTAACACTTTCTCGAATTGCTCAGCAGTTTTATCAACTATCAAACGATCTGCCAATATACCAGCCGCATGAATGATTCCTGTTACATTTTTCATTTCTAGACGGGCAAGGTCAATCGTCTTCGCTACTTTTTCAGCATCAGTAATATCTACAGAACGATATTCAGCATGACCACCTTCATCAGCAATGAGTTTCATTGTTTGCAATATTTCACGATTAGATGTCACTGCATGATATTGATTTTCAAGTTCAACCGGCGTTAGTTTCTTCTCAGCTAGTTTTAATAACGATTGTTTGATTTCAGACTCTGATGACAAACCAGTTAACCACTCTGGTTCAGTTTCGGGTTCTGGACTACGACCTAATAACAGTAATTGGCATTGATAAGTTTCAGCCAGTTTAATAGCTATTACAGCTGTCACACCTTTTGCGCCACCAGAAATCACAATAAGGTCATCTTTACCAAACAGCTTTTTATTATCTATAGTTTCTATGGACTTCTCAGAAACATTAAATTCAAACAAGTTTGTTTCCTGAATACCAATTTCCAACTTTCCTCTGGAAAGAATTGTATCTACAAGCAAACTCATATCTGCATCCTTAGCATCAATACAAATACAATTTGTATCAGGCCATTCTTTATCAGCAGTTTTTATAATACCTGGCAGTGCGGCTTGCAGCTGATTATCCAGTTTGATAGATTCAAACCCAAATTTTCCGCCCATCTCAGTAACAGAAGCTAGAATGCCCTTATTCCTTTGCAATACATCAGCATATTTTTGAATCAACGCAAAAGCAGTTAATAAATCATCTTTATTTTTAATTGCCTCGCCACATATAACCAAACCAGATAAATCATTATCAAAAGAATCATTCAAACCAATAACTTGAGTTTGATAACCATTATTAATGATTTCTATACTTATCTTTTCTGCCAGCTTGTTTCCGACTATTAATATTGGTTTGTCTGCATTCAACGAGACAGGAATTAAAGCGTCTTTATGTGACGATTTTATGTCGACTATATGTCTGACCACATTATCCAGCACAACAACATCAACGACATCTTCTGTTACATTTCTAACATTATTTTCAGCATGAATAGCAACAGGAATAACTTGATCAGACATTGTCTCAATAATCTGTTGCAGGGTTTGTAAGGCTGATAACTCTTCTGGAGAAACCGCCGGCAAATCGGGCAATTTATCCTGCAAGGCAGAAAGTATCTCGACTCGCTTGATTGAATCGATACCCAAATCACTATCAAGATTCATATCTAGATTTAGCATATCAACCGGATAACCAGTTTTGTCAGCGACAACCTCAAGCAATACTGACTCAAGCTCGCTGCTATCTTCAGTAACCTGTTTCACAACTTGTTGTGTTACAGAAACAGAATCAACTGCCCCAAAGTGCTCAACTATAGACAGCAGGGTTTGCAAACTCGCCATCGCATCAGGATCCACTGATGGTAATTCCGGCATCTTTTCCTGTATAGCCGAAAGAATTTCGACCCGCTTGATTGAATCAATACCTAAATCACTATCCAGATTCATATCCAGATTTAGCATATCAACCGGATAACCGGTTTTATTAGCGACAACTTCCATTAATGTATTTGCAAAGCCATCGTTATTAATAGCCACTGTACTAACAGCAGGCGATATAACACTTGCTTCATTTGTAAATAACATTGTAATTGAACGTAAGGTTTGTAACTGGCTTAACTCATCCGGACTTATTGTTGGCAACTCTGGCATTGCTTCCTGCAAAGACGACAATATCTCTACACGTTTAATCGAATCGATGCCTAAATCACTATCCAGATTCATATCAAGTTCCAACATATCGATTGGATAACCGGTTTTATCAGAAACTATATTTAATAAGGTTTCATCAAATGCAGTATTGCTTTCAATAGAAACATTATTATTTACCGGGGTAATATTTGCGCCGGGTTCGGCAGCTTCTGGCTTACCATCAACGATAAATTCAACGATATGTTGCAAGAACTGAAACGTACCCAGTTCTTCTGGTTTGATAACTGGCGACCAGGGCAATTGTTCCTGTAATGCCGATAGAATTTCGACGCGCTTAATTGAATCGATACCTAAATCTGTATCCAGACTCATATCAAGGCTTAACATTTCCAGCGGATAACCGGTTTTGTCTGAAACGACTTTTAATAACAGATTATCGATATCGACATCATGCTGTTTAGAAACCTGTTTCTGCACTGGTTGATGTATTGCAACATCCTGTTGTTCAATTTTACTCTCTGTAAACATTTTAGCAGCAAGAGTTACTTTCGGTATTTCAGGTAGTTTAATTGAAGTATTTTCCGTTACAGGCTGACCACTCATTAAAGCTTGCTGTTGTTGCAACAATGCATGGATTGTCTTTTGAGCAGTCTCTTGTCCTTCAAGATATTGTTGGTGTAAGCGTACTGTTTGCTCCTGCATTTTTTGTAAAGCAAGAATGCTTTGTTGTGTCGCTTCGAGTATTGGTGACGCATTTGACAGCGAGGCTTGATTTATTTGTTGAGTTTCAATCTGCTTAATTGGTGGTTTTTCAGTCATAACGTATTTCTTTTCTAAAGGCGGTCTCGCTGGACGTTCTTTCATAATGTTTGCGCCATTAACAGGCACAGTCATCGCTGGCTTTCCTTCTTCAGGTTGTCTCAATTCTTTACACGCAGCATCCCAATTTGACAATGCTACTGGCTGCCCCTGAGAAGCAAGCAACCCTAGGACCTTGGCAAGATCAAGTTGACCCGATTGCTTACCAGCCGATGCATCAACTGATGCGGCATGATGAGTTTTGTCTAACAAAATCGTTCCGATTAAACCAGACAAGGTTCTGCCCGGCCCAACTTCGATAAATGTTTTAAAGCCATCTTTGTATAATTGTTGAATCTGTTCTACAAAGTGGACCGGTTTGGCAAGCTGTTCAGATAACAATTTTTTCTGTGAAGCGACATCGTCTGGATATGGCTTGGTAGTTGTATTCGATAGAACTGGATACGAATTCTTTTTGAATTGAATCTTGTTAACAATTCTGGAAAATGGCTTCACTGCATCAGCAACATATTCACTATGAAATGCTGCCGCTACAGGTAAACGAATCGCACGAATCTTTTCCCGCTTTGCTATTCTAGTAAACGATTCGACTTGACCAGTCGCACCTGACAAGACGATTTGTTCCGGTGAATTATAATTAGCAATTAATAAGTTGATATTGTTTTGCTTTAGAAGTAACTCGACCTTGTCTGACGACGCCATGGCAGCCAACATACTGCCACGATCACCCTCACCTTTTGCCATTAACTCGCCGCGTTTAAATGACAAGTAATGAAAAGCGTCTTCATCATAATAACCAGCTGCATGTAATGCAGTTAACTCACCAAAACTATGACCGACTGCTGCAGTAGCAGACACATTAAAATGCTTTAATACATCAAGATAACCTAGACTGGTTGCACCTATTGCTGGTTGAGCATATTGCGTTTGTCTGAGAGTATCTTCCTGTAGTTTTCTATCCGCCCGATTAAAGACAGGAATTGGATACATAATAGCCGAAAGTGAATGACCATCACTAGCTTCGACATAAGCATCATTTGCTCGTTGCAAGAGATTAAAAAATTGCGGAAATTGACAAGCAATATCTCTACCCATACCAATGTATTGTGAACCCTGCCCGGGAAAAACAAAGGCCACTTTATTGCTTTCATTGCCTGTTGCATAAAATGCGTTTGGCAATTGCCATTCACTAGCGTCTAACGATGATAGCTTTTGTTTTACGTCAGCTATCAGTTTGATGATATCTGTCTTACTTTTTTCAACGATTAAAACCAGACGATGAATTTTCTTGTAATCATATTTTTGACAAGCATCGAAAGCAAAGAAGCGTAAGTCATTCCATGAATCATAGATTTTTTCATCAGGTAATTGCTTTATTAAATCTGCTTGATTATCTGCAGCGACAGGCAAAATTAAAACATGACCATCCCATTCAATATCTGTTTTAGTTTCTTCCGCTTCTTCCAATACACAATGGAAATTGCTACCACCAAAACCAAACGAACTTAATGCAGCACGACGAGGAGTTTCCAGTTGTTTTAGCCACGGACGTTTAATTGTATTTAAATAGATCGGTGCCTCACCCGGATTAATAATTTCCAATGGTTCATCAACTTTAATACTGGGTGGTAAAACTTTATGTTTGAGCGCCATTGCCGTTTTGATTAAACCTGCAACACCTGCCGCCGCCTTGGTATGTCCAATCATTGATTTAACCGAACCAATCGCACACCATGTTTCACCTTCATTGTCTTTACTATAAACACCGGACAATGCACGTGCTTCTACAGCATCACCAACCGATGTGCCGGTACCATGTGCTTCAACAAGTTCAATACTTCTTGGCGCAACATCGGCTTCACGATAAGCATTCCACAATGCCTTGGTCTGACCATCAGAACTTGGCGCATAGATCGCATTACCACGTCCATCTGATGATGACCCCATTCCTTTTAATACTGCATAGATTTTGTCGCCATCACGTTTGGCATCTTCCAGACGTTTCATAACCACTGCACCCAAGCCTTCACCAAGTATTGTGCCATCACCATTTTTTGCAAATGGGCGACTATTGCCTGTGGGTGACAAGGCAGGTGTTTTACTAAAACACATATACATGAAGATATCGTTAAAGGTATCCATCCCTCCGGTAATCGCCATATCTACACGACCGGCACTTAGTTCCAGTGCGGCAAGATGAATAGCACTTAATGAACTTGCACATGCGGCATCAACAACACAGTTTGTACCGCCAAGATCAAAACGATTGGCAATACGTCCAGCAGCTACGTTACCGAGTAAGCCTGGAAATGAATTTTCCTGCCAGGGAACATAACCATCAGCAATACGTTGCACAATATCTTCTGCAGTTTCTTTATCAATACCGGCATCGTTTAATGCCTTGCGCCAAATGGGGTGACCTAATCTGGCACCGAGTGGAATGACTAATTCAAGTGTACCGGTAACACCAAGTACGACACTGGTACGATCACGATCAAACTCTCGACCATCACCTGCATCTTTTCCGGTTGAATATCCGGCATCAAGTAATGCTTCTCTGGCAACAACCATACCCAGTAATTGAGTAGTATCTGTCGCTTCAATATTATTCGGGCTTAAACCATATAACAGTGGATTGAAATCAACCGGATCAATAAAGCCACCACGCTTTGCATAGGTCATATCCGGTGTTGATTTATCTTCGTTAAAATAATCTGACACTTTCCAATGTGTCTCAGGTATATCGCCTATCGCATCGAAACCTTCACGAATATTACGCCAGTATTCTTCAGGATTATTTGCCTTGGGAAATAAACATCCAATTCCTACAATTGCTAATGGCTTCATTTTGTTATTTTTACCTGACATTACATCAACCTGCTAAATACTGTTCTATTTCGTTCAAAGGCAAAGGTCGATATTGAGTTAATTCATCATCAAGCTTTACACCTTGTTTACTGATTACATGAATACGATTCATTACTGCCGCACCAAATAAGATATTCATTGCGACAGTTACGGCATCTCTTGCTTCCGGTGTTTCCAAAAATGAATCACGTGTCCATTCATTAAATGCCCCCATTGCCGGACCACACCAGATTTGATAATCCACTTGTCTGTCTTCAACACCAGCATTCGCCCATCTTGATGACAAACCAAGATACCAACGAAATATTAACGCCATTTTATGTTTTGGGTTTTGCTCCGCCTTGCTTATTTCAGCAGGATCGCGTTCGTTAAAAAATGCCTTGGTTGTATCCCAGACATCTTCAAGTGACATCTTGAATACTGTTTTTTCCAATCGTTCACGTTCAACAGCTGGTATTGCATCTATCGAATCATATTCCTTGTAAATGTCGTAAAGTTTATTGCCACGCATCGCAAACATCGTACCGCGCTTTAATACTTGTAACTTCACACCCATCTCAAACATATCAACTGCTGGCGCCATGGTCACATCTGCCTGCTCTGCATTTGCCAACATATTTCGCACCAGATCTGATGAACCGGATTCCCGGCATGCCTGATTAACCGTACCGGTCACTATATAAGCTGCGCCCATTGCAAATGCTGCCAGTGCCGAACCTGGTGTACCGATACCACCGGCAGCGCCAACACGTAATGGTGACTTGTATTGATACTGGCGTTGTAAACGATCACGCAAGGCAATGATGGTGGGTAATAATGTAATCGCTGGTCGGTTATCAGTGTGTCCGCCTGAATCGGCTTCAACCGTTAAGTCTTGTGCCATCGGAATCTGTTTTGCCAGTTCAGCTTGCTCAGCTGTTAGTAGACCTTGTTCAACTAATTGATTAACTAGTTTTTCCGGTGCAGGACTGAACCAGTGAGTTGCCAATTCTATGCGTGATGCCTTGGCAATAATTTTATTGGGAACTACGACATTGCCTGCTTCATCTTTATGAATACCTGTTAAACGATAACGAACAACAGGCAAAGTAAGTTTCATGTAAGCGGATGTTTCAACAAGTGTTACATCATGTTTTAAATAGAGATCAACTACCGAATCTTCATGACCTTTTTCATTCGGGCTATAGATCAAATTAAATGCAAATGGTTTATCACCAAGCGACTCTTTTAATCGCAAAATCGCTTTTTCAATTTCATGGATCATTAAACCGGCCGCACCAAACGATGCGAGCATGTCAGCATTTGCTAATGCTTCTACCAACTCAACCGATGCAATCCCATTTGCCATTGAACCCGCCATATAGGGATAACGCACACCATAGTCTGCACAAAAAGTTGGATCACCTAATGCGAATATAGATTGAGCGGGACATAATGCAAGACAGTTTTTTGCATCTGAATTTTGCAAAAACGATAACGAACCGCCAGTTGCCGCTTTTTGAATATTGTTTTCGTCGATTAGAAAAAAAGCTTGTTGCAATTTTCTTAGTAATAATGGCAGTTCATTAATGCAAAATGTGTTGGAACCATCTTCAGTTGACCACATCATGCCCTCGGTTGAAGTATTTGCCGAAGTATCAGGGTCGCGAATTATGCTTGAAAGTGAGCTCACGTTAATATGTTTAATCTGTTCAGGTTGATGAAATGGCCAGACGGATGAGATTACAGCGTTGCATCCGGTCAATTAGAATTGTAATGTGCGCGTCTCGTGCCAGCCTAATCGTTGAATAATATCATTTTTTTCACGCCGGCACCGTGTTAATACCCTATTTATAAAGTAGAAAAAACATTAATTCGTAGAGTGAAGCAGGCATAGCAATAATAAGCAGTTTATAAATTAAGTTATTGATTATATTAAGATAAATGACAGAACGAAAAAATTTAATCACTAAACTCAGTGATGATGACTATCAAACAGACATCCTGCAGGATGTTTCACGTACTTTTGCGCTGACCATTCCTCAATTACCTGAGCGACTCTGCCGAGTAGTGTCTAATGCCTACCTGCTATGCCGCATTGCCGATACGATTGAAGACGACAAACATATGTCTTCCGAGCAAAAAACCCATTTTGCAGAACAATTTATAAACGTGGTTAATGGTGAAGAAGAAGCAAAAGTCTTTTCTGAAGCGCTCTACCCGTTACTTTCACCCACAGCAACTGCCGCAGAGCATGATCTGATTGCGAATACAAAGCCTGTGATTCGTATCACCCATAGTTTCAATGCCCGACAACGTGCAGCACTTGAGCGCTGCGTAAAAATTATGGCAGAAGGCATGGCGCGATATCAGGACGCCGAAACACTGGATGGCGTCGCAGATTTGAATGACATGGGACAATATTGTTACTACGTTGCTGGTGTGGTTGGTGAAATGTTGACCGAATTATTTTGCGACTATTGCCCAGCCATTGATACGCAAAGAAACGAAATGATGAAACTGGCAGTATCATTTGGTCAGGGTCTACAAATGACTAATATTCTTAAAGATATTTGGGAAGATCATCATCGTGGTGCCTGCTGGATGCCCCGCGATATCTTCAACAAACATGGTGTTGATATTACCAATAAGATGCCCGGTAACAATGCAAAGGGTTTTGAGGATGCCTATCTGGAATTATTATCTGTGGCATACGGACATTTGAATAACGCACTGGAATACACACTGAATATTCCTAAAGAGGAAATCGGACTGCGTAAATTCTGTCTTTGGTCAATCGGCATGGCAGTACTAACTTTAGAAAAAATCAGACAACATCCTAATTTTACTAGTGGTCAAGAAGTCAAAATTACTCGTCTTAATGTCAAAATTACAGTTTTCTTAACCAGTATCGCTGTCAAAAACAACGCAATTTTGAGAATTTTATTTAATTATTGTGGTCGAAAGTTAACAAAAATAAAAAATTAAGCATTTCGCTGAAAACGTTACAACTTAGGCAAGTTCAATATTTTCCTCATTTAACTGCTATAAAAATATTTCGTTTATATTACAATTTATCGTTAAGCCAAACTGCTGATATAAACAATAAGAATATGATCCTCGATACTGGCAATGACGCCGCCAAACCTGATGAAACCCAGGAAATTGGTTCCAGCAATTTTGCTTGCAAAATAGTTGACGCAATTACTGCAGCAAAAAGCAGATTATTGTCTCAACAACAAAAAGATGGGCACTGGGTATATGAGTTGGAAGCGGATTGTACGATTCCTGCTGAATATATCATGATGAATCATTTCGTCGATACTGTAGACGACGAAACAGAACAAAAAATTGCACAATATTTACGTGATATGCAGGATCCAGAAGGTGGTTGGCCATTATTTACCGGCGGCGATATGGATCTCAGTTGTACGGTTAAATCTTATTATGCGTTAAAACTCGTTGGCGATAACCCTCACGATGAACACATGGTGCGCGCACGTAATATTATTTTGAATCATGGTGGCGCAGCTAATAGTAATGTATTTACTCGTATCGCTATGGCTCTTTTTGGACAATTACCCTGGAGGGCAACACCTTTTATACCTGCTGAAGTAATCATTTTGCCAAAATGGTTTCCTTTTCATATTGATAAGGTGTCATATTGGTCACGTACCGTGATGGTGCCCTTGTTTGTACTCTGCACAATGAGAGCAGAAGCGGTTAATCCACGTGGTATTGATATTCGCGAACTCTTTGTAGTACCACCTGAAAGCGAACAAAATTATTTCAAGATCAAAACCATGCTGGGTCGCTACTTTCTGGTTCTGGATCATATTGGTCGTGTTGTTGAGAAATTAGTCCCGCGTTTCGTGCGTTGCTATTCCATTCGTCGTTGTAAACGTTGGTTTATTGAAAGAATGAATGAAGAACATGGTATAGGGGGTATATTTCCGGCGATGGTTAATGTTTATGAATCATTAATTGTACTTGGTTATCCGAAAGATCATCCGCATGTTGTTAAAGCTAGAAAAGCCATAGATAACTTATTAGTTAAACGCATGGATGGCAGTATGTATTGTCAACCTTGTGTCTCACCCGTTTGGGATACTTGTCTTGCCAGTCAGGCATTGATTGAAACCGATAAAAATTGCAGTCAGGAAATTGAAAATGCATTGGACTGGTTGAAAGAACGTCAATTGAAAGATGAACCTGGAGATTGGCGTATTCCTCGCCCTAAACTTGAAGGCGGAGGCTGGGCGTTTCAATATAGTAATTATTATTATCCTGATTTAGATGACACATCAATGGTCGCGTGGGCAATGCATCGCTCTTGTAAGGATAAATATGCAGAACCTATTCAACGTGCGGCTAAATGGGTCGCGGGTATGCAATCAAAAGGTGGTGGTTTTGGCTCATTTGAAGTGAATAATACCCAATATTATCTAAATTCAATTCCATTTGCCGATCATGGTGCATTACTCGACCCACCAACAGCAGATGTCACAGGTCGCTCGATTGCGTTAATGACACTCGCTGATAAAGATAAATATGCAAAAAATATTCAGGATGCTATTCAATATTTAAAAACTGAACAGGAAATAGATGGTTCTTGGTTTGGTCGATGGGGCACTAACTATATTTATGGTACCTGGTCAGTATTAACTGCATTAGAAATTGCAGAAGAAGACCCACGGCAGGAATACATTTGTAATGCGGTTACCTATTTACAAGATATGCAAAACGAAGATGGTGGTTGGGGTGAAAGCAATGAGAGTTATTATCCACCAAGACACAAACGGCCATTTCCCAGCACAGCATTTCAGACAGCCTGGGCCTTGTTAGCATTACTGGCTGTTGGTGAAGCCAATACTGAAACCGTTAAACGCGGTATACAACATTTGATTAATAATCAGGGCGCTGATGGTCAATGGCATGATGAGTGGTATACTGCCCCAGGCTTTCCACGTGTGTTCTATCTAAAATATCACGGTTACACCAAATATTTTCCGCTTTGGGCATTAGCTCGATACCGCAATCTAACTCAAGTAGCATCTTGAAAAAGATAGGCATCATCGCAGCCTTGCCGGATGAAGCGGCATGTCTTGTACCCCATTCGTTAACACTAAATACGCCCTGTTCTCTTAACGATAATATGTTGTTATGCCTAAGTGGCATCGGTCATGATCGTGCGTTACATGCCGCTGCGTTATTAATCAAGCAAGGGGCCGAAGCGCTAGTTAGCTGGGGAGTAGCAGGCGGATTAAATGAAGGATTACATTCAGGTGATATTATTATCGCAGATAAAATTATTTCTAATGATAATGAGTACCCATGTAGTGCCCATTGGCAAGAACAATGTTTAATACATTTAAGTTCAGATAGTTATCGTATTGTTAGCAGCTCAATCTATTCTGATGAAATTATTTGTTCATCACCAAGAGACAAAGTAAAACTGCATCAACAATCTGGTGCCGATGCTGTTGATATGGAAAGTGCTGCTATTGCAGGACTTGCAAAGGAGATGGAACTGGATTTTATCGCAATCAGAACCATATGTGATGAAGCAATAGCGGCAATACCTGCAGCTGTCATCA
This sequence comes from Gammaproteobacteria bacterium, assembly GCA_030829955.1. Lineage (GTDB taxonomy): Bacteria > Pseudomonadota > Gammaproteobacteria > Eutrophobiales > Eutrophobiaceae > JANQNX01. The sequence goes on along the minus strand of JAURNY010000018.1, from coordinate 156,509 downwards.
AACATACTGATCATCTTGGTAAGCCCAAGCCAATAAGTTTTGTATTATCCTGTATATTTAATCCAGCACAGATTCCATCATTATTAATATTGGCACGGGCTTTTAAAAAAGCGATAAACACTATGAAACTTATTGCGCCCGATTTAAAAGACAGGCATTTTCTCTATAATATGCAACCTTAGTTAATCTTTATAAATATACAAATATGGAATTAAGTAACGAACAGATTGAACAATTTAAATCATCCGGCTATCTGGTTATCCGCGGACTTTATGGCGCAGAAACCATGAAAAAAATTACTGCATGGACAGATGAAGTAACAAACTATCCGGAAGTCCCCGGAAAATACATGATGTATTTTGAACAGAGTAGACTCGACAATAATCGACGCATCCTCTCCCGTATGGAAGACATTGAACCTTATCATGCAGGCTTTAGTGAGTTATTTACCAAAAGTGAAATTCAACAGATCACATCTCAATTATTTCATGATGACTCTGTATTATTTAAAGACAAAATCAACTTCAAAATGCCGGGCGGAGATGGTTTTAAAGCTCATCAGGATGTTCAGGCTGGCTGGGATAAATATGGCAAATTACATATCACCGCTCTGATAAGTATAGATGCCTCCACTATCGAAAACGGCTGTCTTGAAATGGCAGGCGGATACCACGATAGAGGATTGATCGGAGAAAAATGGAAGCCACTGGAAGAAAATTCACTTGATTATGAATCTATTCCAACTCAACCAGGCGATGCTGTTTTCTTTGATTCATTTGTGCCTCATCGCTCTGGGCCAAATCTAACCAACGATAAACGACGTGTTTTATACGTGACATATAATGCTGCTGCTGAAGGTGACAAACGTCGTAAATATTATGATGACAAAAGATTAAGCTATCCTCCGGATATCGAACGTCTGACTGATAAAGAATACGTCTTTCGCGTTTAATTTTATCGACATATTCATTTATAAATGAATAATAATCGCATAAGCCATCTTATCGAACGCTGGATCACCATAATTCAGCGCTTTCGTTTTGGTGTATTTGTTTTAATTGCTTTAATTACTCTCTTATCGCTCTGGTTAATCGTCAATCATCTTGGCATGACCACTGACACTAGAGATATGTTGTCTAGAGATCTAAAATGGCGACAGCTTGATATTAAGTATGAGGATATATTTACTGAAACGCTTGATAATGTTCTGATCGTAATTGAGGCAGACACCCCTGACAGGGCGCGTGAGGATGCAACGAAACTTTATACATCTTTGAAAGCGTCACCTTATTTGATCGAAGATATATATTTCCCTTCTGCGATTTCCTTTTTTCGTGAAACAGCATTTCTCTTTATGACTGAAGATGAGTTATATGATTTATCCAATCGTCTTACCAAAATACAACCATTTATAGGTACTTTATTATCTGATCAATCACTCCGTGGTTTTTTTAATATGCTTGAGCAGGTGTTCGTGGCAAAAGCAGATGGTGAAGAAATTGATTTATCAATTCTCCTATCAGAACTTAATAAAACACTCAAAGAAAAAGAGCATCGTCTTTCCTGGCAAACATTATTACAAGCTGACACAAAAAATAAATCTGTTTATCGTGAATTTATTATTACAAAAATACTGAAAGACCCGGATGAATTACTGCCTGGCGAAATAGCTATTCGATATATCAATGACACAGTTAATAGGCTTGGGCTGGAAGATGGAGGAAAAACATCTATTCGCCTAAGTGGCAACGCCGCTCTGGCTTATGAAGAATTAAAGAGTGTTGCCGAAGCAAATGTTATTGCCATCCTCGCATCGATTATTTTGGTGGCAATCATGCTGATTATTGGACTTCGTTCATTATGGTTATTTTTCTCCTCTATTATCACTTTGATTCTAGGTCTTATCGCCACCACTGCTTTGGCTGCGTTCACAGTCGGCGTATTAAATCTTATTTCAGTCGCCTTTGCAGTTTTATATATTGGTTTGGGAATCGACTTTGCTATTCATTTATGCCTACGTTTTAGAGAGGTTCAGAAAGATAATCTTAATACACAAAGTGCATTAAGATTTGCCGCAATTAATATTTTCAGAACCTTGTTTTTATGTGCATTAACTACTTCTATTGGCTTTTATTCATTTATGCCTACCGATTATCAAGGGGTTGCGGAACTTGGCTGGATAGCAGGTTGTGGCATGCTCGTCAGTTTATTTTATACGTTCACCTTACTACCGGCCTTGCTAAGTTTTGAGAAAAAAACTGATGCAACCGATAAAAGTACATCATCAGAGAAGATTAAACTTTATTTAAGTGAATTACCTTATAAAAACTATAAATCCATATTGGTAATTACGGCTATATTAATCATTGTCGCAAGCTTTTCGCTCAATCATTTACGATTTGATAGCAACACACTTAATCTTCAAGACCAGAACAATGAATCAGTTAAAACCTTTCAGGATTTATTAAAAGATAAGGAAACCTCTCCATGGTTTGTAGTTACATTGGAAAAAGATAAAGCTAGAGCTGAACTCGCCAAATCACAATTTGAAGCAATAGATATTGTAAACAATGTTGTCTGGCTAAATGATCTGGTACCCAAAAATCAAGAAGGGAAATTATTCATAGTCGATGATCTAAATATTTTGATGGGTCCACTTTTACCGACACAATCAAGTGTGGCAATAAAAAATGATGAACGTTTAAAAATTACTAACAATTTATTATCCATGTTGAAGCAGTATCCTTTGGAGATGAAAAATGATCAAATAATTGACTTACAAAAAAAATTAGAATATTTGGTTAATCACCCGATAGAATTAATTGATATTGAAAAACGTTTACTATATTACTTTGTTGACAGCATCAATTTATTGGAAACAGGTCTTGCCGCTACCAATGTTGAATTATCTGATGTGCCTGATGAAATCAAGGCCAGATGGTATAAAAAAGGTTTTTATAAACTCGAAATATATCCGGAAAAAGACCTCAATGATCATGATGCCATGATTGAGTTTGTTAGAGAACTACAAAAGCATGACGATGCCATCATTGGCCCCCCTGTTGTCAATGTTGAAGCTGGGGCTGCCGTTATTAAGTCATTCCAGTCTGCAATACTTTATGCACTAATTGCCATCACAATAATTTTATTAATACTTATTAAATCTAAAGTTGATGTCGTATTAATCCTTGGCACATTATTTACTGGAAGCTTATTTTCTATGGCATCTATGGCGTTGATTAATCAACCCATAAATTTTGCTAACATTATTGGATTACCATTATTACTTGGCATTGGTGTAGATAGTGGTATTCATATCGTAAATCGTTTTCGTGAAGATCAAGCAAACGATAAAAATCTATTTTTAACCAGTGCATTCAGGGGCGTATTGGTCAGTTCATTTACCACCATTTTCAGTATCGGCAGCCTTGCCTTTTCAAAGCATGCTGGCACAGCAAGCATGGGGATTATGCTGACTATTGGTTTGTTATGTATGATGTTCGCAACAGTTATCGTATTACCCTCTTTTCTAATCTGGCTGGAAGAAAGACAGCAACATTAATATGAAAATATTAATCACAGGTGCAAATGGCTTTATTGGCTCTGCTGTATTGAAATTATTGCTCAATAAGGGCTATGAAGTTCGTGCCATGGTTCGCAAAGGGTCAGATAAACGTAACTTTTCCAACCTTAACACGGAAGTAATCGAAGCTGATTTACTTGACCAGCCTTCTTTGAAACGAGCTGTTAAAGGATGTGATCATCTATTTCATATTGCTGCTGATTATCGGCTCTGGATCCCTGATCCAAAAAATATGTATAAAACAAATGTTGATGGCACCAAAGCATTAATGATGGCTGCGCTGGAACAGTCCATTAGCAAGATCGTATACACCAGTAGTGTGGCAGTATTAGGGGTGCACGATGATGGTACACCTGCTGATGAAACTACTCCTTCAACGCTTGACGATATGCAGGGGCATTATAAACGTTCAAAATATCTGGCAGAAGAATCAGTAAAGGAAATAATAAAAAAAGAATCCGCGCCCATTACGATTGTAAACCCTTCAACACCTGTTGGACCCGGCGATATTAAACCGACACCAACGGGTTTGATTGTGCTTGATACTATTCAACATCGTATGCCTGCCTATGTTGATACCGGATTAAATATTGTTCACGTAGATGATGTTGCCGAAGGCCATTTACTGGCAATGGAAAAAGGTGAAATTGGTGAGCGTTATATATTGGGAGGAGATAATATGACATTAGCATCAATTCTGGAATTTATATGTCTGCATGAAGATATTGATCCACCTAGCATACAACTTCCTCATAATCTCATTATTCCAATCGCATGGTGCATGGAGCGCATAGCCGCTATCACCGGCAAGTCAACCCGCATAACTGTAGATAGTGTGTTGATGGCGAAGAAAAAAATGTATTTCACAAGTGAAAAAGCAAAAACAATACTGGGATATAATCCTAGAGCCGGAACTAAAGGATTAATTGATGCAATCAACTGGTTTAAAGAACACGATTATCAATAAACCACCTGCACTAACTTTTTTTTCAGCATCTAAATGGTTCCGTTTTATGTGGCAGGTAAATATTATTATCAATTATTAATATTAATATTTGGCGGAGAGAGAGGGATTCGAACCCTCGATACGGGTTAACCGTATACACACTTTCCAGGCGTGCTCCTTCAACCACTCGGACACCTCTCCGTGTTCAAATAATATATATATTAATCTAAATCAAAGTAAAACAATAATTCAATACTCGTATACTAAACCTGCTGCATAGTGATAGTAATGAATCTATCTACAGGACGATATGATGCCTGTATGCCTAATTGAGGCATAAGAACAACTAAGGATTAAAGGTGCATTACTGATTTTGCATGTCAATAAATTTAAAGAACATGGTTCGCATCAGATTAGCGCTTCGTTTGCCTTCATAAGTAATACTGAACGCACAGCCTAATAAGTATCAGAATTTAATACATACGTTTCCACTTCATGCTCTTCATCAACATCATTTCTCTGGTTTAATTCTGATAAATTTAATTTTAATTTTTCAATATTTCGCCTAGTTTGCTGCAAAACCTCATCACTTCCCCAGTTAATATCATCAAATAATTTCTGATATGTTGAATTCATACCAATCAGATAGTAACCACCATCATTAGAAGGTCCAATTACAACATCAACCTTGTTTGTTAATTTCTGTAAAGCCAGATTTAAGTCTTTTACTTGCAAATCAGCACAGTCCGTTCCTATTAAGACTATATTCTTATAATGCTTCTGTGATTGAGAGATTGTATAAAACATGCGTTCGCCTAGATCTTTTCCTCGCTGATAATTAATATCCATATTAAATGCTTTAGAAATCCTTACTAGTTCCGGATGTTTACTATCACCGCCAACCCACAACTCTATATTAGAAAAGTCCGATTGTCTGGCAACAGACAATGTTCGCCATAACAAACGGCGATGAATTGTCGCACTATAACTTCTTCCATACGACGGCATGAGTCTTGTCTTCACCTTGCCTGCTTCAGGAGACTTACTAAAGATGATTAACAGATCATCCATTATCTTCAGGATAGTAATACTTATTAAGATAGTCTGCTGACACACCTGCAAAATAAAGCAAGCGTAACCACCACATAAATAATATTGTTTTAATCACACCCCGTTTTTCCCATCGACGAGAAGATGTTGTAATTATATTAGTTAACATGACCGGCTTTTTTTTCTTGCGCAAGATGTTGCATATTGCAATATCTTCCATCAGTTCAATATCTGGATAGCCATTAATTTCATCAAATAATTGCTTACTGATAAATAGTCCCTGATCACCGGTAGCAATAGATGTAAATTTTGAACGAAGACTCATCATTCTTTCAATCAAGCGAAACACTTTATCTTCACCACTTAATTTAATCCTGAAGAAACCCCAGATAGATAGACTGTTTATCTCTGCTATATCAATCAATGCTTGTGTCGAAAGATGAGAATCAAGGTGTAAAAATAATAAATAATCACCAGCGGCAACTCTAGCACCGGCATTCATTTGTCTGGCTCTACCCTTACTACTTATCAGAGATTTATCTACATAGACTTGTGCTAAATGAAAAGTATCATCTAAGCTTCCACCATCAACAAGAATTATTTCATTTCCGTTTTGTCTTAACTTTTGAAACGATTTTAATCGCGTTTCGATTTCCTTTGCTTCATTTAATACAGGAATAACAATAGAAATCATATTTTTGTAGAGGGTTAACTTCGTCCGAAGTCATCATCAAATCTAACAATATCATCCTCACCAAGATAACTGCCGGACTGAACCTCGATTATCTCCAATGGTTCAGAAGTTGCATTTTCCAGACGATGCTTTGCTCCTAGTGGGATAAAGGTTGATTCATTTTCCTTTAATTCAAATACATCATCATCACGAGTCACTGTTGCAATTCCTTTAACAACAACCCAATGTTCAGCGCGCTTATGATGCATTTGCAATGAAAGTTTTTTGCCTGGCTTGACTACAATTTTTTTAACCTGAAAATTATCGCCTTGTTCGACTGATTGATATGTTCCCCAAGGACGATGTACAACAACATGCTCCAGGAATTCGCTACGATTATTTGCTTTTAATTGTTCTACAGCCTTTTTAACATCCTGAGTTTTATTTTTATCTACCACCAGTGTGACATCAGCGGTATCGACAATAACTAGATCATCACAACCAATTACAGCTAATAGCCTGCCGTCAGATCTAATCAAACTATTATTCGTATCAATCGCCAAGGCATATTCATCCACACAGTTATTATTAGCATCTTTCTCACCATGCTGCCATATCGAAGACCAGGCACCCATATCAGACCACCCCATGTCGATAGGAATAGTTAGTACTTGTTCTGAGTAATCAGCCAGTAATTTTTCCATGACACCAATATCAATGGATTCACTTCGACAATCTGCAAATGCTTTGGCATCAAGACGTAAAAACTGACTATCTACTGCTCCTTTATTTATAGCTTCGCGACAGGATGTAACTATATCCTGATTATATTGTTCCATTTTTTTTAACCAGACAGAGGCTTTCATCATAAAGATACCGCTATTCCATAAATAATCACCGGCAATGATATATTGCTTTGCCGTTTCTTTATTAGGTTTCTCTTTAAAACCAAGAACCGCATTAACAGTTAAATCATTAATTTTGTCTTTTTCCTTGTCAAAATGAATATAACCGTAACCTGTATCTGGATAATCAGGTGAAATACCAAAGGTAAATAAATAATCTTTTTCTACATAGTTGCTGGCAACTAAAATAGCTTGCTGAAATATGGCAATATTTTTAATGACATGATCTGCCGGCATCATCAACATCATTACATCATCATGTGCCTGAGTGAGTTTTAACGCAGCAATAGTTAACGCCGGCGCTGTATTACGGCCAACACTTTCAAGAATGATTGAGTCCAAAGATTGTTGGATTTCTTCGCATTGATCTGCAACCAGAAAACGGTGCACTTCATTACAAACAATCAGTGGCGACGATACCTCGATAGAATTCTCCAGTCCTCGCAAACGGTTTAAAGTGTTTTGCAACATGGATTTTTCATTAATCAGATTTATGAATTGTTTTGGATAGTGTTCCCGTGAAAGTGGCCAAAGACGTGTTCCAACGCCACCAGCAAGGATTATAGGGCTAAGCAACATATAGTATTTTTCTAATTAATGTTTAAATACAGGATATTATTTTTTAGTAAGCTATTTTATCAGATAAACTAAAAAATTATGCCCTGGTAGCTCAGTGGATAGAGCAATCGCCTCCTAAGCGATAGGTCGCAGGTTCGATTCCTGCTCAGGGCACCAATTAAATCAATTGCTTACACTACTTTTTGTTATTTCATCAATTCAACAAAGCCTCATTTCTCACACTAATGTCATAGTGAGGTTCAGAAAATGCCTATTGCAACGACAGCAAGGTATAAATCGTTAAACCTATCGACAGAGTCGCAAATAGTAAAATTATCTTTGTGAATTTTGATAGCAAACTATCAACAATTAACATTTATAAATCCTACTATTGATCATCAACTGAATGAAACTATACTTATAGCTGTATCAGCTGGATTCTGACCGATATTGAAGAGGATCAATAACAATGATTACAACCGTAAAACAATTATTAAATACCAGACATAGAGAAATTATTGCTGTCACCCCCGACACGCTGGTCATAGACGCAATTAAAGTAATGTCCGATAGAAAAGTTGGTGCTCTAGCTGTTCTGGAACATGGGAAATTAGTCGGTATCTTATCAGAGCGTGATTACACCAGAAAAGTGGTGATTAATAACAAACATTCATCGGACACTCCTGTTATGGACATTATGACAACAGAAGTCAAAACGGTATCTCTTTGTCAAACAATAGAGGAATGTATGATTATTATGTCTGACAATCATATTCGACATTTACCAGTATTAGATGGCGATAAACCTGTTACCGTAATATCAATTATGGATGTATTAAAGAATATTATTAATGAAAAAGAGTTTATTATTGAGCAATTGGAACATTATATTACTGATACGGCCTGAGTGTTTACTATTTTTATATCTTAAAAGCAGCCTGCTGGCTGCTTTTTTATTGTGTTAAACTCAGTAAAACAATATCAATTATCGAAGTATTAAAGATTATTATTGAGCAACTTATTAGCTAGATATTTGTAATATGCCTGACAAAAAAACAATCTGGACAAGCTTGCAAGATCACTCCAACTCGATGCGTTCAATCCATATGCGCGATTTGTTTCAACATGATCCAAATAGAGCCACCGCATTCAGTATCGCGCTCGATGAACTCTATTTTGACTATTCAAAAAACCTGATCACGAAAGATACATTGCAATTTTTAATACAACTGGCAAATGCGTCTGATATCCAATCCAGAATACAAGCTATGTTTAGTGGTGAAAAAATCAACATTTCCGAGAATCGGGCTGTATTACACACAGCGCTGCGCGCAGGTAAAGACTCCGTCATCAATGTTGATGGTGAAAATATTGTTCCATTTATATATGAGCAACTCGACAAAATAGAACAATTTACCAGTCGCATACATCAAAAAGAATATACTGGCTGGACGGGCAAGCCCATCGATACCTTTATTAATATTGGAATTGGCGGCGCCGGACTTGGGCCTAAACTGGTTGTTGACGCACTTACTCCCTTTCGGAAAGAAAATACAAAATCATATTTTATTTCAAACCTTGATTATCAGCCAATAGAAGAACTAATTAGCAAGATCGAACCGGAAACCAGCTTATTTATTATCTCTTCCAAATCATTTTCAACACTGGAGACATTAACCAATGCGAACTCCTTACGGAAATGGATGCTGGATAAAGGCTGTACTGCAATAAATAAACACTTTGTTGCCATTAGTTCCAATATCGAAGCTGCTGTTAATTTTGGTATAAACCCCGATAATATTTTTTCAATCTGGGACTGGGTAGGTGGACGCTTTTCCTTATGGTCTGCCACTGGTTTGCCCATCGCATTAGCACTCGGTTTTGATAATTTCAGGCAATTACTCGATGGTGCAAATCTGGTAGACGAACATTTCAAAAAAGCCAAACCTGAAAAAAACATTCCGCTTATTATGGGGCTGCTGGATGTCTGGTATAACAACTTTCTTGATGCAGATTCACATGTCTTCGTGCCCTATGATGAATCATTACGATTATTGCCGGAATATTTATCTCAATTATTGATGGAAAGTAATGGAAAATCTACCAATCTGGACGATAAATTGGTTGATTATGAAACAACGCCTGTTTTTTGGGGTTCTACTGGTACAAATGCACAACATGCCTATTTCCAGTTATTGCATCAAGGCAGCAAACTTATTCCGGTAGATTTTCTGGCGCCATTGGTCAAACAGGGTAACAAGGAACATCATACATTAATGTTAGCAAATTGTTTTGCACAAAGTCAGGCACTGATGAAAGGTGAACAAAGTCATAGCCCACAAAAATTTTTTCCCGGAAATAAACCAAGCAATACCTTGCTTTATAAATCCCTAAATGCAAAAACCTTAGGTATGTTACTCGCAATATTTGAACACCGAACCTTTGTTCAAGGCGTTATCTGGGATATTAATTCATTTGATCAATGGAGTGTAGAACTAGGAAAGAAACTGGCAAAAACCGTGTATGCAAATATGCTGACAAAAGACGAAGTTGCTGAAAATATCGATTCCTCAACAAGGGCTTTAATCAATCTTTATAAACAAAAAAATCTCTGATTATTGACTGGAAGCATACATTGCAGTCGTTTTAGATAAGCGATTAACCATAGTTTTCGTAAAGAAAAAATGTCTGATATTTTCATTGTTTATAAACGATAATTAAAACACAATATTGGCTAATTATTGAGATTGATTTCTCATCACTGTTTTTCGACGGGTCAGCAATGGTCATTTAGATCATTCCTGACCCGAATAATCAAAGAGGTTAATATAAAACCATGCAGGCAATCATACTGGCAGCGGGTATGGGAAATCGACTTGGTTCTTCCGCAGACAATAAGCCCAAATCACTGATGGAGTTTGGCGCTATCAGTCTGATGCAACGTCATATAAAACTATTAAAGCAAAATGGCATTCAAGATATCACTATAGTCGTCGGTTATCAGGCCGAAGTAATTCAGTCACATTTACAAACAGAGAATAATTTACACTTCATTCTTAATCCGAGATTTCAGGAAGGCAGCTTGATTAGTCTAGCCTATGCCAAAGACATCATGGTCAGGGATGAGAACATGATACTAATGGATGCCGATGTACTTTATCACCCTGACATTCTTAAACGCCTGATAAAATCAACTCATGAAAATTGTTTATTAATTGATAAAGATTTTATTCCTGGTGATGAACCGGTGAAAGTTTGTATTGATAGTAACGGTCATATCAATGAATTTAGAAAGAAAGTTGATGCATCATTAAAATTTGAGACTCAAGGTGAATCAGTGGGTTTTTTCAAATTCAATCGCGATATCGCACAAATGATGATTGATAAAATTGATGATTATTTAAAACTAGATGACTCATCAATACCTTATGAAGAAGCAATACGTGATTGCTTGCTAGAAGCACCGGAAAAATTTTCAGTTGAAGACATCACTAGTCTGGCATGGATTGAAATAGATTTTCCGGAAGATATTACACGGGCCCAAAATGAAATATTACCTAACATATAAAAACGAATTAAATGGCTAAAACAAAAAAAACCAAACAACTGCGTAATTTACTCGAGTCAAATAAGCTCGAATTCATTATGGAAGCACACAACGGAATGTCGGCACGTATTGTTGAAAATGCCGGTTTCAAAGGCGTTTGGGGAAGTGGTTTATCCATGTCGGCACAATTTGGTGTGCGTGATAGTAATGAAGCCAGTTGGACACAGGTTGTCGACATGCTTGAGTTTATGTCGGATGTCACCAATATTCCGATATTGCTGGATGGTGATACCGGTTATGGCAACTTTAATAATATGCGACGACTGGTAATGAAGCTTGAACAACGTGATATCGCCGGTGTTTGTATTGAAGATAAACAATTTCCCAAAACCAATAGTTTTATCGATGGCGAGAAACAACCATTGGCAAATATTGATGAATTTTGTGGCAAAATCAAAGCCGGTAAAGATAGTCAGCGTGATGATGACTTTTGTATTGTTGCACGTGTAGAAGCCCTGATTGCTGGCTGGGGAATGGATGAAGCATTAAAACGTGCGGAAGCTTATAGAAAAGCAGGTGCTAATGGCATTTTAATTCATAGTAAATTATCACGCCCTGATGAAGTGCTTGCCTTTGCAAAAGAATGGGCAGGGCGATGTCCATTAGTTATTGTACCAACCAAATACTACAGCACCCCAACCGATGTCTTTCGTGAAGCAGGTATTAATCTGGTGATCTGGGCAAATCATATGATTCGCGCATCAATTACAGCGATGGAAAAAATTAGCAACCAAATCTTTGAGTTTGAATCATTAGTGGATGTGGAAGATCAAATTGCAACAGTTAATCATATCTTTGAATTACAGGGTGCAGATGAATTAAAACAAGCACAGGATCGATATCTAAGTCAGCAGTCAAATATTAATGCGATTGTTCTTGCGGCGAGTCGTGGCAGTGAACTATATGAACTGACCGAGGATAAACCCAAGACAATGATTAATATTGGCGGAAAAACATTACTTCGCCGTTCTATTGATGAACTTAAAAAACTGGGTATTAATAACACGACTGTTATTGCAGGTTATAAAGCTAATGCAATCAATATTCCCGGCATTAATAAACGCATTAATAAACAATTTAAAAATTCTGATGAATTAACATCATTCGCGTGTGCAGAAAAAGACTTTAGTGATGACATGCTGGTTTTCTATGGCGACCTGTTATTCCGTGGTTATATTATGCGTGATTTACTCGAAAGCTCAGGGGAAATAGTAGTAGTTGTCGATTCAGCACTGGATAATCCTAATCTTTCCGGTTCACCTGACCTTGCTTTTTGTAGCAAGAAGGATGATCGAAACCCCTTTATGCAGGATGTGTTATTGAAAAAACTAGCACGCCAATCAGACAGAAATAAACCATCCGGTTACTGGATAGGTATGCTGCGTATTCGCAAACAAGGTAAAAAATGGATTACAAAAGCATTAAAGGAATTACGCAAACGCGATGACTTTAATCAACTCACTATTCCTGATTTACTCAATCATCTGATTGAAAAAGGTAAACCGATTAATGTGCATTATATTGATGGACATTGGCTGGATGTTAATTCGCTGGATGATATTAATCGCGCAGGTGATTTTACAGCATGATCGAAGCTGAAGAATTTGTCGAAGCTGCTCGCGAGCTGGGTTTTACACGTTATACAGGCGTCCCCTGCTCTTTCCTGACACCTTTTATAAACTACGTCATTAATGACGATTCTCTCGAATATGTTTCATCTACTAACGAAGGTGATGCATTAGCAACTGCAGCAGGCGCTGCGATTGGTGGTCAGCGTTCAATCGTGATGATGCAAAACTCCGGTTTAGGGAATGCAGTTAGTCCAATTACATCATTATCCTATGTCTTTCGAATTCCTTTTTTAATTATTACTACACATCGAGGCCAACTCGGTTTAAAGGATGAACCACAACATGAACTGATGGGTCAAATTACAGAAAAATTATTTGATCTCATGCATGTGCCATGGGAAATATTTCCCAAAGATGCGAAAGATATTCAACCAGCGCTGAAACGTGCGATGGACCATATGGAAAAAGAACAACGCCCTTATGCCTTTATTATGGAAAAAGGTACAGTTAAAAAAAATATATTAAAAAAGAATCCGGTTACTGATATTCGCAATCGCAAAAAAGAACTTCGGTATTCTTTCGATGAACAAATTGATCTTGCTGATCGAAATACGGTTTTAAAAAAGATCATTGAACATACTCCGATTAACAATTCATTAGTTATTGCTACGACTGGATTTACTGGCCGAGAACTTTATGCGATTGATGATCGACACAATCATATTTATATGGTCGGTTCAATGGGTTGCGCTTCTTCACTTGGTTTAGGTGTCGCGCTGGCAAGACCTAATTTGAAAGTGGTCATCATAGATGGTGATGGTGCAGGTTTAATGCGTATGGGTAACTTCGCAACACTTGGTAGTTATGCCGGTAATAATTTGATTCATATCCTGCTGGATAATGAAGTACATGACTCAACCGGAGCACAAGCAACGGTTGCGGCTAATATTGATTTTGCTAAAGTTGCTGAAGCCAGTGGTTATGGTCTTAGTCTTTCAGGTAACCAATTATCAATCATTGATGAACTATTTGCCTCAACCAATAATGAAGGCCCTGCTTTCGGACATATCAAGATCAAAGCGGGTACAATAGATGATTTGCCGCGACCAGATGTGCTACCTGTTGAAGTTTTGCAACGTGCTATGCATCAGATAGGGAGTAAGTTCTAATGAAAAAAATATTAATGAATCCCGGTCCTGTTGTATTGAGTGAACGAGTACGGCAGGCATTGTTAAAACCCGACCTTTGTCATCGTGAACAGGAGTTTATTGAATTACAAAGCAAGATACGCACTGATTTACTTGATGTATATAAATTAGATAATAAAGATTGGGCAAGTATTCTATTTACCGGCTCTGGCACATCAGCTATGGAAGCGATGATGACGAGTTTTGTGCCAGCACATGGCAAGGTTTTAATCATCGAAAACGGGGTTTACGGTGAACGTCTTACTAAAATTGCCAAAATACATGGTATCAATCACAAAATTGTTCATCATGAATGGGGTCAGTCTCTCGATCTAAAACTTATCGAGGGTGAACTCAATTATGAAAAAGCGTTTTCACACATCGCTATCGTTCATCATGAAACTACAAGTGGCCGCTTAAATGATATTGATGCTGTTGCCAGGCTATGCAAACAATATAATAGCAATGCCACTATTTTACTGGATGCTGTGAGTAGCTTTGGTGCGGAAGAAATAAAGTTTCATGAATGGAACCTTGCAGCCTGTGCAGCAACGGCGAACAAATGTTTACATGGCGTGCCAGGCACATCATTTGTTATTGGTAATCGTGAAGGAATTAGTCAAATGTCTGCAACACCAGCCAGAACACTTTATCTTGATTTAGTGACCTATTTAAAAAATCAGGATGCCAATGGCACACCATTTACCCAATCGATACAAACCTTCTATGCTCTTGCTGAAGCACTGGATGAATTAAGCGAAAATGGCGGTTGGCAAGCAAGGCATAAATTGTATTGGCAACGTATGAATCAAGTAAGAAAGGGTTTAATTGAAAATGGAATTAAACCTTATATGGAGTTAGAAGAATCATCATGTGTATTAAATGCCTTTCATTTGCCTGAAAATGTTAGTTATGACAACTTGCATGACAAACTGAAAGAAGCGGGTTTTATTATCTATGCAGGACAAGGCGCCTTTGCTAAAGCCATGTTCCGGATATCATGCATGGGCGAAATGACTGCTGATGATGTCAAACGTTTTATAGACACATTAAAATCGATATTGAGTAAATAATATTTTTGATTATCTATACAAAATAAGATGCCGGGAAAAATAACTATTTATTCGTCTCCTTCACTTCATAAACTTTCACAAACCCATCTTCATTCGGCATCTTAACCTTTGGTAAGGATGACTTATCTATCACCGCATTCACATCAATCAAATTATTCAAATACAAAAGATAAGCCGTCACAGCATACGCGTCGTTATCAGTTAATGATCCGGGAGTCGTCATCGGCATAGATCGACGAATAACATCAAACACAGTTGTTGCATAAGGCCAATATTTGCCAATAGTTTTTTCAGGATAATCACTAGTTAATTCCATTTGTGCGCCAGCAAGTTGATCACCTACTGCAGAACCTATACCACCTTGAGCATGACACCCCACACATTGTGTATTGTAAACCACCTCACCTTCGCTAACTGAGCCCCTTCCTTCTGGTAAGCCTTCACCATCAGGAAAAACACTGATATTCCATTTTGCGACTTCGTCAATAGTCGCAGCATGTCCTAAGCCTGGACCTTGCATTGTTTCTGCAAAGACAAGATTAATCCCAACTGCTATCAATACTATTGTCAGAGAGTGTTTGATTTTCATTTTTATCATAGACATGAGAAACATAGCCATCTTCATCTATTTGCCAATTCGTAATGGCATTGTAATGATAAAAACCATGTTTACCGCGTTTTTTAATAAGTTCGGTTCGTTCTGGTTGTACATATCCTGTTTCATCCATTGCACGACTCTTAATCACTGTCTTTTTACCATTCCATTGCCAGGGCAAACGAAAACGGGTGAAGGCACGATCCAATACGGGTTGTTGTAACTCTGCTTCTGCCCAGGTTTTGCCATCATCAGCAGAGATATCGACTTTTTTAATCTTGCCGCGACCCGACCATGCCAAACCCGTAATCTGATAAAGACCCGGTTGTTTAAGTAACATATTGGCAGATGGTGATGTAATTAATGATTTAGCTTCAATAAAAAATGTAAATTGTCTTGCCTTACCATCGGGTTGTAATTCGGTATAACGCGATGTTTCATTTCTTGCCATCACAGGCCGATCAGTAATCATCAAACGTCGTAACCATTTAACATTTAATACGCCTTCCCAACCGGGAACAATTAAACGCAATGGATAACCTTGCTCGGGACGAATCTTTTCACCGTTTTGATAGATGGCAAGGAATGCATCATCCATAGCTTTCTCAATTGGAATCGACATCTGCATATTAAAGGCATCAGCACCCTCGGCAATCAACCATTTTGCAGAAGATTTCAAACCCGCTTCTGCAAGTAACACCTTTAACGGCACACCTGTCCATTCACTATTTGATGCCATGCCATTAAAATAACCTGCTTCACTACGCGAGGGTGAACTATTCCAACCCGCATTACTATTACCGCCACATTCGATAAAACAAATCTTTGATTGCATGGGGTAACGGTATAAATCTTCCATTCTGAAAAAAAGATCCTGCTTTACCATGCCATGAATTAATAATTTATGTTTGGCAGGATCAATTTGCGGTATGCCATTATGATGTCTTTCGAAATGTAAACCGTTTGGTGTAATCGTGCCTTCCATTAAATGAAGTGGCGACCACGAAACTCCATTGCCAAGAACTGATTCATTTTGCGTTGGGAACCGGACTACATCATCCTCGAATTCGGATGGTTTACCGTACAAAGAAAATGGTTTTCCGGGTTGAGTCATCCAGGGAGGACGTGCCGAATTAAATGCTGTTTCAGTTTCTGCTTGTAATAGTTGAGTGACGGTTGAAGCAAGCGCAGTAATAGTTCCAAACTGAATGCCGCGCTTTAAAAACAAACGTCTATCTAATAAGCCATTACCTGCCACATATTCAAATTCTTTATTATGTTTCGTATCAGTCATATATTATCGCTTACTTATGCGCGGGCTGGCAAAAACCATAAGTAGATTTCATTTCATCTAAAATAAACTTGCATCTGCTCTGTAACTTACTATCACTAATCTAAACCAAGCTTGTTAATTAATATATTCCTGATCAATATCAATCGCCATACCTACTTGTAATATTTGATTTTGCTGTTGAAATACGATCTGCTAGTTTTCATATGAGGCCAGTATAACCCTCCATTTGCCTTCAACTGAACGAATACCTTTTTCCACTTGTGGTTCGGTTTCCTGAGCCCAGACTTCAAGTTCATCAATATTAACAGGATGATATTGCCCCTTTAATAATTATTTCCAAAACATACTGAAACTTATCACTTATGTGGTTTTGACTTCATAGGTTGAACTAAAGACATTCTTTTTGGTATCTGTACCTTTCACTGTCATAACACCTTCTTTTCTAGGCACAAAGAAAAAACGCAATGCCGGGTCCATACTGATAGAAAACGTTAATAATGCTTTAACAATCGGCTTATCATTATATGTAACTTCAAAAGTATCCATATAAAATGCGGGGGGAATAACATGTGAACCAATCTTTAATGGCGCCATACCCGTAATGTTTGGATGACGCACTTTAACTTGCATTAAATTAGGTTCACCATACTTGAGATTCCCTAACATCTTCATTTTCATTTTACCCAGCAGTTTCTTTGAATCTTCCATACTGGCTGGTGGCGGTGCGGAGCAAGCGCCTTTTGCCCTTACAAAGTTTTTCGCCATGTACAATTCACCTGTATTCAGTTCCGCTACGGCACGTACATAACTAAACGTATCGACACGAATTCGCATGGCGAGATCTGCTTTACCGCTATCTGGCGTGAATTCAAAAACACCTACTAATGGCAAAGGATTTTTATCCACAAAAATGTGCATTTTCTTGATATAGCGTTCCGGGGTTTGATCAATTTTAGTGTGTATAGATACGGGAACGACTGTCGCATCTTCTGCGGTGTAAGGTGCTTTAACTTCAAGTATATTCTGCTCAACACCTATAATAATTTTCCTGTCCTGAAAATTTTGCTTACGCAAATTCTTTTCCCAAGCTTCGTCAGATTTTTTTTCTCGAAAATCTTCTGGGGCAACTCCAGCGAAAACAACACCTGTTATGGCTAAAAAAACTATAAAAATCATGTTTTTAGTGTTAATTAAAGTCTTCATTACTCTGCCTCAACTATGTTAGTTATCTGCTATTAAAACTAACTATAACTATAAATTCGGTATCTACAGTTACTTTCGTTTCATTAATCGACAAATTCTCCAAATTTTGCCAATTTGTTTTGATCAATGATAGCTATATTACTAATATCATCTCTGCATACACCCTGTCTCGACGTTCCTAATCATTTGAATATCGACATGCAACTTCGCATATACTAATTATATCCACATCGGGTTGTTGATATGTAATTTCTATCAAGCATATCAACAATCCGATATTTACGTTTATGTAGATAAATTAAATCCTATTTAGTTGTAGTTTTGTTAATAAAAACACACCATCGCCACCATATTCAAATTCAAACCAGTGAAACGGTATATCCGGATACTTATCAATTAATATCTGCATACTATTCCCTACTTCCACAATCAGAATGCCATTATCAGTGAGATAATCCCCCGCCTGTTTTAGGATTCGATTCACTAATGCCAAACCATCATCCTTAGCTTCCAACGCGTGTTTAGGTTCATGACGATATTCATCAGGCAAAGTCTGCATTTCATCATTACTTACATAAGGTGGGTTGCTAATAATGATATCGTATTGTTGTCTAGGTAGTTCATTAAACAAGTCTGTTTTAAATAATGTCACTCGGTCATTCAGTTCATGTAAATCAATATTTTTTCTAGCGACATCAAGAGCATCCTGATCTATATCTACGGCATGTACTTTCACTTCAGGAAATACATAAGCACAGGCAATCGCTATACACGCGCTACCTGTTCCAATATCCAGTATGTGTCTAACCTGTTCTAAATTTACCCAGGGTTTGAACTGTTCATATATTAACTCAGCGATTGGTGATCGAGGAATAAGCACACGTTCATCAACATAAAATTCCAAACCAGCAAACCATGCTTGTTTAACGAGATAGGCCACAGGTATTCGTTTATGAATTCTCATATGAATTAATTCATTTATTTTATCGACATTTTGTTGCGAAACCGGTTTTTCCAATTCAGACTCATCACAATCGAAATCCAAACCCAATTTACACATCACCAGATAATAGGCATCTGCTGCCGCATCTTCAGTGCCATGACCATAATAGAGTTCTGCCTGCTGAAACTGCTGCGCTGTCGATTCAATCAGCTCGCGTAAACTGTCAGTCTTCATTAGTAGCTATTAGGATAAAGTTTGATAACCAGGTATTTCTTCATGCCTGATATCGTCGATCTGACTTTCATTGAGATAATCTTTTGCGTAACTGAGATAGATTTTTTCATTCATAAAGATATCAAATAAATCGGCATCAATATGTTTATTCAATTTCATTTGACCCAAAATTTTTAACGATTGAGATAATGGCATCGCTTTTTTATAAGGCCGATCACTTGCCGTTAATGCTTCGAATACATCAGCGATTGCCAACATTCTTGCCTGTAATGACATTTCCTTGCCCGTTAATTTATTCGGATAACCTGTACCGTCGATCTTTTCATGATGCCCCCCGGCATATTCCGGCACACGTTTTAAATGTTTGGGATAAGGTAATGACTCAAGCATTTTAATCGTAACAGAAACATGATTATTAATAATTTCACGTTCTCTTAAAGTTAATGTGCCACGACCTATTTCCAGATTTTCCTTTTCTTCTGAATCAAGCAATTTATTAATATTACCTTCTGCGTCTATCCATTCAATTTCTGCTATCGCTGAAATACGATTGATGTCATCATCTTTTAGTGATTCACCACCTATATTGTAAAGATGTATATATTCACGGGCTTGTTCAATATCAGTCAATTGTTGCTGTAATTCATTACTCTCTTTCAATAACATATCAATGTCATTATCAGGATTTAATTCTAGAACACGCGCCTTGAGATAATTAATAATCGCATCGCGTCTTAATATCTCGATACGTTTATCAACTTCATACACACGGTCATATATGGTTTCCAATTTAGTGCTTTTATCAACAACATATTCCGGCGTTGTAATCTTGCCGCAATCATGTAACCAGGCGGCTACTTCCAGTTCATATTTTTCATCAGTTGTCATGGAAAAGTCTTTTAACGGACCGATATTAATATTGTTTACTGCATCGGCTAACATATTGGTCAACACTGGTACACGACGACAATGACCTGCGGTATAAGGCGATTTTTCATCAATCGCGTCAGCAATTAATTGAATAAAAGAATCAAATAGTTTCTTTTGACCCTCTATCAATATTTTATTAGTAATTGCAACTGCAGCTTGTGAGGAAAGAGATTCCACCAGCTGTTGATCAAGCGCATCAAAAGGTATGACTTCATTACTAGCTTTATCTTTTGCATTTATAAGTTGCAATACGCCAATAATTTCGTTTTCATGATTCCGCATTGGCACAGTCAAGAATGACTTCGAGTAATAGCCGGTTTTTTCATCAAATTTTTGCGTACCGGAAAAATCATACTTGTCGGATGCATACGCATCTTCGATATTAATTATGTCACCACTGATAGCTGCCCACGCAGCAACCATATGTATGTTTGCTTCGCCTGATTCGTTGTAAAGTGCAATAGGATAAAATGTAATGGTTTCATTACTGGTGCCACCTTTATGAATACCTAAGGATCGATTATGAACAATTTCAAATTTTAACTTTTGATCTTCGGTTTTAGAGTAAAGCGTACCACCATCAGCATTGGTGATTTCCATCGCTTTAATAAGGATAAGTTCAAGCAATTCTTCATGTTTCTGCTCAGATGACAGCGCTATTCCGATTTCACTCAGTTCGCGCAGTAAATTAAGAACGTTTTTCTGACTTAAATCCATATATTTTTTCATTTTTCTTTAAGTGTACTTGAAAATGTTCAAAAAAATAGGGCTATGAAAGCCCTATTTAAGATTGCGAAAAATTTATCACTTATTCTGCAAGTGTCATGATGAGTGAATTCAATTTATGTACAAAACTGGCAGGGTCAGATAATTGTCCGCCCTCGCTTAACAAGGCTTGATCAAATAATATATGCGCCCAATCCTTGAAACGATCTTCGTCTGCTTCCTGATCAATCTTAATCACTAAAGGATGTTCGGCATTAATCTCTAGTATTGGCTTGGCACCCGGAATACTTTGCCCGCTTGCTTTCAGAATTTGCTCCATGTGACGTCCCATATCGCCATCATCACTTACCAGACAAGCCGGAGAAGTCGTTAGTCGCGATGTCACACGTACTTCCTTAACCTTATCACTCAGTGTTGATTTAATTCTATTAGTCAGTTTGGAGAAATCTTTATTCTTCTGTTCCTCTTCTTTCTTTTCTTGATCGTCTTGAATCTCACCTAAATCTAGCTCACCTTTGTTAACTGATTTAAGTGGCTTTCCTTCATACTCATTTAATTGCGATGTAACCCATTCATCAATAGGATCAGTCAGCAATAAAACTTCAATTCCTTTCTTGTGAAAGATTTCAAGATGTGGACTATTTTTCGCAGTTGCATGAGACTCTGCTGTAACAAAATAAATCGCCTGTTGTCCTTCCTTCATACGCGACACGTATTGCTGTAATGATACATTTTGTTCTTCTGCATCATCTTGTGTACTTGCAAAACGGAATAGATTAGCTAATTCTTCCTGATATTCCTGTCCTTCGATAACCCCTTCTTTTAAAACCTTGCCAAAAATTTTCCAGAAGTCTGCATATTTTTCCGGTTCTTTTTCAGCCATATCTTTCAACAAGCCAAGAATTTTTTTCGTACAACCGGAACGAATGGAGTCGATCACCTTATTATGCTGCAAGATTTCACGTGAGATGTTTAAAGGCAAATCATCAGAATCAACTATGCCTTTTACAAAGCGTAGCCAGGAAGGAATGAGTTGTTCAGCATCGTCCATAATAAAAACACGACGTACATAAAGTTTTACACCATGACGCTGTTCCCTATTCCAAAGATCAAAGGGAGCACGTTTTGGAACGTACAAAAGCGAACTATATTCCAGTTTGCCTTCCACCTTGCTATGTACATGTGCCATGGGTTCTTCAAAGTCATGACTTACATGTTTATAAAACTCATTATATTCTTCTTCAGAAATATCTTTTTTATTACGCGTCCATAATGCAGTGGCTTTATTAACTGTCTCCTCACCTTTCTCATCTTCGCTTTCTTTATTCATGACGATAGGTAATGTTATGTGGTCTGAATACTTGGTAACAATACTGCGTAAACGCCAGCTATTTAAAAACTCATCCATATCATCGCGGAGATGGAGAATTACCTTGGTGCCACGTTTTGGTCGGTCTAATGTCTCTATCGTGTAATTACTTTCACCATCAGATACCCAACGTACACCTTCCTCACTAGAAAGACCGGCACGACGGGTAATCACTTCGACCTTTTTTGCAACAATAAAACAGGAATAAAAACCCACCCCAAACTGACCAATTAGTTGTGAGTCTTTTGCGCTATCGCCAGTTAATGTTTCAAAGAATTGTTTGGTGCCGGATTTTGCAATCGTGCCAAGGTGTTGAATCACCTCTTCGCGAGACATACCAATACCATTATCAACAATGGTGATGGTCTTTTGTTTTTCATCAAATTCAATACGTATTTTTAACTCAGGATTATCTTCATATAACTTGTCATTCGATAATGCCTCGAAGCGTAATTTATCTGCAGCATCCGAAGAGTTAGAAATCAATTCTCTGAGAAATATCTCTTTATTACTGTAAAGAGAATGAATCATCAGGTTGAGCAGTTGTTTTACTTCGGTTTGGAAGCCAAGTGTTTCAGGTTTTGCTTCTATAGCCATGACATAATTTCCCTCTTTTTAATTATTCGCTAATTTTTTAGATGTGGAGACAAACTACTGTTTTTCAAGTGCAATCCTCCAAAATAATTACCGATAATTTAATTTACCTTTGCAAATAATATCTTTAAAATGCGTTAAATGTTTATGCGTTGTTAAATAATAGTGAGGAGAGCACATAATGAAGCGTTTCATGAAACAACTGGGTCAAGGCATGACGGAATACATCATCATCGTCGCTTTGATCGCGATTGCAGCAATCGGCATTTACAGTGTTTTTGGCGATACTATAACTGACCAAATGGGCAATATGACAGCTGAACTGTCTGGTGGTACTGCTACCTCTGATGTATATGTCGAAGGTGGTGCGGCAGAAACCCAACGTGGCTTGGGCGACTATCAAGAAAGTAATGACTAGATAAACAACTTAACCAAACTGCCATTAAAGTGGCAGTTTGGTTCTTTAAAATGTAACAACCGATTATAACCGGTTGAAAATTAAAGCTTTGCCAAAAAATATTCAACGTTTTTTTAAATTACAGCGTGGACAAGCCGCTGTTTTCGTTCTTTTATTTATTCCTATACTCGCCGTTTCCGGCTTCGCACTTTTTAAATCAGGCAAACTCACCAGTAATAAGATGCAACTGCAAAACGCAGCTGATGCTGCGGTTTATAGTATGTCGACCGTAGAAGCCCGTGATCTAAATTTTGCTTCTTACATGAATCGAGCAATTGTCGCTAATGAAGTTGCTATTGGACAACTCGTTGGTCTTGCATCGTGGGCATATCATTTCAAATCATTTGCCGATTACCTAGATAGCTATAACCAGTTGATTCTTTCTCCACTCACTTTAGGTGCTTCAAATGCGGTAATCACTCCAATTACATCAGCCTGGCGCGGAGCTGGAACAACCGCCGTGAGTGTAATGAAAACCATTGCCAATGTCGGCACCACGGTGATTCATAACATTAATAAAATCTATGGTTATGCTCAGTATGGCTATCACACCGTAAGTATAATATTTGCTGTAGGGGTATTGGATGAAGTTATTAATGACAACGGTCCACCGGGAACAAAAATAAGTGATTTTGGTATCGTCTCACTTATCGCGCATATTTCAACTTATGGCGTTCTACCAAATCTACCGGGGGATCAATTCGCTACCGCTTATCGTTCTAATTCAAAAACATCAGTCGATGAGTATGACGCTGCAGATGATGGTTATGCCAGGCTGGCAGCACTAATACGTGATTCCCGTGACCCATTTACTATGGCTCGCGGCTGGGAGTTACGTCCGCCAGGTTTTCCTATAGAGATTGATATACACCCAAGTTTTGGAATTGATATTGGCATTGCCTCGGTCAAATTCGGTTTCGATTTATATGTCTATCTGGATTTTTATTTAAAACGTGCAGGTGCCAGTGAATTGCGTCTAGTCTTACCTTCCAGTGGCAATGTCACTGCTGGAAACTATAACTGGTCTAGTGCAGATACGACTGGTCTAACCATTGACTTTATCCTTGATTTTGAAGCATATGCAAGAGCTTGTGCGTTAGGCATTTGCGGCAAAGTTGGAGTGGGTGGTGGTGTATCGATAAAAGATGCAGAAGCGAGTTTAGAACTCAGAATTCTAGGTAAAACCATTACTATTCTAGACGGCATCCCCTTTCCAAATACCGCGCCATTTGCTTCAGGGTTTGCTGAAGTCGGAAAAAATACACCAAATAATCTGGCCACTAAAAATATGCTGCTCGCTTCGCTTAGCGGTGTTATCGAGAATGATCATTATGGTGAATCACCCAAAAATATTCTGGCATGGAATTCACCTGGTCCAAGTGTTCCTGTACCAATTGGTATTGCCGCCTCTGCTCAAACCTATGAAAGATTGCTCGGCTCTCGAATTAATAAAACCTATGCGGGTTTGCCATACTATGTTGATACGACGGGTAATGAATCTTTTCTTGGTGTCGGCGCACCAAATTTATTAATTGGCCTGGTTCAGGATGAAAGTGATTTTGATAGTACGACTACATATAATGAGCCAACAGGTCGATTTCGACTCAATGAAGCGCTTGCTGATAATGAACTCGCCGTTCTCGCCAAGTCCGAGTTGTACTTTTCACGCCCAACAGATAATTTAGCTTCACACTTTCATCGCGGTGACGGTCAAGCTGAATATGGCAGTGCGTTTAATCCTTACTGGCAAGCAAGACTGCTTGAAACAACTTACGCCGAACAAATCTTGGCGCTATTGATGCAGCAAAAAGAGGATTTCATCCAGACCGGTCAATCATTTAATTTAATTTTTGGCGATCTGTTGAATTTGATACCAAGCTTATGATGTCTAAATTCAAACAACATCGAAACAGACAACTAGGTCAGTCCATGACCGAATTTCTATTTTGTGCATCATTCGCATTAGTCCCACTTTTTTTAAGTATTTCATTACTTGCCAAGTATATTGATATTAAACAGGCCAATATACAGGCGTCGCGCTATCAGGCGTGGGAATACACAGTCTGGTTTGCGAACAATTCTGAACCCATGACAGGTTTTGAAGCAGTTAATCAACCAATAAAATCTACTGCTTTCACACAATTGGAAACGCAAAGACGTTTTTTTACTGATCCTGGCACAGAAAATACGACTCAAGCTATTACTGCTACTGATGGAACGTTGGGCTGGAGCAATGACATAGCCAATCCTCTCTGGTCCGATCATTTAGGTGTCCCACTCTATTCTGGTGTTGCTGGTGTTAGCGACAGTTTACAAAGTTCGGAAGATACACCGACCTTGCCTGTCGTTGGTGATGTCATGAATATCATGTTTGATGTTATCGATTTTGCGTTTAGTGCGATTGGCGATTTAATGAATCTATTAGGATCGTCAGTTGGCTTCACTGCAATTAATACCGAAGGCTATGCTAAATCCAATATGTCTATGGAAGTCGCAATCAATCCTGCCTTTGTGAATATCGCGACGATTCATGGTTCCAGAGGCACTTCAGATGAATTAACCGGCGGTACGCTGGATTTCAGCACCAATGCCAGTGTTTTATCAGACGCTTGGAATGCCGGTGGTAATGAACATGTTTATAATCAGGCTGGCGGCACCGTCCCCACAACATTATTAAGCGAACTATTAGATGCCATTCCCGGTTTTGAAGCTGTTTGGAATGTCGTTACCATTTTGTCTCCGGAACTAAGGTTATGTAATCCTGGAGGTATATGGGGGGCAGATGACAAAGGTAGTCTGTGGCTTGGACATATTGATATTGATGCTGTGCACCCGGATAGACTTGAAGATGGTGGCGAGCATGTATGTGATGATGCCGGTATGTGTGATTTTCTACCTGTTACACCAAGAACTGATGACTCACGTTACTGTTACGATTAATGAATGCTTTTAAATCAACACTGCTCTATTTTCTTGCGACTACATGTTTGCTGACAAGTCCTCTCGTTTATGCTGGCAGACCCAATTTTCCTGCACCACCACAGGCCAAGGTTGAATGGGTTAGCAAAAACATGCAGGTCAATGGCATACCGACAGCAATCCGTGCCTTTCATACACAAGAATCGATTGAACAAGTAATCAAATTTTATCGCCGCGAATGGCAAAGACCAGTGGATAAAGGCAAACCAGGATTCATGGAAACTATCGATGCCGCTCCCTGGTACATCATCAGTCGTATTGAAGATGATTATTTATTGACAGTACAGGTACAGGTTAAAGAAAACGATAAATCCGGTGCCTGGGGTTATTTATCTATGAGTCCATTGGTTGATCCAAAAGCCAACCCGATCGAATTAGGTAAAGGCATGCCAAAAATGCCTGGTAGTCATGTACTCAGTGAAAACAAATCACGTGATCCGGGTAAAAATGCGACTACAGTTATTATTACTAATGAGCATTCCGTTCCAAGCAATGTAACTTTTTATCGAAACTTCTATGATGGGAAGGGTTGGACAAAGGAAACGGACCGTGCATTAGGTAATGATGAAGTGCATTCATTAGTGTTTAAGACTAAAAAACAGCGAGTTACATTAATGTTATTGAAAGACCAATCTCAGACTAGAATTGTCATTAACTACGTGACAAACTCTATCTTCTAGCTACGGGAGAGCTTGAACTTGAAATTTTTAGAAAAAAAACAGCAAGGACAAGGAATGGTCGAGTTCATAGTTGTACTCGTCTTTGGTGTCATGGTACTGACTATAGGCCCAGGTGGAGATGTACTGCTCGATTTACTTGCCATGTTAAATGATAAATACCAAGGCTATTCATACGCCGTTTCACTTTCTGAACTCCCTTCACATGATAGTCTTGGCGCTTATCTGATTGATAATGATGTAGTTGACCCAATAGATCCTAATGATTTGGTTAATGAGATTAATAGTTATTTAAATTTTCCATCACTGGATACCTTTCCTGAAGACTTAATGCCTGATGGGCCTGAAGACATTCTGGATGGTATGACCAGCTTTTTTTAATCACACAAAAAGTAATATAAAACATGGCTAAAAAAGAAAATAAAAGTGTAATCCCCCTTTTGGCTGGCGCTGTCGGTTTTGGTATTTTCGCTGCAATTCTTGCAATGCTCTATTTAAATGCGCGTGAAAAGCAATTAAAGGCGCAATACGAGCAGAATAAGCAAAGACAAGCCATGGTTGTGGTCGCAAATGCTGACTTGATGAAAGGACAGGAAATCAGCGAGAAGTACTTTAGCCAACGTCCCGTTCCGATTGAATTCATTCATGGCGATGCCGTATCACCAAATCAATTTTCAAAATATGTCGGCAGCGCTTTAACTGCGAATTTAGGCAAGGGTAAGACTTTATTAAAGAGTTTTATTGATCAGGAATTTCCAAGAGACTTTTCTGACATTATACCAGCTGGCAAACGTGCAATGACGATTACAGTGGATGATATTAATTCCATAGGTGGTTTTTTACGTCCGGGAAACCGCGTCGATTTGTTTGTAAACATCCCCTTTTCTACCTCCGGATTTGCACCACAATTAATTGTCGAGGCACAAGAAGCCGGTTTACTGGAGTTATTACCGGATGAAGTATTGGATCAAATCCCTGAAAAATTATTAGCCGCATCTGGTGCATTGGAAGATCCAACCTCTTTATTGGGCAGCCTAAGTCCCAGCGATGTTGTCATACCTGTTGTACAAAATATTACTGTGTTGGCGGCTGGGCGCGATCCTTATCAGGAAACACTGGATAGATTACGCCAACCGCAACAACGCTCTGAAAGCAGTTTTTCGCATATTACGATTGAAGTCACACCTGAACAAGCAGCATTGATAACCCTTGCGGAAGATAAAGGCGAACTAGTCTCGTTATTAAGAAACCGACATGATGAAAGTGCTTCGGACTTTACCTCTGTTGATCCCGCTGACTTGTTTGGCAATGCTTCGAAAATGGCTGCCGCTGAACAAGAACGTGCAGCACGTGCTAAAACTGCTGCAGGTGTAGATGTAAACGGTAATCTTATCGATGCCGATGGCAACAAGATTATGGCCAGAGAACAACTTGTCGCTGCCGGTTTAACCGTAAATGAAAATGGTCAAATCTTGGATAAAGACGGTAAAGTAGTGGATCCAAAAGATATAGTGATTGCTGCAGACGGAACCGTTATGACTAAACAACAACTGGCAGCTGCTGGTTTAACAGTTAATGAAAGCGGTCAGATCGTTGACAAAAATGGTAATCTCGTCAATGCGAATAATATTGTTGTTAGTAAAGACGGCAAGATTATGACACAGGAGCAACTTACTGCTGCCGGATTAACCGTTAATGAAAATGGTGAGATTATTGATGCCAGTGGCAAGGTTATTCCCGCTAGCGACATTGTCGTCGCTGAAGATGGAACAGTTATTACTAAAGAGCAGTTACAGGCTGCCGGCATGCAAAAGGCCTCTGGTATTGATGAGTCAGGGAATCTGGTCGACGCCAATGGTAATGTCATTGCCAATAAAGAAGCGCTTGCCTCTGCTGGATATACTATTAATGAAAACGGTGAGATTGTTGATAAAGATGGAAATACAGTTAACCCGGATGAACTTATCATTGCATCTGATGGCAGTGTCATGAAAGCAGATGAAGTCATGATAGCTGCTGATGGCTCTGTACTCAGCAAGGAAAAATTAGCAGCAGCAGGTTTGACTATTAATGAAAAAGGTCAAATCGTTGACAAAGACGGCAACATAGTTGACTCGGATAGTTTAGTCGTAGCTTCAGATGGCAGCGTGATGTCGAAAAAACAATTGGCAGCTGCAGGTTTAATGATCAATGAAGATGGAGAAGTCGTTGACAAGAATGGCAACGTCATAAAAAAGGATGACTTAATCACTTCTGCTAACGGTGAAGTCCTGAGTAAAGCAGAACTTGCTAAGTCCGGTTATCGTATTGATGAAAATGGACAGATTGTTGATAGCAAAGGAAATCCGGTTTCAGACAGCGAGATAGCTAACTTTGCAAAATCACAATCTATTACCGGAGATACACGCATCAGCGGTGAATATGAATTGATTATTGGTGGTTCTAGCGAAGATGGTGTAGCAAAATCGCAAAAAGTAGCATTACCAGTTGAAACGAAAACTGAAGAGTCAAAAAAATAAATGCTTAAAGTGTTCGCTGGCACAGCTTGTTTATTTTTATTCAGCTCATTGCAAGCGAATGATTCGGAATTTAATGAGATTGTAACAACGTCGAAAGATAGTCCGATAGTTGAATTCAATAAACATACAACTCAAGAAATAAATTATATAGATAATTTTGCTTTGCAGGGGAAACCTATAAAAATGATTGTTGGTGGACAATCAGAAAATGGTGTTGCAAAACAGATTACTGTGTTTCCGAAACGTACTAAATAAATTGAGTCATGAAGCGTAAAGAATAAGGAGTTAGGAAGAGAGATATGATGAAAAAAATAATATTAATCCTAAGCATGCTTATGCTCACAGCAATGGTAAATGCTGCTGAACGCTTTGATATGTATATTGGTGAGATCAAAATATTAAAGCTTGGCAATATTGAACGTATTGCAGTCGGCAGTCCCTCGGTGTTAAGTAATTCTCTACTAAATAGCGGTCAGTTAATCCTAATTGCCGAAGAAGAGGGCTCTACCAATGTTCATGTCTGGTTTAGTAATGGCACTGAAAAAGATTACATGGTGCATGTAGCAAATACTTCAAACAATATTAATCAACGAAAAAATGAAATTGAGAAACTTCTGGCTCATATACCAGGTTTACATGTAGATATTGTTGGTGAGCGTATTATCCTTAATGGACAGGTTGGTTATGGCAATGAAGCTCAAATTGCGATGCTGATAGAAGCTTATCCGGAGATTCTTAATAATATTAATTTTGCTGTTAATGATTTGGTTAGAAAAAAACTCGAAATTGAAGATCTGTTATCTGAACTGGAAGGACTTGAAGTACGAATTGTCGGTGAAAATATTGTCTTGAGTGGTACTGTTGATAATGGTTATGCAACTGCTATTGAAACTGTTCAGGCTAAATTCAGCGAACTGATGGATTTAACTCAACGTGCTAGTCTCGATATGAACATGCCGGATAACAAAATGGTGTTAATGAACACCAAGATTACTGAATTCAGCAAATCTTTCACTGACAGCCTCGGCATTAACTGGAATACATCGGTTTCTGGCCCTACTGCTGCCTTTGCTTTTGATGCTGTAAATAATAGTACGTTTCGCGGAACAACAGTTACTGATGATAATGGTTTACCTAGTTTTACCGGTAATTTAAGTGCTGCGGACAATGCCAGTAGTCCATTAGGTTACTTTGGTATAGCGGCAGAAATTGTTTCCCGAATTAATTTTGCGGTAAGTTCCGGCGATGCAGTGATTCTGGCCGAACCACGTTTAACTGCCCGTAGCGGTGGTGAAGCAACATTTCTAGCTGGTGGTGAATTTCCAATTGAGATTTCTACCATTAATGGTACGACAGTTGAATTTAAGGAATATGGTATTCAGTTAAGTGTAACGCCAGAAATTGATCGTAATAATAATGTCAGAGCCAATGTCACCACCGAAATTAGCTCTCTGGATTTTAGTGTTGCGATTAATAACATCCCCGGTTTATTAACTAGGCGCACAGAAGCAGATGTGATCTTGAAATCAGGTGAAACACTAGTGATGTCTGGGCTTATTGACCAACAAGCCTCAGAAACCATTAATGGCATCAAGTTTTTGAAAGATATTCCAATTCTGGGTCGCCTATTTCGTTCTGAATCATTTCTTAATGATAAAACGGAACTGGTTATCTTTGTCACGCCAGAAATTATCGACGGTCAATCTCAACATAATCGTGACATGGTTGAATATGCTGAGGAAGGCATACGCGCAACTATAGAGGCTATTGATAGAGATAATATCGATATCGTTTATTAATTTTATTCAGGTTTAATTATGTTTGATGTCATCGTAAATAATAGTAAAGGCGAAAGAATACAGAATTTTCATTGTCCGGTAAGTGAGTGCACTATCGGTAAGGCGCGTGATAACTTTATTCAGTTACGCGGTTGGAAAGTCGCACCCCATCATGCAGAGATACATCGAACTTCAGAAGGTTTGTTTATTGAAGATAAAACCGGACAGAAACGTATTGAGGTCAATGGTGTTGATGTCGACCATCACGGTCCTATTCGATCTTCTGATGAAATCATTATCGCCGGATATTATATTAAGGCAGGCATGAGTTCTGCAACGAACGATATGGATGAAATTGATGAAGAAGATGATAGTTTATTTGATGGTATGCGTACGGTCATCGGCATTCAACATCATCAGGCACTAGATGAATCAGAAGAAGTCAGCAAAACGTTAATCAATCTTCAACATAATGAAAAATTCAAATGGCGTAATCGTGTACATGATGAACTATTAGCCGCGATGGATCTTCGTCGCACTGATATAGGTAGCATGGATGAAGAAAAATTACGTAAACATGTCCAGGGCATGATTAAAGAAATCATCGAAGAGATGGGTTCTAAATTGCCTAATGATGTTGATAAAGTAAAACTGGCAGCAGAAGTATTGAACGAAGCCGTAGGTCTCGGTCCGTTAGAAGAGTTATTAGCAGATGAGTCAGTAACTGAAATCATGGTCAACAAGTTTGATGAAATTTACGTCGAACAGTCAGGTAAATTAAGTTTATCAGGAATTACCTTTTCAAGTGACGATGCGGTAATGACGGCTATAGAACGTATTGTCTCACCACTAGGCCGTCGTATTGATGAAAGTTCTCCTATGGTTGATGCGCGTTTAAAAGATGGTTCGCGTGTAAATGCTATTATTCCTCCGCTTGCATTACGTGGTCCTTGTTTAACTATTCGTAAATTTGCTAAGCAAAAACTAGTCGCACAGGATCTGGTTAACTTTGGCGCCATAAATCAAAACATGGTTAAGTTTCTGGAAACTGCAGTAAATAACCATATGAATATTATTATTTCAGGTGGTACCGGTAGCGGTAAAACAACATTACTTAATGTGTTATCAAACTTTATTCCTCCATCAGAACGTATCGTTACTGTAGAAGACGCGGCTGAACTAAAACTCGCACAACCACACCTTGTTAGTCTTGAATCACGACCTCCAAACCTTGAAGGTAAAGGTGCTATTCCAATTCGTGATTTGGTAAAAAACTGTTTACGTATGCGTCCTGACCGAATTGTAGTTGGTGAGTGTCGTGGTGGTGAAACACTGGACATGTTACAGGCGATGAATACGGGTCATGATGGATCATTAACAACTGCGCATGCTAATACACCGCGTGATTTGATTGCACGTATCGAAGTCATGGTAATGATGTCTGGCATGGATTTACCTGTCTCTGCTATTCGTGAAATGGTCGCCTCTGCAATTCATATTGTTGTCCAACAAACCCGTTTTTCAGATGGTTCTAGACGCGTCATAAACATTACCGAAATTACCGGTGTAGAATCGGGAATTGTCTCCATGCAGGATATCTTCCGTTATCAACAGGAAGGCTTTGATGAAAACGGTAAAGTAAAGGGTCGTTTTGAAGCAACCGGTGCAATTCCTCATTTTTATGAAGAGATGCGTCAACGAGGTTTACCAGTGGATATGTCTATCTTCTCTTAATTATTATGATGGACTTCTTCCTTTCTCTTTCTGCAAACGTTACTTATTATTTATCGTTAGCAGCTGTGTTTTTGGCAGTTGCGATCATCTGGTTTGCACTTGGCAAAAAGGTACAGGAGTTTGCTGATAATTATAAGCAAACATTCACCTCAACAGCGACAGCGAATGCCTCAGATATGTTCATGACAGTTGATCCAAATCAGCTCTTTACTATGAATATCATCGCCATTATTGTTTTACCAGTCTTGACCTTTGTCGTTACGCGCGATACGGCAGCCACAGTTGCCATGCTTGGACTCATTTTATTTTTCCCAACTGCTATTTATAAACAAATGCGCAAACAGCGTTTGAAACGTTTCGAAGCACAAATGCCTGATGGTTTGGCAATGATTTCCGGTGCGATGCGTGCCGGCGCCAGTTTGAATATTGCATTGGAAAGTTTAGTCAAGGAACAACCTGCCCCCCTATCACAGGAATTTGAACTGTTTCTTAAAGAACAACGTCTAGGCGTGGAGTTTGAAGTCTCTATAAAGAAGATGGAAGAACGAATTCCAATAGCTGACTTTGGTATGTTGGTAACCGCTCTGCTAATCAACCGCGAAGTTGGCGGTAATCTTGCTGAAACCATGGAAACGCTAGGCGAAACACTTCGCCGTAAAGCCATGATGGAAGGCAAGATTGAAAGTTTAACTGCGCAGGGAAAGCTACAGGGCATTGTGATGACAGGCTTACCTATACTGCTTGGCGTTTTACTGAATTTCATGGAGCCAGAAGCTATGAGTAAACTCTGGACGACGACAATAGGCTGGGTAGTATTAACAATTATTATTGTGATGGAAGCTATGGGCTATTTCATGATTAGTAAGATCACAAGCATTGATGTTTAGAGACTAATGTAATGGATTTTATATATTACAACGGCTCTCTCATAAGTTATTTTCTAACTGGCCTTCTGATCGTATATTTAATCGGTACAGTTTATTCAATGATCGATAAAGAAGATCGTACTTATATGGATCCTCTATCGTGGAAATTAAAAATAATCTGGCCGTTTATTCAAATCATTGCCAATTTCTTTGTCGTATTTTTTCCTTATGAAATTCTAGAACGCACTGAAAAGAAAATCACCCACTCTGGTGTTAGTTACTTATTAAATGCAGAACAGTTCATCGCGCTAAGAATTATTTCAGCAATCATTGCACCAATCATCGCATTGTTAATGATGATTATGCTGCATAAATTTCAACCTGTCTGGTTTGTGATTATGCCTGTGTTGGGCTTTTTATTTCCTAACATCTGGTTAAATGACACACGAAAAAAACGAGATAATGCAGTAATACGAACATTGCCTGTTTATCTGGATTTCATCACGATGTGTGTAGAAGCAGGTTTAAATTTACAAGGCGCACTAGGACAGGCAATGGAAAAAGCACCTCCTGGACCACTACGTAATGAGTTCTCTATTGTATTACGTGATCTACGTGCAGGCCTTTCAAGAGCTGATGCACTGAGACGTATGTCGGAGCGACTAAATATTCAGGAAATTACTGGGTTTGTGAGTTCGATTATTCAGGCTGAAAAGATGGGTGCGTCACTGGCAACTGTATTACGTGTACAATCAGACCAGCGCAGAAACGAGCGTTTTCAACGCGCTGAAAAACTGGCTATGGAAGCACCGATCAAACTGGTCGGACCATTGATCATGTTTATCTTCCCGGTAACGTTTATCGTATTAGGATTCCCCATCGTGATGAAATTCATGTCTGAAGGCATGTTATGAAGCATGGCAGGTTAATGATTGAACCTGAGCAATGTGTTTTACCCGATGTAAAAAAAACAACGCACTTTCTTGAACGACTCTGCGGTTTATTGCTTAGAAAAAAATTACAGGCAAATGAAGCTTTATATATTACGCCATGCTCATCTGTGCATACATTGGGTATGCGTTACAGCATTGATTTAATCTATGTGGATAAGGAATGTCGTATTGTAAAAATGGTAAAGACGTTAAGACCATGCTGCTTTTCCATCTGCCATTCAGCACAGGGAGTAATTGAACTCAATGCGAATAAATTGCAAACCTTGAATTTAGAAATTGGACAACGTCTTATCTGGAAGGACATATGAATTATCTAACGCTCTTTGTTAAACCTATTCTGTTAATAACTATCGCCTTGTTACTAGGTGGATGTAATACATTACAGAATAAAACTGAAGTAGAGGCAGAGCCACAAGTTGATTTGCAGGAAATTAAACGAAAAGCGAATCAGGCATATGAAAATGATGACCTGCAGAATGGTGAGAAATATTACGAAATTCTGATAAAAGAATTACCACAGGAAGCTGAGTACTGGTTTCGTATGGCTAATATCTATGTCAGAACAGAAAGACCTTATGCCTCCATGAATCTTTATCGAGAAGCGGTCATTCGTGATCCTAAACACTCAAAAGCCTGGTATAACCTGAGTGTCGTACAATTAAAACAAACAGCATTTAGTTTAAGTGAAATGTTAGTCTATGCTGATAAACAAGATCCTCTATATGGTAAGGCTTACGATATGCTGGAAGAAATCAAAAAGATTATTCAGGAAAAATAATCAGCTGCAGCATGATGATTATCTATAGACACTATATAAATTCACAACATGGACAAGCTATGGTGGAGTTCCTGATAGTGTTTCCTGTTATGCTCATGCTGGTAATGGGTATATTACAGTTTGCCCTGATATATCAGGCCAAAGTCACGCTCAATTATGCAACCTTCCAAACTGTTCGTGCCGGTAGCATCAGTCATGCCAGTTTATCCAATATGCAGCTCGCGTTTGCCAGTAATATGTCACCACTTTATACCAGTAGTTATCTTAATATGGATAATTCAGGAGACTGCTCCAGTACATTCCTAAATACAGATGCTGGCAGACAAGCACGAGTCGGTGCGACACAAATTGTTGATACCAATACACGCGGGGTACTCGATAAAAATATCAATACGTTTGAGTCTGATGACGTGCTTTGTGCCCGTCAAATCGTGCAGCAGCAAATTGATGATGGTTATGTCAATATCACTGTCGTTAATCCCAATGCAGATTCATTCAGTGATTATGGTGTCATGATTGATGATGATGAACGTGGAGCGGTATTAGGCATTCCGAATGATAATTTAATGTACCGTGATTCCAATCTGGTTGGTGCAAGTGCACAGACCATACAAGATGCAAATTTGTTAAAAGTCCATGTTGGTTATTGTTTTCAGTTAATTGTTCCTTTTGTGAATCGTATGATTTGGGCTTGGCAGCGCTATGGCAAGGGTTCAGCACCACAATCAGAAATTGATTATGGACATTATTGGCCGGATACAGACAACACCCCTGAAGGTTTCTTTGGACCGCCTGCTGCCGGCACATTCGCCCAAAGCTGTATTTCCGATCCTACAGATAATGGACGCTTCAGCATAGTGCTTTATTCACAAAGCATAATGCGTATGCAATCAACTGCTTATCAATGTGAAATCACTGATACATGCTCATGACAGATAGCCAAGTTTGGTTAGTTTCTTTAAAATAACTACATGACTGCCACAACCCAGCAGCCCACTCATACACCTGTGATGCAACAGTATCTTGGCTTTAAAGCCGAGTACCCCGATATGTTACTGTTTTTTCGCATGGGTGATTTCTATGAATTATTCTATGAAGATGCTAAGAAAGCCGCGCGACTTCTCGACATTACTCTGACCAAACGTGGTAAATCAGCGGGGGAAGCTATCCCCATGGCCGGTGTACCCTTTCATGCGGCAGAAAATTATCTTACAAGGCTCATTAAACTAGGTGAGTCTGTCGCTATATGCGAACAGATTGGAAACCCCGCCCTATGTAAAGGTCCGGTAGAACGAAAAATTGTTCGCATCCTGACTCCAGGAACATTAACCGATGATGCTCTGCTAGAAGAAAAACAACGTAATGTATTGCTTTCAATATATCTATCAGAACAACAGGTTGGTATAGCCAGTGTAGAAGTAAGTACAGGTCGAATTGAATTAATGGAACTCGACACTGCCGGTAAACTCGACGATATCATTGCTGAGCAACAACCGGCTGAAATACTAATTACAGACACTACTGAATTAGATCGTGAAAAGTTAAAGCGTTTTTGTATTACAAAGCGACCAGATATTCAATTTGGTTCTGAATCAGCTGCTCGCATGATTAAACAACAATACAAGGTTAATAATCTTGATGGTTTTGATTGTCAGGAACTTAATCTGGCAATTAATGCATTTGGTGGACTATTACATTATCTGCATGAAACTCAAAAAATCATATTGCCTCATTTACAAACGCCATTAGTTATCAATGATAAGGATTATATTAAGCTGGATGCTGCAACCAGACTTAATTTGGAACTCGAACAATGTCTGATGAAAGGTGCTTCACATTCATTATTAAATGTCATTGACAATACATCGACTGTTATGGGCAGTCGTTTGTTACAACGCTGGCTCGCAAAACCCATCAGAAATCATACAGAGTTAAATCTTCGTTATGATGCCGTTGCACATTTACTAAATAACTTTTCACATCGGGATTTTCATGAAGATATGCGTCGAATCTGTGATATCGATCGAATCCTTACACGTGTGATATTACGGTCCGCCAGACCAAGAGACCTGATTCAACTACGCAATAGTCTGGATGAACTTCCAGCAATAAAAAATAGATTGTCTGGACATGATAGTCCCCGACTAAAGAAGTTACATTCACAGTTAAATTTACTGCCCGATCTTCTACAACAATTAAAAAGCGCCATATGCGATGAACCGCCAGTGACCATTAGAGATGGCGGGGTGATTGCGAATAGCTATGATAAAGATTTGGATAAACTCAGAAAACTCGATAAAAATGCTGATCAATTTTTACAAGAGCTTGAAGCGCGTGAACAGCAACGAACAGGAATCGCCGGCTTAAAACTTGGCTACAATCGTATTCATGGATATTACATAGAAATAAGCCGCATTTATTCAAATCAAGTACCGAATGATTACATGCGTCGTCAAACTCTGAAAGCAACTGAGCGGTTTATTATTCCTGAGTTAAAGGCGTTTGAAAATGATGTTTTAAGTGCGCGCGAAAAAGCTCTCGCGAAAGAAAAAGCACTTTACACAGAATTATTAAATAATATAGCGACCTATTTAACTGAATTACAAATAAATGCTAAAACCCTTGCCGAACTAGATATCTATTTATGCTTCGCCGAAATTGCAGAAACCTATCAATACAATAAACCTGACCTCTGCAATGAAAAAATAATTGATATTCAGGCTGGTCGTCATCCAGTCGTTGAACAAATACAAACGAATTCGTTTGTACATAACGATGTGTTGCTAACGCCTAAAGAACAAATGCTCATTATTACTGGTCCGAATATGGGCGGAAAATCAACCTACATGCGACAAACTGCATTAATAGTAATAATGGCGCACATTGGTTGTTATGTTCCA
Source organism: Gammaproteobacteria bacterium (assembly GCA_030829955.1). Taxonomy (GTDB): domain Bacteria; phylum Pseudomonadota; class Gammaproteobacteria; order Eutrophobiales; family Eutrophobiaceae; genus JANQNX01. The sequence continues at coordinate 117,827 of JAURNY010000018.1, read as the reverse complement.
GCGACTTCGGCAAGGCTTGGAGTGATTGATCGTATATTCACCCGCATAGGGGCTGCAGATGACCTGGCAAGTGGTCGGTCAACCTTCATGGTAGAAATGACTGAGACAGCAACCATTCTCAACAATGCAACTGAATATAGTTTGGTGTTAATGGATGAGATAGGTCGTGGCACCAGTACCTATGATGGACTTTCTCTGGCATGGGCAACAGCACAATATTTAGTTGAATCTATTCATGCCTATTGCTTATTTGCTACACATTATTTTGAAATGACAGCTTTACCTGAACAGTATGTTGAAGTTGGCAATGTACATATGGAAGCACGACAACATGGTGAAGAGGTTGTCTTTTTACATAGTGTCAGCCCCGGCCCAGCTAATCAAAGCTATGGTTTGCATGTTGCAGCGTTAGCCGGTGTACCAAATAAAGTCATACAACAAGCCAAACAACGATTAATCGAAATGGAGTGCCTGCCCCATGACGTTAAGGAAAATACGAAACAAGTCGATTTGTTTCAACATGATGAAGTTAAGGATAAGCTCAAGCAAATCAATCCGGATAATATGACACCTAAACAGGCATTAGAACTGCTATATGAATTAAAAGCGCTAGCCAAAGAAACCGAATAAATAAGCTTGTGTTAAATATTTACCGTTTAAAAGAACTGGTCTTTTTTGATCTTTATCACTCTCTGAGTAGTATGCGCAGTGCAATATTTATTATCCCCTATTTTCTTTTCTGGTTTCTTATCTTTTATAATATTAGCGAGGAATCAGTGAATTGGATAAAAGGTGTTGGCGGTTTAGCGGCAACAAGTTGGCTACTCGGTAATCAGGAACTGGCGATTTCATTAATCGCTGAACGATCCGCAGTATTATCATTTTATTTAATCGTCTCAGTTGTCATTATGCCGATGTTTGTCATGTTTGTTGCTAATAATCCTTTTTCATCGAATTTTGCAACTGGCACATTTCGATTTTTATCAATGCGTTCTACACGTAAGGAAATTTATCTATCAAGAATACTATCCGCATTTATAGTGGTTAGTCTCTGTTTAATATTAACGACATTTTGTGCAGCTATCGTTGCGATGATAAATGATGACAATGATATTGATATCATCATGAGTTATGCCTTGCAGATAAGTATTATATTGACGATATATTCATTGCCTTTCATTACCTATGTCGGCTTAATATCCATTATCACTCGCTCTGCAATAGGAAACCTGTTTTTATCAATGACAATCTATACCATTCTGGTTTTTTTTATCTTGGGCTTTTATAAAGATTATAATTTTATTGTCTATATATTACCTAGTGGTACTCGTCCTTTTATTTTTGATTTAACGATAAGCAATTTTTTTATTACCATCGGCTTATCCTGTGCATACAGTCTATTTTATGCTGCCTTGACCTGTTGGTGTTTTGAGAGACAGGATATTTAATAGCCATGATTACCTGCCACTCATTATCAAAACACTACGGCAGCCTTAAAGCGCTGGATGAATTAGATCTTGAACTAATAGGTAATGAACCGACTGGTCTGGTCGGTGCGAATGGTGCCGGGAAATCAACCTTATTTGCACTGTTGTGCGGATTTACACGGCCAACTAAAGGTGATATCAAAATATTTGGTAAATCTGCGCATAGTGAGAATTTGAAAGGCAGAATCAGCATCCTGCCCCAAGATATCAACATGTTCAGAAGTATCAGCGTTTTTCATCAACTATGTCATTTCGCGCGCCTGCAGGGTTTTTCACGTGCTTCCGCAAGAACCGAAACCGAGCGTGTGTTGTCACTGATCAATATCATGCCACTGGCTATACAATACCCCGAAACGTTAAGTTTTGGTCAACGAAAAAAAGTCATGTTGGCGCAGGCATTAATCGGCAAACCCGAATTAATCATGTTGGACGAACCAACCTCGGGTCTGGACCCCGTTGCCGTTAATGATATACACCTGCTATTAAAACAACTTGCAGCTGATCATCGTCTAATGATCAGTTCACATAATCTGGGAGAAATCGAGGGAATATGCCAACAGATCGTTGTGCTAAATCGGGGAAAACTTGTTAAAACGACCTCGGTTGGAGAATTAAAGCGTGTAAGCCAGTGTTTCCGTATCTTTCTTGAGCAGAATGCCCCCTCTAATATCAATGATATATTTAAGCAAATTAATAACATAGAGCGAATTGAAGTGGACATCAAAGACTCTAGGAAAATCCAAATCTTTTGTAAGGATAGTGATGCCAACACAATACAGATACAGCTTATGAATGCCTTGCATCAACAACAAATCTCTATCGCCGAATTCAGTAAAGGCACTGCGCTGGCAGATGAAATCTCCGAACTGCTGCGTAACGATAATTAAGGCTTTTGTGCTGCAGCAGGAACTAGTATGATGCGCACTTTCAATAAATTAAGAAATAAATATAGGTAAATTCGATGCCATTTGTCGTTACAGAAAGTTGTATAAAGTGTAAATATACTGATTGTGTAGAAGTCTGTCCGGTAGACTGTTTTCATGAAGGTCCCAATATGTTGGTGATTGACCCTGATGAATGTATCGACTGCACACTTTGCGAACCTGAATGCCCGGTAGAAGCCATCATGTCTGATGAAGATGTACCAGAAAATCAGCGGGAATTTATTGAGCTCAATGCAGAACTCTCCCAAGAATGGCCTGTTATTAATGAAATGAAAAGTCCTCTGGATAACGCAGATGACTGGAAAGACAAAACCGGCAAAATTGACTATCTTGAAAGATAATCTACCTCTTAAGGTAATCAGAACTTCCTTAAATTTCTCAAGAAATATAAACAATTGCCTACATTCAATAATACCGGCGTTTGCGCTTTATTAAATGGGGATAGGAATTAGCGATGGCAAACGTCATCCTTAGGTTAATGGTGAAGCGATTGGTGGCAAAGCTTATCAATTAAAAGATAGTGATTTGATTGTATTAGCAGGCATTAAAATGGGGTTTTCATCTGCTAACTAATTCTGAGCAATTTTTATAAAAAAACGACTAACGCCGGTTTTTTAATGCACTTTGATTAGCTTTGTATTCTTCGAGATTGGCAAACATTGGAAACACCATATCTAGTCTTGCCAATGTTAGGACACTCATTACTGCCGGACTTGCTGACACCAGAGCAAAGCTCAATTGTTTCTTTTTGGCTATTTGATAGCCTTCTACCAGACTGGCAATACCTGAACTATCAATATAAGTCACTTTTTCGAGATTTACGGCTAAATCAGTCTCATTATTTAACACTTTCAGAATTTGCGTACGTGCGTCGGGAGAACAAGAAAGATCCACATCACCTACTAATTCAACAACAGAAAAATCATCATATTTTGTGATATTAATATCCATGGGAACCCTATTTATCTATGTTATTTTTTTAATCATCTCGAGGTAATTTCCTTTACCCTCATCCAAATGTCCCCGATGACATTCATCCATAATGTCATTAATAAAATTTATACCTAATCCCCCTGGCCTCAAATCATTCAAATCTCTAGACTTTATATCTTCAAGATTAACCGGGTTCGCATAATCATATAGTTTAAAATATAAGCTGCCTTCATTATTTAGCATTTTTAAAATGATTTCACCCTGTTCATCTCCCTGATAGGCATGTTGAATCACATTCATGCATGCCTCGTTTACAGCGATAACTAAATGTTCTGCCAGATCTGAACTACAGCCACAAACTCGCGCAGTATTTCTGACCATTGAACGGATCATGCACAATCTGTCAGGACAAGCCGGAAAACGAATTTCAAACAAGGTTTCCATTATTTATGCTTGCAACATTCAATCACCATCATGGTGATATCATCGCGCTGTTTTAACTCCAAATCACGAATACTGGCAACAATATCTTCAAGTCGTTTAGAGGCGACTTTCTTACTGTTGTTCTCAATCAAATTAATTAAACCATCGACATTCAATGCATGATGGGACTCATCCATGCTTTCTGTTACGCCATCAGTAAATAAATAAATACAACCATCATTCAATTTGATTTCCGTTACCGGAAACTCTGCACCGGGTAATATTCCAAGGGGAGGTGCTTCTGCTTGAATCTCTTCAAAATCACCAGATGCATGATGAAATAGTGGTGGTTGATGACCGGCATTGGCAAATTTGATAATGCAGGTTTCTGTATCAATGAAGCCGGAAACAATCGTAATAAACATACCATGCGAAATGGTTTCACATAATTCATCGTTTACTCGCGCTAAAAGTTCGCCAGGATCATCAATACATTTTGCCAGATGATGTAATAAACTGCTTGCACGTGCCATCAATAAAGCCGCATTCATTCCCTTACCTGACACATCGGCGAGATTAAAATAGATCAGACCATCATCAAGTTTAAAGAAATCATAAAAATCACCTGACACTTCATATGCAGGCACATTGATACTATTTATAGGAAAATCACTATCCATTTCCGGCAATAAATCCAGCTGAATATCTCTGGCAAGTTCCAGTTCCTTTTGCATTCGTTCCTGCTCAAGTAATGCTTCTGCCATTTTCGAGTTATTAATCGCCAGCGCCGCTGCTGATGCCAGTGCGACAGATAGATGACGATCATCTTCATCGAATAATTTGCCATTCTTTTTATTCAATAACTCAAGCGCACCAATACACTGTTCATTGACGATTAAGGGCACACATAATATTGAACGGGTCTGAAAACCAGTGCCAATATCAATGGTTTTAGAAAAATCCGGGTTTTTCGAAACATCACTAATTAACTGGCAACTAAGAGTTTGAATCGTTTTACCAACAATACCTTGATTGGCTGCAAACGTTAAACCGGTTATATCAAAAGGACCGGCACAATCCATACACACAAGTTCTTTATTATTTCCTTGTAATAAAAAAATAGAAGCTGCTTCCGCGTCCATATATTCCATAAAACGCATAATCGCAGTTTGAAATGTATCTTCTATATATAATGAACTGGAAAAACTTTGTGAGATGTCTGCAAGTAAAGCGAGCTGTTCTTCAAGAGAGTGCCCCTTTTTCGAGGTTAACAAATCATAGACATTGCGGCTCATGTGTTTAGTAATCGTTTTAGTTTGTCGAGATATTGTTTTTCATCTGGCAATGTATTGTTTAGTTGCGCCAACCACAATGCTTCTGCCAGACAATCAATCATACTGTGCTCAAGCTGATGAATATCCGGGTATTGTCTGCTAAGTTGCTCATATATTTGTTTTATCCCGTCGGGCTTATTCATTGCCAATTGTTCACGCAATGCAATATGCAATCCCATATGAAGGAAAGGGTTGGTCATCCCCTGCTCTTGTTTGAATTCAGATAATACACCCTCTTCCTCGTCTTCCAATACTTTCTGATACTCGGGGTGCAGATTAATAACATCGGCAATAATCGACTCCATTGGTTCAAGCTGTTTCCCAACCTGCACTTTCTGCCATACAGAAAAAAAGACCTTGCGGGTTTCATCTCGATTATTAAATAACATAATGCTTAATTGTCTTTCTCTGCCTGTTTAAATCTGGGTCGCCATTCACATTCATCAAAGATAACACAACTAGCACAACGCGGGGTTCTAGCGATACAAGTATAGCGTCCATGCAAAATCAGCCAATGGTGCGCATCTTTTTTAAATTCATCCGGAACAAGTTTTAATAACTTCTTTTCAACATCCAGCACATTTTTGCCTGGCGCAATTCCAGTACGATTCGACACCCTGAAGATATGTGTATCCACTGCGATAGTAGGTTCACCAAACGCCGTATTTAATATCACATTCGCCGTTTTTCTTCCCACCCCGGGAAGTTTCTCTAATGCCTCTCTATCCTGTGGCACCTCACTATCATGCTCATCTATAAGTGCTTTACAGGTCTCGATAATATTCTTCGCCTTATTATTATAAAGGCCAATGGTTTTAATGTAGTGTTTCAACTTAGTTAGCCCAAGCGCATGAATCGCTTCAGGTGTGTTGGCAAACTTAAATAATGGTTTCGTTGCCTTGTTTACACTAACATCGGTCGCCTGTGCAGAAAGGATCACCGAAATTAATAATTCAAATGGCGAATTGTAGACGAGCTCAGTAGTGGGATTAGGATTCTGTTCCCATAATTTAGAAAATATAAGCGAGCGTTTTTCTTTGTTCAACTGACTTATTATTAATTATTTCAACAAATTAGATAATAAAATAAGCCAAAAATTAAATAAACCATATATTACCTTATAATAAAACTGACAGCCCTAAGTAAACATAAGACAACTGACAAGTTAGCATTTGCAAACAATTAATTGTAGAACATGGAAAATATTTTGTAAGGATTCAAAGTGGACAAGAAATCCAGATTTAAAACAGCTTCACAACAAGAGCTAAACCTATATTTCTTAGTTGGCGAGTCTGTATGCGCTATTCAATACGTAGAAAATGCTCTCAGTCATTCTATTGTATTAAAAAAAGCAAAGTTAAAGGTAAAGGCTGTTCTACTTTTAGAAAAGTATCGTTCTTATACTCGAGGCAGAGCTGTCAACATAGTCGAAAAAGATGATTCATGCCCTGAGTCTTTTCAAAATAAACTTAAAGAATTTCTATTAGAGAGAAATTGGTTAATTCACAAAAGCATTGCTCATGAACGATTTTTTATTAAAGCGGCAATTGATATAATTGGTTAAAAATAACTGATTCTCATCATGAAACTACTCACATATCGTTATCAAGACAGTATTCAAGTTGGTGTTTTAGATGCACAGGGTATCTGTCCTGCCCCAGAGGCATATCATCACGATAAAGGTATGCAACAGTTTTTATCCGATGGTGCTACTGCTATTCAGTCTATGCAGGAAATACTTAATGATGATGCAGACCGTATCAATATTGATGATATTGAAATTCTCTCTCCTATTCTCAAGCCAGATAAGTTATTCGGTGTCACGCTAAACTACGCAGATCACATTGCCGAAACCGGATTGGATAAACCTGAATATCCAACCTTTTTTAATAAGCAAAATAGTTGTGTCATTGGCACTGGAGCACCCATTCATTTGCCAAAGGTTTCAGAAAAACTCGACTATGAAGGTGAACTTGGTTTGGTTATTGGTAAACGTTGCCGTAATGTTACTTTAGAACAGGCAAAAGAAGTTATTGCCGGTTATACGATTGTGAATGATGTTAGCGTACGTGACTGGCAAATGCGCTCACATACCTGGACGCTTGGAAAATCATTCGACACACATGGTCCGATTGGTCCCTGGATAGTTACCCGTGATGAGATTGGCGATCCACATAAACTGGATATTAAAACCTGGGTTAATAATGACAAACGTCAGGACTCAAATACTAAACATCTTATCTATGATTGTTATTTTCTTGTGCATTATTTATCTCAGGTCATAACACTAGAACCGGGAGATATAATTGCAACGGGGACCAGTAGTGGTGTCGGCGTAAAGATGAAACCGAGTGGTTACATGCATGTCGGTGATACTGTGACCATAGAAATTGAGAAAATCGGTAAGTTAACTAACCCTATTATTGATGAACCGGATTCAGCAACATTTATTGCTTAATCAAATCTGATTAAACTCTCCTGCTTCTACCTTTTCCAGTAAAGCCTGCATTAAATCGAAACGCTGTAATGGTTTATCCATTTCCAGCAATGTTTGTTTCATAGAAAGTTCAAAAGGTAATATTTCTGCCAGTCTCTCGCTCACCCAGGTTGCTTTTTCAAAACGCTCTTCTTCATCAGCAATCTCAAGTTCATAGCGTTCGGCGATTTGTTTTAGTAGTTCAGAAAATCCCTGATAGTTTTCCGGAATAATATCATCATCTTCGTCAAGATAAGTTATATCCGCTATTCTTAAATTATCATCCTGTAGCCAGCTTGATTCTATACGAAAGCGTTTTTCACCTTTAACGGTAATACCTAGCAATCCACCCGGTAATTGTTCCCAATCAATAATTCGAACATAGGTACCAAATAGATTTATCTCAGCAGGCACACCCGCTTCGTTTCCTTTACTGATTAAACATATACCAAATCCAATATCCTTACGCATACAACGTTTAACCATATCCAGATAACGCGGCTCAAATAGTCGCAACGGTAATTCCCCTTCCGGAAATACAACAACATTTAATGGAAAGATTGCGATTTCATTCATGACTAAATAATTCGATTAACTTTTTGTGAATACCACCAAAACCACCATTACTCATCAAAACAATATGATCACCATGTTGATGCAGTGATTTTACCGTTGACACTATCTCGTCTATATCAGTAAAGACCTGACATTTATCACCGAGTTCATCCATATGCTGGCGCATGTCCCACTTTACAGCATCGGATTGAAATACAATTACTACATCTGCAATCTTCAGGGAATTAGCCAGAGTATCTTTATGAATCCCCATCTTCATCGTATTTGAACGTGGTTCCATAATGGCTATTATTCTTTTCTCACCAACATGAGAACGAAGTGCCTGCAATGTAGTTTCTATCGCTGTTGGGTGATGTGCAAAATCATCGTATAACGTGACTGCTTCAGATCGATAGATACATTCCAGACGGCGCTTAACCGACTTGAATAACTTTAATGCCTCTATTGAAGTGTCGACATCAATGCCAATATAGTGAGCCGCCATAATTGCCGCCAGCGCATTGTTAGCATTATGTTTACCCAAGAGCGACCAGTCGACTGTAGCCCGCTTTCCATCTTTTGTTTCTATATTGAATTCTGTGAAATCTTCTGCGGTTTGTAACAGATGCCAATCAGCGTTCTCATCACCAAAACTGACGGTTTCAGACCAATAGCCCATATCTAATACCGAACATATTTCCTTATCAAATGCTGGATAAATGATCTGCGCAGATGCGGGCATGATTTTGACTAAATGATGAAATTGTCGCTTGATAGCGTCAATATCATGAAAGATATCAGCATGATCGAACTCAAGATTATTCATGATCAGGGTTTTTGGATGATAATGAACAAATTTTGATCGCTTATCAGAGAACGCCGTATCGTATTCATCTGCCTCGATAACAAAATAATCACTATCGGTTATTCGCGCTGTCAGACCGAAGTTTTCGGCTACACCACCAATCAAAAATCCGGGCTGCTTGCCCGCATATTCCAATATCCAGGTCAAAATAGTCGTGGTAGTGGTTTTACCATGAGTGCCAGAAACTGCCAGAACATGTTTATTAATTAATACTTCGCGATATAACCACTCCGGGCCGGAATAATATGGCAAGCGATTTTCCAACACATATTCAAGTGCGGCATTCCCTCTGGAAATCGTATTACCGATAATCACAATATCGGGAGCTGGTAAAAGATGTTCTGCCAGATAACCTTCCTGCAACTCGATCCCCATTCCCTGTAACTGATCGCTCATAGGAGGATAGACATTTTGATCTGACCCTGTGACCCTGTGACCGAGACTTTTTGCAATTTGCGCGATACCGCCCATGAATGTACCGCAAATTCCCAGAATATGAATATGCATTAACTGACGCCTTCTGTCGTAAAAAGAAATGCTGACATACTTAATACAATACACATGTAACTAATCGCCAGCATCACACTGGTAAATACGCCTGCTTCAAATGAATGCCGCATGATGTAGGACATCACGGTGATATTCCATATGGTTAAACTGATCAAAAGAAACTGTAGTAAAGAAAATATAACATTCGGATTTACAGGCTGTTGATCATACATGCTAATAATAAAATATAACGGCAAGACAATAAGACTGAGAATTGTGCCGGTACCATATAAAGCTGATAAGGTTTGCAAACTTCGCTCCGGCTTTTTAACTAGTCGCAATAAGATATAAATAAAACCAAATAATATCGAGACCTCAAGCAAGGTCATCATAATCGCCTGGGCAACTGTTTCCCTCACAAGAAGTAAAAACATGGTCACAATGGCATAGGTAACAATAGTCATTGCCAACAGACTTGATGATACTGGAATATCCTGCGGCTTAATCTTAAACAAGCATATCTTCAGGAAAGCCAGATAAATTACTCTGACTTCAGTAAGCATTCTTTAATCTTCCTGTCATAGCTTGACTATTTCACTGTGAAATAAAACTGTAAATTTAGCGTTTTCTGAAATCAGCATAATCATACTGCATGATTAACTCAAAATGTTTGTTTTCATCTGTCAAATATGTTGCTGGCATATTAATTCCATTGAACCAGTTTGCCTTCACCTGCATATACGCGCCGACTGAATTAAAGACGACAACATCACCCCTGTTTAATGGCTCTGCAAAGTAATAATCACCAAATAAATCACCACTCAAACAACTACAACCTGCCAAACGATATTCATGACCATTGTCATTTTGCGAATTTAAAATGTTAGGACGATATTGATATTCAAATACTTCAGGCAAATGATTAATCGTCGTATCAAGTATGGCTATTTTTTTATTTTCACCGTTTATAATATCAACCACTCGGGAAACAATATATCCGGCATGTCCGACAATCGCCTTGCCAGGTTCAATAAAGATATCAACATCAAATCTGGTACGAATTTCATTCACAATAGTTATTAATTCATCACAGTTACTATTGTGAAATAAATAACCGCCTCCCAGATTTAACCATCGTGGCTTTATAGAAAACTCATCAAGAATAGTTAGTACAATATTTACTGACTGCTGTAACTGTCCAAAATCCGTTGATTCACAATTATTATGCAAATGGATGCCTTCAATTTTATCGACAGATACCATTGAATCGTTGAATGCCTGAACTAGCTGATTTCTATTGACACCTAATTTGGAATCAACACGGCATGGATCATAACGAATGTCTCTGGCAAAAGACTGCTCTGGATTAATTCTTAAACCGGCACTAATCAAATTATTTTTACTAAAACGCTGCCATTGAGAAATAGAATTTATACTGACGTAATTAGCCAGTGTTTGAATAGTTTGCCATTCATAGTCCTTATAAATCGGCGTAGTCAAATGTCTGGATTGTCCCTGTTCAAGGATTTCATCCGCTAACATTAATTCATACAATGAACTACATGAAAAACCGCTAACATATGGTCGAATAAATTCAAGTAAACGAATGTTATTGGCAGCCTTGATAGAATAAAGTGTTTTAATATCTACCCTACTTGTTAGCGCATTAATCTTATCGAGCACATCCAATATTATTGCCTGATCATAAACATAACAAGGCGTGCTTAAATCAGCATTAAGAAAATCGGAAACTTTCATGATAAAGTTACTCTAAATTGAAACCTTTATATTGAGACAGCAATATTATGATTAAACCAGCCAGCCTTATTTTGCTTTTCACTTTTATCATCAGTCCTGTTTTGGCTGGAGATTATAAAGACCCGGACAATATGACCACCGAAGAGTATGCTCAAGCACGTGTATATGGCGTCAAACATGAAGAATGTATGACAGAATATTCACTTGAACAAATTCAACAACAGGCTGATGCACGCGTCGTCGCAGATCATGCTATGAAACATTGTGTCTTGGTACTTGAAGAATTGCATAATTTAATTGTCAGTTGGGGTTATCCGCCAGAATTTGGTAGTTATTATGTAAGTGGTATCAGCAACCGCAATGCAAATCGTATTTTGAGAAATATTATGCGTTTTATGGCTATGCCAAGATAAAATTAAAACATTGTGCGTTTAAGTTTACCCTCTGGAAGTATAAACGGGGCTAGTTGATTTAATGCCTGTTCATAAACATTTCGCTTAAATGAGACTACTTCGTTAACTGGATACCAGAAATCGACCCATTTCCATAAATCAAACTCTGGTTGTCCGGCACTTTCCAAATTCACCTTGCTTTCATCGGAAACCAGCTTTAGTAAAAACCAGATTTGTTTCTGTCCAACACAAAGCGGATAGGCATTGTGACGAATAAAACGTTTCGGTAACCAATAGCGTAGCCATTCATCAGTGGCACTAATGATTTCAACGTCATTAGGCAATAAACCTATCTCCTCCTCCAATTCACGATACATCGCTTCTTCAGGCGTTTCATTCTTCTTTATACCACCTTGAGGAAATTGCCAGGCATCCATACCCAAACGTTTGGCCCAAAACACTCTACCCTCTTTATTTGAGAGAATTATGCCAACATTCGCTCGGAAGCCTTCGGAATCAATCACGTTATTTACCTTTTACTTCAAATTAGCCTAATTCTCTTACAATCAGTATCAATCTGCAATCCAGCTTGCTATCAAAAATAAAGCCCCTAGACTATCGCCCTTATATTATTAATAACGTTGTAAATTATGAAACTCGCTATTTTTGATCTTGATAACACGCTGATTGCCGGTGACAGTGATTGTTTATGGGGTGACTATCTGATTGAGATAAAACAAGTTGATTCTGAACTATATAGAACAGGTCATGATCAGTTTTATCAGGATTATATGGATGGTCAACTTGATATCTATGCCTTTCTGCGTTTTCAGCTAAAACCTCTTGCTGATAACGATTACCAGACATTACTTTCCTGGCGTGAAGATTATATGACAAAAAAAATTAAACCGTTGATACTGGATAAAGCATTAAAAGAGGTTGATAAACATCGGCAACAAGGTCATGAATTATTAATTATTACTGCAACAAATCGATTCCTAACCGAACCTATTGCTACAATTTTTGGTATTGATGAACTAATTGCTTGTGAACCGGAAAAGATTGATGGTGAATTTACCGGTGAAGTCTCTGGCACACCTTCATTTGCAGAAGGTAAAGTTACTCGTTATAAACATTGGCTGGCACAACATGGCAAACAGCCAGAAGAAACCTGGTTTTATAGTGACTCACATAATGACATTCCGCTATTAAAAAAAGTTGACCATCCCATTGCCGTAGATCCGGATGAAAAACTAAAAGAAAAAGCTAATCAGGAGAATTGGCAGGTTATTTCATTACGCTAATAAATAAGGCCGCGATTGCGGCCTTATTTATATTGAATTACAAAAACCGATTATAAGATTTTAGCAACAGCATCTCTTTCTTCTTCAAGTTCTTTTTGAGTTATGTCTAACATCTTTTGACCAAACTCATCTATTTCCAGTCCCTGAACAATGCTGTAGTCACCATCTTTGCAAGTACATGGGAAAGAAAACATTAAACCTTCAGGTATTCCGTAACTACCATCACTAGGTACTGCCATGCTTACCCAATCACCTTCTCTGCTTCCTAATGCCCAATCACGCATATGATCGATAGCACCTGCAGCCGCAGATGCTGCACTGGATGCACCACGAGCATCAATGATTTCAGCACCACGTTTTGCAACACGAGGAATGTATTCATCCTTGTACCAATCAAAATCAACCATATCTTTAGCTGATTTATCTGCAACTCTAGTCTGGCTAATATCAGGAAATTGTGTTGTCGAATGATTACCCCAAATTGTCATCTGTGAAATATCATCAACCTTATTATTAGTTTTTGCAGCTAACTGCGCTAATGCACGATTATGATCAAGACGTGTCATTGCAGTAAAGTTTCTTGGATTTAAATCAGGCGCACTCAACATTGCTGTATGCGCATTGGTATTAGCAGGATTACCGACTACCAACACTTTCACATCTCTCGAGGCATTATCATTAAGTGCATTACCTTGCACCTTAAAGATACCACCATTCGCTTCAAGCAAATCGCTACGTTCCATACCAGGACCACGAGGTCTGGCACCTACTAACAATGCATAATCGACATCTTTAAATGCAACATTAGCATCATCTGCCAGAACAAAACCTTCAACAAGAGGAAAAGCACAGTCATCAATTTCCATGACCACACCTTCCAGCGCGCGCATTGCTGGCGCGACTTCAAGTAATTGCAATATAACTGGTTGATCTGCACCTAACATTTGGCCAGAAGCAATACGGAATAATAATGAATATCCTATCTGACCGGCAGCACCAGTCACCGCGACTCTAACGGGAGTTTTCATCAAACTGACTCCTTAATAATATGTTTGTTAATTTTTTAATTGAAGACTAGCGTTTATCTATTGGCACATAGTCACGTGTTTCGTGACCAACATAAAGCTGTCGAGGACGACCAATCTTGAAATAAGGGTCATCCATCATTTCCAGCCATTGAGCAATCCAGCCTGCTGAACGCGCTAAAGCAAACATTACTGTGTACATTGAAGTAGGAATACCAAGTGCCTTAAGAATAATACCAGAATAGAAATCCACATTTGGATACAGTTTTCTTTCAATGAAATATTCATCTTTTAATGCAATTTCTTCCAGACGCATTGCTATATCCAGCAATGGTTGATCAACGGTATCAACTTCTTTCAGCAAGTCATGACAAACCTGACGAATGATCGTCGCACGAGGATCATAGTTTTTATAAACACGATGACCAAAACCCATTAAACGGAAAGGATCATCTTTGTCTTTAGCCTTATCAATAAACTTAGGAATATTCTTAACATCTTCAATTTCAGCCAGCATGTTCAGTACTGCTTCATTTGCTCCGCCATGCGCTCGTCCCCACAAAGTCACAATACCAGCAGCAATGCAGGCAAACGGATTGGCTTCTGCACTACCGGCAAGACGCACAGTCGAGGTTGAAGCATTTTGTTCATGATCCGCATGCAAAATTAACATCAGATTTAATGCCTTAACAGCAATCGGATTTGGCTCATATTCGCGCATAGGTACAGAAAACATCATATTTAAAAAGTTTTCGACATAGCCCAGATCGTCACGTGAATAAACAAAAGGATGACCAACAGAATGTTTATAACAATGCGCTGCTAAAATAGGCATTTTTGCAATTACACGAATAGCGGTCAGCTCGCGATCCACAGGATCGTTAATATCCATTGCTTCATGATAATAAGACGACAACGCACCAGTAACGCCAATCAGCATAGACATTGGATGTGCATCATATAAATAACCATTGTAAAAACGTTCGAGATGCTCATGCACCATATTGCGTTTATTAAGATTGGCGCGAAACTCATCAAATTGAGTTTGATTAGGTAACTCACCATATAAAAGTAAATAACAAACTTCAAGATATGAGCTATTTTGTGCAAGTTGGTCGATTGGGTAACCACGATGCAATAAAATGCCTTTTTCACCATCCAGATAGGTTATAGCACTTTTACAAGATGCAGTGGTGACAAAACCTGGGTCAAATGTAAACATCCCAAGTTCTTTGTATAGTGCTTTAGTATCGATAACAGGGGCGCCATACACGCCTGTCATGATTGGACACTCAACTTCTTTTCCCGAACGATTATCGGTAATAGTTACCGTATCAGCCATGGAACTTCTCCCTAAAAAATACAAATTTATAGTTATAACTTTAAAAAGGTCGACTAGCATACAGCTCGAAGTGGCAGTGCAGCAAGAGCAGGAATGAAAATAGGACTAATTTATGCATAAAATTAATTTTTCTGAACAAAAACTAGGAATTTCAGGTAGGAAATAACGATAGAAAATCTTATAGTTATACTTGATATATTAATTCATACATTTAAACAATAAGGTAAATAAAAGTTTTTAGCTTTTTGATGAATTTTTTAGCTGTTGACTAAAAGACTTCCCTGTAAGGATGACATATGAAAGAAGTAATTGATTCCTATTTATACAGTGGCAATGCCGCTTATGTTGAGGATCTATATGAATCTTATCTAAATAAGCCAGATTCCATCGATCCGGCCTGGCATGCCTATTTCGATTCCATACAGGATGGTGGCGCTTCAGATATTGCGCACACACCTATTCAGCAAGCCTATAAAAATATTTCCAGACGTTATGGTCATACTTCCAGCTCTACACCTGCTGCAGAAGCGATGGCGCATCAGAAACAAACTGCCGTTTTACAATTGATAAATGCTCATCGTTTTAATGGTCACAGGCAAGCCAATCTTGATCCATTGGGTCAATATCAGCGCCCAGCTATTCAGGAACTGGAGCCTGCGTTCCATGGCTTGACTGAAGAGGATATGGATAAAACATTCAACACAGGTTCTTTGTTTGCGCCAGATCAAATCACCTTGAGAGAGATTGTTCATATTATTAAAAAGACATACTGCGGTTCTATCGGTGCGGAATATATGCACATCAATGAAACCGAACAAAAACGCTGGATTCAAAAGCGTCTCGAAGAATGTCTCTCGACACCAAATTTCGACAAGGAAAAACGTATTCGTGTGCTTGATCGTGTCATTGACGCAAATGCACTGGAAGAATATCTGCATAAAAAATACGTTGGGCAGAAACGTTTTTCACTGGAAGGTGGTGAGTCTTTAATTCCTGCACTGGATGAAATAATTCAATCAAGCGGCTGTATCGGTATTAAGGAAATTGTAATGGGCATGGCGCATCGTGGTCGACTGAATGTATTAGTAAATGCCATTGGCAAACAACCGAGTGAATTATTTGACGAATTTGAAGGCAAGATTTTAGAAACGCTTAAAGGTTCGGGTGATGTTAAATATCATATGGGGTATTCATCTGATATTACGACGCCTGGTGGAACTGTACATTTAGCACTTGGCTACAACCCATCGCACCTTGAGATTATCGACCCGGTAATCGAAGGTTCTGTTCGCGCCAGACAAGAAAGACGAAATGATCTGGAACGAAATCAAGTGTTACCAATATTAATACATGGTGATGCAGCGTTTGCAGGACAAGGTGTCATAATGGAAACATTTAACCTATCGCAAACACGCGGTTATTCTACGGGCGGCACTGTTCATATTATTGTAAATAACCAGATTGGTTTTACCACAAGTGATCCGCTGGATTCCCGTTCTTCTCTGTATTGTACCGATGTCGCAAAGATGGTGCAGGCACCAATTTTTCATGTGAATGGTGACGATCCGGAAGCCGTCGTATTAGTCAGTAAAATAGCGCTCGAATATCGAATGGAATTTAACAAAGATGTGGTAATTGACATGATCTGCTATCGCAAACATGGACATAGTGAAGCTGATGAACCTATGGCAACACAACCGATCATGTATCAGCATGTGCGTAAACACCCTGGTGTTAGAAAATTACACACAGACAGACTCATAGATGAAGGTATCATTAGTCAAGAAGAAGCTGATGTCATTGCCACAGAATATATAGACTCATTAGAAAGTAATCGCGGAGTTGCCGGTACATTTGCTGATAACCCTAATCCTAAATTTATGATCGATTATTCCCGTTTTAAAGAGACAAATTGGGACGATGCATATACAACAACGATTAGCGCGGACAGCGTAAAAAAACTCACCGCAGCGATTACAACATTACCTGATGATTTCAAATTACATCCTGCGGTTACAAAGATCATGGAATCGCGACGCATGATGGGTAATGGTGAAATGCTTATAGATTGGGGCTATGCAGAAAATATGGCTTATGCTTCTTTGCTTAATGAAGGTTATCCAATTCGTATTTCTGGACAAGATAGTGGTCGAGGCACTTTCTTTCATCGTCATGCTGTAATTCACAATATGGAAGATGGTCGCACTTATTTGCCACTACAACATATTAATCCTGAGCAACCAACCTTCCTGGTTATTAACTCAACCTTATCAGAAGAAGCAGTACTAGCATTTGAATATGGCTATAGTTCAGCAGAACCTAATGCACTGGTTATATGGGAAGCACAATTTGGTGATTTCGCCAATGGTGCCCAGGTGGTATTTGATCAATTTATTAGTTCATGCGAAGCAAAATGGGGTCGACTATGTGGCTTAACAGTTTTTCTTCCACATAGTTATGATGGACAAGGTCCGGAGCATTCTTCTGCCCGTCTGGAACGTTATCTACAATTATGTGCGGAACAAAATATGCAAGTTTGTTATCCAAGCACGCCGGCACAAATGTTTCATTTATTGAGAAGACAACAACTTCGTCCTTATCGAAAACCACTTATTGTCATGAGCCCAAAAAGTTTGTTGCGTAGAAAGCAGTCATCGTCTCCGGTTAATGATCTGATTAATGGGCATTTTCACACTGTGATTGATGAGATTGATGATTTAAACAAGGACGAAATCACAAGATTACTCATTTGTAGCGGCAAGGTTTATTATGACTTACTGGAACAACGTCGCGAAAGTGGTATTACGAATATTGGTATTATTCGAATTGAGCAGCTTTATCCATTTCCACGTGAACATGTAAAAGAAATTATTGAATCTTATCCAAACCTGGAACAAGTGGTTTGGGTTCAGGAAGAGCCGAAGAATCAAGGCAGTTGGTATTACATGCAGTCACGCAGTACCATGATTGGCTGTTTAAAAGAGCATCATACCTTTGGCTATGTAGGTCGATTTTATTCAGCCTCCCCTGCTACCGGTTTGATGCCTTTGCATAATGAACAGCAAAAACAACTAGTGTCTGATGCATTGCAAATTGATAAATTGGAAGTCACTTCTCATAAACAAGCTAATTCGGTATATAACAGATAATAGGAGATGCCCGTGTTAATAGATGTCAAAGTTCCCGTACTCGCTGAATCTGTTGCAGAAGCGACATTATTATCCTGGCAAAAAAAAGTCGGTGATAAGGTTAAACGCGGCGACAACCTGATCGATATTGAAACCGATAAAGTAACACTTGAAGTCTCTGCACTAAATGATGGTGTGATAGCAGAAATATTGAAATCAGATGGTGAAACCGTATTAAGCGATGAAGTCATTGCCAAAATTGATACTGAAGCCGGAGCTTCGGCAAGACCGGCTACAACTGAACAATCTAAAAAACCTGAGCAACAAAGTTTACCCGAAATGGATATGGGCAAAAATAAACAGGATGATTTACCAAAACTTAGTCCTGCTGTGAGAAATCTAATTGAAGAAAATAATCTAACAGCTAAAGACATCAAACATAACAATGATCGTATCACCAAGGAAGATGTGCTAAAGCATTTGGGTAATATCCCTATAACAGAAGCTTCCGCTAGCGCGCCGGCAAAAGAAACGGTGCCTATTCCCACACCGGAAAAAATCGCTGCACCGCAAACTGTAGAAGCGAAACCTCAGGCAGAAACACCCGCACCTATTCCTATGCTGACGGATACCAGTGACAGACCAAGAGAAGTTGTTCCCATGACTCGCTTACGCAAGCGTGCCGCAGAGCGCTTGTTAAACGCACAACATGAAAATGCATTATTAACCACGTTTAATGAAGTTAACTTAAAACCGGTAATGGATATTCGTGCCAAATATAAAAATGATTTTGAAAAGACACACGGCGTGAAACTTGGCTTTATGTCATTCTTTACTCATGCGGCAGTGGAATCACTAAAGAAATTTCCAATCATTAATTCATCTATCGATGGCGATAATATTGTTTATCATGGTTACTTTGATATTGGTATTGCAGTCAGTTCACCACGAGGACTGGTCGTTCCCATTTTGCGCGATGTCGATTCCATGTCATTAGCTGATATAGAAAATCAAATCAGAAATTATGGCGAGAAAGCCAGAGGCGGAAAATTATCACTTGAGGATTTAACAGGCGGCACATTCACAATTACTAATGGTGGGGTTTTCGGTTCTTTACTGTCCACACCAATCATTAATCCACCACAAAGTGCTATTTTGGGTATGCACTCAATTCAGGAACGACCTGTTGCTGAGAATGGTGATGTGGTGATTCGTCCAATGATGTATATCGCATTGTCTTATGATCATCGAATTATTGATGGTAAAGATGCTGTACAGTTTCTTGTTTCGATCAAACAGTTGCTGGAAGATCCTGCACGTTTATTACTAAAACTATAATTATTTAACACGGATTTATTATGACGAAATACGATGTGGTCGTGATTGGTGCGGGCCCAGGTGGGTATGTTGCAGCAATACGTTGTGCACAACTTGGTTTAAAAACAGCCTGTGTAGAAAACTGGATCTCCGATGATGGTAATCCTGTTTTGGGTGGTACTTGTCTTAACGTAGGTTGTATACCTTCAAAAGCATTACTGGATTCATCGCATCATTATCATCACATCAAACATGAAGCTGCGGAACATGGAATTAATATTTCGGGTGCGACCATGGATGTAAATAAAATGATCTCGCGTAAGGCCAAGATCGTTAAAACCCTTACACAGGGGATAAATGGTTTATTTAAAAAAAATCAGGTTGAGTGGTTAAAAGGTAAAGCCCGATTAATCGATGCACATCAAATAGAGATCACACCTAGTCACGATACGCATGATGAAGCAAGCGTAGTTGAAACTGCACATATAGTTATTGCAACAGGTTCAGTACCTACTCGTATCCCATCAGCTCAATGCGATGGTAAATTAATTGTCGATTCAACTGGTGCGTTGAAATTTAATGAAGTACCAAAACGTCTGGGTATTATTGGTGCTGGTGTTATCGGTCTTGAACTAGGCAGCGTATGGAATCGACTGGGCTCAAAGGTAACTGTACTAGAAGCACTACCTAACTTCTTGTCTGCTGTCGATAAACAAATCGCTACTGAAGCTGAAAAGGCTTTAGTCCAACAAGGTCTGGATATCCATCTTGGTGCTCGCGTTACCGGTACGGGTGGTAACAACCATGAAGTTACTGTTAACTTTGAAGATGAAAACGGCAAACAACAAATGGTGTTTGATAAACTAATTGTTGCAGTAGGTAGAAGCCCGAATACCTTTGGTCTTGGAGCAAAAGAAGCCGGGCTGGAAATGGATGAGCGTGGTTTTATTGTGATCAATGATAAATGCCAAACCAGTTATGAAAATGTCTATGCTATTGGTGATGTCGTTCGAGGTCCCATGCTGGCACATAAAGCATCAGAAGAAGGCGTTGCTGTTGCCGAACGTATCGCCGGAAAATCGGGCCACATGAATTACGATACAATACCGTGGGTGATCTACACTTGGCCTGAAATTGCCTGGGTTGGTAAAACTGAGGAGCAACTTAAATCAGAGGGAATTGAATATAACGTCGGTGCTTTTCCTTTTATAGCAAGTGGTCGTGCCAGAGCAATGGCAGAAACAAATGGTCTCGTTAAAATTCTTAGCGATAAACAGTCGGATCGAATTCTAGGAATGCATATTTTTGGACCTAATGCATCAGAGTTGATTACTGAAGGTGTCGTAACGATGGAGTTTGATGGTAGTGCCGAAGATCTTGCCAGAACAATTCACGCTCACCCTACTCTTTCAGAAGCAATTCATGAAGCGGCGCTGGGTGTCGATGGCAGGACAATTCATATATAAAAAACAACACGTCCATATGTTTTAGTAGGATTCAGTGTTTCTAACAAGAGGAGTATCGACACTGTTAACTGTTATTTGCATCCTGCTAATGAAAACTCTTTTTAAAATTCTCAATTAAGGTAATTGCTCAATATATAGTTTACAATAGCGTTTTTATTGAAATATTTTTTCTAAACTGGAAACAATTATTGTATGGATAAAGTGATGAGCATGCGGGTATTCGCCACTGTCGCCAAAAATGCCAGTTTTTCTGCTGCCGCAAAAAAATTAAATATCTCCAAGGCCATGGCATCCAAATATGTCCAGTATCTTGAAGGCGAATTAGGCGTTCGCTTACTCAATCGCACAACTCGCAAACTCAACCTTACAGAAGTTGGCCTTGCATATTATGAAAAGGCTTACGCTATCCTCTCGGAAATCGAGGCTGCTGAAAACTCTATTAAACAAATGGATTCAAATCCTAGTGGTAAGATCAAAATAATGGCTCCACCTTCATTTGGTGCATTTCATTTATCACGTGCATTATCTACATATTTAAAAACCTACCCTGAGGTCGAGGCCGTTCTCGAATTATCTAATCGTTTTCCCGATATAGTCGAAGAGGAAATTGATATTGCATTTTCGGTAGGCGAATTGGATGACTCAATATTTATTGCCAGAAAAGTAGCATCTGCAAGGCGAGTTGTTTGTGCATCACCTCAATATCTTGAAGAACATGGCATACCTGAAACACCAGAAAGTCTTTATCAACATAATTGCATGATCTATTCACCACGAAATACACAAC
This sequence comes from Gammaproteobacteria bacterium, assembly GCA_030829955.1. Classification (GTDB taxonomy): domain Bacteria; phylum Pseudomonadota; class Gammaproteobacteria; order Eutrophobiales; family Eutrophobiaceae; genus JANQNX01. Next base: position 95,802 of record JAURNY010000018.1, on the reverse strand, counting down.
TGGACTGGGAGTTTGCAAACAAGCAACGCATCAAAATCAGTGGTGATATACAGTGCAATGATGGCGATGCATTACGAATTGCTGCCATCCAGGGTTGTGGCATTACACAGTTGCCAACCTACATGGTTGGATTGGATATTCAATCAGGACGCTTATGCGCATTGCTGGAAGAATATGAACCCTCAAGTCTTCCTATATTTGCAATTTACCATCATCGTCGCTATCTCTCAGCCAAGGTAAAAACCTTCATCGATTTTATCTACGGTTTATACCAACCTGATGCATATTGGAATAAGTGGACATAACTGCATTATTCGCAGATCATTAGGCTAATAATAAGAAATTTGGACTTCTGAACTAACTTTGTTAGACTGAATGATTATGTTGCATTGCAACAAGCAGAGTATATCTCTTTTTGTCGTACCTTAATTCACGTTAAACAATCATATTTTAGGAGAATAATATGGCAGATAACGTCGTCATCGTTTCGGCCGCTCGCACCGCCGTTGGTAATTTTGGTGGCTCACTATCCAGCATTCCGGCACACGTATTAGGTGCGAAAGTTATTGCTGCAGTATTGGAACGAGCTAATGTCAAACCCGAACTAGTAAGCGAAGTCATTTTTGGCCAGGTGTTAACCGCGGGTTCTGGTCAAAATCCTGCTCGACAATCAGCAATCGAAGCAGGTTTACCGCATAGTGTTCCATGTCTAACTATCAATAAAGTCTGTGGCAGTGGTCTAAAAACAGTTCATCTGGCAGCACAGGCTATTAGAGCCGGTGACGCTGAAATAGTAGTCGCAGGTGGCCAAGAAAATATGAGCATGTCGCCTCACATCCTGCCAAATTCAAGAAACGGCGCAAAAATGGGTGACTGGAAAATGCAGGACACCATGATCGTTGATGGTCTTTGGGATGCATTTAATAACTATCACATGGGTACCACTGCAGAAAATATTGCTAAAAAATATGGCATTACCCGTGAAGAACAGGACGAATTTGCAGCTGGTTCACAAAACAAAGCTGAAGCCGCCATTAATGCCGGTAAATTTGTAGATGAGATTGTGCCTGTTGAAATTCCTCAACGTAAAGGTGATCCAATCGTATTTGATAAAGATGAATTTCCTAAAGCAGGTGTAACGGCTGAAGGTATAAGCAAATTGCGTCCTGCCTTTGATAAAGAAGGTACTGTAACGGCAGCAAATGCATCAGGATTAAATGATGGTGCAGCAGCAGTATTGGTCATGTCAGAATCAAAAGCCAAAGAACTCGGCCTTGAGCCACTTGCCACAATTAAGGCGTACTCTATTGCTGGCGTTGACCCAGCGATCATGGGTACCGGTCCTATCCCTGCATCTAAACTCTGCCTGGAAAAAGCTGGCTGGGGAGTAGATGATCTTGATTTGATCGAAGCTAACGAAGCATTTGCAGCACAGGCCATATCAGTAAATCGTGACATGGGTTGGGATACCAATAAAGTAAATGTTAATGGTGGCGCCATTGCGATTGGTCACCCTATCGGTGCTTCAGGTTGTCGTGTACTGGTAACTCTTCTACATGAAATGAAACGCAGCAACGCTAATAAAGGCCTCGCTACTTTATGTATCGGTGGTGGACAAGGTGTTGCTCTTGCTGTTGAGAGGTAAGAAATATGTCTAATCTAGAAGAAAAAGTAGCGCTTGTAACCGGTGGTACCGGCGGTATCGGTGCGGCAATTTGTATTGATCTGGCCAAACGTGGTGCTAAAGTCGCTACTAACTATCGTAATAAAGAAAAAGCTGAAGAGTGGCAAAAAGAAGTGAAAGCCCAGGGCTACGATATTGCGATTTATCAAGTCGACGTAACTGATACTGAAGGTTGTCAGGAAATGATCAAACAGATTGAGGCTGATCTGGGCCCGGTCGACATCCTGGTAAACAACGCTGGCATTACCAAAGACACGACTCTGAAAAAAATGACACGTGAAAAATGGGATGATGTTATTAACATTAACCTGAACGGTATGTTTAATGTAACGCAGCCCGTTGTAGAGGGCATGACTGATCGTGGTTGGGGGCGCATAGTCAATATTGCTTCTGTAAATGGTCAGAAAGGTCAGATTGGTCAAACCAACTACACCACTACAAAGGCAGGTATGCATGGTTTTACTATGTCATTAGCTCAGGAAGTGGCTAGAAAAGGTGTTACTGTGAATACTGTCTCACCTGGCTATATAGCGACTGAAATGGTCATGGCCGTACCTGAAGAAATCAGAGAAAAGATAATTGCTCAAATTCCTGCTGGACGTTTGGGTAACGTAGAAGAAGTAGCAGCAATGGTTAGTTTTTTATGCTCTGAAGAGGCAGGTTTTACTACTGGTGCCAACTTCGCTATGAACGGTGGCCAACACATGCATTAATTAAGTTGTAGGACAGATATTTATCACTTATTGTGTAGGTATATGTCCAGTCAATGAGGTTTGACAATGGAAGAAAAACGCATTATCAAAAAGTATCCTAATCGTCGTTTGTACGATACGGAAGAAAGTAGATACATTACGTTGGAAGATATTCGCAAACTTGTGCTTAATAACAAGGAATTTATTGTTAAAGATGTCAAATCTGAAGAGGATTTAACGCGTACTATTTTGCTGCAGATCATTATCGAACAGGAAGATGATGGCGACCCGCTTTTTTCTACGGATGCACTCTCACACATCATTCGTTTCTATGGTGATTCGGTACAAACGGTGGCGGGTGATTATATTCAACAAAGCATTAATCTATTTGTTAATCAACAAAAGCAATTTCAGGATCAGTTCACATCTGCGTTGTCGAGCAATCCATTAAGTGCTATGGCTGAATTAGCAGAAAAAAATATGGATACGTGGAAATCCATGCAGGAGAATTTTTTCAAAACGACTATGCAAAATAACCCGTCTAACAAAAAAGATTAATAAAATCAATTATTTAATAAATTATTTTTTCTTTTTTTCCCGTCTATTTTTTCCTAAATATCGTTTGACAATTCATTACGATAGTCATATGCTGCAACGCAATAATGCTGCGTTGCAATACTCAGTAGAGGAGAAAAAATATGAATAATGAAATAATCGAAACTATGAACAAATTAGGCAAGTCTAGCTATGACGCGATGAAAGAGCTTTATGACATCAACATGCGCATCCTCAGTCAAATTTCAGAACAACAAGCGGCCTACATCAATCTAATGATGGAATGTGCTACCTCACAGATGGATATGGTTGGTCAATCAAAAGATTATAAAGATATCCTGTCTAGTCAAACATCATTGATAAATGACACAAATGAAAAAGTACAAGGTATCGCTCGTAATACAGTTGATATCATGAACGAAAGTAAAGATGAAGTAAGTGCTTGGGTTGAAAAAAGTGTTAAAGAAGCATCTATTGTTGTTCCTTTCTCAAAATCAGCCTAATCATTAAAACAGATTTAAGTTTCTTAGTTACTACCCCCCCTACTTAACTATCACCACAGTTCTACTACCGTAGACTGTGGTTTTTTTTAAAAATCATTATTTTTAGTCAGATCAGTTAAATCTTCGAGTAGCGCCTGTTTCTCTTTAGCGGCATCGTTACGTAATTCATCTAAATCAGATAGATAATCTTTACTAATATCGCCTGTAATATATTTTCCTGAAAAACAGGAATCATCAAACTCATCAATTTTCTTATTACCTCGACGACAGGCATCAATCAAATCATCTAGTTCCTGATATATTAACCAGTCAGCTCCAATTTCTTTAGCAACCTGTTCTGCAGACTTATCAAAGGCAATTAATTCCGATGCAGATGGCATATCAATTCCATAAACATTTGGATATCGAACCGGAGGTGCTGCTGACGCAACATATACATTTTTGGCGCCGGCTTCTCGTGCCATTTGAACAATCTCTTTTGACGTCGTACCACGTACAATAGAATCATCAACCAGTAATACATTTTTGTCTTTGAATTCAAACTCAATCGCATTGAGCTTTTGTCGCACTGATTTTTTTCTGATACTTTGACCGGGCATAATAAATGTTCGGGGAATATATCTATTTTTGACAAAGCCTTCCCCATATTTCACTCCAAGAACATTGGCTAATGGTAAGGCTGCTGTTCGACTTGAATCCGGAATAGGAATAACTACATCAATATTATGATCCGGTCTCAATTTGAGTATCCTCTGTGCTAACTTTTCACCCATGCGCAAGCGAGCTTTATAAACAGAGATTCCATCGATAATTGAATCTGGTCGAGCCAGATAAACATATTCAAATATACAGGGATTGTGTGAGATTTTATCTGAACATTGTTGGGTATGGAGTTGCCCATCAAGTGAAATAAATACCGCTTCACCAGGTTCAATATCTCGTAACCTTTCGAAATCAAGAGCATCTATAGCAACACTCTCTGAAGCAATAATAAATTCACCACCAATATCGGTCTTACGCTCACCAAAAATGATTGGACGAATACCATTTGGATCTCGAAAACCAACAATACCTACGCCCGTGATCATGGCGACAGCGGCATAACTCCCCTTGCAACGACGATGTAAGCCTCTAACCGCTTCAAAGATATCAGTTGGTTGCAAATCATCTCTTAGTTTGCCTATACGACTTAATTCATTCGCCAGAATATTCAGTAACACTTCAGAATCGGAGTTAGTATTCAAATGACGAAGATCATCGCGCACGAGATCCTCTCTAAGTAATTCTGCATTGGTCAAATTACCATTATGAGCAAGTGTTATACCGTAGGGTGTATTAACATAAAATGGTTGTGCTTCAGCAGAGGATGAACAGCCTGCAGTAGGATAACGAACATGCCCTATGCCCATGTTCCCTTTTAAATTGAGCATATGACGGGTATGAAACACATCACGTACAAAACCATTATCCTTGCGTAAATACAGTTTATTTTCGTCGCACGTTACCATACCAGCTGCATCCTGCCCTCGATGCTGTAAAACAGTAAGGCCATCAAATATAGCCTGGTTAACTGGATTTTTTGCAACGATTCCAATAATTGCACACATGTTAGAATTCTCGGTTTATATCAGTTTCAGTAATTTGATAACTATGACTTTCAATAATAGATTCTGGCAGAAAACCTCGACACCATATACTAATCCGTTGAAACGGATCTACCATTTTCGAGTCCTGCCACCAGCTTTCCTGAGGAATTGAGGTAAATCCTCCCAGAAAGACAACTGCAACTACAATCAATGCACCTAATGTTGCACCAAAAGCAAATCCAAGCATTCTGTCTGCTGCTGTCAATCCTGCCCTTCCCAGAAGTTTTACTAGAAAGAAACTTAATAAGCTCAGTAGCATTAATAAAATAATAAAGATCAGCACAAATGCGGCAATCATACGTAATAAATCTGTTTCAATATAAGATTTAAGTAATGGTGAAATGTAAGGCAATAGTTTCATTGATATGCCAAATGCTACGCTCCATGACAACAATGAGAAAAGAATATTTAAAAACCCGTAGAAAACACCGATGATAGACGGAATGCTAAGTACAAGTAATATAATAATATCGAAATTAGTCATGTTTAATTACGGATAACGCAACACAATGCCTTCCAGTTTCATTTTGCTTTTAATATTTGCCAAAATTTTATCGGCATCTGCACGTAATAATTCCGGCCCAACTCTTACTCGATAGACTGTTTTTACCGTAGTCTTAAGAGGTTCCACAAATGCACGAAAACCTGCTTTTTTTAGATCCGTATTTAATTTATCTGCTTTTTCCCATGTAGAGAAACTACCAAGCTGAACAATCCACGCAGAAAGACCAACATCAATGTCTTCGGGTAAAGCACGCTTCAATGTTTCTGTTTGTATAATACCTATTTTTGAGTCAGCTTCTAAATCAACCATTTCAGTTTCTGCCTTTTCCTCATCAATGACCTGACTGGATTGATCAACTAAAGGAACTAATTTGGACTCAAAATGCTCATCTGGCCGAAGAGGAGTATTTATCTCTTTTATATTAGTAGTTTCAATAGGGCCAGTTAATATAATGGGAATAAAAATAACCGCTAAAATAACCAATACGGTAGCTCCTACAAGACGTTCATGCGGTCGTTTATCCATTCTGTACAAACCCTAAATTAGACTTATTAAACCATCACTCACGGTGAGAAAAGAGCCAGTAATCACTATACGATCATCAGGGTGTGTGTTCTGCTTAAGAGATTTTAGTGCTGATGCCACATCGGCATAAGCATTTATATTCTCGGTAATATTTAGCTTTTGTAGAGATATTAATAATTCCTCTGCTCCGCAACCGCGTTCCTGTTTCAAACTGACTACACTCCAGCTATCAGCAACCTGATCTAACTCTTTCAGGACAGCAGCATGATCTTTGTCTTTTAACATCCCCACGACTAAATGTGTTTTCCCCATACAAGGAATTGTCTTTAGATTGTTAATTAATGCAGTCGCCGATTCACGATTATGGGCAACATCAAGAATAGTCTGCACCTTTCCCGGTAACATTTGCATGCGTCCATTTAAACGGAAGTTACCCATACCATTTTTAATATTATCATCGCCAACTGGGTATTTATTCTTAATCTTTTCCAGCAACATGATTACGCCGGAAGCATTTTGTAGTTGGAAATCGGAATACTGCATAGGTCTTGGAAGATCACTATATGTTTTTTCTTCACTCTGCAATTCCCATCTATCGCCTTTAGTGAAAAAATGAAAATCCACACCGGATAAATACAATGGTGTTCCCAACGCATTAGCGCAATCGAGAATGCTTTGTGGCGGCTTCGGATCAGAACATACAGCGGGCGACTTGTTACGAAAAATTCCTGCTTTTTCTCTACCAATACTCTCGCGGTTATCGCCTAACCATTGTTGATGGTCGAGATCAATACTACTGATTAACGCGGCATCCGCATCAAGTATATTGACGGCATCCAAACGTCCACCTAAACCAACCTCAAGCAAGGCGATATCAACATCTTGTTGACGAAATATATCAAGTGCAGCCAAAGTGCCGAATTCAAAATAGGTCAAAGAAATATCACCTCTGGCTCTGTCGATACGGTCAAATGATTCACACAACTCTTCATCTGATACATCTACACCATTAACACTGATTCTTTCGTTGTATTTCAAAAGGTGTGGTGATAGATAGCGCCCAACACGATAACCTGCATCTCTCAGGATTAAATCCAGCATGGTAACACTGGAACCTTTACCGTTTGTTCCGGCAACACTGATTACATTATATGCAGGTTTCAACAAGCTCATGTTGTTTGCAACTCTACGGCAGCGTTCGAGACCTAACTCTATCGCTGTAAAGTGCAGACTTTCCTGCCATGTCAACCACTGTTCTAGTGTATTAAAGCGAAGCCCCTGACTTAATTTCTGACATCGAATAATTTTAGGTTTGTCAGACGACATAAAGTGGATATTAAATGTTAGCTGTTGCCTGATGTGTCAATATGGAAAATAAGTTATGTATTTTTGAACGCATTTCACGACGATCAACAATCATATCAATTTGACCGTGCTCTAATAAAAACTCACTGCGTTGAAAACCTTCCGGCAAAGTTTCACGAACCGTTTGTTCTATCACTCTTGGACCAGCGAAACCGATTAATGCGCCTGGTTCGGCAATATTAATGTCACCAAGCATAGCTAAACTTGCCGATACGCCGCCCATGGTTGGATCTGTCAGTACCGAAATAAATGGAATTTTATTTTTTCTGAGGACAGCCAATGCAGAAGAAGTTTTTGCCATCTGCATCAGTGAAAATAAAGCTTCCTGCATACGGGCACCACCACTGGTAGAAAAACATACTAACGGTGCACGTTGTTCAATAGCAGCTTCAGTTGCGCGCACAAACTTTTCGCCAACTACCGAGCCCATTGAACCACCCATAAAATCAAATTCAAAAGCAGCTGCTACAACAGGCATTTGCAATAAACGTCCTGTCATTACCAACAATGCATCGTTTTCACCTGTGCCTTTATATGCTGTATTCAAACGATCCTTATATCTCTTATTATCACGGAACTTCAATATATCAACCGGTTTCATATCTGCTGATAATTCTTCGGCTGTACCTTCATCAAAGAAGCCGAGCAGTCTTTCACGGGCATCAATACGAATGTGATGGTCACACTTTGGACATACTTCAAAGTTTCGTTCTAGTTCTGCGCGATACAACACTGCATTACAAGCAATGCATTTAGTCCATAGACCTTCCGGAACAGTTCGTCGGTTACTGCTATTTGTCTTGACTCTTGAAGGTAATATTTTCTTAAACCAACTCATAATTTACTGTTGCTTGTCCATTGCCTGTCTTAATTCTTGAATAAACGAATTAATATTTGTTTTTAAACTTGCTGCGTCCCCATTATACTCTTCGACACGTTCAACTAATGCACTCCCGACAACTACTGCATCACAGATTACTGAAACGTCTGCAGCGGTTTGTGCATCCTTAATACCAAACCCAACACCAAGTGGTAATTTACTAACCGCCCTAATTTCTTCGAGCTTTTGTGCAACAGCAGCCACATCAAGACGATTACTACCGGTAACACCTTTTAGAGATACATAATACAGGAAGCCTGAACCAACTTCACAGATCCGCTGCAATCGCTCCTGTCGCGTTGTAGGCGATACCAAAAAGATTTCAGCGATGTTATGTTTCTGAAATATTTGACTAAATTCTAAAGATTCCTCTGGAGGTAGGTCGACAACCAGAACACCATCGACACCAGCATTTTCAGCTTTTTCGGCAAATACCTTGTAACCCATGACTTCTATAGGGTTCAAATAACCCATTAGTATAATCGGTGTAGTTGCGTCTTTCTTACGAAACTCGCTAACAATATCAAACACATCATCAGAATTAGTATGGTGTTCCAAAGCGCGTTCACTTGCACGCTGAATTACCGGACCATCCGCCATGGGGTCTGAAAATGGAACGCCCAGTTCAATCATATTTGCACCGGCTTTTACCAATTCAAACATAAGCTCCAGAGTAATGTCTTTATCTGGATCACCCGCAGTAATAAACGGTATTAAGGCTTTTTTATTTTGTTGTTCAAGGTTCTGAAAACAATCAGCAATTCTGTTCATAAAAAAAAAGAAATATAAGGTCAGTCGATAGCCATTCAGGCCGGGGATAGTTAATTTATTTGTTTGTAACCAAGTTTAAGTTCCAGTAATTCAATGGCCATATCAGGAACCGGTTGATGGTTTTTAGACTCACCAGACAATAGCCAATGATCAACATCTTCACGTTTAACCTTGAGTAAACCAGCGATTTCTCGTCTATCCATCTCTTTTTCCAACATGACTTCCATTAAACGTTCTCGATTATTCACCAATCTGCTCCTGATTTAAAGTGTAATACCCTCGTAGGTGGCAACTGTATGAATGTCTTTATCACCACGACCAGATAGATTTATCAAAATGGTTTGATTTTTAGTCATCCCGGCAGCCAGCTTTTTAGCATACGCGAGAGCATGACTGGATTCTAACGCCGGAATAATACCCTCGATACGTGTTAAATCGTGAAATGCTTGTAGTGCTTCTGTATCAGTGACTGAAACATAGTTTGCACGACCACTATCTTTAAGCCATGCATGTTCTGGTCCCACACCTGGATAATCCAGTCCCGCAGAAATTGAATGAGTTTCTATAATCTGCCCGTAATTATCTTCCATTAAGTAGGTTCGATTACCATGTAATACACCTGGCTTACCGGCATTTAAAGGCGCGGCATGATGTCCGGTTTCTATACCATCACCCGCCGCTTCTACACCGTAAATAGCGACGTCATTATCATCAAGAAATTCATGGAATAATCCTATAGCATTGGAACCACCGCCAACGCAGGCAACTATTGCATCAGGTAAACGATCATTTATCTCTAGGCATTGACGGCGTGCTTCTTTACCCACAATAGAGTTAAAGTCTCTAACCATTGCAGGATAAGGATGGGGTCCTGCAACAGTACCAATGATATAAAAAGTATCATCAACATTAGTCACCCAATCACGCATGGCTTCATTCAATGCATCCTTTAATGTTTTGGAGCCGGCTTCAACCGAGACCACAGTCGCACCAAGTAATTTCATTCTGAATACATTAATAGATTGTCGCCGGATATCTTCAGCACCCATGTAAACTACACATTCCATACCGTAACGAGCTGCGACAGTTGCACTTGCTACGCCATGCTGTCCTGCACCGGTTTCGGCAATTACGCGATGTTTTCCCATTCTCTTCGCAAGTAAAGCCTGACCAACAGTATTATTAACTTTATGTGCACCGGTATGATTTAAGTCTTCTCGCTTTAAATAGATTTGTGCACCACCTAACTGCTCACTCCAACGCTTTGCATGATAAAGAGGTGATGGTCGACCAACGAAATGTTTCAGATCATGTTCAAGTTCTGCAACAAAATCGGAATCCTTGATGTAACGACAGTAGGCTTGTTCTAATTCATTCAGGGGCCCCATCAAGGTCTCAGCCACAAAACGCCCGCCATAAGGACCAAAATGACCGGCACGGTCAGGCATATTTTTCAGCGTCTGCTTATGCTGATTGGAATGATTGATAACTTCTTCAGACATTATTCACTTCTCTAATAAATTTAGTCACTTTTTGAATATCTTTAATACCCGACTTAAGCTCAATGCCACCACTCACATCAACCGCGTATGGAGAAGTTTGCCGGATAGCAGATTGTACATTCTCCGGCGTCAAACCGCCCGCTAAAATAAGCGGTTTAGTAGAATTAGTAGGAAAGTGCTGCCAATCAAATACCAGACCAGTCCCACCCGGTTTGTCCTTAACATAAGTGTCAAGCAGAATAGCATTAGCAGATTCATATTGCTTTAATGCATTATCGATATTCAGTCCTTGTTTTACTCTCAAGGCCTTAATATAAGGCTTATTATAACAAGCGCAAGCCTCTTCTGGTTCCTGTCCATGAAACTGAATCGTATCGATCGCAACACTTTGTAATACTTCTTCAATGAAGTTTTTATCTGCGTCAACAAACAATGCAACCCGATTAACAAATGCCGGTATACTACGCGAAATCTTTGCTGCCATTTCAATATCAATATTACGCGAGCTAGGTTGATAAAATACCATGCCGATTGCATCTGCACCCGCTAAACTGACTGCAGTTGCATCTTCAAGAGTAGTTACACCGCAAATTTTAACTCTGACACGATTGTTAATCATTAAGACAAACCCAGACTGAAAAATAATTTTTTTGAATGTGGGATAGCATATTTATCAGGATAGGATACATCAACCAGATATAAACCGTCAGGTGCAGCCGTGACGCCACCTGCAGTTCTATCCTTCGCATAGAGCACCTCTTCAGCCCAATTAATATCTTCTTTTCCCATGCCAATAGTCATCAATACACCTGCAATATTACGTACCATATGGTGTAGAAAAGCATTGGCTCTTACAGTAATCAGAAACCACTGTTCTGATTGCTGTATAAGTAACTCATGAATCGTTCTAACAGGTGTTTTTGCCTGACATGCTACTGCGCGAAACGAAGTAAAGTCATGTTCTCCAATTAAACACTGTGCAGCTTTTTTCATTCTCGACAATTCCAAATCCCTGCATTCCCAGGTTACTTTACCATTCCATACACCAGGTCTGGCACGACGATTTAGAATTAAATATTGATAGGTCCGACTCTTAGCAGAAAAGCGTGCATGAAAATCGTCATCAATAGATTTTGCCCATGTTATGGAAATATCTTTTGACAAGTGACTATTGCCACCAAACACCCATGAGTGATTATCTCTTTGCACATTGGTTTCGAAATGAACAACTTGTTGAGTGGCATGAACACCTGCATCAGTGCGACCAGCGCAGTATGTTTCAACAGGAGAGTCAGCAACGATAGATAAAGCGGTTTCCAGCTTAGCCTGAATAGTGTCAGGTATCATTTGCTTCTGCCAGCCACAATAATTGTGACCATTGTATTCTACACCTAAGACAATCTTCATTGTATATGTACAACACAAATCATGTGTTGTTTAACTTCACCTCAAAAATTTATTCGACTTGAGACCGAAGTTCCTGAGCTTGCTGTTTTTGCTCATCATTACCATCAGCAAATACTTCATCCAATATTGTCTTGGCACTATCTTTATCCCCTAACTCAACATAAGCCTTGGCGAGATCTAGTTTAGTAGCTATTTCATCATCCAATGATAGATTAAAATCCGTGCTATTGCTGTCTGATTCTTCTTCGTCTGGTTGTTCAAGTTGGATTGACTCATCATCGTATACGTCAAGTTCAAGACTAAGAACATCTTCAGCATCATCACCCTTATCGAGATCCAGACTAATTTCATCGTCTGCACCATCATCTTTAGAGAGATCAAGTTCCAGTCCATTATCTTCACCAAAATCGATATCGAGGTCTAAACTAATATCATCTTCAACCGCATAAGTGCTAATGCCTGAAATATCAAGCATATCTTCTTCTGGTTCATCTATAGCTTCATCACTATCGCCTAAACCAACGGCAGCGGTGACATCTAATAAGCCTTCTCCGTCATCGCCTGAAGTTATATCCAAAACATCACCGTCTTCTGCAACATCACTTTCATCATCTCCACCTTTTTCAAACAAGGAACGATTTGGTGAAAGTTCTGACCACATGACAACAGCCATATCCCAATGTTCACCTTCGCCATTGACAAGCTCATTTAAGACCTTGGCCTCTTCTTCATAAGACTTTTTATCACCAGATGTATAGAACACTTCAAGTAACTTGGTGTGAAATTCAGCATTGTCGGGTTCATCGTTAATTGCGTTACGCACTAACTCTTCTGCCCGATAAAACTGCTCAAATGCAAGATAGGTATTTACTTCTTGAAGTGGATCTACATCCTCTTCTTCATCTTCTGCAGTGAAATCAAGTTCTAGGGCAGGCTTTTCTGTTACTGGTGTCGCTTCAGGCAAATAAGGTTCATCAGGCTCATCATCTTCTGCCCGTAATAAGGCTGTTTCATCTTCAGTGTCAGGCAAAATTGTTTCCGATTTAGAATCATTGTCAGTAATATTAAGACCAGCATCACTATTAAACTCAGGAAAATCTCCTTTAAATGCTGGTTGTGAATCAGATTTCATCTTTTTAAATTTCGCAATGATAGCGATAAGAATCAATAGTACTAATACACCAAGAGCAACAAACAAGTAGAGTGGATTTCCAACCACCATATCATTCAATGGAGATAAATAAAGTTGCACCATATCCATGATGCCACCAGACGCGTTAGGCTCTAAATCAATAACTTCTATTGTTTCTTCTACAACCTCAACTTCTGACTCTTCTGTTTCCTGAACAGATTCCTGAACAACCGGCTCGGCTATTTCTGTTATCAGCTTATCTTCTAGCACCTGCTTTTCAACAGCAGACTCTTCTACTTCAATCTTTGCAACAGTTTCCTCTGCCATTTGTTCTTGTAACAGCGCGATTTCATCATCTTTTAATTGCAGTAGTCGTTTTAAATCATAAAGTAATGCCTCAGATTCTTTTAGTTGCTCTTTTAATTCCAGAAATTCCTGCGTCAATGCCTCAATCGATTCTGCAGCCAAGGCCATACCTTCACTATCACCAATATTAACTGCAACATCGTTTTGCAAAGTGCCTGATGCTTCACCCACAGCAAGTAATTTTAATTCCGCATCCTGACTACCCTCATCCATTGCAGGCTCATCTATGGTTTCCGCTTTTACTGCGGTAACAGGTCGAATAGTTCCTTCAGTATTACCTGTCGGCTGAGGTGAACCCCAGTTCGCATATTGTCTATTTACTTCTGCCAAAGCCTCAGCTTGTGAATTAGAGTTAATCTCGACCTCGCTCGGCATTTTTAAGATCTGGCCTTTTCTCAAGCCATTAATATTGTTGTTAACGAATGCATCCGGATTAGCGTTTAATAATGCGAGCATCATTTGATTCATACTAATTGATGAATCTGGGCGCATGGATGATGCGATTGACCACAACGTATCATTACTAGAAGTTGGACCATAATCACCACCTGAATAATAGGTATTACTAGGAGCAGCAGGCTTTACATCTGATTGGTGTTGTTCAAAATCACTTGCATAAATAACTGCATTATCAGAATCAGTAGCTGAAACAACCGAGCTTTTTGAACTCATCGATTTCTCAGCTGTTGGTGACGTTACATTGCTTGGCTTACGCGCATTGAGATAATAAGTCGGGGGATCAAGCAATACCGTAAACTCTCTCAATAAACGACCATTAGACCAGTTAATTTCAACCAGAAAATTCAGATACGGTTCACGAATATTATCAATCGAGGTTATTTGAATATAATCAGCACCTGCTTCATTACGCATGATTTTAAATTTAAGTAAACGCAGATGTGATGGCATATCGATTTTTGCTCGCGCGAAGGCATCACTGTCAGCAAGACTAACATTTAATGAATCAAGCTCATTTGCTGTCGCAGACAACAATTCGATCCTTGCACTGAATGGCTCATTCAAAAATGAGTTTAATTTCAGCTTCCCCAAACCAAGAGCAGTCACCATGCTAGGGAGCATTAAAATGATGAATGTAATGATTATTCGTTTCATTATTTCAAATTATTCCTTATTTCATTTGCCCTATAGATCAATTAGCAACGTATATTGACGGAGAACATGACTTTCTTATTTACTAATATCAAGATTAACTGTCAAAATTAATTCTTTAATTACTTTTTTGCTCGTAATTCTTAATAGTTAGGAATCGCCCTCAATTAGTAATTAATGATTTAACGTGTGTACAGCAGCGTCCTGTGAATTAATTGTAGTAATTTAGACATTCAGTTGTTCGGCTTTTTGTTTAGATATAGAAGTTAAGCTGATACTTGCATCAAGTTTTAATTTAAATAGGAGTTTACTGAATTTCAGATAAGCCAAAGGCATTCATTAACATAGAGCAACTTCCTATAAGCATAACGGCCATAAACCGAATTGTTGGCTTTTTGATCCGCATAATAACTGCACTATTTAATTGATTTTAATAGTAAATTAAATACCCTATCCATTAGCAATATTCGATTAGTCAGCTAATCTATCTGCCAAATTTCTGGAAATTCGCTAAGCGTTAAACTTACGAATATGCTTTACACTTTACACTTAGCTATAGTTTATATGTAGTGTTTTACCAGAATTTCAGAAATTTGAACACTATTTAATGCAGCCCCTTTTCTGACGTTATCGGAAACAACCCACAAATTTAATCCATGCGGATGAGAGATATCTTCGCGTATACGACCTACAAAAACTTGGTCTTCACCCGCGGCCTCGGTCACGGCAGTCGGATAACCGCCATTTTCACGTTTATCTAACAGAGTTACACCCTCAACTTTACTTAATAAATCTCTGGCCTTTTCTGCAGTAATCTTATCTTTGGTTTCAATATGGACTGCTTCAGAATGACCAAAAAATACAGGAATTCTGGCGCAAGTTGGATTCACAAGAATATTTTCATCTTCAAATATCTTGCGTGTCTCCCACACCATTTTCATCTCTTCCTTGGTGTAACCATTTTCCTGAAAGGCATCAATTTGTGGTAGGGCATTAAATGCGATCTGTTTTGGATAGACTTCACAGACAGCTTCTTTAGAATTTAAAAGATCAGCCGTCTGTTTCGCCAATTCTTCAATTGCTTCCTTACCTGTGCCAGATACAGCCTGATAGGTGCAAACATTAATACGTGTAATACCAACAGCATCATAAATAGGCTTAAGCGCAACCAACATCTGTATGGTTGAACAGTTTGGATTAGCAATAATGCCTCTGTTTTTATAATCCGCAATTGCATGTGGGTTCACTTCGGGCACTACCAATGGAATATCATCGTCATAACGAAATTGTGATGTGTTATCAACTACGACACAGCCAGCTTCGGCAGCTTTAGGTGCATAGATTGCTGATACAGAAGCCCCTGGTGAAAATAAACCCACCTGAACCTTACTAAAATCAAATTCTTCGAGATTTTCAACCGTAATATTTTTTCCTTTAAATTGGATTCTCTTACCAGCCGAGCGCTCACTCGCTAGAGCATAAACTTTATCTACCGGAAAATCGCGTTGTTCCAATATTGAAAGCATCGTTTCACCAACGGCACCCGTGGCGCCAACAATGGCAACATTTACTTTTTTACTCATTTCAATAATCCCAAACTAATCTATTCAAATTACTGCGACTAATGCAGCCAAAACTGCATCACCCATTTCTTCAGTGCTAACCAATGTTGTATCACTGGTAAAAATATCTTTTGTACGTAAACCATCTGTTAACACTTGATTCACCGCCGCTTCAATCTTGTCTGCAATGCTAATCTCTTCCAATGAGTATCTAAACAACATTGATAATGACAATATAGTTGCCAGTGGATTAGCAATATTTTTTCCAGCTATATCAGGCGCAGAACCATGAATCGGCTCATACATCCCAATACCATCTGCCGCTAACGAAGCAGAGGGCAACATACCTATACTGCCAGTAAGCATGGATGCAAGGTCAGATAAAATGTCACCAAACATATTCGTGGTTACAATAACATCAAATTGTTTTGGCTCACGTACCAACTGCATTGCAGCGTTATCAACATACATATGCTGTAATTCAATATTTGTATATTCTTTTGCCACATTGGTAATAATTTCACGCCAAAGCTCAGTCGACTCAAGTACGTTCGCCTTATCGACAGAACAAACATGATTATTACGTTTGCCGGCAACATCAAAAGCTACTCGCGCAATACGATCGATCTCATGTTCGGCGTAGACCAAAGAGTTATAACCCTGACGTTCACCATTTTCTAGGGTGCGAATCCCTCTTGGTTCTCCAAAATAAATACCGCCGGTTAACTCTCTGACAATCATAATATCCAGACCATTAACCACATCTTGCTTCAATGTTGATGCATTGGCTAACTGTGGGAACAACACTGCTGGACGTAAATTGGCAAACAAACCCAGGCCTGAACGAATTGCCAATAAACCACGTTCCGGGCGCAAATGACGTTCAATCGTTTCCCACTTAGGACCGCCCACCGCGCCAAGTAATACAGCAGCAGATGACTTTGCCTTTTCTAATGTTTCTCGGGGCAATGGCTCACCTAAGGCATCAATCGCAGCACCACCAATTAACCCATGCTCCAGAATAATTGGCAGGCCTTGAACAGTGATTAAATAATTCAGTATCTTTTCAGCCTGTGTAACGATCTCGGGACCGATGCCATCTCCAGGCAAGATTAATATTGTTTGGCTCACTACAGAATAACCTTCTATTAACTATCGTTTTTCAAAGGTCGCAAAGAATACATTAATTTGAGCCAATCGAATATCCACTATTGCATTTATTGTTTTTTCCAGACACTTACAATCCCGGCAATGACAATAAATATTCCACCGATTAGCTCTCTTTCATGTATCACTTCATTGGTTAGCCAGACGGCGGATAATGCGCCTGCCAGTATTTCAAGTAAAAATATAATTGACGATATACGAATAGGCAGATGTGTCACACCGTATTGTGCCATCCATGTCATGACAAACATAAATGGAAAAGCAGTAAATATAATAAGTAATAATGAATACTGATTAATTTCGGGAAAATTCATATTCTGAGTTATGATAATTCCTGAAATACTGATAACAACTACCCCTAGCCAGGCAGCACCAATTTTTTTACTCCAATGTATCACTCCAAGCTTTCTGACAACAATGTTCGTCAGTGCAAAGGCAAAACCGGAAGAAAGCGCATAGATATCCGACGTACTTAATCCTTGTTGTAATAACCCATCCTGCCACAGCATTAATAATGCCCCCGTTATGGCAATAATCAAACTTAACAATGTTGATAAGGTAAATTTCTCATGCAGAATGATTCGAGCCATGATAATGGCCCATATGGGTGATAGATAAAACAACAATAATACCCGAACCACTTCACTGCTGAGCATCGCTAAAATAAATGCAAGATTGGTCCAGCCCGATGTAAGTGCAAGTAGAAAATATAGCCAATAATTTTCAGAAAAGGAATGACGCTTCTGCCAACATGGCTTAAAAACGGTAAATATAGCAACGGAATAAATAAGTAGTGTTGCCCATAAACCATCGACACCATTTTTCTGCAATAGCCTTAGTGGATACCACAACACGCCCCAACTACAGGCCGAAATAATACAGGCAAAAACAGGATTTAATTGATTTGATGGTTGGGTTGACATAGCGCATAGCATATACTTACGCGCTTGATAAGGTACAGCTAATAACAATATTAAATACAGGAACGAATCATGAGTGATCTGGAACAACTAATTAATGATCAATTTGAAAATCGTGCTCAGTTAGAGTCAAATAGCCCCAGTAAAGAAATCAAGGATGTGGTAGAAGATATATTATGGAAACTGGATAGTGGACAATTAAGAATCGCGGAAAAGATTGATGGAGAATGGGTCGTCCATCAATGGCTGAAAAAAGCTGTCCTGTTGTCATTCATGATTGATAACAATGTTGTGATTCAAGGCGGACACACGAATTACTACGATAAAATTCCAAACAAATTTTACGGCTACACCAAAACAAGTTTTATTGAAACCGGCGCGCGAGTTGTACCGACAGCAACAGTCAGACGCGGTAGTTTTATCGGACAAAACGTGGTGTTGATGCCCAGCTTCGTCAATATCGGTGCTTACGTAGATACCGGTACCATGGTTGACACCTGGGCGACAGTGGGTTCATGTGCACAGATTGGTAAAAACGTTCACTTATCTGGTGGTGTTGGTATCGGTGGTGTATTGGAACCATTACAAGCAAACCCAACCATTATTGAAGATAACTGTTTTATCGGTGCGCGTTCTGAAGTCGTTGAAGGTGTTATCGTTGGTGAAGGTTCTGTGATTTCAATGGGTGTCTACATTGGTCAAAGCACACGTATTTATGATCGCAGCACCGGCGAAGTTACCTATGGCTATATTCCACCGGGCTCAGTAGTCGTATCAGGGAACCTGCCGTCTAAAGATGGCTCTTATAGTTTGTATTGCGCAGTAATTGTAAAGACAGTAGATGAGAAGACTCGTAGTAAAGTAGGTATTAACGAAATCCTACGCGATCTTTAAATAATCTATGTCGGTAATTCTCTATGGTATAAAAAACTGCGATGCAGTTAAAAAGGCACGGAAATGGTTAGACTGTCATTCCGTGCCTTATACCTTCCACGACTTACGCGTTGATGGCATCAACAAAACATTAGTCAATCAATTTCTGAAACAAGTTGATAGTGAAACACTCATCAATAAACGCGGTACTACATGGCGAAAACTTTCCGACGAAGAAAAAGAGATAAAAAATAAAAATAAAACCGTTGAGTTAATAGTCGAGAACCCAACCATCATTAAACGCCCCGTCTTGGAAATAAAAAATAATATTACTATTGGCTTCAGTGAAAATACTTATAAATCGCTAAAGTTTTAATGTCAGCTATCGGATAAGAATGGGTATTTAATCAATCGATTTAGCCTGTTTTCTAAACAGTATTTTCTTTCAATATTGCTTTTTCGCATAATGGCGAGTCCCTTTTCTTTGAGTAGTCAGAAAAAAGGACCTAAAAGAAAAAATCACCCAAATAAGTTATCACTGCGTGATTCCCTCACCACGCTTTTATTTTCAACGGTATGCGCATAGACAACATCCTATTGTCTAGAACGTCTGTTTTAGGATATTCATTCAGGGGTGAATGTATAAGCGGCATATCATTGGGATTAAATTTTAAGAGCAACCGCAGATGAGAGCATTAGAGAAAAGTTTTCTTGCCTCCTTTTTCTAAAAAATGGGGGTCGCTATTAAAGCGAAACTAATATATATAAAAAATTATAAATACTTAATTCAAACTCGATACAACTTCTTCGACTTTATCAACCAATTGATTAACATACTTTTCAACTTGTAGTCTATTTTCACCTTCTACCATCACCCTGACTAATGGCTCAGTTCCAGACGGACGCAAAACAACCCTACCCTTGTTGCCCAAAGATTTTTCGACATCTTTAATCGCAATATTAATTTCAGAGTTAGACTTAACATCAAATTTCTTCGCAAATTTGACGTTTTTCATTATCTGCGGATATTTATGTACGCCTTCAGCAAGTTCAAATAATGTTTTATTTTCAACGATCATTTCTTCAATTACCTGCAATGCAGCAATTATCCCGTCGCCGGTTGTTGTCATATCAAGGTTAATAATATGACCTGATGTTTCACCGCCTAGCTTAAGATTTTTATCGTTGAGCATTTCGATAACATATCGATCACCAACAGCGGCACGATAAAAGTCCATATCCATTTGTTGAATAGCCTCTTGCAAACCAAGATTACTCATCAACGTTCCAACAACACCACCATTCAGGCTTTCTTGTTTTAGTTTGGCAATAATAAACAGGACATCATCGCCATCAACTAAATTACCTTTATGATCAACAAGCATCAATCTATCGCCATCACCATCCAGTGCCACGCCCAAATCAGCACGTTTTTCCTTAACATGCTTAATAAGTAATTCAGGTGCAGTTGCACCACAATCTTCGTTAATATTTAAACCATCAGGTTCAGCCCCGATAGTAATTACCTCTGCACCTAATTCTTCAAAAACTTTTGGTGCAATATGATAAGTGGCTCCATTTGCACAATCGACCACAACACGTAGCCCCTTAAAATCGACATTACTCAATAATCTTGATTTACAGAATTCAATATATCTTCTGGGTGCATCAGTAATACGTCTGGCTTTGCCTAAGTCTCTTGAATGTACCAGTTGCATAGGCTGTTCCAATTCACCTTCTATCTCCTGCTCTATTTCATCAGGTAATTTTTTACCTTCAGAACAAAAAAATTTGATCCCATTATCATAAAATGCATTATGCGAGGCACTAATGACAATTCCTGCCTGAGCGCGCGTGCTTTTGGTTAAAAATGCTATGCCTGGTGTGGGCATAGGCCCTAATAGACGTATATCAACCCCAGCTGCAGATAATCCAGCTTCCAATGCTGACTCAAACATATAACCTGAAATACGTGTATCTTTACCAATCACTACCGGCCCGATACCTTGTTTTGCCAATACACGACCTGCCGCCCAGCCTAACTTCATAATAAAGTCAGGTGTAATTACGCCGCTACCAACACCTCCGCGAATCCCGTCGGTACCAAAATATTTTCGTTTTGAAGAACTAATCACGGTACTCCATAAAAATAACTATATTTTAACCCAAAAAAAAGCTGTGTAGACATTGTCTACACAGCGATTTTTTTAATGTTTGATAAATTATGCCGGTCTAGCTGGCGGCTCTCCCGTAGGCGCACTATCTTTATCTGACTCACCGGCAGCTTTGGCAGGTGTACCACCATCTTCATCCCCAGATTCATCCCAATTTGAAGGTTGTCTTGGCACATTGCCATTCATGATGTCATCTATCTGATCAGAATCTATAGTTTCATATTTAATCAATGCATTAGCCATCAAATGTAATTTTTCAATGTTTTCATTCAATATCTTTTCTGCACGATCATAATTACGATCAATCACAGCTCTTATCTCGCTATCGATTGTATTTGCTGTCTCATCTGAGATCGCCTTATGTTGAGTGACAGAATGGCCAAGAAAAACTTCGCCATCATCTTCACTGTACGTTAGTGGACCAAGCTTTTCTGACAACCCCCATTTAGTCACCATGTTACGAGCTAGTTGAGTAGCGCGTTCAATATCGTTACTAGCACCAGTGGTTACTTTATCTTTACCAAAGATTAATTCTTCCGCAATTCGACCACCGAACAGACTGGATAACTGGCTTTCCAGTAATTCTTTTGTATAACTCAATCGATCTTCTTCAGGTAAAAACATGGTCACACCTAGAGCACGTCCACGGGGAATAATCGTTACCTTGTATACCGGATCATGTGATGGGACTGAACGACCAACAATCGCATGACCTGCTTCGTGATAAGCGGTTAATTTCTTTTCCTCTTCTCCCATCACCATTGAACGACGTTCGGCACCCATCATGATCTTGTCTTTAGCACGTTCAAAGTCGTCCATATCAACTAACTTCTTGTTACCGCGAGCTGCAAACAAAGCTGCTTCATTCACGAGGTTTGCCAGATCGGCACCAGAGAACCCTGGCGTGCCACGAGCGATAATATTGGGTTTCACATCATCACCCAATGCCACTTTACGCATATGGACTTTCAAAATGTATTCTCGACCTTTGATATCAGGTAACGGAACAACCACCTGACGGTCAAAACGTCCTGGTCTTAATAAAGCAGGGTCCAGTACATCCGGGCGGTTGGTTGCAGCAATAACAATGACACCTTCATTACCTTCAAAACCATCCATTTCAACTAATAACTGGTTTAACGTTTGTTCGCGTTCATCATGCCCGCCACCAAGACCTGCCCCACGATGTCGTCCAACAGCATCAATTTCATCTATGAAAATAATACATGGCGCATGTTTCTTAGCCTGTTCAAACATATCACGCACACGTGATGCACCAACTCCAACAAACATCTCAACAAAATCAGAACCGGAAATGGTAAAGAAAGGCACTTTCGCTTCACCAGCGATGGCTTTTGCCAATAAGGTTTTACCCGTACCCGGAGAACCCACCATTAAAACACCAGAAGGAATTTTACCGCCTAGTCTCTGAAATTTGCCCGGATCGCGCAAGAACTCAACAAGTTCTCCAACTTCTTCTTTCGCTTCTTCAACACCTGCAACATCATTAAAGGTTATTTTGACCTGATCTTCATTCAACATGCGGGCACGGCTTTTACCAAATGACAAAGCACCACGACCGTTACCACCGCCTTGCATCTGACGCATAAAATAAATCCAGACTCCCACTAAAAAGAGAATCGGGAACCAGGAAATTAAGGCATGCGACCAGAATGAATTACGGTTTGGTTCCAACCCTTTAATCTCAACATTGTTATTAAGCAATGTACCAATCAAAGCTTCATTGCTAGTTTCAGGACTATAGGTATTGAAATAATTATTATCTGCCGTCTGACCAGAGATTGTGTTACCTTCAATATTAACTCTAGTGACCTGACCGCTTTTTACCTTACTGATAAATTCTGAATAGGGCATATCCGAAGCAGTTGCAGGATTACCAAAGTTTTTGAAAACCATCATCAGCACCATGGCGATTACTACCCAGAGCACCAGATTTTTAGCCATTTCGTTCAATTCCTAAACCCTCTTAACTAATCAATTTATTCACTATAAACCATAAAAACGAGCCAAAACATAAAATTCACGTGATTTATCTCTCGATGCATATGGTTTTCGAGTCATAATTTTGGAGAAATGTTCCCCTAATTCCTGACGAAATTCCTGTGTTCCGGCTCCTTCAAAAACCTTAAGTAATAAATCACCACCGGGCTTTAACACCTTGTGGCAAAAGTCTAATACCAGTTCTGCCAGCGCCATACTTCGCGCCTGATCGGTATCACGTATACCTGTTAAATTGGGGGCCATATCTGAAATTACAAGGTCTACCCGCTCCTGCTTGATCTCAGACAGTAAGCGCTGTTCAACCTCATTTTCAGTAAAATCACCCTGTATAAAATTAACACGCATGATCGGTTCCATATCCAGCAGATCCAGAGCAAACACCTGTCCGTTTTGCCCGACTTGTTGAATGGCATATTGTGACCAACCGCCTGGCGCAGCACCCAAATCCACCACACACATACCCGGTTTGATAAGCTTATCTTTTTGATCAATTTCCTGAAGTTTATATATTGCACGCGATCTATAATTCTCATTGCGCGCCTGTTTCACATAAAAATCAGAATTCTGCTCATGAAGCCAACGTTTGTTTGGCTTTTTTTTAGACATGATATTTTATAACTTAAAATTCTCTAGATATAACGAACTTCAAGTATCTCGTATTCAACCAGGCCACCTGGGGCATTAACATCGACAACATCACCTTCAAGTTTGCCAATCAAGGCCTTAGCGATAGGTGAAGAAATAGAAATTTGTTTTTCATTTATATCGGCTTCTTCTTCACCGACGATTTGATAGGAAACTTCTTCATCGGTATAAATGTTTAACAAATCAACTGTTGCACCGAATACCACCCTACCCTCTGCATCTATTTTCATTATATCAATTATCTGTGCTTCGGCCAAAGTAGATTCAATTGCATTTATCTTGCCTTCATTAAAACTTTGTTGTTCACGAGCAGCATGATACTCCGCATTTTCACTCAAATCGCCATGCGCACGAGCTTCTGCTATAGCTGCTGTAATTCGTGGGCGCTCAACGGTCTTTAATTTATGCAGTTGTTTTTTTAATTTTTCAGCGCCTTTTGCAGTTAAAGGTCGTTGCGTCATTCAATCTTCCCCTTATGTAATTGTTGCAAACAATTCACACTAATATTGTTGCGATCTTTCAGAGCCGATGTGGTCGCCATCGCACCTGCCATGGTCGTAGTATAGAAAACATTATGTTGTAGCGCTGTTCTCCTGATTGAAAATGAGTCAGCGATCGCTTTTTTACCTTCCGTCGTATTCACGATCAGATCAATTTGATCATTCTTCAACATATCGACAATATGCGGTTGTCCTTCTCTAACCTTATTAACACGTTCACATTCAATGCCGGCTTTCTTCAGAGTCTCGCAAGTGCCATGAGTAGCGCATATGGTATAACCTAATTCACTTAAATCTTTAGCAACTTGTATGATGCCCTCTTTATCTCTCTCTTTCACACTGAGAAATGCCTTGCCTTCCGAAGGAAAAGTTTCACCTGCTGCAAGCTGCCCTTTGGAAAAAGCTTCACCAAAAGATTTTCCTACACCCATTACTTCACCAGTTGATTTCATCTCCGGTCCTAATAATGGATCAACTCCAGGGAATTTTATAAACGGGAAAACTGATTCCTTTACTGAAAAGTAGTCTGGCATAGGTATATCACTTACACCCTGTGAAGATAGAGTATTACCCACCATGCAATTCACAGCTATTTTAGCAACAGACATACCCGTTGCTTTTGATACAAAAGGTACTGTTCTTGACGCTCTAGGGTTAACTTCAAGCACATATATATCATCACCCTGAATTGCAAACTGCGTATTCATCAAGCCAATTACTTTCAAACCACGCGCCATTGCGCCAACCTGAAGGGCAAGTTCATTCTGAACATCTTCACTCAAACTATAAGGAGGTAATGAACAGGCCGAATCACCGGAATGCACACCGGCCTGTTCAATGTGTTCCATAATACCGGCTATGCAAACGTCCTTACCATCTGAGATAGCATCAACATCGACTTCTATAGCATCATCCAGAAAACGATCTAACAAGACCGGTGATTCGTGCGATACTTCTACCGCCCTATCCATATAGTTTTTCAGATCGTCCTCGTTATAAACGATCTCCATTGCACGACCACCTAATACATAAGAAGGTCTGACAACTAACGGATAGCCAATTTCTCCAGCTTTAACAATCGCATCATCCAAAGTTCGCGCAGTTCTGTTTGGCGGTTGTTTAAGACCAAGCTTATTCAGCAGCCTCTGAAAGCGTTCACGATCCTCGGCAAGGTCAATGCTATCAGGTGTAGTACCAATGATGGGAACACCTTCCGCTTCTAATGCACGAGCAATTTTCAAAGGTGTTTGTCCACCATATTGCACAATCACACCATACGGTTTTTCAACATGGATAATCTCCAGCACATCTTCCAAAGTTAGAGATTCAAAATATAAACGATCCGATGTATCGTAATCGGTAGAAACGGTTTCCGGATTACAATTCACCATAATGGTTTCATAACCGGCTTCACGCATGGCAAACGCAGCCTGCACACAACAATAATCAAACTCTATACCCTGACCGATACGATTAGGACCACCACCCAACACCATGATCTTTTGTTTTTCAGTTGGTGCTGCTTCACATTCACTATCATAAGAGGAATACATATATGCGGTGTTTGAAGCGAATTCTGCGGCACATGTATCGACACGTTTATAGACTGGGCGAACGCCACTATCAATACGCTTTTTACGTATTTCCGCCTCTTTTTCATTGGTAAGCTCCGCAATGCGCGCATCAGAAAAACCTTTTTGTTTTAATTCACGTAACCGCTCTGCATTTAATGAATTTACTCCAGTAGACTTCAGCGCATTTTCTTCCTTCACCAAATCTTCAATTTGTACTAGAAACCAGGGATCAATACTGCAGGTATCAAAGATCTGCTCCATGCTTAAACCATGTCTAAAAGCATCCGCAACATACCACAGTCGATCACCATTCATCGGTACACGAAGATTCTTTTCTATCGTTTCCATCGCATTTTCGTCATTAGTATCGACCATTTCATTCAAACCGGTCATACCGGTTTCCAATCCGCGGATGGCTTTCTGCAAAGATTCCTGAAAGGTTCGACCGATTGCCATTACTTCACCGACCGATTTCATTTGAGTATTTAATCGGTTGTCTGCCTGTCGAAATTTTTCAAAGGTGAAACGTGGAATCTTGGTAACAATGTAATCAATACTTGGCTCAAATGAAGCAGGGGTAACTCCACCTGTAATTTCATTATCCAGTTCATCAAGTGTGTAACCGACAGCTAATTTAGCGGCAACTTTAGCGATAGGAAAACCGGTTGCTTTTGATGCCAATGCCGATGAACGAGACACACGCGGGTTCATCTCAATAATTATTAATTCACCATCTTCGGGATTCACTGCAAACTGAACGTTTGAACCACCAGTATCAACACCAATCTCACGTAATACCGCAAGTGAGGCATCACGCATGATCTGATATTCCTTATCCGTTAGTGTCTGAGCCGGCGCGATCGTGATCGAATCACCTGTATGAACACCCATGGGATCCAGATTTTCAATCGAGCAGATAATAATACAGTTGTCTTTATTGTCCCTGACAACTTCCATTTCATATTCTTTCCAGCCGATAATGGATTTATCGATCTGTATTTCGTTGGTTGGCGAAGCATCTATACCCCGCTTACACAATTCCATGTATTCATCACGATTATAGGCGATACCACCACCAGTACCTCCCATGGTGAACGAAGGTCTTACAATCGCAGGAAAACCAACTTTTTCCATTACTTCAGTCGCACCTTCTATTGTATTGACTACCTCTGAATAGGGCATCGCCAAACCAATCTTTTTCATGGCCGCACGAAAACGATCGCGGTCTTCAGCTTTATCGATGGCATCTTTTTTAGCACCGATCAATTCAACACCATATTTTTTCAGGACACCATGCTTCTCAAGGTCTAGGGCACAGTTCAATGCTGTTTGCCCACCCATGGTCGGCAAGATGGCATCAGGTTTTTCCTTGGCAATAATCTGTTCAAGTGTTTGCCAATGCACGGGTTCAATATAAGTAGCATCGGCCATATTCGGATCGGTCATGATGGTCGCCGGATTAGAATTTACCAGAATAACGCGATAACCTTCTTCACGTAATGCTTTACACGCCTGAGCACCAGAATAATCAAATTCACACGCTTGCCCAATAATAATTGGGCCGGCGCCGATGATGAGAATACTATCGATGTCTGTTCTTTTTGGCATAGTTTAGAGTTTTTTATAGGCCTGCATTAATTCAATAAAATGATCAAAGACAGGACGTAAATCATGTGGCCCGGGGCTTGCTTCAGGATGCCCTTGAAAACTAAAAGCAGGTTTATCACGATGGTGGATACCCTGTAACGACCCATCAAATAAAGAATGATGTGTCGCCAGCAATACTTCCGGTAATGTTTTTTCATCAACCGCAAAACCATGATTTTGACTACTAATCATGACTCTTGAATCTTCTACAGATTTTACGGGATGGTTTGCACCATGATGACCAAACTTCATCTTGATTGTTTTCGCACCCAATGCGAGAGCGAGTAACTGATGCCCCAAACAAATACCAAAAGTTGGTATACCTTTTTCAATAAAGATCTTGATTGCTTTAATCGCATAATCACATGGATCCGGATCGCCAGGACCATTTGATAAAAATACACCATCAGGTTTCATTTCCAGAACTTCTTTAGCAGGTGTCATAGCAGGAACAACTGTCAGTTCGCAACCAAGATTCGCTAAAATACGTAAAATATTTCGTTTAACTCCAAAATCATATGCCACCACTTTATAAATATTTTCTACGGTAGGAGTTTCATAACCATTCTTCGCATACCAGGTCCGCTCTGTCCATTGGTAAGGCTCATTTACTGTGACTTCTTTTGCCAAATCCATGCCTACTAAGCCAGGAAATTCATTCGCTTTAGCAATGGCTGCCCTATCATCAATGTTTTCACCAGCAACAAGACAACCTTTTAATGCGCCCTGCTCTCTTAAATGACGGGTTAATTGTCTAGTATCAATATCTGCTATCGCTACTATGTTGTGTCGCTTTAAGTAATCACCAAGCGACTCCTTGCTACGCCAGTTACTGGTAATAAAAGGTAAATTTTTAATCACCATACCACTCACAGATACGCCTGCTGACTCTTCGTCTTCAGGAGTAATACCTGTGTTACCGATATGAGGATGGGTCAACGTAACGATTTGTTTGTAATAAGAAGGATCAGTAAGGATCTCCTGATAACCAGTGAGTGCCGTGTTAAAAACCACTTCCCCTACTGAGTCACCGGATGCCCCTATAGACTTGCCGTGAAACAAGGTGCCATCTTCTAATGCTAATAATGCTTTAACAGTCAAAAATTTACCTCTCAATACACATAAAAAAAGGAGTGACCTTTGCGGTTACTCCTAATTGATGCAAAGTATTATACTTGATTCTGCTTGTCGCTTTCCAATGGTTTTTAAAAGCGGCTTAACAAGGCGATACCGAACTCACAGTTTCAGGTTACTCAATGCTTTGCCCGTGGTAAAGTAGTAGAATCAGGTATATGTCAGGCTATCGATTAGTATCTTTGGGCTTCAAAAAATGTCATGTCTTAGCACAAATAAAACTGACATATATCTATGGAAAGGGTGAAAATGTGGAAGCCTTCCTCTGGTTAGAAAAGCAATAGAACAGGCCCTTCCGAGGGCACAATTTAGTCTAGGGGTTATTTATACGAAATTACCAAATAACCCGACCAGTCTAAAACGGCTAACTGCATAGGGCTTCAAACATGCAAAAAAGCCCTGACAAAGTTAGGCTGGTTAGCAACGCTCTCCTAACCATTGACTAACAGATGGCGGTATCATTTTCTGCGCCTTACCACTGACATATATACCAATGTGTCCACCGGGAAATTCTAAAGACTGATAGTCATCAGTACCCACACACCCTTCAAGTGCCTTGGATGAATCCGGCGGTACTAAATGATCATCTTTAGCATAAATATTTAGCACAGGGTTTTTGATATTTTGCAGATCAATTATTTGTTCGCCCACCTTTACGGTTCCCTTTACCAGACCATTCTGTTGATAAAATTGTTTAATGAACTCACGATAGGTTTCTCCAACCTGATCAGGACTATCAAATATCCATTTTTCCATACGCATGAAATTAAGTGCTTTATCCTTATCATCAAGTATATCTACCAGATCAACATACTTTTGACCCATCAATGAATAAGGTTTCAATGTCAAAAAGGTCCAATTCAACATTTCGCCCGGAATGTTACCCATGGTATCTACCACCTGATCGATATCAATTTTTTGTACCATATGTGAAAGCAGGTCATGTTTGGTATGAAAATCAACTGGCGTAACAGTTGTCACCAGATTTTTAACCTTATCCTGATGCAAGGCGGTATAACACAAACTGAAACAGCCGCCCTGACAAATACCTAACAAATTGATTTTTTGCTGATTGCTAGTTTCTCGTACAACATCAACACAGCGATCAATATAACCATTGATGTAATCATCAAGTGTTAAATACTTATCAACGCTTTGCGGATAACCCCAATCTATTAAATAAACATCCAGGCCTTCATCAAGTAATCCCTGAATCATGGAACGACCATCTTGCAGATCCGCCATGTATGGGCGATTAACCAGTGCATAAACCACAAGCAGTGGCACGGCATTCTTTTGTTTTACACGAGGTTTGAAATGATAAAGCACCAGATTATCTTCTTTATAAACTGCTTCTTTCTCAGAGACGCCGACATCAATCTCATCCAGTTCACTTAGGGTTTTAAGACCTTGCGCCAGTTTCGAATTGAATTCGTTAATCTCGCCAACGATATCCATTGCATTCATTTGAAAAGGATTCATCTTTATGTCCCTCATTAAAACTTGATTTCAATCATGCCTTTATCATCGGCATTTTTAATTTCCGACTTCTTATTTGTCGCAGCCTGTTTTTCACTTTTCTTCTTTCTTGATTTATTTAAGTTAACAGCCCGGGAAGAAGATTTAACTGTTGGCTTTGCTGCTTTTTTAGTCGTTTTTTTGCTGGCCTTATGCTCGGCTTTGGTTTTAGGTTTTTCGGACTTTGCCTTTTTATCTTCGACAGTCACTTTCTTACTAACAGTTTGCGTTTTACCGAGTTCAGCTTTTACAGCTTTTAATTCAGCCTGCATATCACGAACTTGTTTGCGAAGTTCATGTTGTCTGCGCTCCAGCGCCTGTATCGAACTGCTGGTTGGCAAATTCATTGATTTTAAATAGTCCTCGGTAATTTCATGGCTTTGTTTCTTAAATGCCATCAGTGAATTCACAAGTCGTGCATTCAATTCTGAATATTCTTCAGTAAATACAAATTCACCATAAACCTCCTCATTTGAATCGACCCAGATATGATAAATCTGTCGCATCGATTCTACTTTTTCACCGTCCTTATGCATTTTCATCAGACGTTTACGCATCAAATCCATCGCTTCATGATTCAGACAAGACATGATTGTCTGAAACTCTTGATAGTTATCCTGATAGTGCGCCCATAACCTTAATGCTTCCTGCATTTTTTCCTGCATCTCACGGCTATAACCCAGACCTGGCATAGTAAAAAATTTTTCGCGTATTTTTTTTACTTCCGGGCTGAAGTCATTAATCGGCATACCGGAAAATATCGACTTATCAGAGAATAGATTTTTAAATAATTGAGCAGGCTGTTCACACTGATCAACAATTTGACTCCAGGAAAACATATTATGCTGTTGATCCAGCACAGCCTGTAATTGCTCGAATTGCTCGACCAATAAATTGTTTAAACTTTGTTCTGTTTGATTGGTATTTTCAAAGGCCTGAAATATTTTTGAAAAATGTTCACTCAATAAATAAAACATGCGAGATTGCTCCAGCATTTTGTTAAACATTTCAAAATTATTGTTACTGGAACTAGGTTTAAAGGCACGCCACCACATATCCATAGCATCAGCCCATTGATTACCATTACCGCTTGAAAAACCACTGGAAGAAAAACTGGTGTTTTGCTTTCCAAAATTCATCAAGGTTTCCAGCATTTGTTTTTGTAAATCGGTCCAATCAAGACCGCCAAATGGATTATTGAAATTCTGACTCATAACTCAAATCCGTCTCATTTTGGTGAACATTTCGTATTTTAGTATTAAAAAAGCCCGCAAACCATGACGGTTATGCGGGCTTTGATACAACTTAGCTACAATTAAGCAGCTTTTTTGTTATTACGCTTATTTGCCGGCTTTTTTTCAGCAACAGCTACACTTTCCATAGTCTTTTCAAACAAACCAACAAATTCATCGCGTGAACCAGTTATAACGTCAGCTGCTTTACGACCGTATTCCATCATTTTGTTACCATATTCGCTGGCAAATTCAGCTTCGGTTGACAAAAAACCCTTATAGTCTTTAGTGCTGCTTAAGGTTTTGGTCAATTCAACACCAGACTCTATACTGTATGAGGCTAGACTGATTTGTAACTCAGATAATTCTTTCAACACTTTGGTATTGATTTCACCAAAGGCTTGCATGGTTGCGAAAGATGACTTGCCAGCTTCAGTCATTTTTTCGAAAAATTCGTTTTGCATTTCTGTAATCTCCGTTTTGCTAAATTCAAAAAATATAATACAAGTGCATATGATGCACTGCAATATACTGCAATGCAACATTATTTTTTTAGCAAAAAAATTCCACAATTGCTCGTAGTAGCTCTAGAGCCAGACTTGCAAAAAAAACATTTATTAATTAAATACTTAGTAATGTAATTGCTCTTTAGAGTTTTGAAAAGCATTCATGGCATCAACAATTTCTTTCTTGGCTTCATCCGCCTCATACCAACCATCTACCTTCACCCATTTGTTGGGCTCTAGATCTTTGTAATGCTCAAAGAAATGAGTAATCTGATTTAATAGCGCAAATTGAATATCATTGTAGGATTCTACATTACGACTAAACTTAGACACCTTGTCCATAGGCACCACCATCACTTTACTATCATCACCTGCCTCATCAGTCATTTTCAAAACACCGATAGGACGACAAGTTATAACAGCACCATGAATAATGGGGACAGGTGTCATAACGATTACATCAACTGGATCACCATCTTTTGCCAACGTCTTTGGAATATAGCCATAATTACATGGGTAATGCATAGAAGTATTAAGAAAACGATCAACAAACATTGCACCTGTTTCCTTATCCAATTCATATTTGACCGGTGGCCCATGAATAGGAATTTCTATTATGACATTGACTTCTTCTGGTGGATTCTTGCCAGCCGTAACCCTATCTAGATTCATATAATGATTATTCCTGATTATCTAATTGCGCGATTTTCAATTAGATCGTCAACAACAGCTGGTTCTGCTAACGTACTGGTATCTCCAAGATTATCGAGCTCATTCGCCGCAACCTTTCTCAAAATACGGCGCATAATTTTACCTGAACGAGTTTTTGGCAAGCCCGGTGCCCATTGAATTACATCAGGAGATGCAATTGGACCAATCTCTTTACGTACATGCTGAACCAATTCTTTTTTCAAATCATCAGAAGATTCATGACCACTCATTAAAGTGACATAGGCATAGATTCCCTGACCTTTAATATCATGTGGATAACCAACTACTGCTGCTTCAGCCACTGCCGGGTGAAGAACCAGTGCACTTTCCACTTCTGCTGTTCCCATACGATGACCAGAAACATTGATAACGTCATCAACACGACCAGTGATCCAGTAATAACCATCTTTATCACGACGCGCACCATCACCACTAAAATATTTACCAGAAAACATTTTGAAATAGGTTTCGATAAAGCGATCATGATCACCATAGACAGTTCGCATCATGCCCGGCCATGGTCGCTTAATACATAAAGCTCCTTCCGTCGCGCCGTCAAGTTCTTTACCTTGATCATCAACTAAACACGGTTCAATACCGAAAAATGGTTTCGTTGCTGAACCAGGTTTCAATACAGTTGCCCCTGGAAAAGGCGTTATCAAATGGCCACCCGTTTCTGTTTGCCACCAGGTATCAACGATTGGGCATTTTTCATTACCCACTACCTTGTGATACCACTCCCAGGCCTCAGGATTAATTGGTTCACCTACAGAACCAAGAATCCGTAACGTACTGCGATCAGTTTTCTTAACAAAGTCATCACCTTGGCCCATCAACATACGAATCGCCGTTGGCGCAGTGTAAAAAGAGTTTACTTTCCATTTGTCGACAACTTGCCAAAAACGACTGGCATCAGGAAAAGTAGGAACTCCCTCAAACATGACAGAGGTAGCGCCATTCGCAAGAGGACCATAAACGATATAGGAGTGACCTGTTACCCAACCAACGTCGGCTGTACACCAGTAAATATCCCCTTCCTGATAATCAAATACATATTTATGCGTAATCGCTGCGTAAAGTAAGTAACCACCAGTTGTATGAAGCACGCCTTTAGGTTTACCGGTCGAACCTGATGTATAAAGAATGAACAATGGATCTTCTGCATCCATTTGTTCAGCCGGACAATCAGTTGAAGCTGCATCTACTAATTCGTGATACCAACGATCACGTCCTTCGTTCCATTCAATATCTCCACCGGTACGCTTAACAACGACACAGGTTCTAACATTTGGGCAGTTTGCCAAAGCTTTATCTGCGTTAGCTTTAAGTGGAATCTGTTTTTTACCTCGTAAACTATAGTCAGCGGTAATGACCACCTGACAATCGGAGTCATTAACACGATCACTTAATGCATCAGGTGAAAAACCACCAAACACGATTGAGTGAACAGCACCAATACGTGTACAAGCAAGCATTGCCACGGCTGCTTCCGGAATCATGGGCATATATAAGCACACACGATCGCCTTTTTTTACACCATCCGCTTTTAATGCATTGGCAAAACGACAAACTTGCTCATGTAATTCACTATAAGTAATTTGTTTGTCTTCTTGTGGATCATCACCTTCCCAGATAATCGCAACCTGATCGCCTCGCTTCTCAAGATGACGGTCGAGACAGTTTGCACTGACGTTCAGCTTGCCTCCTTCAAACCATTTCACATTGGCAGTTTTGAAATCCCATTCCTGCACCTTGTCCCATTTTTTATCCCAATCCAGAAATGTTTCTGCTTGTTCCGCCCAGAACGCATCAGAATCGTTAATTGAACGTTCATACATCTCATCGTATTTAGTTTTATCAATATGTGCATTTGCGGCGATGTCTGCGGGTACTGAATATAATTTATCGACTGACATAAACTTTTATCTCTCTAATTTGATTTAATGAATTCCCGGTCAATTTAATTATTAGTAGTATTTGACTTGGTTTGACTCTGTAATTAAGACATTTTGTCTTTTTATAACTATATAATAACGCTACTGCAATGATTTAGTAACTCTATAAATCGGCTAGTAAAAACTAATATTGCAATACACCACACTTTTAAAATAGTGAAATATGATGCCATTGCTTGCAAAAATCCATTTTAGCAAATTAGTGGTTCTGGCTATAGGATCTTTTTAGAATCAATTTTTCCTGCTCTTCAACTAGTTGAAAAATTTCATAACTAACTGATAATATAAATATTTTTCAATATCCAGAGAATCCACATCGATAAACAAATACACCATGCCAAGTTTGTCACACATGTAATTATAATGGCGCGTCAAGCCTGTTTTGTTAGCTGCTTATTTTTATCGATAGATAACTTCTTTATGTCATAAACTTTGTATTTCAGCGCCGGTATTATTACATCTTCTGTAAATAGTTTTTTATGAGATCACCCTAACCCGCATGGGTAAAAGCTGAAATAGAAAATTGTAAGCACTAGGATTGATTGATATTTAAATATAGAAAACATCCTATAATTAACAGATATGCTTGGCATAACGCTTTTCAACATACTCATCGACAATCTGACGAAAATCATTTGCAATATTATCGCCTTTTAATGTCATTACTTTTTTTCCATCGATAAATACGGGAGCAGATGGTGCTTCACCTGTGCCAGGCAGGCTAATTCCGATATCGGCATGTTTACTTTCACCCGGGCCATTTACAACGCATCCCATTACAGCAAGCTTCATTTCTTCCACGCCGTTGTATTTCTCACGCCAGATCGGCATCTGACTACGTACATAGGCCTGAATATTATTTGCCAACTCCTGAAATACGGTACTGGTAGTACGGCCACACCCGGGGCAAGCTGTGACAAGTGGATTAAATGAACGTAACCCCATAGTTTGCAAAATCTCCTGTGCAACGATGACTTCTTTTGCACGATCACCATTGGGTTCAGGGGTTAATGACACACGAATCGTATCGCCTATCCCCTCCTGCAACAACATTCCCATCGCCGCAGTAGAAGCAACTATACCTTTTGATCCCATACCAGCCTCAGTTAAACCCAGGTGCACGGCATAATCGCATCGATTTGATAAATCTCGATAGACAGCTATTAATTTTTGTACTCCACTAACCTTGCAGGACAAAATTATCTTGTCTCTGCCTAAACCAATCTCTTCTGCTTTAGCCGCACTATTTAGCGCCGATACAATCAAGGCCTCACGCATCACATCTTCTGTATCTAAAGGCTCGGCCAGCTTAGCATTGTCATCCATCATTCCGGTTAGGAGTTCCTGATCCAGACTACCCCAGTTCACTCCTATCCTGACGGGTTTATTGTATTCAATAGCCTTTTCAATCATCGTCGCAAATTGATCATCTTTCTTACGGCCAAAGCCTACATTACCCGGATTAATACGGTATTTTGCCAATACTTCGGCGCATTCAGGATACTCAGTCAGTAATTTATGTCCGTTGTAATGAAAATCACCCACTAACGGCACACTACAACCAACGGCATCCAGTTTTTCCCGGATATTGGCAACCTGGGCAGCTGCTTCAGGCGTATTCACGGTAATTCTGACAATTTCAGAACCAGCTGCCGCCAGATGCTGTACCTGTTTTGCAGTAGCATCAGCATCAGCTGTATCGGTATTAGTCATGGATTGCACAACCACAGGATGACCACCTCCGACAATCACTGAGCCAACCTTGACTGCAACGGTTTGTTTTCTTGGGAGAGATCCAAATTTTGATGACATACTAAATAGCCTTATGATTAACTAAGCGTGAAGTCTAATCGGCATCAACTGACTGTCAAGCGTCGTCGCTTGAGAATAACAATCCATAATAATGATCAGGAAAAAAGTCTCTTAGCATGAGATACTTGCAAGAATGAATAAGAAAAATAGTTTTACCAAAGAAGAATTGCTTGCCTGCGGGCTTGGAGAAATGTTTGGGGTAGGAAATGCGCAGCTACCTTTACCCCCCATGTTAATGTTTGATCGTATCGTCGAAATTAACGATAACGGCGGTAGTGCCAGGAAAGGACATATCATCGCCGAATTGGACATTAACTCTGATCTCTGGTTTTTTGACTGTCATTTTGAGGGTGACCCTGTGATGCCAGGCTGTCTTGGACTAGATGCTATGTGGCAACTGGTCGGCTTTTTTCTCGCCTGGTCTGGTGCACCAGGAAAAGGTCGAGCTCTAGGTGCAGGTAATGTTAAATTTACAGGTCAGGTGACTCCAGATATTAAAATGGTTCGATATGAAATCAATATGAGGCGAGTTATGTTACGCAAACTGGTTATGGGAGTAGCTGATGCCGCCATGTTTGCTGATGGCAGAGAAATATATAATGCCGAAGACTTACGAGTCGGTCTATTTACCTCAACAGAGGATTTTTAGGGAGATTGATCTTGAGAAGAGTAGTTGTAACTGGATTGGGTATTATATCCAGTATCGGCAATAACAAAGCGGAAGTACTTAATTCATTACAGAATGGTACATCGGGTATTGAACATTCTGCTACCTACGAAGAATTGGGTTTTCGTTCACATGTGCATGGTGCAATTAATATTGATCTTGATACATTGATCGATCGCAAACTAAAACGCTTCATGGGTGATAGTGCAGCTTATGCTTATCTCGCCATGAAAGAAGCTATGACTGATGCTTCATTAAGTGAAGAAGAAATTATTGATCCGGAGATTGGTTTAATCGTGGGTTCCGGTGGTGGTTCTAATGCCAATATGCAAGCAGCTATCGATACCATGCGAGAACGCGGTGCACGCAAGGTTGGTCCGACTATGGTGCCCAGAATTATGGCAAGCACCAATAGCGCCTGTTTATCTGTTGCTTATCAAATCAAAGGCGTAAATTATTCAATTAGCTCTGCCTGTGCTACCAGCGCGCATTGTATTGGAAATGCCTATGAACTTATTCAGGCAGGCAAACAAAAAATGATCTTTGCTGGCGGTAGTGACGAACTCCATTGGACTTCAACATTATTATTCGACAGCATGGGCGCACTCTCATCTAAGTACAACGACACTCCCGAAAAAGCCTCCCGCCCTTATGATGCAAATCGAGACGGCTTTGTTATATCAGGTGGTGGAGGTGTACTGGTGCTCGAAGAACTGGAACATGCCAAATCCAGAAATGCGCGTATTTATGCTGAAGTCATAGGCTATGGTGCGACATCTGATGGATTTGATATGGTAAAACCATCTGGTGAAGGTGCAACTCGTTGTATGCAAATTGCGATGAAGGATATAAATGCCCCTGTTAATTATATTAATGCACACGCAACCAGCACGCCAGCTGGTGACGTCACAGAATTAAAAGCAGTTAAAGAAGTATTTAAAGATAACATTCCACATATTAGTGCAACCAAATCACAAACCGGACATGGATTAGGGGCTGCAGGTGCTAACGAAGCTATTTATAGTTTGATAATGCAGGAGCATGGTTTTATCGGCGCATCATTAAATATTGAAACTGTTGATGCTGACGCTGAGGGTATGCCAATAGTCACTAGTAAAATGGATAATGTAGACATGTCGGTCATCATGTCTAACAGTTTTGGCTTTGGTGGAACCAATGCCTGCCTGGTGTTTCAAAAAATATGACCATTTATTACACTAGGCATCCTTATGGAAGCAAAATTACTTGCAGTCTTGTTAAGTTGGACTGTTAAATTATCGAGTTATTCTCATCCGGGTATCCCTCCCGAGATTGATTACAAACCATATTCATTTTTTATAGAAAATGCATGTGCGGGCTATGAAAAATGTGATGTTGTTGCTTGGTACAACGATAAAGGCACAATTTACATAGATGAGCGTCTGGATGGTCACACCGATGCCTACACCCGCAGTGTTATCGTCCATGAGCTTGCACATTATCTACAGGATATTAGTGGTGAGTATCACACTATGAACTGTGATCTACATGCAAAACGAGAACGTGAAGCTTATTCAATTCAAAAACAATATTTAAATACAATAGCCGGTCGCTTTACTGCGATATATATGAATTTCCCTCCATGCGTCGAATAATTCAGACAAAAATTACAGCTATTGTTTTTTTTCACTGTCTCTTGCCCTGACAAATACTACTTTATCGGCAGAAAATAGTTATTTAGCCGACACAGAAACCTTTTCTATTCCGGGTCATGGTGAACTTATTATGCAAGTTCCCCGTATCTGGAATTACAACTTCACAAAAACCGATGAAAACATACCGCCGCTTATTACCTTCTATATACTCGACAAATACAAAAAAGAAATTTTTCAATTAAACATGTCGGTGTTTACAAACACCGGATACCATAAAAACATAACTAGCGAAGAATATGTAAAAAATATAGTGACTGAAGCAGGCAACAAAATAATCGCATATTCTGATCAAACGAAACTAATATTACAAACTGTCGAAAGCAAACAAGGTAATGGTTATTTTTTTGATTTAACTGACAGCAATGCAAAACAAAATGAATTTAAATATTTAACGCAGGGTGCTGTTTCGGTAAATGAGGTACTACTTGTATTCTCATTATTTAGCAATGACGAGAAAGGTATATTAAGAGAGGCCATGTTAAACTCTCTTAATACTGCTTATCATATAAACCGAAAAGATATTTAGTTTAAAGGCATCATATTGGATACTGGCGTTTTATTATCACTCGCAGGCATAGGAATACTTGGCATTATCAGCCAATAGTTGGCTTCCTAGGCTCGCTTACCAGCTATTTTATTTCTCTTATTAATTGGTTTATTGGTTGGGCCGGTATTAAATTTTATTAATCCTGATGGGTTATTTGGTGATATTTTATTCCTAATCGTATAGCTGACTATTACTGTAATTCTTTTTGAGGGTGCCCTGACTCTCAAGTTTGAAGATATTTAATAACTAGGACCAACAGTTCGTAATCTCATTACAATAGGTTCATTAATTACCTAGTTAATCATCGCCTTTTATACTACCTAATACTTATGAGCTGACCCAAAGTCGATAAGTAACACCTCCTCTAGTTAACGTCGATTTCGGGTCATTTTAATTCTACATATTAGCTCGAAATATAGTTCGCTTCAGATAGACATTACAAGTAACTGCAACAATAATCAGTCAACTTCTGAATTTTTAGTTTAAAACTGGAATTACCCGATACTTCGAAAGACTCTCCACCTGTTATTTTCTTCCAGCTCTCTCCAGATAGTTGTATCTCTAGTTCTCCTGAATTAATTTCCATTAATTCAGGCGCATCTGTATTAAATTCATAATCGCCTGGCAACATGATGCCAAGTGTCTTTTTAGCGCCATTCTCAAATACGACAGTTCTGCTTGTTACCCGACCATCAAAGTAGATATTTGCCTCTTTGATTATTGTTACATTGTTAAATTCTGACATATTAAGATTTCTCCCATCGGGCTTAAAATATATTATTACTCTTCTTTTGTAGTTTCATCACAATAAATAGCAAACTGGCAGGCAAACGGATCTTCTTCATTACATACTCTTTCAGCATCATTTACTGCATCCCATTGTCCCTTGAATTCGATTACACCGCATTCGGATTCTGCAGGTGCAGCATCCATTTGGATGATTAAACCTCTTGCACTGTAATAACAGGCAACATACTTATCTTGTTCCTTTATTCTAACTGAATAGAGTTTTTCCACAGTCAGTAGATCATCCAAATCTCTTCGTTCATCAATCCACCACTCATATTTACGCGATATTTTTCTTTCCTTAATCATATCCACAGTCGGACACTGATCTGCAATTGCATTCTGGTGATAAACAAACCAAAATAAAATTAACCACAATACAAATTGTTTATTAATAAACATCCAATATGCTCATAAACTGCTACGATTAGAATGAAAATTATAATTGAGAAATCATATAACAGACATTAACAAGAAACTTGCAGAATTAAAAAAGAATTAAGTGAAGTTGAGTTTGAAACGCCTGAAGACAAGGCAGAAATATATAAATTAATCTGTGAACTTGAAACATTACATGGCGATAATACTGATGATGATTCCTTATTCGATTAGATCAAGCGTTCAGTTGAACAGTTTGAAATAGATCATCCGCATGCAACCTTGATCCTGAATGACATTATGGCCACGCTTAGCAATATGAGTATCTAACGATAGGATCGAACTTGTCCAACAACGACACCTTGAATATATACACGATCAGCAGGATAGATCATCGGCGCCATTGATTGATTAGCAGGAATCAATTCTACGCGGTCACCGTGTTTACGTAATCTCTTTAATGTCGCTTCACCATTATCAATTAATGCGATAACAATATCACCATTATTGGCAGTATCTGTTTGTCTAACGACAACATAATCACCATCAAAAATACCCGCTTCGATCATCGAGTCACCTCTAACTTCCAGCGCGTAACGATCACTTCCCATTAACATATCGGAAAAATTTATTTCCAGCTGCTCAGGAATGGCTTCTATCGGCTTACCCGCAGCAATACGACCGACAAAAGGTAAAATAATAAGTCGTTTATTTTGTTCTCCAGTTAAACGCAGTCCACGCCAACTGCGACCGTCACGATGTAAATGACCCTTTTTTATTAACGAATCGACGTAGCGATGTATCGTGCCCTTGGAATTAATTTCCAAAGCATCACCAATTTCTATTAATGTTGGCGAATGCCCATTTTGGGTGATGTAACGAGTAATAAACTCTAGTACTTTCTCTTCAAGGCCAGTCAACATTTATGTTCTCCTAATGTTCTCTTTTTTGTAGCTTAGAGAACATTTAGCGAATTAGCAAGTTTTACTATCTAATTACTATAACTATTTTGATTTATGTTGAGGATTAATCATAAGTTAGCCTGATTTATCTGACGTCGGTTTGGGCAATGCTCTATCACAATAGTATTTATGGGAGCACCTCAAGTCTCATTTGCTGAAAAAGAGAAAAACAAACATTTTGAAAATCATAAATCCGATAAGGCGGGCAAAGAAAGTCATGATGACTCCATTTCTGATGTCGTTTTTTCTGAATTTGAAAAGCATATCATGGAGAAATAATTCAAGAACAAAGATAAAGACTCAGAATCCGAGCATGATAAACAAGCGAAAGATAAATCGAAAAAGATGCCCAAGGGGCTCACAAATAAAGAATCCCTCCCAGCTTACAAATATAACTAGAAAAAACGGTACATTACCGCCGAAGTTAGATAAAGTGATCTGCCTGGTGACTTATAAGACAAATTACCTAAAATAAAAGATACACGGAAAAGATAAATATTAGATAATTCGGTCATATTAATCGAAAAAGCGACAAGTAAAGTTTTTGATATTATCAATGCTGTATTCAATAATTAAACTCATGACTACTAATAAAACTGATAAAAACTGGCGGGAAAAATTGTCGGCGGAAGAATATCGAGTCTGCCGCGAGAAAGGTACAGAGCGTGCGTTTACCGGGAAATACTACGATTGCAAAGATGAAGGTATCTATCACTGTACTTGCTGTGGTGCATCATTATTCAACTCTGATACTAAATATGATTCTGGCTCTGGTTGGCCAAGC
Source organism: Gammaproteobacteria bacterium (assembly GCA_030829955.1). GTDB lineage: Bacteria > Pseudomonadota > Gammaproteobacteria > Eutrophobiales > Eutrophobiaceae > JANQNX01. The sequence goes on along the minus strand of JAURNY010000018.1, from coordinate 53,389 downwards.
TTTTGGGAACCCATGCCAGATGCAGTTACTACTGAATCTGATAATAGTCTTGGTATGAGAAGAACAGAAGTCTTGTGTCAACAGTGTGATGCTCACCTTGGCCACGTTTTTGAGGATGGGCCCCAACCAACTGGGCTACGTTATTGTATTAATTCAGTATCATTAAAATTAAACAAAAAATAATTTATAGAAGAGGAAAGTGCGGATATAAACATTTTTAAATGTTGACAATGCCTGTTATTGACCATCAATGAAATTCAATTTTTAGTTAATTCAAACCAGGCAAGTTTTTCTCTTAGTTTTACAACTTCGCCAATAATGATCATGCTTGGCGGTTTAATATCAAACTGCTTTGGCATGTCCGGTAAAATTGCCAATGTAGAAGTATAAACATTCTGTTGCTCGGTAGTACCCTGTTGAATAATCGCAGCAGGCGTATCACTTGCCATACCATGACTGATTAATTCACGACTTAAAATATCCAGACCATGTGTCCCCATATAAACCGCCAGTGTTTGTTGTGGTTGCACCAATGCCTGCCAATTTAGATTCATTGAGCCGTCTTTCAAATGACCGGTAATAAATAAACAGGATTGAGCATAATCCCGATGCGTTAATGGAATGCCTGCGTAAGTAGAACAACCACTCGCCGCTGTAATACCCGGCACAATCTGAAACGGAATGTGGTTCTCGGTCAGTAATTCAATCTCCTCACCACCTCGACCAAAGATAAACGGGTCACCACCTTTTAACCTCAATACATGTTTACCCTGTTTTGCTAAATCAACCAGTAATTGATTAATCTCCTGTTGTGGTAAACTATGATTACTACGTTGTTTACCAACGTAAATCCGCTCAGCATCTTGATTAACCAGATCGACTATCGACGGCGATACTAGACGATCAAAAAGTACGACATCAGCCTGCTGCATCAATCGCAATGCTCGAAAGGTTAATAAATCAGGCTCGCCTGGTCCGCCACCTACAAGATAAACCTCACCCTTATGATCTTCCTCGGCATAAGTCCTATTGAACATAGTTTCGAGATAATGTTCAGCTAGTTGAACCTGTCCACTAAATAATAATTCTGAAATCTTGCCACTTAACGCCTTTTCCCAGAACTGTCGGCGCTTATGTAAATCTGGAAACTTCTGCTTGGCGTTTTCACGAAACTTTGCCATTAACTCAGCTAATTTACCGTAATGTGATGGAATCAGGGTTTCCAATCGCGCTCGTAATAATCTAGCAAGAACAGGCGATGCGCCCCCAGTCGAGATAGCAATGCTTATTGGTTGACGTTCAATCATCGAAGGCACAATAAAATTGCCTGCATTCGGTTGGTTCACGACATTCACCAGAATATTATTTGCCTTGGCAATATTGGCTATCTCTACATTTAATATTTTGTCATCACTGGCAGCAATGACAATGCTTTGTGCTTGCAAATCTGTTTGCTTATATGCTCTTTGTTCTAACTTAAATTCATATTTTTTTTTTAAATCAATAAGTTCCTGAGATATATCTTTGGTCAACACCAAGACATTCCCACCCGCTTGACACAATCGCTCTACTTTTCGAGCAGCAACTGGACCGCCGCCTATGACTAGACAGTTTTGTCCTTCTAGCAAAAAAAATAGTGGGTAGGTTTTCATAATTTTTATTTTTTTAAAATTCCTAATTGGGTTTACGTTGCCAGATAAACAGTGTTTGCCATTAAATTTGGCTAGTAAAGATTATGCCTGAACTACCAATAAATTGATCAGTAATTACGGCACACATGTGATTCAACACTAGTCATTCTGTATGACATTACATCAACAATTCAGAATTGGAATAAGGAATATTTAGTGTGTCTGGCAACACTAATCGGTTTTATGCAGCAATAAATGGTTAGATCAGGTTTTAGGTAAGGTAACCCCTGTCTGTCCCTGATATTTGCCGGCACGATCTTTATACGAGGTTTCACACACTTCATCTGATTCCAGAAAGATCATCTGTGCAACACCTTCGTTTGCATATATTTTTGCAGGCAGATTTGTCGTATTAGAAAATTCCAGCGTCACATGCCCTTCCCATTCCGGCTCCAGAGGCGTGACATTCACAATAATACCGCAACGCGCGTAAGTCGATTTGCCTAAACAAATCGTTAATACATTTCTTGGAATTCTAAAATATTCAACTGTTCTGGCTAATGCAAAAGCATTGGGGGGAATAATGCAATAATCACTTTTTACATCGACAAAACTTTTCGGATCAAAATATTTTGGATCAACTGTCGCAGAATGAACATTAGTAAAAATTTTAAATTCATTAGAACAACGCACATCATAACCATAACTAGAAGTGCCGTAAGAAATAAGTTTGTTATTACCTCGGATTTTTACCTGTTCCGCTTCGAATGGCTCGATCATTTTCTTCTCTTCTGCCATTCTTCTGATCCATTTATCCGATTTAACACTCATTTATTATTCACCCTTAAAAAATAGTATATTTTTGTGAGCACGTGGAAGCACCACATGCAGAAACGGAGTGTATAGATAAATACATTAGTATTCGAGCATGGAGCTGACGATGTAATCGCGAATAAGTGCATTTTTAGTTATTTTCAACTACGATCTTGGGAAATCTAGACGTATAGTCTCTCGCTTTTAACGCCAGTTTTGATGAAGACTTCCGTGCGATTTCACGATAACGTTGAGTAATTTCTGATTCAGGTTGAAGCGCAACCGTAGGCTTACCACTATCAACACCTTCACGAATCGTAATATCCAATGGCAACGAACCTAACAAGTCAACATTATATTGTTTCGCCATCTGTTCACCCCCACCTCGACCAAAGATATGTTCTTCATGGCCACACTGGCTGCATATATGAGTACTCATGTTTTCAATTACACCTAGAACAGGCACGTTTACTTTTTCAAACATCTTCAGCGCCTTCTTAGCATCCATCAAGGCGATGTCCTGTGGTGTGGTTACAATCACTGCACCACTGACCGGAATTTTCTGACACAGAGTAAGTTGAATATCACCTGTGCCCGGCGGAAGATCAATTACCAAGTAATCGAGATCAACCCAGTTAGTTTCATTAAGTAATTGTTCAAGAGCCCCCGTGACCATCGGCCCTCGCCAAATCATCGGCGTATCTTCTTCAATTAAATAACCAATCGACATTGATTGCAGTTGATAACTGATTTTGGGCTCAACTGATTTGCCATCTTTGGTATCCGGTTTACCGGTCAAACCCAACATGCGCGGCTGACTGGGACCATATATATCCGCATCCAGAATACCCACATTTGCACCTTCAGCCTGCAGCGCTAATGCCAGATTAATGGAAGTAGTTGATTTGCCCACACCGCCTTTGCCTGAAGCCACGGCAATCGTATTTTTAATATTAGGTAACAGTGAAACACCTTGCTGAACGGTATGAGCAACTATCTTTGATGAAATCTCAATGCGGCCCACTTTGATATTTTTCGAATTTAATGCATCAATAATATGACTTCTGAGTGACTCAAACGAACCGGCCGCTGGGTAACCCAATTCAATATCTGCAGAGACTGAATCTCCATCAATACGAATATCTGATACGGCTTTGGCTGCGATTAGGTCCTGCCCGTTATTCGGGTCATGGACAGTTTGTAGGATGGATTTGACTTCTTCCTGTGTTATTGACGACATCTATATAAACCTAACTATGAATGAGGGTGGGTATTCTACAAATTAATTGGCTTCACTTCACGCTGATGATGATTAATGCTACTTTATCGCCCCAATTTAGCAGATTAAATTAAGTATGTCGGTCTCTCCAAGAAAAATTCTCGTCACCAGCGCCCTGCCATATGCCAATGGCCCGATTCATATTGGCCATATGGTGGAATATATCCAGACCGATATCTGGGTGCGTTTCCATAAGATGCGTGGTCAAACTTGCTATTACGTCTGTGCAGATGATGCGCATGGCACGCCGATCATGCTGCGAGCCGAGAAAGAAGGTATTACGCCAGAGCAACTGATTGCAAAGACCAGCGAGGATCATCAGGCGGATTTTCGAGATTTTGCAGTCGATTTTGATAATTATCACAGCACGCATTCAGAAGAGAATAAGGAACTGGCGACTTCAATTTATCTGACCTTAAAAGAAAAAGGTCATATTAACCGACGTACCATCAAGCAGGCTTATGATCCTGAAAAGAACATGTTCCTGCCGGATCGCTTCATTCGTGGCGAATGTCCAAAGTGTGGTGCCAAAGATCAATATGGCGACAGTTGTGAAGTATGTGGTGCAACCTATGCACCCACTGATTTAAAGAATCCTATCTCAGCTATATCCGGCACAACCCCGATAGAAAAAGAATCAGAACATCATTTCTTCAAATTAAACGACTTTAATAAATACCTACATAAGTGGACTCGCGCCGGCTATTTACAGAATGAAGTTACCAACAAACTCGATGAATGGTTTGAATCCGGTTTGCAGGAATGGGATATCTCGCGTGATGCACCCTATTTTGGTTTTGCCATCCCTGAAGCTGAAGGTAAATATTTCTATGTCTGGCTGGATGCACCAATGGGTTATCTCGCCAGTTTTAAAAACTATTGCGAAAAGAACAACCTTAACTTTGATGACTGGGCGAAAGCCGACAGTGATACCGAAATGTATCACTTTATTGGTAAAGACATTATTTATTTCCATGCGCTTTTCTGGCCAGCGATTTTGCATGGCAGCGGTTATCGCACACCGTCTGCCATTTTTGCACATGGCTTCCTCACTGTTGATGGACAGAAGATGTCGAAGTCACGCGGCACATTCGTCACCGCACGTACTTATTTAAACCATTTAAATCCGGAATACTTACGTTATTACTTTGCTGCCAAATTGAGTGGTGGTGTTGATGATATTGATCTGAATCTGGATGACTTTGTCTTTAGGGTGAATTCTGATCTGGTCGGTAAGGTAGTGAATATAGCGAGCCGTTGCGCAGGATTTATTAAGAAGCGTTTTGATGGCCAATTAGCAGACACCTTACATAACGAGGAATTATTTCAAAAAATGATCAATTGCGGTGAACAGATCGCAACATACTACGAAAAGCGTGATTACTCGCGCGCGATGCGTGACATAATGGCACTAGCAGATAAAGCCAATCAATACATTGATGAAAATAAACCTTGGATAATCGCCAAAGAAGAAGGCAAGGATAATGAGTTACAAGCTATTTGTACCATGGGTATAAATTGTTTTCGAATCTTACTACTTTATTTAAAACCGGTTGTGCCAAAGATGGCAGAACAGGCAGAAGCCTTTTTAAATATTAATTCGCTGCGATGGAGTGATCTCAATCAGCCATTGTTGAAACACACGATTAATCAATTCAAACCGTTAATGACGCGTGTCGAGAAGGAGCCTATCGAAGCCATGATAGAAGAAAGTAAAGAAAACCTTGCGCCTGCTAATTCATCACCCACTAGCGGACCACTTGCAGATAATCCGATTGCTGATGAAATTCAGTTTGATGATTTTTCCAAGGTTGATCTACGAATCGCCAAAATATTGAAAGCTGAACATGTTGAAGGTGCAGATAAACTATTACAACTCACTTTGGATATTGGTGGCGTGACTAAAAATGTATTTGCCGGCATAAGGTCGGCATATAACCCTAAAGACCTTGAAGGTAAATTGACCGTAATGGTCGCTAACCTTGCGCCACGTAAAATGCGTTTTGGTTTATCTGAAGGCATGGTGCTGGCAGCGGGGCCAGGTGGGAAAGATTTATTTATTCTTAATCCTGATGAAGGAGCGCAACCTGGCATGAAGGTAAAATAAAAGGTATTCACTATAACTTCGACCACCGAACAAATAAATAACCTCTTACCCCAAACACAATGCAGGGATTGTGGTTTTGATGGCTGCGAACCTTATGCAAAAGCCATTGTTAATAATGAAGCCGATATCAATCGTTGCCTGCCCGGCGGTGAAATCATAGTACATCAGCTAGCAAATATAACTGGCAAAACGTTTAAACCACTATATATTGATTCTGATAAAAGTCACATTCAAAGAATTGCTATCATAGATGAAATGACATGTATTGGCTGTGTGAAATGTATTCGTGCCTGCCCTGTCGATGCGATTATTGGTGCTACCAAACAGATGCATAGTGTAATTAATCAATACTGTACAGGGTGTGAATTATGTATTGTGCCCTGCCCTGTCGATTGTATTGACATGGTCGAGATGTAATTAATGATGGTATTTAGAAATAGCTATATATTAATATGCGCGCACTTTAGACCCTTTGGAAATTAAATGTCTTTAAACAACAATCAAAAGAAATATCTGCGTCAGGCAGCACATCATCTGAAACCTGTGGTCTGGGCAGGTCAGCATGGTATTACCGATAGTTTAATCAGTGAGATTGAACAGGCATTAGATCATCATGAATTGATCAAAATCAAAGTTCGTCTAGGCGAACGAGAAGAGCGTGATGCCGGTATAAAAGATATTTGTGAAAAAACGGAAGCAGAGATGATTCAACGAGTAGGTAATATTATAACGCTTTATAGACGGAATAATGAAAAGCCTGTAATTAAACTGCTCTAAACCCTGCAAAGAATTTTATCCAACAAACTATTTGGCAATATCCGCTTTAATACTGCAAATAAATAGGTTGGAAACGTCACACAATATCTAGCTCTGGGGCGATTACTTTCCAATGCATGAATCACTTTTGCATACACTGCTTCTGGGCCAAGCGTAAACGGTACTTTATAGTTTTTTCCGTCCATATCCCTTTCTATTTTCGCATAAGCATATTTATGCACACTCTTTTCTTTATCAATATTGCCATGGAAATTCGCCAACGCGTTATTTCGAAATTCACTTTTTATTGGCCCCGGCTCAATTAACGATATTTTGATATTGGTATCGGCAATTTCATAACGCATGGCGTCACTTAATGATTCCAATGCATGCTTTGAAGCACAATACGCACCCCTATATTTCATTGTCACAAAACCCAATACAGAACTGATTTGAATGATTCTGCCTTCATTATTTTTTCGCATAGCGGATAATAACAGGCTGGTGAGTTCATGAGTTCCAAATACATTGGTATCAAATTGTTTTGTTAATACGTCTCTAGATAAATCTTCAACTGCACCGGAAACACCATAGGCTGCGTTATTAACTAATCCATATAACTTACCATTTGTTTTATCTAAAACAGTAGCGGCTGCCTGTTGAATTGAATTAGAATCATTCAGATCCAGCATGATACATTCAAAGCCTGATTTTATAAGTGCATCGATGTCTTCATGTTTTCGGGCAGTGGTAATAACATTATAACCTCTTGTCTGTAAACCATCGGCAATACAAAGACCAATACCAGAAGAGCATCCAGTAACTAATACTGATTTCATTTTGAGGTTTCCATTTCATTTTGTGAATGAAGCAATGTAGTTACCTTTTCACGGAAATCATCCGCGATCAAATAAAAACAAGGTAAAGTTAATAATATTAATGCTGTTGCAAATACTAAGCCAAATCCCAAACTGACCGCCATTGGAGAAAGAAATGCTGTTTGGCCGGTTGCAAAAAAGATCAATGGTGACACACCCAGAAAAGTGGTGATAGTAGTTAATATTATTGGTCGAGCACGAATCTTGCCGGCCTCTACAACAGCCGTAATTCTATCTTTCCCTTCGTGACGTAAGCGTTTGATAAAATCCACCAGTATTAATGAGTCATTCACAATAATACCAGACAAGGCGAGCATCCCTACCATGGATAAGAACTGCAGGTTATAACCGAAAAAGGCATGACCAATGACAATACCAATCGCACCGAATGGGATAGCAAACATCACAACCAAAGGATCTAGCAATGACTTAAATAAAGCGGTCAACATAAAAAATATTACTACCAAAGAAATCACCAATGCCTGTTTCATACCACTGAATGAATCTTCAGCACGTTTCTTTTCACCCAAAAATAATAATGAATAATCATTGGCAACAGGATTACCAAACTCTTTTGCTATCTGATTGATTACTTGTGACGGTGTAGTAATGTTGGAATTAACATCGGCAGTAATCTTTGCCATACGTTGACCATCGCGCCGCCTGATTTGATTCAAACCACGACCAACCATAAGATCTGCCACATCACCCAGATATACTGTTTCACCTGACTCAATTATGATTGGCAAATTTTCAAGACTGGTTGATTGTTCACGCATACTTTCAGGATAAATAACCCTTACCGGTACTCGTTCATCTTTCCAAGTGACATGCACAACCTCATTTCCTAGATAACCACTGCGTACAGCACTAGCTAATTGATTTTGCGTTAAACCCAATTGTTTGCCTCGTTCATTTAATTGATATTTATATTCAAGCTTGCCTGGTTCCTGATCATTTACTACATCATTCACACCCGGCATACGTTTCATGTATAAACTGATCTCGTTTGCCTTGTCTCTTAATAATTTAAGTTCATCACTAATAATACCGATTTCAATGTCATCACCGGCCGGACCTGCATTCGGTTTTACAATACTTAAACGATCAACACCGGGAACCTTGGCAAACTCATAGCGTATTTGATTGATGATTTCATCAGCGCTACGTTCACGCATACCATTATTATTAAATTCCAGACTAACGAAAGGCGTTATCCAACGCTCTATAAAACCCTCGGGAACAGGTTTATGTAAATCAACGGTAAATTGAAAAATATTACTACCGGTTTTATTTCTATTTGGATCGACAATACTGACTCCAACATTAGTTAATAATGTTTTTAACTCAGTATCATCCATCAAGTCGGTTATTTTAATTTCCAGTTCTTCTGCGAGCGCCAGACTATCTTCAAGGCTATAGGTGTTTGGTGTTTCAATATTGACAAAGAACTGCCCTATTTCGACATCACCAAATAATTGAAACGGCAAACGTGTATTGGCATAAGTCAAACTAACCAACATCGCACAAATACTTAACAGGGCAAAAAAGTATCGATTCAATGCAGACCATTGTAAAACTTGCCCATACTTATCAAGTATTGTTTTCCAATCAATAACTGATTTCTTTTTATCGACTCTTAATATTTCACCTGCATGTGACGGCAAGACCGAAAAGGCTTCAATTAATGATCCAATCAAGGCACAACAAACAACGATCGGAATAACTTTAATAAATTCACCTAGGACACCACCGATGGCAAACATGGGAATAAAGGCCGCAATCGTTGTAAAGGTAGACACGACGACAGGGCCAACTACTTCCCTTGCGCCAAGCACCGCCGCTTCTGCTGGTTTCATTCCTTCTTCTATATGTCGATAGATATTTTCCGTCACAATAATCGCATCATCGACAATCATGCCTAGCACGATCAAGAAGGCAAAGAGAGACACCATATTAATTGTGTAATTAAAGAAATATAGGCACAGTACGGCGAATAAAAACGAAATCGGAATACCAAAAGCAGTAATCGCTGCTGCACGTAAGTTAAGTAAAAAGTACAGTGATATTAAAACAAGGACTAAACCAATTAAACCGGAGGATTTCACGAGGTTTAAACGTGTCTCGACATAGATAGACGTATCGGAGTGATAACCCACATTGATACTTGCCGGAAACTCTTTATCCAGTTCAAGTGACATCTTTCTGATTTCTTCCGATATTGCTATTGTTGATGCATCTGCTGTTTTAGTTACTGTGAGATTGACCGAGGGTTTACCATTAAAACGAGCATAGGTTCCAGGCTCCTCAAAACGCCTGATAACTCGGGCGACTTCTCCCAAACGTAATTCACCACCATTCGCATTTGTACGCAAGACGATCGAATCGATTGAATCGGGTTCAGGCGTAACACCTTTACCACGCAAGCGAATATCACCTTCATTCGATTTAATCGAACCACCAGGTTGATCGACGAGATTATTAATTAATGCTGCATTAATTTGTTTTAATGGAATATTTAAAGCAGCTAATTCATGCGGATCAACTTCTACCCATATTTCCCATTCCTGTTCACCAGCCATACCGACACTGGCAACGCCATCAACCTTTTGCATTCTGCGTCTTGCCTTTTCGGCATAGTCGTACAAATCTGCTTTTGACAAATTACCATACAAGGTTAGTGTTATTACCGGAAAACGCGTTCGAATACGGTTTAATTCAGGTTCTTTAGCGGTGTCAGGTAAATCATCAACTCGATCTAGAATGGTTGAGGTATCACGCATAAAATCATCGACATTGGAGCCCGGTTTTAATTTGATATAGATAGTCGATAACCCTTCCTTGTTTATAGATGAGATGTAGTCAATATCCTGACTATCTTCAAATTTTTCTTCGATTGGTATTGTGACTTGTTGTTCAACCTCTGCAGGTGATGCACCTTCAAACTCAGTGATAACGCTGACCATATCAATATCAACGACAGGAAAGATCTCTTGCGGTAATTTATACCAAGCCATCACACCGGTAATACATAGCAAGATTAAACTCAGATTAACCAGTAACGGATTTCTGATTGAAAATTGAATAATAGGCATGACTTAATTAATGGATATTCACAGTTTGACCGTCTGCCAGACTCGAAACATCTCGGCTAACGATTTGAGTACCAGCATCTACACCTTCAATAATTTGCAGATCGTGATAACGTTCGACGAGTTTGATAGGTATTCTTTTTAGCGTTTCATTTTGTACCTGAAAGACATAGGTTTTCCCTTCTTCATAAAGAATCGAACTTAAAGGCAATACATTTACATTCTCATATTGTTGACCCGGTAAAAATGCAACAGCTAGTTCGCCGGGAAATAACCCCTCAGAAGGAATTCTTATTTTTAATGTATGGGTATTAGTTGAAGGATCAGGATCAACTGCCAAAGCAATTATCTCACCCTGACGTTCATCTTCGCTTGTTTCTACCTTAATTGATTGTCCTAAATACAGTTCCGTTGCAACACGACCGGTAACCTCTATATTTAAATCAAGACTATCGACCTGAATCAGCTCCAATACTGGCTGGCCGGGTGAAACATAATCGCCCACATCGACACTTATATTATTCACAACACCATCAAATGGCGCGATCAGTGATGCACGTTGCAGATTTCTTTCAGCTTTATTTAAACGTGCCTCTTCAATCATCAGTTGGACACGCGATGATTCCAGACTATGTTTCAATCTGGCTTCTTCACTTTGCAAACTATATAACTCCTGCAAGGATTGATCATATAAAGATCGTGATGCCAGTGAATCCTTGCCAAGCTTTTCCAAACGATCGACTTCCTGCTGTTGAAGTTCTGCTTCCTGAGCCATCAAGGTCAGTAATCTCGAATCGCGCTCAATCGCATTTTGTTCTATTTTAACTAAAGCCCATGATTCCTGCACAGCATCGGCATAATCACCATCTTCAATACTGAGTAAAACCATTCCGGTAGTCACATTCTCCCCGGCCTCCACATCTTTGGAAATAATCTGGCCAGAGACCTGAAACTGTATCGTTGCTGCTCTGGAAGGTTTCAACTTACCCGTCACCTTATTAACAGGTTGCACACTTAGTTTGGCAACGGCTTCAACAGCGACAGCCGGTGGCGGTAATTCCTTTAGCTCTGAATAGCTATCCGATCGTGTCAGTAACAAGGTAAACACTACGACTGCAGTGAAAGTGATTGTGAGGATAATTCTCATTATTTGTATAAACCTACCTGGTCTTTTGAAGCCAATTATTTGTAGCTTATTGATAGAGACAATAATAACGCATAAAAATTTGAAGATATTTGAATTCTATGCGATTTTACCCATCTCTAAATAATCCAAATATCATAAAAACAGGCGACATGAAGCGTTCAATAAGACTTCTTTTAATATTTATCGGGATTTTCCTTAGTCTCACCACATCTCAAGCTGCAGAATTGGGTGGTGATTACACAACGAAACTCTGTCCAAATGGATTAAATATACCCTCTCTACCAGAAATCGAGGCCGAATTGGAGCTGGATGACACCTATATCACTGCTGATGAAGCCGATTTGGTTGACAAAGGCGTATCTGTACTGAGAGGAAATGCCGAAATTACCAGAAATACCCAGCAAGTTCGGGCGGATAAGATAGTCTTTGACGATCCAGCTAATACGGCTGATTTGGAAGGTGACGTCAATTACTGGGATGACGCAGTATACCTGAATAGTAATGATGCTTTTTTAACCTTTGATAATGGTGTCGGCGAATTTGAACATGCTGACTATATTCTGGTGGATAGTCGTGGCCGTGGTCAGGCCGATCATTTACTACTGGATGTCGGCACCCGTACGGAAATGGATAATGTACGTTATACCACCTGCGATCCTGAAGATGAGTTTTGGCATTTCACCGCAAGCCGTCTGGAACTCGATCATGAAAATAACTGGGGTACAGCACGTAACTTTGTATTACGAGTTAAAGACTTTCCGGTCTTTTATACTCCCTATATGTCATTCCCCTTGAGCAATGAGCGAAAAAGCGGTTTTCTGGCACCCACTTACGGTAATACCAATCTGCATGGTTTTCAGCTAGAAACACCCTATTACTGGAATATTGCACCCAATTTTGACGCTACGATTGCACCCAGGCTCTATACAGGAAGTGGCGTCATGGCAGTAGGCGAGTTTCGCTATTTGCTCGCTAATTCTCAGGGACAGATAAATGCTGAATATCTGCCAAGCGATAGCAAGCGTAATGATAACCATCGCAATTATTTACACTTCGACCACAGACAACAATTTTTTCAGGGCGGTCAAATTGATATCGATTACACCCGGGTATCCGATAAATTTTATTTTGAAGATTTTGGTGGTCAGATCGGTATAACGAGTACCCGTTTTTTGGATCAACGGGCAGATGTTAGTTACAGTAATAACAGTTTTGGTCATAACTGGAACTTCATTACCCGGATACAGAATTATCAAACCGTTGATAGAAGTATTTCCGTAACGTCTAGACCCTACAAACGTTTACCGCAAGTACTGTTAAATATCAGATCACCTCGCCGGTATGGCATGATCAATTATGGTATTGAAACCGAAAATGTTTTTTTTGAACGAGGTGATAATATCATCTTCGCGAATAATAATGACAATGTAAATGGGTTCCGGTCACATCTGGAACCCTACATCAGCTATCCGGTGCGCACTTTTGCGACCTATCTTGAACCAAAGCTAAGTCTTGATTACACACAATATCAACTTGATAACTCCAGCCAGTTTAGAAAAAGCCCTTCCAGAGTATTGCCAAAATTTAGTCTCGACGGTGGTGTATTTTTTGAAAGAGAAACCTCGCTGCTAAATAGAAGTCTGATCCAGACATTGGAACCCAAGATTTATTACTTATATGTGCCACGTGAAGATCAGTCTGATTTACCTGTATTTGATACTGGTTTATATAGTTTTGATTTTGGCTCACTATTCCGTGATAACCGTTTCAGTGGCTATGACCGTCAGGGAGATGCCAATCAGATTACACTGGCCGTGTCGTCACATTTTATCGATCAAGAAACCGGTCGTAATCTGGGCAACTTCAGTGTTGGACAAATACTCTACTTTTCAGATCGAAAAGTTACATTACCTACTAATAACATACGCGATGAAGATGGTTCGGCACTGGTTGCCGAAGTAAATGCCAAAATAGTTAAACACTGGGAATTTGGTGGCGACATTATTTGGGATCCAAATGTTGGCAACAGCACAGAAAAAATTGGTCTACATGCTATTTACAACCCAGAACCTGGCAAAGTCGTCAATATGGCGTACCGCGTTCGTCGTGACGTAACTGATATTGAACAAAGTGATATTTCATTCCGTTGGCCATTATCGAAAAAATGGAGCATGGTCGGTCGCTGGAATTATGCCGTTCCTGAAGGTCGTTCTCTGGAAACTTTTGCCGGTGTTGAATATGAGAGTTGTTGCTGGGCGGCTCGTGCTGTTGGCAGACGATACTTAACTGACATTGATGGCGATTTTCAAACTGGTATCTTTTTCCAGATTGAACTCAAAGGTCTTGCTGGAATCGGAAAGAAAACTGCTGAATTTCTAAAACAACAAATCCCTGGTTATCAAAGTGAATTTTAAGCTTGTGATATCTGGACTCTGGCAGTTCTTGTCAGGGTCATTTTTTCTATTGTTATTATCAAACAGTGTAATGGCGAACGTGCCATTAGACATGATTGTCGCTGTAGTAAATGAAGATGTCATTATGGAAAGTGAACTGATCAATAAGGTTGAATCCGCTCGTAACCAGATTCAACAGCGTGGCGGACAAATACCGCCTGGTAATGTTCTGGAAAGACAGGTATTGGATGGACTTATCCAGAGTCGAATTCAGCTACAACTTGCTGACCGCGCCGGAATTCGCGTTAATGACGAATCACTAAATAGCGCTATCAATAATATCGCGGCAAATAATAATGTCTCTCTTTCACAATTCAGGGAGATTCTCGAAGAAGATGGCTATAGCTATGAAAAATTTCGTGAAGAATTGAGAAATGAAATCAAACTTAGTCAACTTCGTAAACGGTTTGTAGAAAATACAATCAATGTAACCGAAAAGGAGATCGATAATTTTCTCGCAAATAAAAAGTTTCAAGGTGATGAAGAATCGGAAATAAGATTGTCACATATTCTATTAGCTCTTCCTGATAGTGCCACAGAGGAAGAAACTGCAGAAGTGAAAAAGTTGGCTGAAAATATTCGTCAAGAGATAATTGCCGGTGCCGATTTTGCTGAAATAGCCAATACCGTTTCAGATGGTCAAAACGCTAAAAATGGAGGTGATCTTGGTTGGCGAAAACCGGCGGATATACCAAGTTTATTTGCTGAATACATACCAAATATGAAAAAGGGCGATGTCAGTGAACCTATTCAAAGTTCGAGTGGTTTTCATTTAATACAAATTACTGATGTAAAAAGTGAAAAAAAGATTGTTATCATGCAAACACTCTCTAGACATATATTGGTAAAAACCGATCAATTTGTTAGTGATAAACAGGCAAGAGATAAACTAATCAAACTAAAAAATCGTATAAAACGTGGCGATGACTTTGCCATGCTTGCTAAAGGTAATTCAGATGACAGTATGAGCGCGATTGATGGTGGTAGCCTGGGCTGGATGAGTCCCGGCGAATTGGTTGCTGAATTTCAACGCGAGATAGACCGATTACAGCCTAATGAAATCAGCGAACCTTTTCGCACTCAGTTTGGCTGGCATATTGTTCAGGTACTTGAACGAAGGGAACATGACAACACTGAATCAATAAAGCGATCCAAGGCAAGAGAAGCAATTTATAAACGCAAACTGGACGAGGCAGTTCAAAGCTGGGCACGGGAACTACGCGATGAGGCCTATGTTGAATATCGTCTAGATGACTATTAATTCGAATAAACCACGTCTAGTCATAAGCACTGGCGAGCCTGCAGGTATTGGACCAGATATAATTATCCAATTACTTCATCATTACCCTGACTACAACAATCTCACATTATTAATCGATCCTGATCTTTTTTCAGCTCGTGTTAAGCAACTCGGTTTAGATGTAAAACTTCCTCCCTGCATCTATAATTTTGAAGAGATAAATAACAAAACAGTTATTTACCCCATCAAACTAAAAACTAATGTTATTGCTGGCAAGCTGGATATTGCCAATGCAGAATATTTACTGGAGATGTTAAAAACTGCATTTGCATTTTGTAAAAACAAATCGCATCAGGCAATAGTGACCGGACCATTACAAAAGTCGATTATTAATGATGCAGGTCATTTATTTAGTGGACATACAGAATATTTTGCAGAGTTATCAGGAGGAAACGTATTACCTGTCATGTTGTTAAGCACACCCGAATTAAATATTGCATTAGCAACAACGCATTTACAATTACGTGATGTAGCCGATGCAATAACAAAAAATCGTTTACAGCAAACAATAGAAATTATTTTTAACGATATGCGTAATCGTTTTGGAATCAAAGAGCCTCGCATGATTGTTTGTGGCTTAAACCCACATGCGGGAGAATCAGGCCATCTAGGTAAAGAAGAAATGAATATTATTCAACCAGTAGTAGATATGTTTCGTTCACGTGGTGAACATATTGTCGGGCCTTTACCTGCTGATACTGCTTTTCGTAAGGAATTACGTGATAAAAATGATGTTTATCTAGCGATGTATCATGATCAGGGACTGCCTGTATTAAAAACATTGGGTTTTGGCGAAGCAGTTAATATAACTCTCGGTCTACCGATCATCCGGACATCAGTTGATCATGGTACGGCGCTTGAATTAGCTGGTAGTGGCAAAGCAGACTTTCGTAGTCTTCAAGCAGCTATAACGATGGCCGAGCATCTTGCAAATAATTACTTTACTTCTAATGGATAATAATCAAACGCCTTATAAACACCATGCCAAAAAACGATTTGGCCAAAACTTTCTTCATGATCAGAATGTTATTAAAAAAATAATAAATGCTATCAATCCAATAACTGGAGAGCATATTGTAGAAATAGGTCCTGGTCAGTCAGCATTAACAAAACCATTATTGAATTATGATATTAAGCTTGACGTCATTGAAATTGATCGCGAGCTTGTCCAATTATTAAAAACCACGTTTCCTTCGCAATCAAACCTAACAATCCATGAAAACGATGCGTTAAATATTGATTATAGCACTTTCTCAGATAAGCCGATTAAAGTCATTGGGAACCTGCCCTATAACATCAGCACCGCACTGTTATTTCATTTAATTAAATTTAAACAATATATCCACAACATGACATTCATGCTACAAAAAGAGGTGGTTGATCGTATTTGTGCCTCACCAGGAAATAAACAATATGGACGTCTCTCAGTAATACTGCAATATTATTGTGAGGTAGATTCCATATTTACCGTGAAAGCTGGCGCGTTTAACCCTGCTCCCAAAGTTGATTCTGCCATTATAAAACTTAGCCCCATAACCAATATAAAACATACAGTTAATGATGAAATACTCTTTGAAAAGATCATTGCAGATGCCTTTAATCAACGCAGAAAAACCTTACGAAATACTTTAAAATCTCATCTTTCTGATAATGAAATTATGTCTTTAGGTATTCAGCCATCAATTAGAGCAGAGAATTTGTCTGTATCACAATTTGTTGATTTGACAAATTTTGTCGCTCAAAAAAATATTATCAACTCTGTAAACTAGATGTTCAGCTAAATTAACGCTTAAGTTTGAAAAATTTTTTTTGATTTTATTAATTACATCTAAATAGATATCATATATTAACATAAGAACAAATTTTTCAGCACAAGTCAGGATGTCTTAATCATGAAATTATATTGCATAATGACCAAAGCATAAAATAAACCTTTATGACAAATCTATTGTTACAAACTGCTAGACTTATTGATCAAACCATTGATTGGATAGGTCGTTTTGTTGCATGGCTTGTTTTAGTATTGGTTCTGCTAATAATTTATGACGTAGCAATGCGCTATCTATTGCAAAGTGGCTCGATAGCCATTCAGGAAATGCAATGGCATTTGTTTTCAGTTCTGTTTCTATTAGGTGCTGCATACACACTGAAAGATGATGAACACGTACGTATGGACTTAATCTATAAATGCAGATTTTTAACCGATAGGCATCGTGCATGGATCGATGCTATTGGCGCATTAATTATTCTTATACCATTTTGCTGGCTAATCATTTATTGCTCCAAATCATTCGTCGAACAATCATATATTTTTAATGAAGGTTCTCCTGATCCTGGTGGTCTGTCTTACAGATGGATCATCAAGACAATGATCCCGGTCGGCTTTGGCTTATTAATGTTACAAGCTATTTCTGAATTCATTAAAAAACTATTATTCGCTATCAGGAACGATAAATGACAATTATCGTGATTCTGTTATTTGTTGCGCTGTTCTTATTGCTATTGCTTGGCTATCCGGTTGGCTTCACTTTAGGTTCGGTTTCTCTATTATTTGGCGTGTTATTTCTTGGTCTGGATTTCTTCTCGCTATTACCACTCAGAATCTGGGGCATTATGAATAACTTTACGTTGCTCGCCGTACCATTGTTTATATTCATGGGTATTATTCTTGACCGTTCCGGACTGGCCGAAGAATTACTTGAAACCATGAGCAAACTCTTGGGCAGACTGGGTGGTGGACTGGCTATCGGTGTTGTGATCGTTGGCGCCATGCTTGCTGCAACCACTGGCGTTGTCGGTGCAACTGTTTGCACCATGGGAATCATTGCACTACCCACGATGTTAAAACATAAATATTCGCCGTCACTTGCAACCGGAACTATTGCGGCATCTGGAACGCTAGGACAAATCATACCACCAAGTATTATTCTGATTCTGCTGGGTGATGTTATGGGGGTTCCTATTGGACGTTTATTTATGGGTGCAGTAATTCCTGGCACATTATTAGTTTTATTATTCATTTTAATGATTGTTTTATACAGCATCATCAAACCTGAAGCCGCGCCTAGTATTCATAAATGCGAACGACATCTACCACTTAAAACGATTCTCTTAACCCTGTTTCCAGCTTTATTACTCATCGTTGCTGTTTTAGGTTCGATCTTTTTCGGTATAGCTTCGCCAACCGAGTCTGCCGCTGTCGGTGCGATGGGCTCATTAATTCTTGCCATGCTACATAACAAGCTAACCATGTCGAACCTCAAAGATGCCATGCAAAAAACAATAAAACTTACCAGTATGGTATTTATGATCCTGATTGGCGCTACTGCATTTGGATTGGTTTTTCGTGGATTGGGTGGTGATCAACTTGTGCTGGAAGCAATGAATAGTCTGCCGGGTGGTGTCTGGGGGTTCCTGATAGTAAGTATGCTGCTGATCTTCTTTCTTGGATTCTTTCTAGACTTTCTACAAATCTGCTTTATTGTAATTCCAATTCTCGCACCAATTGCAAATCAATATGGAATTGATTTACTTTGGTTTGCAGTATTAATTGCAATTAATTTACAAACCTCATTTCTGACGCCACCATTTGGTTTTTCTTTATTTTATTTGAAGGCCGTTACACCGGACAACATCAGACTGCAGGATATTTACCAGGGTGTGATCCCGTTTGTATTAATTCAGATAATGACACTCATTGTATTAATCTTTTTTCCAAAACTTATAACTTGGTTACCAGATTTAATGGACCACTATCAGGGCTTATAACGAATTATTTGCTTTTATTGCACTAATCACCGAACTAGTCTCAGGCATTTTTCCATGCCAGATATTAAAACCACATGCAGCCTGTTCTACCAGCATACCCAGCCCATCAATACACAGAGATGAACCATTATTATCTGCCCATTTGAGAAAAGGGGTCGCCTCTTTGCTATACATCAGGTCATAACAACATTCACTATGTCGGACAATATCTGCACTTAATGGCGGAACATCTCCCTGCAAACTGGCTGATGTCGCATTAATAATTATTTCGAAGTATTGCTGTTCTAATTGATCATAACCACATGCCATTAATGTTCCATAACCTTTATATCGTTCTACCAACACTTCGGCCTTCGCTAGAGTACGATTAACGATCGTAATACTTTCCGGTTTTTGCTGTAACAAAGACAATAAAACTGGTGGTACTGTACCTCCCGCCCCTAAAATCAATATTCGCTTATTAACAAGTTTAATTTCATGATTATTTTGCAAGTCTCTAACCAGACCTTCACCATCTGTTGTATCACCATAAATATTTAGCTCATCATCAAACCATATTGTATTTACAGAATGACAGGTTTTAGCAAGCGGCGTCAGGATATCGCATAGTTTAAAAGCCAATTCCTTGTGTGGAACGGTAATATTTAAACCTTTACCGCCAGCAACAGCAAAGGCTTTAACAGTCTTTTCAAATTGTTCTGGTTGAACATCGATAGCGTCGTAATGAAGTTGTATTGCAAATTGTTTTGCGAACAAATTATGAATAGATGGAGAACGA
Source organism: Gammaproteobacteria bacterium (assembly GCA_030829955.1). GTDB lineage: Bacteria > Pseudomonadota > Gammaproteobacteria > Eutrophobiales > Eutrophobiaceae > JANQNX01. Next base: position 33,387 of record JAURNY010000018.1, on the reverse strand, counting down.
CTATGTTTAACAGGATTACCAAACACGGCAAAGTTTTCAACAGTATTATCGAGTGGAAAACTGTTAGCCACGAAATAAATAGTGAGTTAGAAAGAAAAGATAAGGTAATTAGCTGACCGGTCTGGCTACTAAACCGTCTTTCAAACAATAGACGCTAAGGCCACGTTCACTTAGCAAAAATGCACATGCCGAACTACGACGACCAGTATCACAATATAAAATATATTTTTTTGATGGGTCGAGTGATTGCGCCTTTAACCTGAGCATGAACAATGGAATGTTAATGCTTCCTTCAATACCTGAGTTTTCATGTTCACTTTCCAGACGTACATCTATCCAAACTGCGCCTTCATTGGCGACCATGGCATCCGCCTCCTCATTAGTGACCCAACTCAAGATGGGTTCTTTTAATAGTTCATTGAAATCTTCTTTTGATAATTTCATTAATGAACCATCAGTAGTCATTATAATATTTGCATTTCGTTTGGCTTCAGACAATAAAGCTTCTTCACCAAATGCATCGCCACCACCTAATGTAGCCAGGGTTAATTCAGTCCCTGTTTTAGAACTTCTGGTGACCTTACATTTACCATTTTTGATAATGTAATAATAATCGCCATCATCACCCTGTTTGATAATCACATCACCGGCTCTTACAGGTTTTTCCTGCATACGCATAAACATTGCCTGAATATTGGCAGGAGGAATCTGCAGAAAGGCCTTTGATTGCAAAATGCGGGTCATCCAATCACCATCTTCATCTCCTGCTTCATCTCCTTCTTCATCTCCTTCTTCCACCTGAATCTCATCCACTTCAATCCCTGAGATTTGATCCCAGGTTAGCAAGATATCAAGCAGATCACTATCAACGCGGATAATTTTGGAATCTACTTTTGCTATCGCATTGTCTTTTCTGGGGTGTTGGTTAGAGAGTGCATGTTTGGCTGCATCAGTACCAGCTGCGATTAACTTAGTGCCCTGTTCAGAAGTCACTTCGATCTGACCTTCAACGACATAAATAGACTGTCTATCTGTATCACCTACTTTAAATATAGTTTTTCCGGTAGGTACTTCTTCAAGATACGTTTTACAAGCCAATTCCTGAAAATTTTCAGAACTTAACGCACTGGAAGGCACTAATGATTTCAATATCGTTTTATCTACTAATTCAGACATGTTTTAGTTAATCTCAATTGAACTTATCAAGCAGCAAATTGTAAGCGTTGAGCTTGAAGAGTTAAACACTCAAATTAAATAAAAAGAGTTTAGTTTATAGTTTATTAAACCATTGATTTAATTATTGTTAAACAAAAAAATACCACGGTATTAGTCTACACCTGCTTATCATACCGCGGCAATTTTCATACTAACCCGAACAAATCAGATATTGTAGCCCTTCTCATTGTGTAAAACGATGTCCAGACCTTCAGTCTCCTGCTCTTCATCAACACGTAAACCAGTAATTTTATCTACCAGTTTTAAAATGATGAAACTTGAAACACCGCACCAGGCGATAGTCGCTACAACACCAACCATCTGCACGCCAAATTGAGAAATGATTGAGTAATCATCACCAGTTTGTAATCCACCAAATGATTTAGCATAGAATACCGCTGTCAATAAAGTACCTAGGATTCCTCCGACACCATGTACGGGAAAGACATCCAGTGAGTCATCTATCTTCAATACCCGCTTAATGTAATGGGTACAGATATAGCAAACCACACCTGCAATTAAGCCGATAAAAAGTCCACCCATAGGGCCTACAAATCCGGATGCAGGCGTTATCGTGCCTAAACCAGCAACCATACCTGTAACAATACCCAAGACACTGGGTTTGCCATATTTAATCCACTCACAAGCCATCCACGCCAATGAACCAGCTGCAGCAGAAATATGCGTCACCGCCATAGCCATACCTGCATTATTATCTGCTGCCAGCGCGCTACCGGCATTAAAACCGAACCAACCTACCCATAACATTGACGCACCGGTAACAGTTAAGGTCATATTGTGTGGCATCATCGGTGTTTCTGGGAATCCGCGTCGATTTCCCAGCATCATAGCGGCCACAAGAGCTGCAATACCGGCATTAATATGAACAACTGCGCCACCGGCAAAATCCATAAAGCCAATATCAGCAAGCCAACCACCGCCCCATACCCAGTGACAAACCGGTGCATAAACGACTACCAGCCAGATTGCACTGAATAACAACACTGAAGAAAAGCGCATTCTTTCAGCGAAACCGCCAACGATCAGAGCCGGTGTAATAATTGCGAATGTCATCTGAAACATAAAAAAGACGACTTCTGGAATACTGCCACTCATGGATTCCAGTTTCATATCTAACATCATGAAGTTACCAAGACCTATGATCTTATTTAAACCTTCACCACCATCACCAAAACTTAACCCATATACACCAATCATCCACATCATCGATACCATGCAGGCGATAGCAAAACATTGCATCAAAACAGATAAGACATTTTTGACACGAACCAATCCTGAATAAAACAAGGCCAGTCCTGGTAAAGTCATGAATAACACTAATGCCGTAGAAGTAATGATCCAGGCGGTATCACCTTTATCCAATTCATCGGCAAGAACACTAAATGGAAATAAACATATGATTGTTACTAAAAACCTCATTGCAACTAACCTCTAATAATTAATTTTTATTACAATTTTTTATATTTAAATAAAGTGATTAAATTAGATTGCATCATTACCAGTTTCACCCGTTCGGATGCGAATTACCTGTTCCAGGCTGGTCACGAAGATTTTACCATCTCCAATTTTTCCTGAGCTTGCAGCCCTAGTAATCGCATCAATCACCGCATCAACGCGATCATCGCTAGCGGCAATTTCGATTTTTATCTTGGGTATAAAATCGACTTGATATTCTGCGCCACGATATAATTCGGTATGTCCTTTCTGTCGACCATAACCTGAGGTTTCGGTGACTGTCATGCCCTGAACACCAATCTCGGATAGCTCGTGACGTACATCGTCGAGTTTGAAAGGCTTAATAATTGCACTGATAAGTTTCATGTTTACTCCCTATTATTGCGACTCTTCAGTCGTCTATTTTGCTCTTAACGAAAAATTACAGACTAGTCTCAAAAAAAACAATCTGAATATGAATTTATTGTAAGAGACTTTATGGAGAGATGAAATAAAAAACGGGCGAGTTTAGCGCCCGTTTTTGTTTCAGCTTTAATTGAATTTAGCTGCCTTTAGTGAATTCTGGATATGCTTCCAGACCACATTCACTAATATCTACACCTTCAACTTCTTCTTCTTCGCTGATTCTCACACCCATAATGGCTTTGATAATCAACCAGGTCACAAGTGAAGCCACAAAAACCCAGATGAAGATAGTTAAAGCGCCAATCAACTGACCTGAGTAATTAGCACCTTGATTGGTAACTGGTACGAGTAATAGACCGAGCAAGCCAACGGTACCATGAACGGAAATCGCACCCACAGGGTCATCAATCTTCAATTTGTCCATAAAGACGATTGAAAAGACAACCAGAACACCACCTAAGGCACCAAAAATTGTTGCCTGAAGAGCAGTAGGCGTTGATGGTTCAGCAGTAATTGCAACCAATCCAGCCAATGCACCGTTCAGAATCATAGTTAAATCCGCCTTGCCAAACATGATTCTTGACAGAATCAATGCGGCAACTGCACCACCAGCAGCAGCAGTATTAGTATTCATAAATACCACAGCCACAGCGTTAGCGCTTTCTACAGTTGCTGTTGCTAATACCGAACCACCGTTGAAACCGAACCAACCTAACCAAAGGACAAAGGTACCTAATGTAGCCAGCGGTAAATTACAACCTGGTATTGGCCTTATAGTGCCGTCATTAGCATACTTGCCTTTACGAGCACCGAGAACAATAACACCAGCTAATGCAGCAGCAGCACCTGCCATATGAACAATACCTGAACCCGCAAAGTCAGAGAACCCAAGGTCACCCAGAGTATACATACCAAAGACTGGCATACCGCCCCAGGTCCAACTACCTTCCATTGGGTAGATAATACCGGTCATTACTACTGCAAAGACCAAAAATGACCAAAGTTTCATACGTTCAGCAACAGCACCTGAAACAATAGACATTGCCGTTGCAACGAACACTACCTGAAAGTAAAAATCAGCAGAAGGAGCATAGGTTGCAGGATTTTCCGAAACGCCTGTAGCACCATCACCAACAATGCCGGGCAGAAACATCTCAAAGTCACCACCGCCGTACATGATAGAGTAACCACATACCATGTACATAATGCAGGCAATTGCGTAAAGAGTAATATTTTTAGTTAAAATTTCAGCCGTGTTTTTAGCTCGAACCAATCCAGCTTCGAGCATGGCAAAACCGGCAGCCATCCACATAACTAATGCACCACATACCAAGAAGTAAAAGGTATCTAACGCATATGCTAATTCAAATGTAGCTTCCACGTTTATTTCCTCCGAAAAATAATATTTGTGTTAACAGGAAACAGTGAACACACCCTTAAAGTGCCTCATCTCCTGTTTCGCCGGTACGAATACGAATAACTTGTTCAAGATCTGTCACAAAAATCTTGCCGTCACCAATCTTTCCTGTGCTGGCAACTTTTGAGATCGCTGCAATGACGTTATCTAACTTATCATCAGCAACTGCCACTTCTAGTTTTATCTTGGGGAGAAAATCAACAACATATTCTGCGCCTCGATAAAGTTCTGTATGTCCTTTTTGACGGCCGAAGCCTTTGATTTCAGACACTGTCATACCTTGTATGCCAATTTCAGACAGCGCTTCCCTTGCATCATCTAGTTTGAAGGGTTTAATGATCGCGGTTACCAATTTCATTTTTGGTGTTTCCTCCACGTTATTTGTAATGGCCGGAGCTTGCTGACTCCGGTCGTATATGAATATATTTAATTAAAAATTAGAAGCTTGCTGAAACGGTAAATACCAGTGATTCACATTGATCATCAGTACCACAATCACTATCAGCATCATAGTAAGTTGCATCTAATGTGAAAATATTCCAGTCTTTGCTTATACCTACGTAGTAATGGTCATAATCAAATCCTGCAGGACCCGAAGTTTTGTCACCGTCAACATCCAGATGACCATAACCAAGAGTGAAGCTCATGCCATATGGCAATGATAATCCAAGTGTTGGATTAACATAGATTGAATCCCCGTCTTCACCGAAATAATCAGGAGAGAACGCAACGCTTACACCAATAGTAGGTTCGAGCATGGCATCAGCGAAAGTGTAATCGAGGCTACTGTAAACTTCAAAAAAGTCAAAATCGCCTCCGCTATCTGCATCAGTGTTTGGGTAAAAGTAATACAAACCACCAATATCGAAAGAGAAGCCATTAGAAAATTCGCTGGCATAACCACCATAGAAATCTATTTCCAAGTTCGTATCATCATCACCCGCACCAAATTCAAGACTTGACGCCCAAGTACCTGCATATAAACCTGATGAATGTCCAACATCAAAACCGCCTTGTATCGCTGGACCTTCGCTCGTTTGAGTAAAACCACGGTACATATAGTTAGTGGTTAATGCGACGTTGGCACTGTATTCAAAATCAGATTCAGCTACCACAACATTTGATGATGTCATTAATACTATTGCAGTACCTAAACTGCTTATTAGTTTTTTCATTATTAACTTAGCCTCTCAACGAATGTAAAAAAATTTTATAAATTTAAAATCAATAAAAGCTAATGCATAGACTGTGCCAATCTTTGATTAACTAATAAAAAGAAATAGTTACGTTTTTTTTCTGCTTATTTTTTTTAATTTATATTTATGCAAAATCATATTTGCACCATTAACGTGCATAACTTTGCTTATTCGCGCTAAAACGATTCAAAATTATTCATCATTAACGCATCAAAGTGGGTCAATACAGATCATGATATGATCGTAGTACAACAAATCAGGAATAGAGTGATGTTAAAACAACAAGTAGAAGCACTGCTTAGTGATATAGGAAAAATATTACCGAGTGATATGCAACAAGCAAAAAGCGAACTCGAATCAAACCTGAGAGCCGCACTTACTGCCTCACTAGCTAAACTGGAACTAGTTACTCGAGAGGAGTTTGATGTACAGACGATCATGTTGCAGCGTACCAGAACTCAGTTAGACGCATTACACAAACGTGTTCAGGAATTAGAAGAGAAATTAAAATAATAAAACGTTATTACCATTAAAGATTAGTTGAGTATGTATTAATTAGATTTTAAATTCATGTTTCAAATGTTTATCAAGGGAGACAAACTGAGTATTGCGAAGATATTTTCTCTCGTCCGTGATGGCATTCAATTACTGCTAGTCACTGTTGAAGTTCACTTGTTAAGAGGCTTACCCGCTGAAGTGACTCCATAAAATGGATCGAAAAGGAGATCAACCATACCAATCAGGACAATGTCAATCATCTATCTGAAGCTATTAATTATCGAAAAATCACTTACAGTTACCGCCTCATAATGAACAATATAGCCACTTGCAGAGCCGGTCAGTTTAGGTTGAAATATTCTTATGAGTGAGAATGATTATATTGTTAACGTTACGGCCAAAACGACTTATGTCAAGTCACAATCCATACCTGAGAAAAAACGTTTTGTGTTTGCCTATAACATATCGATTGCAAATGATGGAAAACATCCTGTTACATTATTACGCCGTCGATGGTTGATTACAGATGCGAATTGCAAGATGCAAGAAGTTCAGGGTGATGGTGTAATCGGGAAACAACCCAGAATCATGCCCGGCGAATCTTTTAAATATACCAGTGCAGCTATACTGGAAACACCTGTAGGCTGCATGCAGGGTAGCTATGAAATGATCTCTGATGATGGTGTTGAATTTGATGCCCCAATTCCTGTTTTTAATTTATCCATGCCTAACGCTTTGCATTAAAGTAAATGAGTATTTATGCGATTGGCGATATTCAGGGATGCTATATAGAACTGCTCGAGCTACTGAATGAAATCAATTTCGATGAGCGTAATGATCAACTTTGGTTTGCCGGCGATATTATCAATCGTGGTGCCATGTCACTTGATTGCATTGAATTTGCAATGTCACTTGGCAAAAATGCAACCACTGTTTTAGGCAATCATGATTTGCATATGCTTGCAGTTGTTGCAGGTATGCGTCCGCAACACAGAAAAGACACCTTTGAAGAAATCATAAAAAGCGAACATGCTGATCAGATATATAGCTGGTTAAGACGACAACATTTAATGGTACATGATAAGGAAACCGGTTTTGCCATGGTGCATGCAGGTTTACCTCCGCAATGGTCTTTAGGGCAAGCGTTAGAACTTGCTCGGGAAACTCGAGCAATGATTAATAGTGATGAGTTTGAAGACTTCTTACCGGAAATGTATGGCAATGAACCAGAGTCATGGTCTGATAATTTACAAGATATATCACGACATCGCTTTGTTATTAATGCGTTCACCCGTATGCGCTATATTGACAATAACTGCGCTATGAATTTTAGTGAAAAAGGCGCACCCGGATCACAGGGGGAAACATTAATTCCCTGGTTTAGTCATCCAGATAGAAAAACAAAAGATACTAAAATTATTTTTGGTCATTGGTCTACAGTGACATTAGGTAATTTTAAAAACTTTGATGAACTCAATGTGTATCCGTTGGATACAGGATGTATCTGGGGTGGTGAATTGACTGCATTGAGATTAGAAGATCAGAAGTTGTTTAGTGTGCCATCGAGGCAGGTTAAGAGTTAATTCTTTTTTTAATTAAATTATTTCTTTGTAAATTTCGTTTCACCTGATAGCGTAAGTTGCCAAAGACAAGGCATATGGATGAACCGAGTGAAAACTGATCTAAATTTTATCTAACACCACAAAACTAAAATCAAAATCATTCTTCTCATCAGCAAAAAAATTTTCCCTCGAAGATTCCTGCCATAGATCCTGGTGAATTTCGGGAAAATAAGTATCACCATCTACTTTTGCATCGACTTCGGTCAAATAAATACGATTGGTTTTTGCTAACAACATATTATAAATCTCAGCACCACCGGTAATCATGACTTCATCATGATTAGCTGCAAACTGATCCAGTTCATCTACTGAATAAACAATCGTGCAACCTTCACTTTGATAGGCATTATTTCGCGTCAGGATGACATTTTCCCTGCCGGGTAATGGACGACCGATTGATTCATGTGTCTTACGTCCCATGACAATAGGTTTGCCCATGGTAATCGCTTTGAATTTTTGTAAATCAGCAGAAAGATGCCACGGCAAATCATTATTCGCACCGATGACACGGTGCTTATCCATAGCAACAATGATGGAATAATTCATATTAATAATTAATTAAACAGCAATTGGGGCAACTATCTTCGGGTGCGATTTATAATTACTTAATTCAAAATCTTCATATTGAAATGAAAGAATATCGTTTACATCCGAATTAATCTTCATTTCAGGTAATCGATAGGGTTTGCGAGACAGTTGTGTATCCACTTGCTCCAGATGATTAACATATAAATGTGCATCGCCAAGCGTATGTACAAATTCGCCCGGCTTTAATCCACACACTTGTGTAATCATCATGGTTAATAAGGCATAGGATGCAATATTAAATGGTACGCCCAGAAACACATCGGCACTGCGTTGATATAACTGACAGGATAACTGTCCGTCGTTTACATAAAACTGGAAGAAAGCATGGCAGGGAGCCAATGCCATTTTATCTATTTCACCAACATTCCATGCGCTGACGATTAAACGTCTTGAGTCCGGATTGTTTTTGATTTGATCAATCACCTGAGTGATTTGATCAATGACGCGACCATCCGCTGCTTGCCATGTTCTCCATTGCGCACCATACACTGGCCCCAAATCACCATTTTCATCAGCCCATTCATTCCAGATGGTGACTTTATGATCGTTTAAATATTTTATATTGGTATTACCTTGCAGAAACCAAAGTAACTCATAAATTATGGATTTGAGATGACACTGTTTGGTTGTCACTAGAGGAAAACCAGCGCTTAAATCAAAACGCATTTGGTAACCAAACACACTGATTGTGCCAGTACCGGTACGATCTTCTTTTTTCTTACCAGTGTTTTTTATATGTTGAAGTAAATCGAGATACTGCTGCACGTTTATTGTTTCCTGTACGCTATTGCAATTAATACGATGCCGCCAATGATCATCGGCATACTTAATACCTGCCCCATCGTTAGCCAGTCAAATGCAAGATAACCTAAATGCGCATCCGGCTCACGGACAAACTCTACCAGAAAGCGAAATGTTCCATAACCCAGCAAAAATAGTCCGGAGATACTTGCATGTGAGCGTGGCTTACTGGAGAACACCCATAAAATAATAAACAACACGATGCCCTCCAGCATGGCTTCATAAAGTTGTGACGGATGTCGAGGCACACCACCTGCGTTCATCGCTGGAAAGACCATTGCCCAAGGGACGTCACTTGGCGCTCCCCAGAGTTCGCCATTAATAAAGTTGGCAATCCTGCCGGTAAATAAGCCTACCGGCACAACAGGTGCAATAAAATCAGTAATCTTAAAGAAATGTAATTGATGTTTTCTGGCAAAAAGTATCATCGACACCAGTACACCAATCAAGCCACCGTGAAAGGCCATTCCTCCCTGATGGATATAGAATATTTCAATGGGATGTTGGAGATAATAATCAAGGTTGTATATAAATACCGAGCCGACGCGACCACCTAGAATGATGCCCAACATAGCATAAAATATTAAATCACCTACTTGTTCCTGATTGAACGGCCAATAATCCTGCATGGCTCGCTTTTTAAGCAGCCACCAAGCAATCAATATTCCGGCGACATAGCTCAAGCCATACCAATGTATCTGAATGACACCAAGATCAAGCGCAATGGGGTCAATATTCGGGTAACTAAGCATGGAAAGCAGTCTATCATGAGTGAACATCTACTCAATATATGTAAAAGATTCAGTCTCAATTTGATAAAGTTTAGTGAAATCATGCCGCTAACGAGATGGCGATTATTTATGAATGAAACGCGACCCAGGAAATAAAAATATATCAATTATCCTGCAAAAACTGTCTTATTATTTATTATAAATGAACAAATTTGCTTCATTATTCGCTATCAAGAAAAAGGGGTATGCTTATTTCAAAATGATATTTGCATAATGCAACATGACATAAAAAACTAGAGTTTTTTAGCTTGCTTTAATGACTCAAACATTTAATGATTAGTTTTTGTGGAAATATAGATCATTTCTTTATTCATAAATTAATAGTACGTTACACGCGGATTTTAGTCCGCATTTTTTTAGTTTAAGGTTTGACACCTACCCTATCAGGGAAAACCTAAAATTGATTTAAATCATTGAGGTAAATAATCTTGAAAACAGAAAATGAAAAACTTCTGTCCTGGGTAGAAGCGATGGCGGTGCTCTGCCAACCAGATAATATTATCTGGTGTGATGGTTCTAAACAGGAATGGGAAAATATGTGGGCGTTATTGGTCGCCTCGGGCACGGCCAAAAAGCTCGATGAAAATAAACGCCCGAATAGTTATTACGTACGTTCAGTGCCTGAAGATGTTGCACGTGTAGAAGACCGCACTTTCATATGTAGTGAAAATGAAATCGATGCTGGCCCTACCAATAATTGGTGTGAGCCCGCAGAAATGCGCGAAACACTCAATGGTCTGTTTGAAGGTTGTATGCGTGGTCGTACCATGTATGTTATTCCTTTTTGTATGGGTCCTTTAGGTTCTGAGATTTCACAAATTGGGGTGGAAATTACCGACTCACCCTATGTTGTAGTCAACATGCATACCATGGCGCGTGTAGGTAATGCAGTACTTGATCAACTTGGTAACGATGGCAACTTTGTCCCTTGTATACATTCTGTAGGTGCGCCACTTGATCCGGCAGAACAAGATGTTTCATGGCCATGTAATCCTGAAAATCGTTATATCGTTCACTATCCGGAAACTAGAGAGATTTGGTCGTTCGGTTCCGGATATGGTGGTAATGCTTTATTAGGTAAAAAATGCTTTGCCTTACGAATTGCGTCAACGATGGCAAGAGATGAAGGTTGGTTGGCTGAACATATGTTAATCCTGAAATTAACCAACCCTGAGGGTGAAGTTAAATATATTGCCGGTGCGTTTCCTAGCGCCTGTGGTAAAACCAATCTTGCAATGCTGACTCCAACCATCCCTGGATGGAAAGTGGAAACGATTGGCGATGATATTTGCTGGATGAAGTTTGGCAATGATGGTCAACTTTATGCCATCAATCCTGAAGCCGGATTCTTTGGTGTCGCTCCCGGCACAAGTATGTCATCAAATGCCAACGCAATGTTATCCATGAAGGAAAACACTATCTTTACCAATGTTGCCGAAACTGATGATGGAGATGTCTGGTGGGAAGATATGACCGATGAATTACCTGAACACCTGACTGACTGGAAAGGTAATAGTTGGAAACCAGATTCTGAAGGCACAGCCTCACATGCGAATGCAAGATTCACTGCACCAGCTTCCCAATGTCCTGTTATTGCGGACGAATGGGAAGACCCTAAAGGCGTTCCGATTAGTGCCATCCTGTTTGGTGGTCGCCGCGCTTCTGTTGTACCTCTAGTAACTGAAGCATTGGATTGGGAACACGGTACTTTTATCGGCACTATTATCTCTTCTGAAATGACAGCGGCAGCTTTTGGCAATATTGGTCAATTACGTCGCGATCCCATGGCAATGTTACCTTTCTGTGGATACAACATGGCTGATTACTGGGGACACTGGTTAAACATTGGTCAAACTGACGGTGCAAAATTACCCGGCATTTTTTACGTAAATTGGTTTCGTAAAAATGAACATGGCAAATTTGTCTGGCCAGGCTTTGGCGAAAACAGTAGGGTTCTGAAATGGATTTTTGAGCGCTGCGATGGTAAGGCTGATGCAGTAAATACACCGATTGGCAACATGCCTACGCAAGACGCACTAGATATTGATGGACTTCAATTATCTGCCTCAGACAAGGCCATGTTGCTGGGCGTTGATATTGATGGTTGGCTACAGGAGTTACCGGATATCGAGTCTTACTACTATCAATTCGGCGATCGTCTACCGAATAAATTGAGAGAGCAAGTTGAAGCCCTAAAACAACGCCTTATAGCTGAGAAAAAAGCTGTCGCCTGACAAACAATTATTTTGTAGTGAACGCCCGCCCATTTAATTTTAATGGGCGGACTTTACCCAGAGGAACATAAAATCTGTACAAAAGCTAGCGTGGTACTTGTGCAAGTCCCTCATGATTAAATTGCATGTCATTGCGACTTGATGATTTTTTATTGCGATAGTCATACATTTGAACTACTGTGACACAGCAACAATTCTCAATTGTTTTCATAATGTGTTTCACGCAATCTGATAAATCCACAAATTAAACAATATTAAAAGTGAAAGTGATATGAACTCTGATAAATACATCAAATTTGGCCATTTAAAAGTCAAAAAAAACCTACAAAAACTGGTTGAACAGGAAATTATTCCAAATACTGGTATCAAGCCTGCCGATTTCTGGCAAGGCATGTCTGATTTAATTGCAAATAATATTAAAAAGAATAGCTCGTTAATGAAAAAACGAGATAAATTACAAAAACAAATAGATGAATGGCATATCGCTCGCAAAGGTAAAAAACATAACTTATTAGCATATAAAAAGTTTTTAACCGAAATTGGTTATTTGGCCAATAACGTATCAGACTTTAATATTAATACTGAAAATGTTGACGATGAAATCGCAAAAATTCCTGGTCCCCAATTAGTTGTGCCTTTGGATAATGCACGATATGTTCTGAATGCAGTTAATGCGCGTTGGGGTAGCCTATATGACGCCTTATATACAACCGATACAATCTCTGAAGCAAACGGCTGTAAAAAAATCAGACAATATAATCCTATTCGAGGTGAACGTGTTATTGAGCGTGGCCGTAATTTACTTGATCGTCATTTTCCACTTGAACGTGATACACATAAACATGTCACTCAGTACTTTATTGTAAATGGCAAGCTGGTTGCCCGTTTTGGTGATGGCACAGAAACCACCATGTTGAAACCTCAACAATTCAGGGGGTATACCGGTACTCCTGATAATCCTGATTCAATCCTGATGTGTCATCATCACCTTCATATTGAAGTTAAATTTGGTGACGGTTTTTATATCGGACGTCGCGACCATGCCAAGATATATGATATTCAACTCGAGTCGGCAGTCACTACCATCATGGACTGTGAAGACTCGGTCGCTTCTGTAGATATCGAAGATAAAGTGCGGGTTTACAGTAACTGGCTCGGTTTAATGAAAGGCACATTGACCCGCAAAGTTAAAAAAGATGACAAAACTATTGAACGTACAATGGAAACGGATCGTATTTACAAGGATCCACAGGGAAATAAATTAACCATTCATGGTAGAAGCCTGATGCTGGTAAGAAATGTCGGCAACCATCTCGATACTGATATAGTGTTATTTAATGACAAGCATGTGCCAGAAACATTTGTCGATCTGTTAGTAACCTCACTTTGTGCAATTCATGATCTAAAAGGCAAACAGAAAATTAAAAACAGTCGCACTGGCTCTGTTTATATTGTTAAACCAAAAATGCATGGCCCTGAAGAAGTTGCTTTCAACAATAGCTTGTTTGCTCAGGCTGAAAAAATTCTTAAGCTAAAACCTAATACATTAAAAATGGGAATTATGGATGAAGAACGTCGCACTTCAGTCAATCTCAAAGCCTGTATTCATGCTGCTAAAGAACGCGTTGTGTTTATTAACACCGGCTTTTTAGATCGTACCGGTGATGATATTCATACCAATATGGAGGCGGGAGCTATTATTCCTAAAGAAGAAATAAAAGGTGCAACCTGGTTAAAAGCCTATGAAGATTCCAATGTGAAAACCGGTCTTGATTGCGGTTTATTTGATCAAGCACAAATCGGTAAAGGTATGTGGGCGATGCCGGAAGAGATGAGCAAGATGATGAAAACCAAAATTCAGCATCTTAAATGTGGTGCTAGTACTTCCTGGGTGCCCTCACCTACTGCGGCAACTTTACATGCCTATCACTATCATCGCTTGAATGTAAAGTCTCGTCAGAATGATTTAATGACGGAATTAAATGTCAATACCGACGATATACTCGATATTCCGGTAATTGATCCAAAACGCAAACTATCCAAACTAGAAATCAGGCATGAACTAGAAAACAATGCCCAAGGTATATTGGGTTATGTCTCACGCTGGGTTGGGCAGGGCGTTGGCTGTTCGAAAGTTCCTGATATAAACGATGTTGCCTTAATGGAAGACTGTGCAACCCTCCGCATTTCCAGTCAGCATATTGCTAACTGGTTACATCATGGTGTAGTCAGTAAAGAAGAAGTTCGCGAAGCTATGAAACGCATGGCTGTCATCGTTGATCGTCAGAACCGAGATGATCCTGCCTATGAACCAATGTCGAAAGATTTTAGCACCAGTGTTCCATTTCTGGCTGCTATAGATCTGATATTTAAAGGTAGAAAACAGGCAAATGGTTATACAGAATTTATTTTATATAAACGTCGTCGTGAACAAAAAAATCTTGGTGACTAAAAAAAGGATGATTACATCCCCTTTTTTAATTAAAAACTACTACCAAACTCTTTTTCATATCTGGCTTTAAATTCATCCAATGTGAATCGATGATTTTGTGTGCCGGCCGTTTCAATCTTGATAGAACCCATTAATGAAGCAATCTGGCCCGTCACTTGCCAATCGAATTTATGATGCAAACCATATAATAGACCTGCTCTATAGGCATCACCGCAACCAGTTGGATCAGCAATTTGTTTAGCCTGAACAACAGGTACAGTAATCATTACGCCATTAGTATAAATATTAGAACCTTCGCCACCACGCGTAATAATAAGCGCCTCAACTTTTTGTGCTACTTCTTCGGGCGAAAGACCGGTCCTATCTTGCATTAATTGCCATTCATAATCGTTGACTGTGACCCAGGTCGCCTGATTGATAAACTGTTTTAGATCATCGCCATCAAACATTGGCATACCTTGACCGGGATCAAATATAAACGGGATACCAGCATCAACGAATTCTTTTGCATGTTGAACCATGCCCGCACGTCCATCTGGTGAAATAATTCCTAACTCAATACCTTCTGCATCGCCAACATGATTCTGATGTGACTCATTCATCGCACCCGGGTGAAATGCGGTTATTTGATTATCATCAAGATCAGTGGTGATGAATGCCTGACCTGTATAGGCATCTTCAATAATTTTAATATGGGTTTGTTCGATACCACGTTTTTCCATCCAGAGGGTATAAGTGCCAAAATCTTTACCAACTGTTGCCATCGGCTTACCCAAACTCGGCTCCAGTAAATTAAGGTTGTAAACAATATTCCCTGCACAACCACCATATTCGCGGCGCATTTCGGGAACAAGAAAAGACACATTCAGAATATGAACTTTTTCCGGCAGAATATGATTTTTAAATTGATCTGGAAATACCATAATATGGTCATAGGCGATGGAACCACATATCAAAATACTCATTTAATAAAACCTCAATAACTTTTTACTCGACTATAGCATTTATCAATAATTGATTGGGATTGGGATTAAGATTGTGACATGGCAATCTTAAAATCGATGATACTTTCAACATCTATATTAGCAATATTCCTATATTGCCTGTATTTATTTATATCACTCCTTTTATTGAAATCTCTCATGAAAAACCCATTGATTTATATTTGCCGGCATTATCTTGGTAACCAATTACTACTTGATTTAGCCTGTTTTTTTAATACGTTTACAATCTTTCTTCAAAAGTAATGGTTTCAGGAACTGACCGGTATAAGATGTTTTGTGCTGACTAATCTCTTCCGGTGTACCCGTTGCAATGATTTGACCACCACCATCACCGCCCTCCGGTCCCAAATCAACAATCCAGTCTGCTGTTTTTATCACATCAAGATTATGCTCAATCACAACTACGGTATTACCGTGATCACGTAAACGATGCAATATATCAAGTAATTGTTGAATGTCGTGAAAATGTAACCCGGTAGTTGGCTCATCAAGAATATATAGTGTTTTACCTGTATCACGTTTGGAAAGTTCTTTTGAAAGCTTCACACGTTGAGCCTCACCACCAGATAACGTAGTGGCATTTTGCCCGAGTCGGATATAAGACAAACCAACGTCCATTAAGGTTTGCAATTTTCTGGCAATAACCGGTACCGCGTCAAAAAACTCACGAGCCTCTTCTACACTCATATCCAGGGCTTCATGAATATTTTTACCCTTGTAACGAATATCCAGTGTTTCTCGGTTGTAACGTTTTCCCTTACATACATCGCAAGGGACATAGATATCTGGCAAGAAGTGCATCTCAACTTTAATCAAGCCATCACCTTGACAGGCTTCACAACGTCCGCCTTTCACATTAAAGCTAAAACGACCAGGTTTATAACCACGAGAACGAGCCTCAGGTGTTGCCGCAAAGAGTTCTCGGATCGGTGTAAATAGTCCGGTATAAGTTGCTGGATTGGAGCGTGGTGTTCTGCCTATCGGACTTTGATTAATATCAACAACCTTATCAAAGTTATCCATACCCTTAACTTCGGTATATTTCGCCGGACTAGTATTGGCTCGATTCAATTCCTTTGCCGCAATTAAATACAAGGTGTCGTTGATCAAAGTTGATTTACCTGAACCCGATACACCGGTAATACAGGTCAATAAACCAGCCGAGATTATCAAATCAACTTCATTCAGGTTATTACCTGCAGCACCTTTTAATTCCAGAATTTGCATGGGATTAAATGGTGTGCGTTTTTCAGGTACTTTTATTGATTGTCTACCTGATAAATATTGTCCTGTTAGTGATACGTTATTTGCTGCGATTTGTTTCGGTGTTCCTTGCGCTACGATATTGCCGCCATGCACGCCAGCACCAGGTCCGATATCAATCACATGATCAGCAGCATAGATAGCTTCTTCATCATGCTCGACAACAATAACGGTATTGCCCAGATCACGAAGATGAAACAATGTCTTTAGCAAACGCTGATTATCGCGTTGATGTAAACCAATAGATGGCTCATCAAGAACATACATCACACCTACCAGACCCGCGCCAATCTGACTTGCCAAGCGAATGCGTTGCGCTTCACCACCGGACAATGTTTCTGCGCTTCTTTCCAATGTTAAATAATCCAGTCCAACATTCACCAAAAAGCGCAAACGATCATTAACTTCCTTTAATATTTTGACAGCAATCTTGCCACGTGCGCCTTCAAGCTTCATCGTCTCAAACAGGTCCTGCACCTTACCTACCGGCATTGCTGTCACTTCAGGCAAGGTTAAATTGTTAATAAAGACATTACGAGCCGCGTCATTTAAGCGCGTACCTTTACAAGATGGACAAGGTTTATTGATCTGATATTTTGCCAATTCCTCTCTGACCATAATAGAATCGGTTTCGGTATAACGACGTTGTAGATTTGGAATAATACCTTCGAAAGGATGGCTTCTAATAATTGAGCGTTTTCGATCACGAAAATATTCGAACTCAATATCTTCATCGCCACTACCATTCAATAAAATGTTCTGAATTTGTTTTGTTAATTCATTAAAAGGCGTATCCAAATCAAAAGCATAATGCTTCGCCAGACATTGAATCATTTGATAGTAATAAGCATTTCGCCTATCCCAACCCTTAATAGCTCCTCCAGGCAAACTAAGGTTGGGATCCTGAACTACCCTGTCAGGATCAAAAAATTGAATGACACCCAATCCATCACAACGATGACACGCACCAGCAGGATTATTAAATGAAAACAACCTAGGCTCAAGTTCGTTCAAACTATAGCCACACTGACTACAGGCATAACGCGATGAAAATAATTGTTCGTAACCACTATCATCGTCCATTGGCACAACCAGCGCCACACCTTCAGATAAACGAATCGCAGTTTCAAATGATTCAGATAATCGTAAACGCAGATCTTCTCTGACCTTGAAACGATCAATGACAATTTCTATAGTATGTTTCTTATGCAGATCTAATGGTGGCACAGCATCAAGTTCATAAATCTCACCATTGATTCTTGCACGTATAAAACCCTCTGCGCGCATGCGTTCGATTAATTGCAGATGCTCTCCTTTTCTGCCTTGAATTACAGGCGCAAGCATCATTAATTTTTGATTCTCAGGTCTGGCTATAACCTGATCTACCATTTGCGATATAGTTTGAGCTTCGAGCACGACATTGTGTTTGGGACAACGCGGCTGACCAACACGTGCAAACAATAAACGCAGATAATCATAAATTTCGGTGATCGTACCGACTGTCGATCGTGGATTATGAGAGGTTGTTTTCTGCTCTATAGAGATTGCAGGTGATAAACCTTCAATATGATCCACATCAGGTTTTTCCATCATTGACAGGAATTGGCGCGCATAAGCCGACAAAGATTCTACATAACGGCGTTGACCATCAGCATAGATTGTATCAAAAGCGAGCGATGATTTGCCGGAACCGGATATGCCGGTAATGACTATTAGCTTATCTCTTGGGATATCCAGATCGATATTTTTTAGATTGTGCGTCCGCGCGCCGCGGATTTGTATTCTTTGCATGATTAGATTTCGCTTATGAGCGGGCAACCTGTTAATATAATTTCTTTTTGACTTTCAATCCAAGTTAATCTCATTAATGACTCAATCGTCCTTGTCAGCTGCTGAAATAAAAGCAGCGCTATCGCTCGCCGCAGTATTTTTACTGCGTATGCTGCCGTTGTTTATGGTAATGCCCATCTTGACCATAGGTGAGAGCAGTTATCGCGATGCTACTCCTGAATTGTTAGGGTTAGCATTGGGGATTAATGGTTTGACTCAAGCATGCCTGCAAATTCCATTGGGTATCTTATCAGATCGCTTCGGAAGAAAACCTGTTATTGCAGTTGGTTTACTCATGTTTATGGCGGGAAGCATATTAGCAGCGGTTTCCAGCAGTGTATTTGGATTAATAGCCGGTCGAGCATTACAAGGCGCTGGAGCCGTCTCTTCTGCCAGTATTGCTCTCGCGGCTGATTTATCCTCGGAAGAGTCTCGTACGAAAGTAATGGCTATAATAGGTGGCAGCATCGGCATCTCATTTCCTATCGCCTTTATTATTGGACCATTATTGTTCGGTCAAATTGGACTTAATGGCTTATTTTACATTAGCGCTGTCTGCGCCGTATTGGCCATCATCGTGCTACTCTTTATCGTGCCAAAGCCAGAAAGTATTCAAACTATCAATAAACATGGCTTAAAGGAATTTATTAAAATTATTAAAAATCCTGTGCTAATCAGACTAGATATTAGCATATTCGCATCACATTTAATTCTGATGGCAAATTTTGTCGTCATTCCAATCGTTTTACGTGACTTAATTAATATTCCTACAAGTGACCATAGCAGCATTTATATCACTGTATTCGTATTATCTTTATTGATTACCGTTCCTTTGATTTTAACGGGTGATAGAGGCAAACGTTCAAGTCAGTACTTTGTTTTTAGTATTTTTCTATTATTATTGTCGCAAATCGGACTTTATTTTATTGAACCTTCAAAATGGTTGATAATTGCCCTACTCGTCTTATATTTTGGCGCTTTTAATTATCTTGAATCTTATCTTCCTTCAGAAATTTCAAAACGGGTCGATCCTGGCCAGAAAGGCAGCGCACTCGGCGTTTATTCGGCATCACAATTCATTGGCATATTCTGCGGTGGCGCACTCGGCGGTATGCTTTATCAGACATTCGCGATGAATGGTGTATATTTACTCAATTTGTGTCTTGCCATAGTCTGGCTTGTGGTTGTTTTGCTGATGCCCGCCACCAATCAATCATCGGCAAAAAATGAGCTTGAACAAGAGTCCGCGTAAAGCGACAATCTTAGACAATCATTCTAATTAATATACATGTACGATAATTTTAAGTTAATGACGAAGTAAGCAGGAGAAAGTCAGCATGGCACGCGGTGTAAATAAAGTAATTCTTGTAGGTAATTTAGGTAATGACCCCGATATCCGATATACAGCTGGTGGTGCAGCCGTTGCCAATGTGAGTCTGGCAACAGCAGAATCCTGGCGTGACAAGGATAGTGGTGAACAACAGGAACGAACCGAGTGGCACCGGATTGTATTCTTTGGTCGTCTGGCTGAAATTGTTGGTGAATATCTGCGCAAAGGATCGCAAATTTATATCGAGGGCCGCCTACAAACTCGTAAGTGGCAAGACAAGGAAGGTACTGATCGTTACACCACCGAGATTGTCGCCAATGAAATGCAAATGTTAGGTAGCAGAAGTGGCGGTGGAAGTGGTAATTATGAATCTGCGCCTCCTATAGAAAATAAACCTGCTACATCAAATTCTGCACACGCAAGCGATAATGGTCCAGTTGATGATTTTGATGATGATATTCCGTTTTAACTATTTTCTTATACAACATAATAAAAATGCCTCTTTACGAGGCATTTTTATTATTATTTATTCATTGCTCTCATTACTAAATCACTGATATATCCTCCAGCGATTACCGCAATGAGAAATGGGAACGCCTCTTTCCAGTTGAAAGCCAAAGCAGCCAAACCAGGACCGGGACAATAACCCGCAATTCCCCAGCCAATACCAAAGCAAATTGCACCAATGATCAATGTTAAATCTATTTGCTTCGTTGTCGGCAAATCAAACGATTCTATATGAATCGGCCGCTGCATCTTCAATATCAATAAGTAACCGGGTATGGTTATCAATAATGCAGAAGCCATTACAAGTGCAAGACTAGGGTCCCAACTTCCAGTGACATCCAGAAAATTTAATACTTTATAAGGGTTTGACATTTGTGAGATGGTTATACCGAAACCAAATAAAATACCTGAAATTAACGTAATTATTTTAGTCTTCATAAAGCTAGAAAATGTGCCGAATTAAATAAGTAGAGATTCCACCAAACAACATAAACGTCATAGTCGCAATAATAGATCGAAGTGAAAATCGACTTATACCGCAAATACCATGACCGCTCGTACAACCAGATCCCAATCGGGTTCCAATGCCTACAAACAGACCACTAAGAATAAGTAACAAAATAGAATAGTCTTCTCTCACAACGACAGAACCACTATTAAATAACATATACAAAAATGCACCTAAAATAATTCCCGCAATAAACAAACCATTATCAACTGACTTCTTTCCTCTTGCGAGACTATGAATAAATCCGCTGATGCCAGTCACGCGACCATTAAAGGCGAGCATCATTAATACAGAAAACGCTATTAGTGCGCCACCAATGATTGAGAAATAAGGAGTAAAATCTGTTTCCATAGTTGTTCCAGATAATTAATATGCTAGGGTAGTTAGGATATAATTTTTCAGGCTCCTCGACCATGACTATTACAACACAGGTTCATTTACTTAAGCATCGTCGTACTAAGATTATTGCTACGCTCGGACCAGCCAGTAGTAGCGCAGATCAAATCAGAAAGTTGATTGAAGCTGGTGTGAATGTATTTAGGCAAAATATGTCGCATGGAAATCATGACTATCATAAACAAACCTATCATTTAGTCCGAAAGCTTGCTACTGAATCAAATCAAACTGTGGCAATACTTGCTGATCTTTGTGGCCCCAAGATTAGAACAGGTAAGTTTGAGAACGATAGCATTGATCTGCTAGCAGATTCAACAGTCATCGTCACGACCAGAAATGTCATTGGCAAATCGGGACTCATCCCTTGTCAATATAAAGCATTGGCTGAAGATGTAGAGCCAGGCGATCGCATTTTGTTAGCGGATGGTAATCTGGAACTTGCTGTTACCAAAATTGATGATACCGAAATCACTTGCTCGGTAATTAGTGGTGGCAAGTTAGGCAATCATAAAGGTATTAATCTTCCGGGGGTAAATGTTTCAGCACCTTCCTTGACTGAAAAAGATAAAACTGACGCACAACTAGCACTGGATTTAGGCGTTGATTTTCTTGCCCTCTCATTTGTTCGAACAGCATCAGATATTAATGCATTAAGAGAATTAATTGATGCGCACGCTCATCAATCATCAATCATAGCTAAGATTGAAAAACCAGAAGCATTGATCGATGCCGTTGCGATTATTGAGGCAGCAGATGGCATCATGGTGGCTCGTGGTGATTTAGGTGTTGAACTTAATCCTGAGCAAGTGCCCATTGCACAACATCAATTGATTAATCTCGCAAGAAGGAAATTTAAACCGGTTATCGTTGCTACACAGATGCTGGAATCAATGATAGAAAATGCACGTCCGACCCGTGCAGAAGTTACCGATGTATCAAATGCTGTCACATTGGGAACAGATGCAATTATGCTGTCAGGTGAAACAGCTGTCGGTGCTTATGCCATTGATGCTGTAAAAATGATGGTGCGAATTGCCAGACAAACCGAATCCTATTTATGGCAACATGGCGCATATGGAGATAGAGCATTAAAACAATATGATGAACATTCCATACCTATTTGGGATGGGATAGCAAATTCAGTTGTACATCTCGCGCAGGATTTAAAAGTCAGAGCAGTTGTCGTGTTATCAAGTAGCGGCATGTCTGCGGCAACCATGAGTTCTGCCAGACCAGCAGCACCAGTTATAGCGATCACAGGCAGTGCAGCAGTTTCTAGGAAAATGGCATTATTGTGGAGTGTCATCCCTCTTCAATCTGATCTAGCAGGTAAAATGAATCCAAATGAACTTGCCAGAAAAGTCATATGTGACAATGGTCTTGCTAATGAAGGTGATAAAATATTACTGGTTCGTGGATTTCATGAAGACGTGAAATATAACACACCATCAATCACAGTTATGACAGTTTAATTATTTATCTCAATTTATAAACTGGTACCGCATCATCTGCAGCAGCCTGATAACGAACAGTAAAATCATTAAATGCCTTTAACGCATCTTCAGCATCTTTATCTTGACGCAATTCAAACGAATTAAAACCGCAACGCATTAAATAAAATAATTGGTCACGTAATATATCACCAATTGCACGTAGTTCTTTTTCAAAACCATAACGTTGTCTTAACAAGCGCGCATGAGAATAGGAACGCCCATCCTTGAATGTAGGAAAATCTAATGCAATTAAATCAAAGTTTGATAAATCATCAAGCAATGCTTCTGTTTCATTATCACCATCAATCCAGATAGCATGTTTTTCATTTGTTTTAAGCAATACATCACGATGCTGCTGCCAATAAGCCAGAGGAACTATTACCTTACCTGAAGACACTTCATCATCTGTGACAACTTCACGAACAAGCGTCCAATCATCGTATACAATCTGTCTATCTTTAATTATTCTCATACACTTTTTCCTTGAATGGCTCCATACCAATACGACGATAGGTATCCAAAAAACGCTCATCTTCATCGCGATTATTGATATAAACCTGAATCAGGCTTTCGATCACATTGGCAACTTCAGCTTTGGCAAAGGCCGGACCTAAACGATCACCTAATGCAGCATCATTTTCTGCAGAACCGCCAAGCGTTAATTGATAATATTCTTCACCTTTTTTATTCACACCAAGAATACCAATATGACCAACATGGTGATGACCACATGCATTCATACAACCGGACATCTTTATCTTGATATCACCAATGTCATGCAAATAATCAAGATCATCGAATTTTTCATTAATCTGTTTAGCAATAGGAATAGAACCCGCGTTTGCCAGAGAACAGAAATCAAGCCCGGGACAACAAATCATATCGGTTAATAAACCAATATTAGGTGTTGCCAGACCTTGTTCAGATAATTTATTCCAGAGGGTGAACAGGTCGGCTTGCTTAACGTGTGGCAATACCAGATTTTGATCATGTGTGACTACAATTTCACCATGACTATATTCATCAGCAATATCAGCAATAAAATCCATTTGCGCATCGGTAGCATCACCCGGCGCAATACCCGGGGCCTTCAGTGAAACAACCACTGCCTTATAGCCGGCTACTTTATGGTCTGCCAAATTGCGTGATGCCCATGAAGTAAATGCTGAATTTTCATTTAATGCTGATTCAAAACCAGTATCGTCACCAGCATTTTGATCATAGTCTGGTTCGGTGAAATATGCCTTAACACGATCAATCTCTTTTTGATCTAGAATTAATACCGAGTTTTTAATATGTTGCCATTCTTCTTCAACCTGTTTGGTAAATTCTTCCTTACCTAATTCATTAACAAGTATCTTGATTCGTGCCTTGTAAATATTATCACGACGACCATAGCGGTTATAAACACGAAGAATGGCTTCCAGATAGGACAACAGGTCTTTCTTTTCCAGAAATGATCGAATTGTTGGACCGATGTAAGGAGTTCTACCTAAACCACCACCAACAATCACTTCAAAACCAGTTTCACCTTGACCATTTTTAACAAGATACAAACCAATATCATGCACTCGAACTGCTGCTCGGTCATGAGTTGCGCCTGAAACGGCAATCTTGAATTTACGTGGTAAATATGAAAATTCAGGATGAAAGGTTGACCACTGACGAATGATTTCGCAGTAAGGTCTTGGATCTTCTATTTCATCAGGTGCAATACCGGCAAACTGATCAGATGTAGTGTTACGAATACAGTTACCACTGGTTTGTACCGCATGCATTTCAACTGATGCAAGATCAGCAAGAATATCTGGCACTCTTTCTAAATCAGGCCAGTTGTATTGGAGATTTTGCCGGGTGCTAAAATGCGCGTAGTTCTTGTCATACTCTCGGGCAATTTGCGCCAGCATGCGCATCTGTTTTGAAGACAGTAAACCATAAGGGATGGCCACGCGTAGCATTGGGGCATGACGCTGAATATAAAGACCATTCATTAATCGTAGTGGTCTATATTCCTCTTCACTTAATTCGCCAGAAAGAAACCGTTGAGTCTGACCGCGAAACTGTTCGACGCGTTCATTTACAATAGTTTGATCAAAATTATCGTATTTATACATAGTTTGCCGTTATACCCGAATTCAGGAAGTGCAAGATAACAAGAGTTATATTGGTCGAAAAGTAATAAATAATAATAAATTTATTATTTCTAGCTATTAGTAATTAATTTGGCTCAATAAAGTGATAGAGATGCTTAGTACAAGCAGTCTAATTAGTGTAAAAGTCAGGAAAACTGATATTTAGCGATCAGAAAACGACCTTTCTTGGTCAAATATCCTTCGCTATCGATAAACCCGAGATTCTTTGCCATTCTTAATAGAGATTCCGATTGATTTGAAGGTAAGTAAACCAGTCCATCACCATAATGAAATTGAAGAAGATTGGCGATATCTCTCTCAAGATCCGGGTCGAATTTGGAATCGACCGTGTTTAACACTGATTTTTCCGTTTGTATGTCAAATTTCGTAAAAAATAGCGTATATTAATTAAATACTTATATAAGTTATTTATTATATAATGTCAAATATTTAGTGTAAGCTAATGATAAAATAGTTGTATCAGCTCTATGGTAAATGCTCTTTTGTCAGATAATCGTGAGTTCTCATCTCTTCAATACGACTAACTGTACGCTGAAACTCCATCGCAAACCGTTTGCCTTGATATAGCGCCGACGGTTCCTCTTCAGCAGTAATTATCAATTTGACGTGGCGATCATAAAATTCATCCACCATAGTGATGAAGCGTTTAGCTAAATCATTTTTCATGTCATCCATTACGGGAACATTTGCCAATAACACTGTCTGAAACTGGCGGGCAATTTCAATATAATCTGCTGGCCCTCTGGGACCATCACACAAGGCATCAAACTCAAACCAGACGACCCCATCACCACAACGTACTGTTGGAATATTACGATTTTCAATCTCAAGAATCGCATGATGCTCTCCTTTATCCGGACACATATGGATAAAATTTTCATCCAGCATTGGCGTCGCTTTATCATCAAGAGGGGTATGATAAATTTCAGCCTGATTCAAATATCGAAAACGGTAATCAATACCTGAATCCAAATTACACACTTCAGTGTATTCTTTCAATAATTCAATCGCTGGCAAAAACTGTTCTCTTTGTAAACCATCCTTATACAATTCATCTGGCCGCAGATTAGATGTAGTAACTAATACGACCCCTCGTTCAAATAACCCTCTTAGTAATCCGCTAAGCAACATGGCATCAGTAATATCAGAAACGTGAAACTCATCGAAACATAACACCCTTGTTTTGCTCGCCAGCCTTTCCGCAACAATGTTTAACGGACTTTCCACATTCTTTAGCGTCTTGAGTTCTTTATGAACTGATTGCATAAACCGATGGAAGTGGCTACGCATCTTGTTTTCAAATGGTAAACAATCATAAAATGTATCAACCAGATAAGTCTTGCCACGACCCACGCCGCCCCAGAAATATATACCTCTAATCGTATTATAATTTTTCAAACCCATTACGGCACACAATTTAGCAACTAACGTTTTATTATTTGATACCGATGTTAACTGCTCAAACAGCGCTTGCAGTTTCTTAACCGCTTTTTTTTGTTCTTCATCAACACTGAAGTCATCCCGCTTCAAATCCTGCTGATATTTTTCCCAGGGTGTCTGCATGTTTTTATAAATTTTATTTGATTGGTTTATTTCGGAATATTAACATGAGCAGATATGTTAAACGCACTGATTATTTTAATAATTCTAGCTGTAATTTTTTCACCGCAATTATGGGTGAAACATGTTATGAAAAAGTATAATCAACATGTTGAAGACATGCCTGGCAATGGTGGTGAGTTAGCAAGGCATCTGGTAGAAAAGTTTCAGTTAAATGATGTCCAGGTAGAATCCATAGAGTATGAAAGTGATCATTACGATCTCAATGCTAAAAAAATCCGTTTGTCTGAAGCTCATTATCAGGGAAAATCACTTACAGCAATCACGATAGCAGCACATGAGTTTGGTCATGCCATGCAACATGCTATTCAATACAAACCATTATTAATGAGAAACCGCCTAGCAAAATTTTCAGCGATTGCTGAAAAATATGCATCATTTCTGCTTGTCAGTCTGCCTTTTATTTTTCTAATCACCAAGCTGCCAATACTCAATCTGGTTATTTTGCTAAGTGGTATAACCCTTATGCTTTTACCTGTTTTATTTCATCTTGTTACCTTGCCTGTTGAGTTTGATGCAAGTTTTAATCTAGCCTTACCAATATTAAAAGAAGGTGGTTATTTACCAGATGCCGATATAGCGATTGCAAAAAAGATATTAACTGCTGCTGCATTAACTTATGTCGCAGCTTCTCTTGCAAGTTTATTAAATGTTTATCGATGGTTTGCGATTTTACGTCGCTAAATATTATTAAAATAATGCGTGTTGCTGACCAGTACGCACAGGTTTTATAAAGTCTGTACAGTTTAATTCATCTTTCTCACCCATGTTTAAATTAAGTTTTTGGCAAATTTTGCTAAAACGACTCCTGATTATTTCGGCAAATTGTCCTGTACCAAATAAACGTTGCGAGAATTCTGAATCATAATCTTTACCACCACGTGATTGTTGAATAAGACTCATCACATGACTGGCCTTTAATGGATAATGTAACTCTAGCCATTCTCGAAATAATTCCTTTATTTCATATGGTAGTCGTAACAATACATAAGATGAACTTTCTATGCCCGATGCTGCGCCTCTTTCTAGTATTGCTTCCATTTCACTATCATTAATGAAAGGTATCACCGGGGCAAACATCATCCCGGTTCTAATACCTGCCTCATGTAAACGATGTATAGTTTTTAAGCGTCTGATAGGGGCAGTTGATCGAGGTTCCATTTTTTGCATTAACGAATTGTCTAGAGTCGTGATCGATAAATAGACTTTCACCAGATTTTTTTCTGCCATTACTGCCAGTAAATCAGTATCACGCTCAATAAGAGACGACTTGGTAATAATCGTTAAAGGGTGATTATACTTCATGAGTAATTTAATTATGTTTCTCGTGACTTCATATTCACGTTCAATCGGTTGATATGGATCCGTATTACTTCCCAATACAATTGGACTACATTCATAGTTTTTCCCTGATAATTCCTTTTCTAGTAATTCAACTGCATCGGCTTTGTAGAAAAGCTTACTTTCAAAATCCAGCCCTGGTGACAAATCCATATAAGCATGGGCAGGTCTCGCATAACAGTAAACACAACCATGTTCACAACCTCGATACGGATTAATCGATTGTGAAAAAGGGATATCAGGAGACTGGTTTCTGGATATGATCGATTTTGCTTTTTCGGGCAATATAGTAGTAAGCAATTTCGTTTCTGTTTCTTCCCGTTCCCAGCCGTCGTCAAATGATTCGCGTTGTTCTGAAAGATAACGTGCAACAGGTTTGCTTGCTGTGCCTCTACCCTTAATACGTTGCTTCTGCTCAGCCATTACAAATTAATCAGTTTCTTCCTCTTTATCCGGTAAAGCTTTGAGCAGTATATCATCGGGCAAATTCTTTTTCGTTTTTAGACTGCCAAGCTCGCGAATTTTTTCAACTCTGGATACGAGGTTGCCTTTTCCATCTATTAATCGTCCATAAGCAGTATCATAAGCACCTTTAGCTTTATCCAGCTTATCTCCTATGTCATTTAATGCTTGAATAAAACCGGTAAACTTGTCGTACAAGTCCCCTGCACTTTTTGCGATCTCCTGTGCATTCTGGTTCTGATACTCATAACGCCAGATATTATGAATAATTTGCAGATTCATACTTAATGTAGACGGACTCACCAAAAAGATACCTTGTTTGAAAGCTTCCTGAAACAAACTGTCATCTGCTTCAAATGCCAGCATCAATGCAGGCTCAATCGGTACAAACATCAAAACCATGTCTAGGGAATTAAGTCCAACCAGCTCTTCATAATTCTTTTTTGATAAACCATTTATATGCGTTTTGATAGACGTCACATGTCGTTTTAATGCCTGTTGCCTTTCGTGCTCATCTTCAGACGCATAGTAATGTTCATAATCAACCAATGAAACTTTGGAGTCTATAACTACATCTCGTTGATTCGGCAGGTGTACTATAACATCAGGTTTAAGTATCTTATTTTCATTATCACGATATTGGGCTTGAATCTCATACTCCCGACCTTTTGTTAAGCCCGAATGTTCCAGCACTTTTTCTAATATTACTTCACCCCAATCTCCGCGTGTCTTGCTTTCCCCCTTTAATGCATTAGTAAGATTAATTGCATCCTGGCTCATTTTTTCATTCAGGCTTTTCAAATGTGTTATTTCATGAAATAGGGATAGTCTATCCTTGGTTTCCTTTTCATAAACGTCCTCGACTTTTTTACGAAAGTCGCCAAGCTGTTCGCGTAATGGATTAAGTATTTCACCGATATGCTGTTTGTTCTGATCAGTAAATTTTTTACTTTTTTCTTCCAAAATTCGATTTGAAAGATTTTCAAATGCCTCTGCCATCTTCTGTTCTGCCTGTTGCAGCATGGCCAATTTTTCTTCTGATTGTTTGCGTTCTTCCAGCAGAGTTGTGTTTAACTCTGCGAGATTGATCTTGTATTGCTCAAGATCAGATTGTTGTGACTGATTTTTTGATAAACTTCTTTCCAGCTCGCATTTTAATTCATCAAGTCGAGTATCTTTTTGTTGAACTCGCTCAGATTCAACCGCAAGTGCCTGCTTTACTGTTGCATTGTCTTGTTGCTGTTGTTGAAGCTGCCTACGCATCAGCAACCAAATAATAAAGGCCCCTATCAAGATGCCTATAATTAAAAACAGGAAAGTTTGTTCAGTGATATGTTCTAGTAACATGAGTTATTCTTCTGGTATGAGATAAATGACATATTAAATGAATTTACTAACGATGTAACAGTGTGTACAACTATAAAATATTGCATTGCATCACGAATAGGCTGTTTTATAATATTTGTGACTTACAATTTATTCATGCTAAAAAAATGAAACTAAAGGGTATTATTTTCGATGTCGACGGTACGATTGCCGATACCGAGGAGTATCATCGTCTGGCATTTAATCTCGCATTTGAGGAATTCAAACTTGATTGGTACTGGACACCGAAAGATTATCATGAGCTGTTGTATATATCTGGTGGTAAGGAGCGTTTCCGCTATTGTCTGACTCAGGACATAGCACTAAAAGCATCACTTAAAGATGAAGAGCAATTCATACTCGATCTGCACAAATGTAAATCAGAACATTATCGAAACTTTATTCACAATGGTGCCATACAGGCACGACCGGGAATAAAGCGACTAATCGCGGAAGCCCTTAACCACGGTATTCAACTTGCGATAGCCACCAGCTCATCTACAGCAAATTTCCTGACTCTAGCTGAGCAAATATTTGAACAAAACCCAAAAGAAATATTTAAGCCCATTGTTACAAGCGACCAAATAGTCAATAAAAAACCATCACCTATGGTTTATAAATGTGCATTAGCGGGCATGGGGCTGGTCGCAGAAGAGTGTATTGCGATTGAAGATACTGCAGCGGGTAATCGGGCAGCCATTAACGCCGGATTGAATACGATTATAACTACTCATACCTATACAATAGATAATAATTTTGATGGTGCAGCGATTGTTGTTAACCACCTTGGTGAACAAGATCAGCCCTTTGAAATATTAAATGATAATAAATGCGACAAATCATTTATAGATATTGAATTATTACAAAGTATTACCACAGATAAACAGGCGAGTAATCACCATAAAGCATATGAATCAGAGGACGCTATCATTGCGAAATAGTCATTATTTAACGCATCATCTTGTTTCAAGATAAGGTATGATAATTACATAAAATCGTTAACTTTATATTAATCTCAATATGACACTATCAGAGTTACGTTACATCACTGCTGTAGCAAAGGAATTACATTTTGGTAGAGCTGCAGAGCGTTGCTTTGTTAGCCAACCAACTCTCAGTGTTGCGGTAAAAAAACTTGAAAAAGAACTAGGCATAACTTTATTTGAACGCCATCAACATGAAGTCAGTGTCACAGAAATAGGCAAACGAATTGTTGAACAGGCTAAACTGGTACTAAACGAGGCCAACAATCTGAAAGAGATGGCCATTCAAAATAAAAACCAGTTAAGTGGTGATTTAAAACTCGGTATTATTTACACTATAGGCCCCTATTTATTACCAAAGCTCATTCCTCATATTCATGCCTCTGAAAATGATCTGACATTACTGATAGAAGAAGATTATACAAAGAATCTGACTGTTAAACTTAAATCCGGCGAGATTGACATTGCTATTATGGCCTATCCTTTTGAGGAAAATGGCATTTCCACTGAAGTTTTATATAAAGAGCCTTTTACCGTTGCCTTGCCTAAAGGTCATGCTCTGGCAAAGAAGAAAAAATTGAATCCTCAGGACTTAGTTGAAGATACTATGTTGTTATTAAGAACTGGAAACTGTTTTCGTGATCAGGTCTTGCAATTATGCCCAAGTTGCATCGTACCAAGAGAAGAACAACATGATATACAAAAATCCTTGGAAAGTAGTTCTATAGAGACCATTAGACAAATGGTTGCTGCAGGTGTTGGAATAACTATTTTACCCAGTTTATCTATTGAAGATGTAACTGGTTTAAACAATATGCTTGAATTCAGACCCTTTAATAAACCTGTACCTTATCGCGAAGTAATTATCGCTTATCGCAAATCATATCCCAGGATACAAGCTGTTGAATTCATCAAGCAGGCCATTGAAAACTGCAAGAAAGAATTCAAGCAATTACATTAATGTTTTATTGTTTAATTCCAGATATGCTGAGTAGTTACCTCTAACGATTCTTAACGACAAAGAATCATTTACTTTATCAACGATTCGCTGAAAATCCAGTACGCTACTAACCTTTTGTTTATTTGCTGACGTAATAATATCATTTACCCTCAGGCCATTTCGCCATGCCAGACTATCATGCTCCACATTAATAACCTGTATTCCATGCAATATACCGTAATAAGGATTGTCCTCTTCTAGATCAGAAACAGTTACACCTGCTAATAAAGTATTTTCAACATCTGGTTTATTGTTTGCCAGTTGATTTTCTGTCACCGTAACATTTACAGTTTTCTTCTTTCCATCTCTTAACAAAAGTAATGAAATTGTTTCGCCAACGGGCAATAGTCCAACACGATTTCTAAGATCATTGGCATTACGAAGCTTTTTACCATTTACAGTCAAGACGATATCACCTACTTCAATACCCGCCTGTGCTGCCGGTGAACCTTCAAACACCTGATTAATAATCGCACCAGTCTC
Source organism: Gammaproteobacteria bacterium (assembly GCA_030829955.1). Lineage (GTDB taxonomy): Bacteria > Pseudomonadota > Gammaproteobacteria > Eutrophobiales > Eutrophobiaceae > JANQNX01. The sequence goes on along the minus strand of JAURNY010000018.1, from coordinate 954 downwards.
TTTTTCAAGCTGAAATGCTTCTGCAAGTTCAGGACTAATGTCTTGCATACTCACGCCAAGGTAAGCTCGTTTGACTTCGCCGGTATCCAGCAACTGTTCCATTATTTGAGTTGCCAGATTTATTGGAATTGCGAAACCAATACCGATATTGCCACCACTTCGAGAGAAAATAGCGGTATTAATACCGACTAATTCGCCACGCAGATTCACTAGCGCACCACCCGAGTTACCGGGATTAATTGATGCATCGGTTTGGATAAAATCTTCATAACTACCTATTCCCAATCCACCGCGACCTAATGCACTGACAATACCTGAGGTAACTGTTTGTCCTAGGCCAAACGGATTCCCGATTGCGACAACAAAATCACCTACATTCATCTTGTCTGAATCGGCAAATTTAATTTCAACAAGGTTATCGTCCTTAACCTTAATCACAGCAACATCGGTCTCTGGATCTGTACCCACAAGTTCAGCATCCAATTTCCTTCCATCTCGCATTGTGACAGTAATTTGATTTGCATTAGCGATGACATGATTATTAGTCATGATCAGACCTCGTTTGGCATCGACTATGACACCCGACCCAAGACTACTAGTCTTACGTTCCATCGGTTGCTTAGGGGCTCTAAAAAAACGTCTATAGAATGGATCGGCTAACAATGGATTCAAGTTTTGCTTAATACTGCCTTCAGTCGCAATATTAACAACTGCAGGAGTAACTTCATCTACCATTGGCGCCAAACTTGGTAATGGTTCACCATCAACTATGTCAGGCAATGCCGCATTGGCAATTAGGGTAATAAAAGCAAAAAGAATTAGATATAGTTTTGTTATTGTTTTCATCGCTCAATATCTTATTGGGTTTATTGAAATTACAAACTAATTAAATATTAGGATAATTACAGCAAAAAAAGTTCCTGATATAACAATAAAAAGGCGGGGGTAGCCCGC